>JANSWY010000131.1 GCA_024743255.1 bacterium | reverse complement strand
TCCACAGATAGAAGTTGAATCTACAGGTACGTTTAATGAAGAAGCTTCCGTAAGGTATGTTACAGGAGATAATACATTTGCTGCCGGAGTTAGTGATGTTGGGTCATTCATAATTGCCGATGGAACCAATGTAAATACAGGATCTACTAGAATTTCCATCAGTTCTGGTGGCGTAACAAGTATTGTCGGAACAATGGCTATGAGTCAAGCACTGCAACACACAGGAGATACTGATACTGATATGCAGTTTTTTACAGATAGAATTGCCTTCCGCGCGGGAAGCAGAACAATGCTTGATCTACAGGAAGGTACCAGTGATTACATTCTGATGAGTAGCACAAATATGGTTGCAACCTCCACTTACTTTGATGTCAACACTCCTTTCTATGCTGCACTGACACAAGTAAGTGTTTCTTCCGGAACTAATCAGGTTAGAATCAATAATACAAATGATCAGTTAGTTGAGTATTTCCCAACAGTTTGTCCATTCTTCTACATTGATAATGGCGATGGTTATGTGAGAGAAGCAAACATCATTGAAGCACAAGCTCACAAGTATTTAGAAAGATTGCAATCCTCAATAATTCCAATAAATGAGGATCTGGAAGAAGTGAAAGTAAAAATTCAACTGGAAGAGCCCGAAACATCTTTTGTTGACTATGTAGCTATAGTAATTCACAAATATGATTCTGTAACCAATCAGGAATTAATAGACACACTAAAAGTAAAATCTTCAAGCCTTAAGACAGATGTGTTATCAAAAATTGACAAAAACTATCACATCATGCAGATAGGTGATTCTTTTGAAATCACTTTTGAAAGAAGTCCATTAATGTCGGGTGAATATACCGCTTACGTACTTTCTTCAGGATACTATGATATCGACTTCCAGGCCTATCAGCTACCTGAGTGGAAAGAACTGAAATATGAGAAATTCGCTCAGAAGTCCATGGATCTTGATGAATATGGAAACATCGTTCAATTCAGACCTTTAAACCTGGTTAATCCTCAGACTTACGGTTACACTAACCCAGAGGCATTGCTTAAGGTAGAAGGAAACGTGGTAATCGAAAATGGCAGATTCTTCACTCCTTCTGGTACTTCAATAATGAAAGCAGTTGAATCCTCAGATGTGGAAGCATTGCTACAGCAAGAAGCCGTCACAGATGGTGATCAGTTTGCTTTGGATAATGAACTTATCAAAGAATACTTACCACAGCTGGTCAATGAAAATGGTCAAATAGCTCAGAGTGAATTAATCCCTCTTCTAATTGAAGCATTGAAAGCACAATCATCTGAGGTTAAGGATCTGAAAAATGAATTGAGCGAATCTCAGAATGAAATCGCCGAGATGAAAGCTCAAATCAATACGATATACACTTTATTGAACAACAACTCCAATAACAATGAATAAGATGACAATTAGCAAAATAGCTTTTTCAGTCATCTGCATTTTATTGATTACTGGAAAGGGCTTTACTCAGGATGTAGTCATTGAAGGTACGGTATCACTAACAAATGATCTGGTAACTTCAATAGATGGAAATCTTACTAACAAAGGAACATTAACAAATGGTGGTGAGCTGAGAATCTCTGGAAGTTGGATGAATCTGGGCAACTACACTTCTGAAGGTGGTGAAGTAGTTTTTGCAAGCGAAGAAGACCAGGTCATCAATCACAACGACCAGGATTTTGACCATTTCATATTAGCTGGAGGTGGAAATAAAATTCTGATGGAAAGTGTGACAATCAATGGTACACTTGAATTTGAAAGTGGCAAACTGGTTGTTGAAGATGGCTCCAGAATAGTCCTGGGACCAGATGTGATATTAAATGGAACTTCTGAAGAATCATATATAATTGGTGAAGTGCATAGACAGGGGGTTGGTGAGTTATTTTACCCTATTGGTGACGAAACCAACTACCTCCCTGTCACACTTAAAAATGTACAAGGTGATAATCCAATGATTGGAATCCGAACCTTTTCTGAGCAAAGTGAACAGGGTGTTGGAGGATCATTAACAGCAATTTCCGATCTCAGGTACTGGGAACTTCTTACTGATAATTCATACCAGGGTAGCAATATTGTTCTGCCAATTGTCAATGAAGGAATATTGGCTGATGAAGAAGAAGCAACCATTGCACAAGCCACCTCAGATGTCGCCAAATTTTATGATATCGGAAGAGAAACGGTGACAGGTTCCGTTGAGAGTGGATTTGTCGAGAGTGCAGGATTAGCACTGGGCCGCTATTATGTGGTTGGCAAATCTTCCACTGATGAAACATTACCGCCTATCAGGGTAATCAATGTTGTGACTCCAATCCAGGATGGCAAACATGATTTCCTTAGAATTGAGAATGTTGAGTTATACGAAAATAACAAAGTTGAAATCTATAACCGTGTTGGAGAACTGGTCTTCCAAATGGAAAACTATGACAATCAGGACAGGGTATTCAGGGGGAATGGAAATGTGGTTAACAACCAAGAGTTGATCACTGGTAATTATTTCTATTCCATTAGTCTTGGGAAAAATAATGTTACTACCGGCTATATCTTTTTGAAACGATGAAGACTTTAAAGATCATATCAACCACTGCATTATTTTGGCTTAGTGTACTGGCAGGGTGGGCCCAACAGGACCCACTCTACAGCCAGTACCAATTTAACCAGTTGATGATCAATCCAGCCTATACCGGCGTATACGATCGATTCTCAATTGGTCTGATGAGCAGATTGCAGTGGGCAGGAATTGAAGGTGCTCCAGTAACTCATACTTTGACAGCTCAAAAGTCCATTTTAGATGGAAAAATTGGGGTTGGGGGGCTTATTCTTCAGGATAAATTTGGTGTAAATACCAATACGGAATTACAAGCAACATACTCCTACAATATCAATTTCGAGGAAGCAAAACTTGCAATGGGTCTCCAGGCAGGGTTAATCAATTTCAGTTACGATTTTAGTAATCTGGAACTTGATTTTGTAGACGATCCTAGCCTCAATACCGACCTGGACAATTTCATGAAACCGAACTTCGGCGTGGGTGCCATGTACATTACCAATAAATATTTTGTTGGAGCGTCTGTTCCAAGAATATTGGATATCAATGTTAATGATGGCGCCTTAAAAAGCACCAGATACATGCGACACTACTACTTAACTGGTGGACTCGCATTCGAACCTGCTCCCTACACATTGGTAAGAGTGATGTCGCTTATGCGATATGTTGTAGATGGAAGAATTTCTACTGAATTCAATGTCAGTACTTTGATAGATGAAAAAGTCTGGGGTGGGTTAACTGTAAGGGATTTGAAGCATTATGGAATTTATATGATGCTGGAAGCTACAGATAACTTAAGAATTGGTTATTCATTTGAGATCCCGGCAAATTCGCTTATCCAATCAAATTATGGTACTCATGAAATAAGCGTTTTCTTCAGGACAAAAAGGAGAAACGACAGCATATTAGATCAGAATTACTTTTAACCGTAGGTCCACACCAGTGACTTCCTAACTTGGGTTCTAAATAAATAACTATCTTAGTATAGGAAGTCACTTTTAACTCCTTCTACCTAATATGCACCTAAGGAACCTGCTATTAGCGATTTTTATCGCCTGGTCTGGTATACTCAATGCTCAGGACCATGAAAAGAATTTTCAAATACTTGATTCGCTTATAAAAGCGAAGGAGTATGAAAATGCTTTACTCTTAGTAGAAAAAGCTAACCCGGATAAAACCCCACCATTTATAGCCGCCAGATATTATCGGGTAAAAGCAGACTTACATTACTATCTCTACGAAACGAAAGAATCCCTTGCTGCCAGTCTCCGCGCTATATCAAACCTGGAAAGAAGTGGGGTCAATAAACCTGCAATACTAATTGACCTTCAAATTTCTGTTGCCAGTGCCTACTCTTCATTAGGTCTCCATGCTAAAGCTCACGAATATGGAGAGAACGCATTAAACGAATCAACGCAGTTAAATGATACTTCCAGAATGGCTGAAGCTTTGGCAGGAATAGCAACCAATTATGTTTATCAGGGTAATTACGAAGAATCACTAAAATATTTTGAACAAACATTTGCCATCAATCAGGCAATCAATGATTCCGTGAGCATTTCGTACGATCTCAATGATCTGGCTTTTGTAAATAACAGATTAGGCCAACAGGAAAAAGCCATTGCGCTTTATCAGAAATCTTTAAAATACATCGATGCTGAAAAGAACTCTAAATCATATGCCACCAAGCTCAATAATATCGGAATGACTTATGGGGAATTGGGGCAATTCGATTCAGCCCTCCATTATGTCAACCAATCTCACCAAATGTTCATTAACAATGGAGACTCCTTAAACGCTGCTAAGCGATTGTTAAACCTTGGTGTATTAAGTCAAAGAATGGGAGACCTGTCTCAATCTGAAGAATACCTAAAAAGGGCTCAATTTGTTTTAGGAGATAGAAGTGATCGACTAAACTTACTGCTGGCAAATGCTAAAGCTGAATTGTTAATTAAGAAAAAAGAATTTGGAAAAGCGGATGTAGAAATAGCCAAAGCAATTCAAATTTCCACCCGAATCAAAGCCTATCTGGACCTTGTAAATGCTTATAATTTAAAAAAACAACTTGCTGTCGATAACCGCGATTTTAAAACAGCTTACGAACTTCAGGACAAAATTCAGATTGCCAGGGATAGCATGGCGAGTCAAAAAAGTAAACGTGTTGCAGAACAACTCTCAGTAGAGTATGATGTATTCCAGAAAGAATCAGAGATTGAATTATTAACAGCTCAAAATGAACTTGCAATTCAAAAAATAGAATCTAAAGAACAGCAATTCATTCTGCTTTCAGTGATTGCAACTATAGTGATAATCGGAATTGTGATTTTCATATTTTTCCAGAGACAGAAATTCCAATTGAAGAAGAATTTATTATTCCAGGAAATCGATACGCTAAGAGCGCAGTTGACTTTTACATTTGATGGCAAGGACCTTCAATCCATTCCAATGAATAAGATTAATGAAGGGCTGTTCAGGCCTCTGTCAGAAAGGGAATACGAAATTCTAAGACATGCACTTACCGAAAAAACGAATAGTGAGATAGCGGAAACGGTTTTCCTATCTGTGAATACGGTAAAATATCATTTGAAAAATGTGTATGATAAACTTGGGGTCTCAAACAGAAAAGAGGCGTTGCAGGTAATTCTAAAACAAGCTTAGTTACTTGTCAACTTGACATACTTGGCGTGATCATAAATCACTTTACCACTTTCATCCCACTCCTTGATGATATAAGGCTCAAATGATTCATCAAACGGATCTTCTGCATACTGAATTTCTCTCTTCTTTCTTCTTCTTGTATCATAATATTCAGTCCAAACTCCAATTTTGTGATCAAAATGATACTCGCCTCTGGCAGCTACTCTCCCACTTTTGTGAAAAGCATAATAGTAACCTTCTTTCTCACCGAATTGTACAGGAATGATTTCTTTTAGCTGGCGCTTTTCTCTATTGTAATAAGCCACTTTCGATTGCTTAGGCCATCCTTTATAGAATTTTTCTTTTCCCTGAAGAATGTCATGTCTGTTGAGCTTTACCCATCTGCCATGCTTTGTGCCTTTGTAGTATATTCCTTGCTCAAGTACCTGTTCCCCCAACTTTTTCACATATGGGCCATGAAGGATAACCCCATTTTGTTTATCTATTCTTCGGGATTTGATGATTTTCTTTTTCTTGAAATCATACCAATAAACATCTCTTACATAAGGTTCCGGGTCAACATATTCCTTTAGGTAATGAAACTGCTCCACCACCAATTTACTACCAAATCCAGTCTTTGTAAATCCCCTTTTGGTCTTCATACCGTAGAAGACATTCTTTTTTACCTTTTTCTTCTTTGGCTCTATGAGTTCTTTTTCAAACTCTTCTTCCTCTGCCTCCAGGTCTATCGTTAATGGGGTGTCATAGGAAACTGTAAAAGCATCATCAATTCCCTGTCCGTGGGATCTTGATACAATTAAAACAGTCAATACTAGTAAACCGGGCAGTCTTTTAATCATGATGCTAATATAACGGAACTGCCCAAAATAAATTTTAGAAGGAAATATTAATTAGATAATTACGATAACAAATTCTTTCATCAACCTGTGCATCTCTCCATCAATGTCAAAGGCTACCAAGGCTCTAACCCTATATTCTCCAGGTAATCTGTATTCGTGATTTGAGTATTGTCCACAACCAAATTCACCATCACCAAAATCCCAGCTGTAAGAAATGTCTGTAAATTCTGAATTCTCAAAAGAAAGCTGAGCTGAATAAGATAAGTTCTCTTCCAATCTACCTTCGTTCTCAACATCCAAAACAAGATTTATCTCCGGCAAGATATCAACTGTTTTTTCAATCTGCTGATGGTGATTCTCATATGTCTCTTTGTTGATAGCTGTCATTGATACTTTGTACTGTCCAGGCTGATCGTAGCAATGAGTTACGTTCATTCCATAATCAATCTGATAATCTCCAAAGTACCACATGTATTTCATAGGCTGCTCATATTCATCAGAGGCTTCTGAAGCATCAAATGCCATACAATTATTACTTTCCAATTTCTCAGAAGGCATCTCCTCAATCAATCCGAAATTAGTTCTTGATGAACAAGCATCCACTTCTTCAAATGTGCTTTGAATCTCCGTAAGGTCTATTTCCAACTCATAGATATCGGTATCATTACCATGAAGACCCATTGTAACAAATGCTTTGTTTTTGATCTTTGAGTAATAGAAGTATTCATTGTCTCTCTCATCATTAATTCTGCTACCAAGGTTGATAGGCTCTGTCCAGTTCTCCCATGAGCTATCCAATCTACGTGTAACATAAATATCAGATCTTCCATATCCATCTCTTCCATCTGTTGCGAAGAATAGGTATTCACCATCCAACAAAAACGGAGCAGACTCCTCAAACTCTGTGTTGATTGATTTCAAGTTGAAAGGAACAGACCATTTGTTTTCAGCAATTCTAAATGAAACATATAAATCTCTCATCCCTTTTGAGTCGTCTCTATCAACTGAAGTAATTAAATACTTTCCGTCAGGAGAAACTGTAAAGTCAGCGCTTTCATCGTAGTTGTAAAAACCTTCGATCTCAAAAGATTCTGGATAGGACCATCCTTTCTTTGTCTTTTTAGAAAATGAAAGCCCTGAATGCATCTTAGAATGTTTAACCGGACCGTCATACACATTTCCTAATATCAAATACTGTGTTCCATTTTCAATTGAAACAGAGTTGATAAAGTTTGGTCCTCTGTTGTTGAGCTTATAGCCCATCGGTTTTGGATCATCCCAAGAGTTATTAGCCTCGTTCCAGTCACTGTACCAAATGTCCTCATCGTCATCCATTCCTCCTACATTATCAGGATGATGAGATCTACTGAAGAAGAGCGTCTTTCCATCAGGAGAAATGATAGGTCCATTCTCTGAGAATAAGCTGTTAATATTATTCTCTAGTTTATCCGGCTTAGAAATTGACTTGAAGATTTTATCTTCTGCATCAATCAATTCTACTCCGGATTGCATCGGTAAGAATGGGTCTCTTTTCGCTCCGTAATTTGAAGCGATATCTTGTGCTATAGTTGTGGTGGTTAGTAGGATACAAAACACCAAAGAGGTCCAATTTGCCATAGTTTCCCTAGTTTGTCCTGAATTCAAAACTAGGAAAGCTGATTATATTCTCATTTTTTATTAGATAAGTACAAATCTATTTTCGGTAAACATGTGGATTTTGTGGATAAACCAATTTTCAAAAACCCTCAAATTGCCAGTATTTCGACTTTCTATTCAGGTGAATTATCATAAAACCCTATAAATCAAGGATTAATGAATTGAGAAAATTCATCCATTTTGGGACCTACTTTGATGTGTGAATTTTGCCCTTATGTTTTTTCAACTACGCTTAATACCTGTTCAGCGAAAAACAATAAAAAAGGCTTCAGTTTCCTGAAGCCTTTTTAATATTAGTTTTCTGCAATTTACTTGGCTGTCAAGTCTACGCTTCTCTTGATGAAGTTGGTAAGATCCGGACCTTTCAGCATTCCCTGGTGTAGCAATGCCAAGTCGTAAGCTTGCTTCACTAAGTCCTTCTTCTCATCTTCAGAATCAGACTTAAGGATTTTGCTGATCAAAGCGTGGTTTGCATTTACAGAAACATTCAACTGATCCGGCATATCACCCATCATGAACATTCCTCCTCCGCCACCCGTAGCAGCCATGTCTTTCATTCTTCTCATAAACTCTGGTAACGTTACAATTACCGGAAGGTCATCAGTTGCTAAAGATTCTACCTGTACAGTAGCATTTTTATTATTGATTGTTCCTTCTACAAGTTCCTTCAAAGTATTAGACTCATCCTCTGATAAAACAGACTCTTTCTTTTCGTCCTTCTCAATCAACTTATCTACTACATCCGCATCTACTCTCTTCAAAGTAGCATCACCTTTCTGCTCAAGGTGGTTCAGGAAGTGGCTATCAATGATAGTATCAAGCTTCAATACGTCGTAACTTCTGCTTTTAGCACTATCAATATAACCGTGCTGTGCATCCTCATCAGTCGTATATAGGTAAACTATCTTACCATCTTTATCAGTCTGATTTGCTTTTACATGCTCTTTGTACTCTTCAGTAGTGTAGAACTTGTTATCAGTATTCTGAAGCAATAAGAAGTCTTTCGCTTTCTCGTCAAATTTCTGCTCAGAGATCATTCCATACTTCACAAACAATCCGATATCAGACCATTTCTGCTCGTATGCTTCTCTGTCATTCTTGAAAAGCTCACCTAATTTATCAGCTACTTTCTTAGTGATATAGGTGTTGATTTTCTTCACATTTCCATCAGCCTGAAGGAAACTTCTCGATACGTTCAATGGGATATCTGGAGAATCAATTACCCCGTGAAGCAACATCAGAAACTCAGGAACAACATCCTTCACTTCATCAGTAATGAATACTTGTCTTGAGAATAATTGAATCTTGTTTTTCTGGATTTCGAAATCCTTTTTCACTTTCGGGAAGTAAAGAATTCCTGTAAGGTTGAATGGATAATCCACATTCAGGTGAATCCAGAATAATGGCTCCTCGCTGAAAGGATATAATTCTTTGTAGAATGCCAGGTAATCCTCATCATTTAGCTCAGATGGAGATTTTGTCCAAAGCGGCTGAGTGTTGTTGATTAGGTTATCAACTTTTACAGTCTTGTATTTTGGCTTACCTTCATCGTCCTGTCCGTCTTCTACGCTTTCGTCTTTCTCCCCAAATTTGATTGGAACTGGCATGAACTTAGAATACTTATCAAGTATCCCCTGAATTCTAGCCTGGTTTAAGAACTCTTCAGAATCTTCAGCAATGTGAAGGATAACCTCTGTTCCTCTGTCAGTTTTGTCAGAAGCTTTTATTTCAAACTCTGTACTACCATCGCAAATCCAGGTAGCAGCTTCTGAACCTTCTTTGTGAGATAATGAATTGATTTCTACTTTCTCAGAAACCATAAATGCTGAATAGAATCCAAGTCCAAAGTGACCAATGATCTGCTGGTCTTCTCCTTTGTCTTTGTATTTCTCTACAAATTCAGTCGCACCAGAGAATGCAATTTGATTGATATATTTCTTGATTTCATCAGCAGTCATCCCTATCCCTTTGTCCTTGATAGTGATGGTTTTTGCCTTCTCATCAAAACTAACCTCAATGGTTAAGTCTCCTAAATCCCCACTATACTCCCCAAGGGATGCCAGTCTCTTTATTTTCTGAGAAGCATCTACTGCGTTGGATACCAATTCTCTCAAAAAGATCTCGTGATCTGAGTAGAGAAATTTCTTAATGATCGGAAAAATGTTTTCCGTGTGTATTGAAATCGTACCTTTTTCTGCCATTTTTATAGTAACAGTTAATTAATTAATGTCAGCAGCCTTATATCAAAGTCTTTGCCAAAGGTGAATGACTGACAGGTTGGCAGGGTTGGGGAGTTTTGAGTTTGGAATTTGGAGTGGATTGAGTGGTAGCAGCTGCTTCGGTGCTTGTAGAGGTTGTTGTCAGTTGTCGGTTGACAGTTATTTGCAGGGACGTAAAATTATGTAGCGTCATTCCGGGATTTTCATAGTGAAACGGAGAAAATATCCGGAATCCCGTTACTTCCAGCACTCACGAATTCAGAAATCACGATTTTCATTGAGTGCTAATCGAATTTGGGATTCCTGATCAAGTCAGGAATGACGTTTCGTTTTGAGGATTTACCTTATCCTATCCATACTTTTCACCAACTTCTCATCTTTTCTGATGAATCTGTTGGCAGATAGATTGAATACCAATGCTGCTGCAATCAACATGAAACCTACAAGTGGACTATCATGCGTTACTTTGTTGAGCATACCTGTCATTTCGGTGGACTGCCAGTAGGTCAATCCCAAAGTAGCTGCCATTAAAAGTGCATTTAGAGCTCCCAGTTTCATTTGGGTCAATCTGTTCTTGTATTGGAAAATGCTGTAAATGGCGATACCTGCGGCGATTAGAGCTACTATCGCGATGAAGATGGTACTTCTTTCTTCAACTACAATTTCGGCACCAGTCTCATCAAGCGCATTTTTTATCATTGATTGAGCGGTAAGCTTCACACTTTCCTTTGCATCCATGTCGGCCTTTGACCAAAGTGGAAAAAATGACATTGCGATTAAACACCCTGCTACCAACGCCAAAAATATAGATTGAATTCTCTGTATCATTTTTGAAAAATTTGTGCAAAAAAAGGAAGTTTCTATCAGAAATCCGAGATAAGGCAATTCAAATACGAAAGTTCTGATCAAATTTGCCGCTGGTAAACTATTGGGTTCACATTGAGATACTTCCTTTACATATCATATTTAGGCACCAAATATCATGGTTGGCAAATACAGGATAATGCCATTACTGTTCAGGAAGTAGTGAATAAATCACTTTCTACAATTCTCCGTGAGGAAATAATGGTAATGGGTAGCGGAAGAACTGACACGGGAGTCCATGCCACTATGCAGGTAGTGCACTTTGATACAAACAGTTCACTCGAGCCTGATCAAATTGTATATAAACTCAATGGCCTTCTACCTCCAGATATTTCTGCGAATAGCATCAGAAAAGTAACTTCAGAAGCCAATACAAGATTTGATGCGTTATCGCGTCAGTATCATTATAAGATTCACCAGAAAAAGAATCCTTTCTTGAAAGGCTTCAGTTATCAGTTTCCGAAAACGGTTGATTTAGATCTTATGAATGAAGCTGCAGCCTTACTTTTGAAATGGGAAGATTTTGAGTGTTTCAGCAGAGTGAAAACAGAAGTAAACAATTTCAATTGTGATATAGTTGAAGCTGTATGGCAAAAAGGGAACGATCAACTTCTTTTTTGCGTTAGAGCGAATAGATTTTTGAGGGGTATGGTAAGAGCAATGGTTGGAACATTGCTGGATGTTGGGGAACATAAAATTTCAATAAGCGATTTTCAGAGCATTCTAGAAAGCAGAGATCGAAAAAAAGCGAGTAGATCAGCACCAGCAGAAGGTTTATATTTGAATGACATTGTTTATCCCGACCATATTTTTACTGACTAAATATAATTCCATTGGAAAAAGAAAAGCCGAGTGGCAAGGTTGTAGATTTCAAAGTATTAAAAAGACTACTCAAGTGGGTCAGGCCATATAAAGGTCAGTTCACTTTCCTGGTTTTCCTGACGATTTCAATGGCAATCTTAGGTCCAATCAGGCCTTGGATTATTCAAATGACTATTGACAATGAAGTGGCTTCTGGTGACTATGAGGGCTTGGTAAGAATGATTGTCTTACTTGTCGCACTTCTTCTCACAGCAGCAATTGTACAGTATATCCATACCTATTTATCAGGTTGGTTGGGACAGAATATCATTAGAGATAT
>JANSWY010000004.1 GCA_024743255.1 bacterium | reverse complement strand
GGTGCATAATTATGTGCATCATTGAGTGATTCCGGATAGTACTTGTATGTACTGGTATACCAATGCACTGCTGTTCCGTAAATATTTTCTAAAACTTCCGGGTCTTTGAGCAGTACCTCAATCCACTCGTCCATTTCTTTTCCCCGGTTTTGATCATAAACAAGAATATTTACATCAATGCTATCTTTTTTTAATTGTGGTGCCAGATGTTCTTTAATAAATTCAGCCATTTCATAGGGTGTATAGTGCATACTTTCCCAGTTAGCTCCATTACCAAGAGGTTCGTTTTCCACGGTTATGGCCCAGATTGGAATTCCCTCCTTTTCATAAGCCTTTATATACTTGGAAAAGAATTTAGCCCAGGTTGCATAATACTCTGGGAGCAGTTTCCCACCAAACCAGGTTTTATTATCCTTCATCCAGGGTGGAGCAGTCCATGGTGATGAAACAACTCTGAACCCATCTTTGGAAATCGCCTGAGCGTCTTTAATCATTGGAATGATATCATCTCTATCCTCCTCAATTGAGAAACTGGATAAAGCTGTATCACCTTCCAATGGGGCATATGAATAATTGGTTAGTGAAAAGTCACAACTATTGATATGAGTCCTTGTAAGACTATAATTAGCACCATTTTCACTGAAATAAGCCTTCAAAATCTCGTCCCGTTTATCCGAACTCAATTGATTCAAAAGGTAGGCGGAGGATTCTGTAAAAGCTCCGCCAAAACCTTGAATACTTTGAAATTTCTGATCAGGTAAAATCTCAACCTGTACCATCTCTGTACCAGCGGCAACTTTCTGAGCATTTAATTGCTTCAAGTTATCTCCAGCTGCGGATGTTTGATATAAAGTATATTGTAAGTCTTTACTTTCCTGTTTACAACCAAAGGTCAAAAGAATAAAGGCTAGGACGATGATTCTGTTCATATGCTTACTTCAATTGCGAAACTCTTACATAATCAACCACAAACTTCTGGGAAGTCAGGGATTCATCCATTCCCATGGCTCCTCCCCAGCCACCACCCATGGCTAGATTCAAAATAATGTTTTGAGGCTGAGCAAACGGCCACTCTAGTTCGTTTGCATTCTTGTCGTAAGTATAGTAATGATTACCATCAACGTATCCTCTTACTTCGGTTGGAGTCCATTCCACAGCATAGGTATGAAATTCGGTAGTAACGTTAGGTACATCTATTGTGCTACTAATCTGATTATTGATTTTGAAATAATACGCAGGAGTATGTACAGTAGAGTGAGCAATTCCAGTATCGTTTTCTTTCATTTCATAACCTACCGTTTCAAGGATGTCAATCTCACCACAATACGGCCAAGATTTCTCATCTACATAACTATCACCTAATGTCCAGCCTGCCGCCCATGTTCCACGTCCTGCAGGAACCATTGCACTAAATTCTATTTTACCGTAAAGGAAACTTGTTTTGCCTCTTGTAGTCAGCCTCGCAGATTTCCATGTCTTGCCATCCTCATTCTTGGTGGCTTCAATTACTAGTTTACCGTCTTCAATTCTTGCATTGGTGCCGTTATTATCAGTGTAATATTGTAATTCATTATTACCCCAACCCCAGTCACCAATATCGAATAACCATTTATCTGTATCGATAGCAGTTCCATCAAACTCATCTGACCAAACAACTTCCCACTCAGTTCCTTCCATTGATTGAGTCAATGTTTGGGGTGTAACTTGCTGTTCTCTCATCAGGTTTAATTCGATTTTTTCAATATCCAATTCACCATCATAATGAAGTTTGATTTTGTGTAACCCAACATTTAAAGGAGAACCATACTTACTAGATTTCACGAATTGATCTCAAGAAGAAAATACTAACCTTCCCGTAATGTCATAGTTTCTTCCATCTCTATTATCTACGTAATCCTCAATCCATATATTAGAATTATCAGCACCCGATTTTGCGGTTATATCTACCTGGTATCTACCTGTTTGAAATACATTAAGGTCAAATGCAAGCCACCCTTTGCCACTAGTTGCCACAGTAGCTCCATCATTGGTTAAAGTGGAATCACTTGTACTAGTGAAGCTTGAAGCCAAAATTTCTATTTCCGATTTTTGAGATAAATCCTGTGGCCCCTGGTCGGAGGTATTGTTATTGGAATCGCAAGAAACTGCGAATACAATGAGTATTAAAAATGTTACCCGAGATATGTAATTTTTCATTGTCAACTATTGTTTACTTTACCAAAATCTTTTCTAGCTCTTCAAGTGATTTCCCTTTTGTTTCAGGAATTACCCATACCACGAAGAAGAACCCTGCAGCAGCAAATATTCCGTATATCAGGAATGTTAGACTGCTTCCAAAAACTGATAATTCCCATGGAAAAACCAGTTGTACTAAAAAGCTAACAGCCGAATTGACTGTACCTGCGAGAGATATTGCTACTCCCTTGACTTTCAGAGGGAATAATTCTGAGAATAGCACCCACATGATAGGTCCTATTGAAAATGCAAATGACGCTACAAACCCAAGTATACCGACCAAGATTAGAGTTGGGTTCATGCTGATTGCAGCTTTGAGTAGATCACTTTCGTATAGCTTGGCTTCATCTTCACCAAGAGAATTGTAGACTGCTTCTTTGAATGCTACATCATTCTCGAAATTAGTATTTACTAATAATGAGATCTTATTTCTATCAAGCTCAGCTGGAAGATTCGCAACTGACTCATCTGTTAATTTATAAGTTGCTGAACCGAAACCGTATGCCAGAAGAAACATAGCAATTGCAATACCCGCAACCCCTGTGCTTAGTAATGGTTTCCTTCCAAACTTGTCTATAAACAAGATGGCAATTACTGTGAAGACCAAATTGATTACACCAACATAAATAGCTAATGCAAATGAGGCATCTGTTCCAATTCCTGATTGCTCAAAGATCATTGGAGCATAAAAGAACACCGCATTAATCCCAGTAATTTGTTGAAGTACAGCCACTACAACTGCGATTGTTAGGACTAATCGCATTGCTGGCTTAAACACCTCAGCAACAGGCACCTTGGTCTTCTGAGCATCATCTTCTATACCTGCCTGTACTTCTGCAACCTGGCTTTCAGGATCTTCACTGGAAATTTTAACCAAGGTAGACTTAGCTTCCTCCAAATGTCCCTTCATAATTAGCCATCTTGGACTTCTTGGCACAAATAGTAGTCCAAAGAAGTAAAGAATTGCAGGAATAGCTTCCAGTCCCAGCATCCATCTCCAATTGTACTCACCTAAGCCCAATGATTTAGCCCATTCAGCATCTGACTGCCCCCATTGCAGTATCAAATAATTAGTGAAGAACGCTACTGAAATTCCCAGTACAATATTGAGTTGATTGAAGGAAACAAGTTGCCCTCTTTTCTCTGCTGGCGCTACTTCTGCTATATACATTGGAGCAAGGATCAAGCTAACTCCCACACCAATTCCTCCAATCATCCTGGCGATTACGAGAAATAAGAAGCTTGGGGCCAATGCAGAACCAATTGCAGAAATTGCATAAAGAATTGCAGCATATTTAAGAATAGTCCTTCTTCCAAATGCATCAGATATCGGACCAGCAACAAACATTGCAAATGTTGCGATTAAGGTTAGAGAACTAACTGCCCAACCCAATTCGATATCCGTTAAATCGAATTCAATGGTGATAAATTTGTTTACTCCTGAAATTACAGAAGCATCAAAGCCCATTAAAAATCCACCTAATGCTACAGTTAGGGCTATTCGATACAAAAATCCTTGTGATTTCCTCATAACTACATTTTCGATTTATTGGTAGACCCTTACATAGTCTACTTCAAGTTGTTTTGGCCAAATGTCTTCATCCACTCCCATTTTACCACCCCAGTTGCCACCGACAGCCAGGTTCAAAATAAGGTGAAATTCCTTATCAAAAGGCCACCCCAGTTCATCTTCATTTTCTTTGAACAGGGTTAAATATTCTTCATTATCTACCGACCATGTAATTTGCTTTTCATCCCAATCAATGGAATAAACATGAAAGTTCTCGTGTAAATCTTCGATGTAAACACTATCAGATTTTTGAGTCCCAATCATGTGATTATATTTTTTGGTATGGATAGTTCCGTAAACTGTTCCCAGATTATAGCCTACATGTTCCATGATGTCTATTTCTCCATCTTTAGGCCAATCTAGTCCCCTATCCAATGTTGGAAGCATCCATATGGCAGGCCAAGTACCCAAGCCATCTGGCAGCTTTGCCCTAACCTCAATTTTGCCATATTTCCAGTCTCCTTTGTTTTTCGTGATTAATCGAGCGCTGGTGTACTCTTTATTCTTGAAGGATTCTTTGTTAGCTGTTATGATTAGCTTGCCATCTTCTACCCGTGCATTGTCAGATCTCTTCTCAGTATAGTATTGAAGTTCGTTGTTGCCCCACCCATGGCCACCAACATTATAGCTCCACTTGTCGGAATCTGGCAATCCCTCATAGCTGAACTCTTCACTCCAAACCAGCTCAGGTTCCATGTTTTGTATGGACGCACCGAACAATATAGATCCAGCAAGCAAAATGACGTAGCTTGAAACCTTCATATGATATTTACCCTTAGTTGAAAGTCGCCTTTCTAATTAGTGTCTTGAAATACCCTTACATAATCCACATACATTCGTTGTGGAAACGTTGTTGTCCCATCGGGACTTCCTGGCCAGTTACCCCCTACGGCCACATTAAATATAAAAAAGTAATCTTGTCTAAACTCGCTCAAAGCAGCTGGTGTAATATCAATAACATGATACTGTACATCATCAATTAGCCATCTGATTTGATTCGCGTCCCAAATAATGGTGTACACATGAAATGCTTCGTGAAGTGTTGATCCTGTTACCGTTCTTTCACCACCGAATGAGGCGTAAGAACCGTTATTATCCCAATGCACAGTTCCGTGAACCGTACTTTCTCTACCACTTCCTCCAATCATTTCCATGATATCTATTTCACCGCAATCCGGCCACCCTACTGTTGAAAAATTAGAACCTAGCATCCATAAAGCAGGCCACAATCCTTGTCCCTCAGGAAGAGCAGCTCTAATATCTATTCGACCATATTGGAAGGTCTGTTTGTTTTGGGTTATCATCCTGGATGATGTATAGGCTCTACCACCAAAAGATTCTCTTCTGGCTTCTATTACAAGATGTCCATCAAGTATAGATGTATTTTCTTCTCTATAATATTGTAATTCATTGTTTCCCCATCCATTACTACCTGTTCCTATCTCAAAAGTCCAATCGTCAAGATTCAATTCATCAAATTCATCTCTCCAGACAAGTGTCATACCTGAATAACTTTCTGGCGTTTCATATCCCTCTTCAGGAATAGTTTGATTGAATGGATCTCCTTCATCTCTGTTGACAATTGTAACAGTACCTGTATTGTCGGCAATGATTACATTTTCGGGGTTTGACAAAACAACATCAAATGTTTCATCAAATTCTGCATCCTCATCATCGGTAATAGATATTACTATGTCTTTTGAAGTCTCACCAGGTGCGAAAGAAATTGTAGCATTTTCAGCAGCAGTATAATCTTCACCTGCTGTTGCAGTACCATCAACAGTATTGTACGTAACTGTTACCTGATCTACTGATTCAGAAGACAACCTTAAATTAACAGTTGCTTCACCTGATTCTTCAATTACTGCAACATCAAAAATTGATAATTGCGATAATTCTCCATTTCCTGGTTCGTCATCTCCACAACCAGATAAGAAAGCGATAATTACAAGTAGTACTGTTAATTTTAATTTCATATCTATAGCCAATAAATAGTACAAGGATATAAGGAGGGCCAACCAAAGTTGGTTAGCCCTAATTTAATTAATTTATTGTATACTGAAGTTTCTGATATAGAATTCACCTCCTACAGTGTGACCTCCACCACCAATAGCGATATAAATCATATCCATATCATTTCTATCTTTCACAGTTGCACCATTGTCAGGAACAGCAACATAAGCTGGAGCAGTAAGATCAAAAGTGATAGTTACCCACTGATCTTTCGCAACTTCTAATTCCTGATACTCGTGCTGATCTTCCCACCAGTTTGGAGGACAAGTAGTAGCACCAAATCCAACAAATACGTTATCAGTTAAAGCACCTGAGTAGTCGTTAGAAGATGGCATGTAAACATCCATAGTGATAGTGCTAAGGTTCTCGAAGTTGATCGCGTTAGAAGGATCTAAAGCAAACTGTAACTCCTGGAATTCAACACCTTCGTTTCTTGTATACTGTCCAACTTTTGTTGCAGCAGCATCTGTAGGATCATCAACTCCTAAAGTAAGAGTAGCACCAGAAGTAATTGGTTGCAATAATGTCCACTGATCAGTCTCATTTGAAGCGAAAGTGTGAGAAATCTGAGTTGGAGAAGTAGCCGCTAGAGGCTCACATGCAGGTGGTACGAATTCAGTAACCAAAGCAGGCTCTAAAGAAGCATCATCATAAGATACGTAAGTAATTGGCCAGAATGTTCCAGCGTAAGTGAAGCTTGCGAATAATGTATCAACACCAGACTCACCACCATCTACAAGAACTGCATCAAATTGAACTGCACTTTGTGGTACAATATTGTTATCTGCAGTAGTTCCTAATTTAGGAATACCAATCCATGCTCCAGTACCGCTTAGGTCAATTTTACCTGTGCTAGCATCGTAAGTGTAAGAGTGAGTACCAGAACCCCAAGCGCTAATATCATCACCACATGCATTAACCATAGTTGCCGCAGAAACCTCGAAACAAGACTCACCTGTAACGTTAGTATCACAATCAGCTACGTTGTTGAATATTCCGAACTCTGCCCAGAACGTTCCTGCATCATTGTAAGTGTATGATCCGTCTCTGCCGAAAGTAAATTCATCATCATATAGACATGGTCTCTGACCGTCATTTGAAGTACCAGTCCAGTAAATCTGAGAGTACTGAGGATCAGCTGCAAGAAGCATAGAAGTTCCGTCTCTTAACAACTTCCAAGTTTTTGAAGTTGTTCCAGCTAATAAAGTCAACGCCTCATCAGGATCTGTGATTGAGATAGATTGAGATTGCATACTTTCTTCACCTGCATCATCAGTAGCAGTTAAAGTAACTGTGTAATCTCCAGTCATTTCGTAAGTGTGAACCGGAGCTTCTTCCGAAGAAGAGTTTCCATCTCCAAAATCCCAAGAGTAAGAAGTAGCATTTTGGCTAAAGTTTGAAAAAGTAACTTGCAAGAAGTTAGTTTCATCAACAGCGAACTGAAAACTCGCGATTGGTAGAACCTCATCAGTTCCTGGCTCATCATCGCCGCATGACCATAAGAAAACCAGAGACAATCCAGCGAAAGCCAGAAGACTTGCTCTTAGTTTAGAAGTTGTAAGTCTTAACATATTTAAAATAAATTATTGGTTATACAAATTGATTTTTTTCTATTGGAACAGACTTGCGTCTGGGTAAGCTGAAAGTGTTTGATCAGTAGCATCGATTTCTCTCTGACCGATAGGAATCCAAATATCATCGGCTGTGAAATTTCCGCTTCTTATTGGATCTCCAGCAAAAAGGCCTGCATCTGCTCTGCCTGATCTTACTAGATCGTACCATCTATCACCTTCAAGTGCTAATTCAATTCTTCTTTCGTACCAGATTACATCTAGTAATGACCAACCTTCATCAGTCATAAGATCACTTGCAGTTCTGAATGCACCAGTGTTATCACCAGGTCCGGCTGCACGCTCTCTAACCTGATCGATGTAAGCCATTGCCTGTGCATCAGATCCTGATCCTCTGTGTAATGCTTCAGCAAGCATCAATAAAACATCAGCATATCTGATAACATATTCATTACCATGTTTTACCAGATTGTCGTCACCACCTACTGGAGCTGTGTACGCTTTGAAGTTTCTGTGTTTTTCCTGGAAGTAACCAGTGTAATCTTGTGGGTTATGCTGGTTGATATCAACTGGCTGGCTGCATCCTCCCGCTTCAGAAGCGATTTCCGGACCATCCATGATAGCAGCATCAAATCTGTACATATCATCTGGAAGGTAAGCATCAACCAAGTCCTGAGTAACCATCATGAATCCCCATCCTTCTTCATATTCAGGGTGATCAGAGCACATTCCTCTTACACCGCATAGTTGGATTACTGCATTTCCTTCAACACCTGTAGTCCATCCCCAATCAGAAGGATGCTGGTTAGTGTGCTGAATTTCAAATACAGATTCTACTGAGTTAGCTACTTCAAACTGGAATAGTTCGTCGTAATCATCTAAAAGATCATACTGACCACCATCCACAACAGCCTGAAGTTGAGCAGCGGCTAAATCAAATGTCGCCTGATCATCATTAGCCATATCAGCCCAATACAGGTAAACTTTACCTAACATAGCCTGGGCTGCACCTCTGCTTACTCTTCCGCCTTCAGAAGTTGTCAATACCTGAGGTAAATCTGGAATTGCTTCCATCAAATCCGTGGTGATTTGATTGAACACTTCAGTCATTGTATTTCTCGACTGTAGGTATTCTTCTTCACTTGCTAATACTTCAGTCACCACTGGTACCGGACCATAGTGTCTGAATAAATCAAAGTGATAGTAAGCTCTTAAGAATTTCGCTTCAGCCTGATACCTTGCTACAGCGCCTGAAGTGAATTCAACATTATTGATAACAAGATTAGTTCTATAAATACCGAAGTAGTTTTTGTGCCAGATCCATCTTGATTCGTTCGTATCAACAGTATTTCTGAAGTCATCAAATTCCTGCCATCCAGGCTGATCCGTATCAGTGTTATCACCACCGGCATTTGCATTATCTGATCTGATTTCTCCAAACATGATTGGAGAAATCCAGTATCCTCCATGAATTGTCCATCCTATTGGATCATATGCTGCTACCAACGCTAAGAATACTTGTTCGTCAGTTTGGTAGTAATTATCCTCTAGTTGTTCAACTACTGGTTCTGCTTCAAGAAAATCGTCGTTGCACGATGATGTAGCCCACAATATCGGCAAGACCATTAATAGATATTTTAAATTTTTCTTCATGATTTTACTCGTTAAAATGTAAGGTTGATACCTGCACCAATTGATCTGTTTTGTGGGTAGAACCCTTTATCGATTCCTGTATCAAGGATCCATCCTGAAGTACCAATTTCCGGATCAAATCCAGTGTAACCTGTTAGCGTTAGGATATTATCGAAAGCCATGTACACTCTAAGTCTTTGAATTTTCAATGATTCAGCAAGAGTGTTAGGGATTGTATATCCTACCTGAAGGTTTTTGATTCTCATGAAAGATGCGTCTTCCACATAGAAATCTGAAGGTCTTTGATTACCATTCGGGTCAGAAGCGATAAGCCTTGGGTAAGATCCATTTGGGTTATCTTCAGTAACTCGATCTAACCATGTATCCTGGAAGTTGTTGTAAAGAACATCTTGTCTTTCGTAAGTTTTGTAGATGTCGTTACCAATGTTTGCTGTCAATAGCATTCTCACATCAAACCCTTTGTAATCTGCATTTAGGTTCAATCCAAGAATGAAGTCTGGCCAAGGTTTCCCAATGTTTCCAATGTCACCTGCATCTATAACACCATCATTATTCAGGTCTGCGAAAATCAAGTCACCAGGAGCTGCATTTGGTTGCAGTGGTAGTCCATTAGGACCAATGTGTGCAAAGACATCATTCTGAGTTCTAAAGATTCCAAGTGTAGTGTATCCAAGGAATTGACCTATCGGTTGTCCAACTTCCATGTTAGTGATAGTTTGGTTTCTTACCGGCCATGAATAACCATTCTGGACTCCTTGAGCACCATTTACATCTGTCACTTCGTTGTTGAAAGTGGATGCGTTAAAGGTTGCTCCGAAGTTTACATTCCCAAAAGATTCACGATAAGAGATGGACATTTCGTATCCAGAGTTCAATACCGATCCAATATTCGCTATTGGAGGATCATTACCTGCAATATCAGGAACAAAAGAAGTTGCCAGTAGGCCGATTGTTTCCTTATTGTAATAATCGAATTCAACAGTCACTTTGCTCTTCCACAAGTGCGCTTCAAACCCTATATCAAGTTGTTCACTTTCTTCCCACTGTATGTTTGGATTAGAAATCTGTACAGGTGAAACACCAAAGAAGACTGTTGTATTAGGTTCTCCAAATGCATAGACTCTACCGCCTGGTGTAACCCGTGCGCTAAATTGAAGATCACCAATTCTATCGTTACCGTTTCTACCCCAGCTTGCTCTTAATTTGAAGAAATCTACAACTGGAACATCCCAAAAACCCTCATTAGACACTATCCACCCTGCAGAGAATGATGGGAAGTTTCCGTATCTGTTATTTGGACCAAACTTGGAAGAACCATCTCTTCTGAATGTAGCTGTAAATAGGTAAGTCTCTTTGAAATCGTATTGAAGTCTTGCGAAGTAACTGATCAACGATCTTACTGGTGCTGCTGCTCCGTAAGTCAGATCAAGCGAATCCTGTCCTGCTGATAAGTACCACCAGTTTGGATCATCTTCCACTTCCAATGGGATACTACCTGTAGTGGATCCCTCCCACCTGGAAGACTCTTTTCTTCTACTTGTACCAACGACGATTGAAGCATTATGCTGATTAATTTTTTTGGTATAGGAAGCGTAGTTCTCCCACCTCCAGAAACCAGCCTGACTGTTCTCTCTGAATACATCATTTATTGGATTCTGAAAAGTATTTCTGAAATAGTATGAAGGAGTGAATGAACTTTGATTGCTAAAGCTGTAATCAAGCCCAAAATCAGATTTCAAAGTAAGTCCTTCAATTGGAGAAACTGTTAGATATACATTTCCTTGAGCTCTGTTTGTCTGAGCTTCGTAATTTTGAATTGCAATTCTATTGAATGGATTGATATATTCCTTTTCTACCCAAGGTGATTGTTCAAACCCAAATTTTGCAGTGTCGCTAGTAATTGGAGTTAGCGGATCATAATTGAATGCATCTGCTAACGGTGAGCCAAATGCATTATTTTCCGGGATAGATTGTCTTTCATCGTGTAAAACTGAAAGGGTCTGACCGATTGTAATTGCATCGTTGAACTTGTAGTCAGAATTCAATCTTGCATTGTATCTTCTGTAGTTGGATTTATCACCACCAATTACACCTTCCTGATCAAAGTAACCAACTGAGAAGTAAACACTTCCACCCTCAGTACTTTTTGATGCGGAAAACTGATGATTATGAGTGACTGCCGGCTCAACTAATTCATCCATCCAGTCTGTGCTATTTGTGATTTCAGCGGTAGTCGGGAAGTTATCTGGCAATGTAAGTCCAGCGTTTAATATTTTATCCTCAATTGCTGAAACATACTCCTCAGAGTTCATCATTGTTGGAAGCCTCCATGGAGAAGCTGAAGAAACGAAACCGTCATAAGAAAATGTCGGTTTACCTACTGCACCTTTTTTTGTTGTTACTATTATTACACCATTTGCACCTCTTGCTCCATAAATAGCAGTTGATGCAGCGTCTTTCAGTACCTCTACAGATTTAATATCTGATGGGTTCAGGTTGGCAATGTTGTCAGTAACAAGTCCATCAACTAAATACAAAGGTGAGTTATCACCGTTAGTACTTACTCCTCTGATAAGGATAGTCTGATTTGAACCAGGCTGACCCGAACCAGAACTTACAATCACACCTGATACCTGACCTTGCAGAGCCTGCTCCACTCTGGGAACGTTAAAACCCTTAATGTCATCAGCATCAATCTTTGCGATTGCTCCGGTTACCACTTTCTTCTTCTGAACACCGTACCCTACTACAACAATCTCTTCTAATTCAGTTACGTCAGTTTGCATAATCACATCAAGTGCCGTCTGACCTGCTACCGGAACCTCCATTGTTTGATAACCGATAAATGATATGACAAGCACATCATTATTTACATCGTTCACCGATAAAGAATAATTTCCTTCTATATCGGTCACAGTACCTGTGCTGGTACCTTTTAGTAGTACAGTAGCACCTGGCACTGTCTCACCTGACTCATCAGTGACCGTCCCTGTGACTGTAACACCCTGCGCAAGTAATGCAAAGGAGCATACTTGAAAAAGTGCAATAAACAGTAATAATCTCTTCATATTTTACATTGGTTAATTAGATTGGAATACTTTCCTACTGAGATTTTGTAATTTTCTAAATCACAAACGATTGAAATCTTCTTATTTTGAATAAATCCAATCGATTTACGTGATTTATTGAGATTTTAAAGGTATTGGAGTAAACCCTACATCACTAATATTCATCTACATCAATAACTCAACATGAGAGAAAAATAAATACATCAATAATACATCAATCAGTATAAAAACTTGCCTTTAAAGGCTATTTGAGGTATTTTTAAATTACTTCAGTGTGAAAAACAATTTCACATTCAATTTCTAAGCAACTTTCAAGTGAATAAGCCTATATCCATATCTTTTATTAAAAAAATTCAATTTGCTGTTGTAATGGCTGTTGTGTTGATTCCTGGCACATTATCAGCACAACATGCTTTTAAAGGCATGCCGTTTATAACAAATTTTAGTACCGATGATTATCAAGGCGGAATTCAGAATTGGGATATTACTCAAGACAAAAGAGGCTTCATTTATTTAGCAAATAATTTTGGATTACTTGAATTTGATGGCCATGAGTGGCAACTATATAATATCGATAACAGCACAAAATTAAGATCCGTCCATGTTGCGGAAGATGGACGAGTATATGTAGGGGGCCAATCGATTTTAGGGTATTTGATTCCAGATGAAAATGGACAACTTAAATTCAAATCACTTGTAAGTGAAATCCCAGAAGAGTTCAGAAACTTTGATGACGTTTGGAAAATCTACGAAACCTCTTCAGGAATCATTTTTGGAACCAGCATTCATTTATTTATTTATAAGGATGACAAGTTTTCTGTCCTTTCTTCTGGCGAAAATTTCATGCTGCCCGAACAAAGCACTTCGAGACTTATACTGACCGATACGGAAAGAGGAATTATCACCATAAAAAATCGTCAGCTTGTTGTATTGGCGGATCATTTGAAAGGTAGAAATGTTAGAGCTGTTCTCCCCTACACCAATAATAGAATGCTCATCATCACATATGATGGAGACTTTTTCCTCTACGATGAGCATGGCATAGAAAAATGGAAGTTTCCGGCATCCAATTTTATCGAACAAGCTTTAGTAAATACCGCCAGCATTCTAAATGACGGGAATATTGCTTTGGGTACTCAAAACAGCGGTTTAGTGATTTTAAGTTCAGACGGAAATGTGATTGATAACTTCACAGTGAACAGAGGACTTAATAACAGAACTATAAATTGTGTTTATGAAGACAACTTCAGCAATTTATGGGTAGGGATGAATGATGGAATCTCATATATCGAGAGAGGTTCACCTTTTACACATATTAATGAAGATCTAGGATTGCAAGGAATAGGTTATGCAGCCGCAATTCATGGTAAAAACCTGTATTT
The DNA here is from genome assembly GCA_024743255.1 of bacterium. Lineage (GTDB taxonomy): Bacteria > Bacteroidota > Bacteroidia > Cytophagales > Cyclobacteriaceae > JANSWY01. The sequence continues at coordinate 138,111 of JANSWY010000004.1, read as the reverse complement.
AGGAACTTCAAACGGACTATTTCAAACTTCTCAGGAGAACAATTCAAACAATCCATTTTCATTCATTGAAGGCTCCAGGGGTCATGTAAATAACATTGAAGTTATAGGCAATGACCTAATAATGTCCCATCATGATGGCGCATTCATCATAGACGATCAGATTGCCTATCAAATATCAGATGTAACTGGGTCCTGGAAGTTTTTTACTCCAAATAATCTACCCAATACACTTATTGAAGGAACATATTTTGGGTTTAATTATTACCAGGAGCGAAATGGGAAACAAACGCTTCAAGGTCATGTGGGCGGTTTTAGTGAATCTTCCAGAGTAATAGAACAGGATGGAACCGGGAATGTGTGGATGACCCACGGATATAAAGGAGCTTATAAAATAAGATTTGAGGATAAAGGAATCAAGGAAATCGACTTCTACAATTCGAAAAATGGATTCCCTGCTGATATATTGATTAATGTATTTAAAATTCAAGGACAATTAGTGTTTGGAAGCCAGGATGGAATCTATACGTATTCTACTGAATTAGATTCATTTATTGTACATACTAAGCTCGACCAAATGTTTCAAGAGGAGAATTACGTAGGGCAGTTGAAAGAGGACATTATGGGCAATATATACTTCATCGCTGACAACAAGATTGGAAAACTCTCCAAAAACAATAACAATACGTTCGTCAAGGAAGTAAATCTATTCAAAAAGGTAAACCACCTGCTAAATGATGACCTTCAAAACATCCATTGTATTGACTTACAAAATGTACTTATCGGAGCAAAAGATGGCTTCATACATTACAACCCTACAGTTTCCAAGGCTTTGCCTGAGCAATACGAAACATATATTAGACAGGTAAGAGTTAGTGGGCAAAAGGACAGCCTTATATTTGGTGGAAACCACACTGATGTAAATGGACTAATTGTTGCATCTCAGGAAGAAGAACTGTCTCCTACCCTCCCATATAGCCTAAATAATATTAAGTTCTCTTACAGCACTCCTTATTTTGATGGTCTCAAAAATGAATACAGTTACAAACTTGAAGGGTTTAATGATAAGTGGTCCGAATGGTCTGCTGAAAATTCCAAAGAGTATACAAACTTGCATGAGGGCAAATACACTTTTCAGCTACGTGCCAAAAACATTTATGGAAAGGTTAGTCAGGTTGCAGAATATTCATTCAGCATAGACGCTCCATGGTACCGATCTATTGCTGCCTATGTACTGTACGTGGTAGTTTTCATAGGTGTATTCGGGATTTCTTTAGCAGGACTAGACAAGAAACACAAAAAGGATAAAATAGCGATGGAGTTGCAGCAAAAGGAACAGTTGCAACAAAAAGACTCTCAAATACATGAGGTAACCAAGAAATCCGAGGAAGAAATCACAAATCTGAAAACACAGAAGCTTCAGGGTGAGATCAAACATAAAAATCAGGAGTTGGCCAGTGCTACAATGTACATAATTAACAAAAATGAGTTCATCCATGAGATAAAGGCCAGTTTGGCCCATATTGTCAAAAAGAAAAATGGTTCTGCAGCGGATCTAAGCAAGATCATTAAGGATATTGAGAAAAACACAAATGAGGCCGAGGACTGGAAACAGTTTGAAGGTCATTTTGATGAAGTACACCACGGTTTTACCGCAAAACTAAGAGAAGAGCATCCTGATTTAACACCTCAGGAGATTAAGCTTAGTGCATATCTCAGAATGAACATGACCACTAAGGAAATTGCAAGTCTTATGCACATTTCGCCCAGAGGTGTTGAGATTGGTAGATATCGTCTAAGAAAGAAATTAGCACTCGAACGTAGTGTTAATCTAGTAGACTTTATGATGAACTTCAGCTAAGGTGCGATCTATCATCCAGTAATTTGGCTTGAAAACCAGCCCTATTGTACGTAATATGATACAAACACAGATTTTCATGTGTAAACATATCCATGTACCTTAAATCATGATTTAAAAGCCAACAAACCAAGATTCTCATAGCCCTACCATGCATTAGAATCAATACATTTTCTTCCTTTTCATTTGACATGATAATGTCCATTGCCTGCTTCTGTCTTACCATAACTTCCAAAGGTGATTCCCCTTTCTTGATTTTATGATCTAATTCCCCGTTTTGCCATGCCTGAATCATATCTTTATAGTCGCTATGAGTATTCTGCGAAAATGGCTGTCCCTCCTTCTCTCCCCAACTAATTTCATTAAGCCCTTTGAGCTTATCATATTCCAGACCATCCTTTATGAAGGACTCAGCTGATTCGTAGGTTCTTTTTAGTTCCGAGATGTATAATTTATCAAAGCCATAGTCTTTATACGCCTTGTAGAATTTTTTTGCCTGTTTTCTTCCTGCATCATTGAGCGAGGCATCTATACCACTACCCTGAACCATTCCTTTTTTATTGTAATCTGTCTGACCGTGTCGTACTATTAGTAAATTCTTGGTTTTCAACACAATTCTTTTTTTGTTTGCTAGGTATTTAAACTAACTCAATGTTCCACCCTGATTTCTCGCTCGAAAATATCAATAACTTTTCAAAAGGATGCATGGTTGAGCACCTTGGTATTGAAATTTATGAAATTGGTAATAATTTCATAAAAGGAAAAATGCCAGTAGACCACCGAACAAAACAACCCCTGGGCCTGTTGCATGGTGGAGCATCTGTTGCTTTGGCAGAAACACTAGGAAGCATAGCCTCAACCGCATGTTTGAACCCTAACACACATTTTGCAGTGGGCCTGGAGATAAATGCCAATCACATAAAGAGCGCAAGGGAAGGGTTTGTATATGGTACAGCCACCCCTATTCATACTGGTAGAAATACACATGTATGGGAAATAAGAATTGTAAATGACAATGATGAATTGGTATGTGTAAGTAGAATTACACTTGCCATAATGGATAGAAGATGAATATTTTCCCAATTGCAGATACAAAATTTCAAGCTCTATCAAAAGAGGATAAAATTAGTAGGTTATTCTATTTAGCCATTGAACATCAATATTCAGTTGCTCTTTGGAGCTTGCCGCAACAAAAGGATTTCAATTTAATTATTGATCTTGGATCAGAAATACAAAAAGGCAAAGTTGAACTTGAAACGACTAATCCTGGGTTTATAATCTCACCTTTTAACAATGACCAGGGAAAAGAAACTAATTATTTGAATGCCGATATCCTTTTCACTGCTGAAGATGAAACTATCAAAATTGAACCAACTTTAAAGGACGCTAGTTACGAAAAAGCTATTCAATTAATTGAATCTATTTCAAATGAAGCTGGAAATACTAGTCTACATGCCAATGGAAATTTCACTGAAATGGAACCAAACTTTCAGGAAATGGTCAAATTGGGTATCCAACAAATCAATGATAGAAAATTTGAAAAGTTCGTACCCTCCAGAACTAAGGAAATTGATCTTGACACAGATTTCAATGCCGTAGAAAAATTACTGGAAATCAGGAACGCTTATGAAGGTGCATTTTGCTACCTATTATCAAGTCCAGCAGTAGGTACCTGGATGGCCGCTACTCCGGAATTACTGATTGAAATACATGACCAGAAGTCATTCAAGACGGTAGCTCTGGCCGGAACCCAAAAACTGGGAGAATCTACTCACCTTTCAGAAATAGCCTGGACTCAGAAGGAAATAGAAGAACAGGCAATGGTTTCCAGATATATCATCAATAGTTTCAAAAAAATCCGCTTGAGAGAGTTTGAAGAAAGAGGCCCAAAAACTGTTAAAGCCGGGAACTTAGCCCATTTAAAAACTACTTATCAGGTCGATATGGAAGAAACGAACTTTCCGCTACTAGGTTCGGTGATGCTTGACTTGCTACATCCGACATCTGCAGTTTGCGGAATGCCTTTGGAGCCAAGTCTTCAGTTTTTAATGGAAAATGAAGGATATGATCGACAGTTGTTTGCCGGGTACCTGGGACCAGTCAATATCGATAGCAAAACCAATATATTCGTAAATCTCAGGTGTATGCAAATCATTGGTAACAAGGGGATCTTGTATGCAGGAGCTGGAGTGACTGATGACTCTATTCCTGAAAAAGAATACCAGGAAACTGAACTAAAATTCCGTACATTATTGAATATTTTAGGTTAATCTATGGTCATCCAGGCGATTCATGATATTTCAGAAATCTGTGCACTAAAAGGTGTCGAAAATGCTGTTCTTTCACCAGGTTCCAGGTGTGCACCCTTAACAATTTCCTTTGCCCGTAACAAGAAGATAAAGAGCTGGACATTTTCAGATGAAAGGTCAGCAGCTTTTCAGGCTATTGGAATGTCACAAAGTACTAAATCGCCAACAGTATTGGTTTGTACCTCCGGATCAGCAGCATACAACTACGCTCCTGCGGTGGCAGAGGCATATTTCCAGCATATCCCTTTAATCATCCTTACTGCGGATCGACCTACAGAATGGACTGATCAACTTGACGGTCAAACGATAAGACAAACAAATATCTACGGTCAACATGTAAAGAAATCATATCAGCTCCCTGATCAATATGAGGCTAATGAGACTTATTGGCATGTCAATAGAATACTGAATGAAGCAATCAATTGCTGTAATGAATTCCCAAAAGGACCAGTACATATAAATATTCCATTAAGGGAACCATTTTATCCCGAAGCAGATGAGGAATTAAGCTACTCCAATGATATTAGGATCATTGAAAGCCCAAAAAATATTGATACTGTAAAAGTTAGCGAGATTGAGACAATCAAGGGCTTTTCAAAGATATTAGCTGTTATTGGTCAGACAGACTATGATGAGTCTTTGGAAGCAAGCCTAAATTCTGACTCATTTCCTGTAGTTGCTGATATCATTAGCAATATGCAACAATTAGACAATGCAGTAATGCATCAGGATCTTTTCTTGAATAATATAAAGGAAGAAGTTGCTGAATCTTTACGCCCAGAATTACTAATAACCACAGGTAAGTCGGTGATTTCAAAACATCTTAAATTATTCCTGAGAAAGTATAAACCAAAGCATCATTGGCACATTCAGCAAAGTGGAGATGTAGCAGACACGTTCCAATCATTGACGAAAATAATAAAAGCTGATCCGGCAGCAACGATTAGAATGATGGCCAATCAATTGAATGAGTTTTCAGATGATTTTCAAAAACAAATGAGGGTTAACTATTTGCAATCCTGGAAATTGATTGATTCCAATGCTGCTAAAACAATTGAGGCCTCCTCTAAAAACACATCGTTTGGTGAATTATTAGCTGTAAAATCAGTATTAAACAGACTACCAGACAATTCAATATTACATCTGGCAAATAGCATGTCTGTGCGTTATGCAAATTTCATAGGAATCAAGAAGAAGCCTATTCATATTTACTCAAACCGTGGGACCAGCGGAATTGACGGCAGCAATAGTACAGCATACGGGTTTTCACTTACACATAATGAGATTATAACCCTCATTACTGGCGACATGGCGTTCTTTTATGACCGGAATGCCTTTTGGAATAACTATAATCCTAGTAAGCTCCGTGTTATTGTATTAAATAATCATGGTGGAGGTATATTCAAAATGATTAAAGGTCCCGGAGATCAACCTGAACTGGAAGAGTTTTTTGTGACTAACCAATCCCTGACCGCAAGAAAGTTATCCGAAGAGTTTGGCTATCAATATTTTCACGCGCAAAATGAAAACGAATTACAACAGATTCTAACATCATTCTACATCCCATCCGATAAACCAAAGGTTCTGGAGATCAAAACGAATCCTGATAATGATAAAATGCTATTGTCAAAAATTAGGGAAAAACTGAATCAGGTCTAGCAACCAGCTCCTTTAATTGTGCTTTTGTTGCCTTCTTGCACGATTTCAAGGTTGAATGTCCTTCCAACAATCTCAAGAATTTCACTACCATCTCTGTTATTGAAAGTAGCAGTAATCTTACAACTCTTTACGGAAGGGTTATCAAACTTAACATTCATACCGTATACTTCATTAAGTAAAGAAGCCACTTCTTCAAGGTTAGTGTCCTTGAAATATAAAACACCAGTTTTCCAAGCCAGATAGTTGTCATTATCATTCTTGTGCTTCACAATTCCTGCAGCAGAGTCTCGTATTAATCCAACTTCACCCGGGTTCAATTGAACACTTCCTGGATTATCATTTCTGGATATGCTTACAAGACCGGATTCTACGGTAATTTGAGTTTTATCACTTGAATTATCTACAACAAAGGATGTTCCCAAGACCTCAACTCTTGCGTTTTCCGTATATATGATGAATGGCTTGGACTCGTCTCTGGCAATATCAAAATATCCTTTACCTGTCAATCTAACTTCTCTGGTATCAGCAGTATTAAAATCAGTCAATGTTTCAACCTTCGCTCCAATACCAAGAACAATTTTCGAACCATCTAACAAAAGCTCTTCCTTTGCAACCGGTAAAGTTGCATCAATTTTATTGTCAGCAACCACCTCTTCTGACACTGAAGGCTGAATATTCAGATAAACAACATAGGAGGCAGCTGCGATTAAAGTGATAACTGCAGCAACTCTTAAAATAGTAGACGTAAGGCTTCTTGATTTCGCTAATGGTTTTTCAGATACATCAAGCTTGCTCTCAATTTTACTAAAGGCAGAAGGCGCATTAAACCTTTCAACATTGGAAAGAGACCATGCATGCTTAAATTCAATAAATTCTAGCTCGTGTTCTGCACTTTCCTCCCTCCAACTTTCTACAGTTGACCGCTCTTCGGAACTAACATTTCCAGAGAAGTATTTCGCTAATAATTCTTGAACTTCCATTTCTTTTATTGATTCAACTCTTAAACAGCTCAAAAGTGAATTACCCTATAGTTTTTTTTTATTCTTCTAAAGATAAATAAAAACTCAAAGGTAATGCATCTGCCAATCTTTGTTTTGACCAATATCCGTAAACCATAATACCATCACTCAAATCAAAATATTCATCAAATCTCATATACTCTCGATTGATTGTGGTATCAAGTTTACCAATATAACTTATTTTGTCACTGCCGTGCAAAACTTGTATGTATTTTCCAACGGGCAAACTTTCACATATATTTTTTAAGCGAATCATTTCTTTCGATTTTAGATTCGCAGGGTAATATTTTAATTCTACCAACTCCGGCACCTCATCAACAATCTGAGTACGGAATTTGTTCTGTTTCAATTCATCAGACATTTCTGCCTGAATAAAATGCCTTAAAGAACCAGTATATGCATGGTATCTTTTCTTTTTCCACCTTCTGTGACCTTTAGTTTCTTCCGGGCTGAGGGCGTCAAAATTGGTCTTCCCAACATATCTAATTACACCTGCCTTAGACTTAAAGAAGATTAAATCATAGTTCAATTTATAGCCCAATGCCTCATTGTGTATAACCAGAGGCTCTGTTGTAAACACTTCAAACTCCTTATAGGAATCCGTAGAATCAAATAGAATTCTTACCGCTTCAGGGTTTTTGATAATGCATTTCTCAGAATTAACTGAACTTCCGATAAACTCTTCCACAAAAATACTGTAGTAAACATTCCAGAACTTATTTTTAGCAGAAAGCACTTTAAACTCATCGAGGACCACAACTTTTGGTGGAATCGACAAGGTGAACTCATCTAAACCTTTATTCACATATAAGTAGTAGTTCTTAACCCCATAATTGATATGAGATATTACTAACTCATAGGTGCCTTTTGTCACATTAGAAAATTGAAAAATGCCTTCCATGTTAGTGTATGCTCCAATCTCGGTTCCATCCAGGTAGACATGGGCATTTGCTATTGGTTCATTTGTAAGGCTATCCAGAATAACTCCTCTTACTGAATATTTAAAAGTAGATTCTGCCGGTAGGTTAAAAATAATCTGATCCTTAAATATTGCGTAGTTAATTCCAGTACCAACAAGCAACCTGTTCAAGACCTCCTCAACTGGTGTATCCTTCACCTTCAGAGTAAATTTCTGGTCAGCAGGAAACAGTTCAGAATTGTATGAAAAGAAAATATCCGATTCTTCGGTGATGATATCAAGAATGTTTGAGAACTTCTCTTCATAAACATCAAGGTTAATCCTCTTCTTAAGCAAACTTTGGGCAAATGAATAAGAGAAGGAGTTTAGGATTAGTATTACAAAAACAAAAATTACTCTCATTCCACTTTACTGTCTTGCCTAAATTTATCTCTAAGAATTCTAAGGGCCTTACCCATTTGTACTTCAACAGTTTTAATAGATATTTCCAGGTGTTCTGCAATTTCCTGATACTTCAATCCTTCATAACGACTTAATTTGAAAATTTCGCTACACCTGGGTGGTAAGTTATCAATCTCTTCATGGATTAAATTAATGAGTTCCCTTTGCTCTGCCTCAAGGTCCATGCTTTCGGAGGAGGATGCGAAGAAGTTGATAGCATATTCTCTGTATGCATCCTTAACTTTTTGATGCTTAATATAATTCAGACATGTATTGTGTACTGATCTGTAGAGATAAGATTTTATTGATGAGTCTGGATCTATGGTTTCACATTTTTCCCAGAATTTAACAAAAACCTCTTGTACTATTTCCTCTGCTTGCTCGTCCTCATTTACGAATTTAGAAGCATAAGCACATAGTAATCCATAGTTCTCATTAAAAACTAATTCGAATGCCTGTTTATCCTTATTAATTATTCTCCTTACTATATCGCTTTCTAAACTCACTAAAGAATTTTGTTTGGGTTAACTATCTTTACCTCCAACTCAGGGAATAAGCAAAAATGATCCTACACTTTGAAAACAAATCTATCGCTTCCATTGATCTTCAAAAATGGAAAAATAAAGATTTTTTTTTAAGTGCGAACGAAAAAATTGCCGCTAATTTTATTAAGGATTGGTATTCCGGCCGAAAAGCGTTTGTTCTACAAACATCTGGATCGACTGGAATTCCAAAGCAAATTACCATAAAAAGAGAACTTCTTGAAATAAGTGCCCAAAACACTTTAAATGCGCTGGAAATTCCAGAGGGAAGTAAAGCTCTTATTTGCATTAACACAAAATATATTGGAGGAACTATGATGCTTGTAAGAGCTCTGCATAATTCCATGGATATGTATTTCAGATCTGTATCCTCAAATCCGTTGGACGAATCATTAGATGAGGAAATCGATTTATGTGCTATGGTTCCGCTGCAACTAAATGAAATCATTCAAAATCCACATAGTATGGAGCAGTTGGCGAAAATTAAAAATCTACTCATCGGTGGAGGAACAGTCAGTGACCGTATCGTTGAACGTTTGCAAGATATTCCTACCAATGTTTACCATACATATGGTATGACAGAAACAATAAGTCATGTTGCTCTACGAAAATTAAATGGCCCAGGCACATCACAATATTTCAAAGCTGTTGGGGATAATACATTCAAAACAAATGATCATAACCAACTTATTATCTCTGGTGCAGTAACAGAATCAAAAGAATTGATAACCAACGATATTGTTAATCTGATCAACCTGCACGAATTTGAGTGGATGGGGCGATTCGATAACGTAATAAATTCTGGGGGTGTGAAGTTTTTCCCAGAGCAAATTGAAAGAAAAATATCAGTGGCATTTTCGGATAATAATATTACCAACCAATTCTTTATCACAGCAGAAAAAGATGATAAATTTGGTGAGATAATTGTTCTGGCAATTGAGGGAGAAGTTTCAGGAAATATTTTAAGTGATATACTAAAATCGTCCTTGGACAAATATGAAATTCCCAAAAAAGTCTACTTTGCAACCGAATTCATCCAAACAGAGACAGGTAAAATCAATCGATCGAAAACTATAGCCACGATAAATGAAATTTGATAATCTTAAAATACATTATTCCACAAATCAGGTACCTCCACCCTTCGCACATCAATACAGTTTGAATATTGCATTTAATGGAAAAAGTCTGGAAGTTGGTTTTGAGTTAAACTACATACATAGAGAGGAAATCTCACCTGAGGAAGTAGTAGCTGAAGGCTTTTCTGAAAATGATGACTTTAAGTGGAACGGAAGTTTAAATACAGTTTGGATAAAGGATATCAAAGATCTCCTAAACGGAATAGACTGGAATTCAGACAAGGAACTTTCCGAGTTTGACCAAAACATTCATCATTTTGAATTAAAAAGCGAGTACACTGAGAGAGAGGTAACACTTTATGACCATGAAAAAGTTGATTTAGTCTTACAAGAGATTCTACAAGCTATTTACGAAACGGCAAAGATTGAGTCTCCTCTTAAAATTGAGTTTCTAAAGATATCAGGACCTCAAAGAGAGAAAGCAAGTTTCACAACCAGCTTTAAACACCGCTCTGTTTCGATTAGCAAAAATGGCAAAACAACAGATATTGATTGGATGAATGGTAAACATTTTATGGGTCAGTTGTTTCAACCGGATTATGTTGCTCCTCCTGTGAAACCTAAAAAAAATGGACTCTATGTAAGTTTTCTGGAAAATCAATGGTATCAGATCGATAAAGTAGAAGCTGAGGAAGGAATCACAGGACTAGATTTAAAAATCCAGGAATTCATTCAGTTTTGATAATTGTCAATAAATATTAAAATAAAGAGTAGTTTCCTTTGAATCTAAACTTTGTGAAATCATAACCAGGCATACTCCTTCCATAAAAATACTTTTCTCTACTTTTTTTGAATAATTGTTCTATCATATTTGAATAAGCACCTTCTCCTTTCATTCTCTTCCCAAAGTCACTATCGTTCAGTGTGCCTCCATGTAATTCTTTAATTTGATTCAATACTTTATCAGATCGATCAGGATAATGTTTGACGACCCAATCTTTGAACAACTCAGCGATTTGACCATTCAGACGAACTACAGTATAACTGGCGGTAACCGCACCAGCCTCAGCGGACCTTTTTAGCAATTCAGGAATTTCCTGATCGTTCAAACCGGGAATTATGGGAGCTGTCATCACTCCAGTTGGTACGCCAGCATCTGTCAGCTTTTGAATGGCCTCTAACCTCTGAATACCTGTTGAAGTCCTTGGTTCCATTGCTCTCCTTAGTGTTTCATCAAATGTGGTAAGTGAAATCATAACTTGAACCAAATTATTTTTTGCCAGCTCACTTAATATATCAATATCCCTTGTGATCAAGTTATTTTTAGTGATCATTCCAACGGGATTTCTATATTTCTCAAACATGGAAAGTAACCTTCTTGTAATTTTGAATTTTCTTTCCAGAGGTTGATAACAATCAGTATTCCCTGAAAGCATCACTACTTCAGGCCTCCACGATTTAGACAAAAACTTTTTCTCCAGTAGCTCTGGTGCCTTTTCTTTCACAACTATCTTTCTCTCGAAATCAATTCCCGCATTAAACCCCCAATATTCATGACTATTTCTTGCATAGCAATAAATGCATCCATGTTCACAACCCTGGTATGGATTTATTGACTTATCGAAACCAAGGTCATCACTATTATTCTTACTAATGACATTGTGAGGGGTCTCATAAAACACTTCTGTTTTAGACTCCAATTCGTCCCTTGCTGTCTCGGCATCTTCCTCATAATCGTAGTACTGATTTTGAAATTTATTGGAAGTCACTATCTGTGAACCTCTACCCTTTACCACTTCATTCATAATTCAAATATACTAATTATTTTAGTTTTTACTAAATATATTAGTTGTTATGAAAATATTATTAATCGACTTAAATTTTGACTTTATCTAAGATTACAGTAATTTCGTCGAAACACTAGTTTAACCACACACCAATTAAAGCACAATGAAACTCAGAGCGATACTACTCGTACCAGCTATCTTTACGTTTATTTCACTCTCATTATTTGCACAAGACCCACCTATCACAGTACAAACTCTTTGTGGGGATTACTTATACTACAAGTGGCAAGTCAATAATAATACAGGAGAAAGGATTCAGATCTTAGTCAAATCCTTACCAAGTGGAGAGAAGAAACAGATTTCTATTCCAAAATCAGGAAAAAAGATCAGGACAAAAGTTGAAGATGGAAGTCAAATTGAAATCACTTACAACGATTTTACAGTAACTACAATTTCAGAAGAGGAATTGTGTCCTGTGGATGGTATCGAAGTTGATGCCGTCTGTACTCACAACCCTCAGAAAAGCAAATTTCGATTCAGAAATCCGAATGACTTCCCTGTATATGTTCTTTATGATATCGTCAAGAAAGGTGACGGAGATGGAGATGGCGGTGACGGCAATGGAGATGAAGGAGACGGCAAAGGAGATGAGGGAGATGGAAAAGGAGATGAAGGAGATGGAAAAGGCGATTCTTCTGATGGAGAAACAACCGATGAAGGAGATGGTAAGGGAGATGAATCTGATGGAGAAGAAACAGACGAAGAACCTGGTGACGGACTGGATTTAAGTGGTCTTGACGGTTTTTGGTTACCGAAAGCCGGAAAAGGCAAACCTGGAGGAGATGAGTTACCAGAATTGGAATATAGATTTAAGTCTTTCCCTAAACTGGCTGAAGACGAAGAACTAAGGGTTTACTTTGGAGATAACCAATTTGAGGAAGCAAAACCTTCGAATGAAATTTGCTTCGCTCCTGGCATTGAGCTTGCATCAGTTTGCTCTACAAACCCCAACAAAAGCAGATGGAGAATGCGAAACCCTAACAATCATGGGGTTTATGTTACATATGAAATAATTGATTCTGAAAACAACGTATTATTCACTAAGAATTTGTGGCTGCCAAAAGCAGGAAAAGGCAAAGAGGCAAATCCTGGTGATGGCGTTTTTGAATATAAATTCTTCAGATCTGATGCTTTAGGCGAGAATGAATCGATTGTTACCAGATATGGCGACAATCAATCACTAACTGCTCAAGACACAGGAGGTGTTTGTGAGGTTGAAGAAGGTACAATAGCAGTTACATCAGTTTGTTCTGACAGAAGAAACAGAAACAAGTACAGAATTGAAAACTTAAATGACTATAGAGTGTTTGTGACGTTTGATCACAACGGAAACACGAGAGGTCTACCTAAAGCAGGAAATGGAAAAGATGAGGATGGTAATGCCAAATCTGGAAACTATACTTTTATCTACACTTCCAGAAGTATCAATACTCTCTCCTTTACATATGGAAGTGAGCAAGCATTAAGTCACGAGTATTTTGCAGGACCATGCGAAATAGATGTGACACCTGGAGCTTGCTCATTAGGGCAAAGAACATTTACACTGACAAATGCCGAATCTGATAGTTACCACGGTGGAAATAGTAATCACAGCTTATGGTTAAGCGGGTTTGATGGTGGCAGCAATGCAAAATTAACTTTCGATGCAGGTTCTTACCTGACATATTCTACTGATGGCTCGTCTGCATATGTGTATGGAGTTGCTACCATGACGACAGGAGAACTTTCAGGGTCATTATGGGAAGTTTTTATGCCTTTCAATAGAAAGACTGATAATACTGGCCCTAAGAAGGAACTAAAAGCAAGTGCCTACGATCCTAACGACGGAGGTATAGATCCAAATCTTTGGATATTCTATACATTAGATGAATCTGCTTTCATGAATCAGCTGGATGGAAATGGCTACATCAATATGAGAGCTATGCCTGCAGATGGAAAATACGGCCTTCAAATTGGTGAGGGAGCAAATGGGAAAAATATTTCTCTGGGAGCGAGCGCCTGGTTCTTCTATTCCTATAACGGACAAAACGAAAAACAAGGAGACATCAATGTAGATTCACACGCACAATGTTCTGATGATGACCTTGAAACATGTGACGTTTTCTATATTGACAACAGAACAGACAAAATTTACAGTGCTGTACCAGATTTAGGCCAGGGTACTATTGTATTGACTGAACAATTAACTTCTCCATATGGAGGAGCCCACATGGCTCTTGATGTAACAGGTGAGCATCTATTTGTCTTCCAGAGCAGTAATGGAAATAAATACGGGTATTTTGATCTGGCAACCGGAGTATTCACTGAAATTGGATCATTGAATGTTGGAAGTATTACTCAAGCTGCTTTCAGTCCTTATGGCCAACTATATATCACTGAAAACAGAAGCAACGAAGTACTTGTGTTTGATGATCCATATGCGGGCTCTTACACGAGTTATGGTAAAATCAAAATTGATGAAACTACTGACTATGTAAACACAGCAGGTGCAGACATTGCATTTGATCAGGACGGTTCATTCTACTTAGCTACACACAGAGGCAACAAGCTTTATTCAGTTTCAGGAGTAGCTGACCATTTGATTGCCGTAGAAATTGGAAACACAGGAAGTTCAAAAGTCACTGGTTTAGCAATTCTTGATAGTGGTTCTGGAAACTTAATCTACTCAGCAAAAGATCATACTGTGATGACCGTAGTTGATATGGATGGCAATAAGACACCTCTCACAATGGTTGGTGATGTAACCAAGTCAGGTTGGGGAGATATGACTACAGGATGTATGAATCTGCTTGATGCTTGTGCTGGTTACGCTGCATCTGTGATAGATTATCATCCAGGTACAAAAGCAAACGGCACAGGAACTCCAGTTGCGGAAAGAATGAATGCTGAAAATGCTCTTGGTGCTCCTCAAGAAAGCGACAATATCAACTTTGTTTCACTCGGATTTGGAGGTCAACTCATTTTAGAGTTGGAAAGCCCTGTTTATAACCACAATAAAAATGGTGTTTATGTAGACAATCCAAATTCTATTAATTATGGTGAGAAATCATATGCGGATTTGATCATTGTTGAAACTTCTTATGGAAGATATAATCAGAATTGTGGCCCTGACAAAGACAAAAACTACCCAGAGAAAGTCCTTGTATATGGTAAGCAATCTTTAAATGACGCAGAATGGGTATTAATTGGTGCTCCGGATGGAGAATGTAGGTCTTCTTTCATTGATATCGCACCTGCAATTGATCAAGGTCTGGAATTTATACAATACTTGAAACTTGTGGATATCACTGATGCATCAAAACATAATGGTAGTGCAGATGGATATGATGTAGATGGAATTATTATTTGTCCTGGAGATGTAATTTCTGCCATCACAGGTGAAGGAAGAACATCAATTGCCAATGCTAGAGGGGATGTTGAAATCGCAAGCTCTTTTGACCATGAGTTTGTTAACACTGCTCCAAACGATGTTACAGAGGGGTTTGCTACTGCCTACCCTAATCCGGTTCAAAACAATTTAAATGTTCACTTCTCAGATAACGCTACATACACAATATCCATGTTTGATGTATTAGGTAAAAAAGTAATGACTGATCAAATTGCTAAAGATTACGTAGAGATCGATCTATCCTCATTGCAAACTGGTATGTACATTTTAAAATACTCGAAAGGAGAATCAAGTTACATCATCAGGGTTGAGAAGAACTAATCAGTAATAAAATGAAATTCATGAAGCTATCTCTTGGAAAGGGATAGCTTTTTTTATGTGCGTATCTTCTTACTCTTTGCAAAACCAAAAGCAACAGCGACTCCAGTTATTGCACCCATCAAATGAGCTTCCCAACTTACATAACGATTAAAGGGAAGTACTCCATAGATTAATCCACCATAAAAAAGAAGAATAACTACAGAAATAATGATTGATTTTCGGTCTTTTCTAAAGATGCCAAATGAAACGAGAAATGCGGCAAGCCCATATATTAACCCACTTGCTCCGATATGATAAAATGGTCGTCCAATGAACCAAACCAATAGACTTGGAATGAAGTAGCACTGCATAAATACTTTGTTTGCAATTCGATCGTAGAACAAGTACAAGGTACTTCCAAGGAAAATGAGAGGTAAGGTATTAGATGCGATGTGGGATAAGTTGCCATGGATCATTGGCATTGTAAAAATTCCAACTAATCCGGTAAAGGTGAGTGGTTCTACTCCTAAAAAACCTAAATCCCAGTTGTAGGAATACTCTAAAGCAAAAACGGCCCACATAATAAAAGTGAGCCGTAATGGGGGGACAATGCTTTTGTTAAGAAAGCTCAAATTCCTTAGAATTTTGATGGATCATTGATCATGTTTAGTTCCATCAATTTAGCTTCCTCGTAACTTACTGAAAGGTATCCCAATACACCTCCAGAAGCTTCAGCTATTTTCTTTGCAAGATCTTTTAAACTTGCATAAAATTTCACAGCAAAATTCTTTTCAACTTTAGGTAGAATCCTATTAAGCCTCTTAAGCTCCGCAATGATCATAGGATTTCTTTCTTCAGGTTTTTGAGGGAAGTTTGTAATCATTTCGTTGAATTTAGCTTCAAACGTTTCCCCTACTAATTTATAGTAGTCTACCAGTTGCTCACGGGCTCTACTTTGCTTTCCTCTGGCAATTGCAACGGCTTCTTTAACTTCCGCCTTATCAATTGTACCATCAGCACCGGCAATAAGAACAGAAACCAAAACTGGCGCCTTCAGCATAATTTCGATTTCTTCTTCCCTAAGCTTTTCAAACTCTTTTATCATAGTTGTGTTTTTCTACTCGGACTTCAAAACTTTAGCCGTGAAATTAGTAAAAAATTCTGAATTTCTAATTCAATTATCATCCTTGATTATTACGAATTTTGCTAGAACAGGAAGATGATCTGATATATCTAATGCTTCACGTACCACCCTCGTCTCCACAGGCATGATTTTCGATCTGTTGTAAAATATATAATCTATCTTGGCTTCCGGGTTTGCAGAACTGTATGTGTAATAGCTTTTAGGATCTTCCCCATAATCGGTCATGCTGGTAGCCATCATAATATCTTGACCAGAAAGTATAGTTTCTATTGTTGTATCTGTATCTCCATTTGGAATTGCATTAAAATCGCCTACCAATAACACAGGGTAAGAATCTGCGAAAAAATTGTAATGTTCCAGTACTTTTTTGGCTTGACCCTGTCTGGTTTTCTGATCGTATGCTTCAAGGTGCACATTCATGATAATTACATCAGTAGAGTCAATTTTTAATTTCACGACTTCCAGCAATCTATCAATGTAAAAAGCTGAATAGTAGAAAGGCTGGTTTTCAGGTCTCTTCAGTACTACCCTCTCATGAAAGTCGATCGGAAATTTACTTAATATTGCTTGCCCGCTGTGAATCTGACCAAATTGAGTGCTCGGAGGCCAGTAAGGAAAAGGCACATATGCTTTGTCCCAATTGGTAGCTTGGGCACTAGTCGAAAAATCACATGCCAGCGACAAACTTTCTGCTTGATCTACATTGTAAGACCTGTCTGAATTAAAATCCACCTCTTGTAACGCCAGGATATCTATATCTAATTTATTTATCAAATTTATGGCCGACTGCATGTTGTTTGCGAACAAATCCTCATCGGTTACCACTGCTCTATTGTTAGTCATCCCCGAAGCATAGCCCATGTTGTAAGTCATAATTGTAACTGTATCAGGGTTGTGGTTGGAATCAATTTTATAGTTGTTCACTTTTTGATACTCAGTGCTATCATATTTTGTTGAAGAGCCATAGAAATAGAGTATTACTATCCCAAGGAAAAAAAGGAGAATACAAGCAATAATTATTTTAAAGATCAATTTTATCATCTATTTTTAAATCAAATTGGGACCAGCAGTATTTAGAACATATGGATATTATACGCGGCTCAAATTAAACAAAAAGTCACAACATGAGCAGAATCACTGATTTATCTTACCTTGAAATGGTGAGTGATGGAGATAAGGAATTCATCACTCAGGTAGTTACCTCTTTTATTGAAAACAATAAGGAGATTATTGAAGGGTTAGAGAATGGGAAGAAGGAAGAAAACTGGGAAGAAATGGGTAAGCTAATTCACAAGATGAAGCCATCTCTTGAAATGGTGGGGCTGACACCTTTGAAGGAAAAAATCATTCAGGCGGAGACCAATTTAAAAAACGGCGAAAACATTCCTGAAACGATTCCTTTAGTAGATGAGATTATAGCCAACTGCAACCAGGCAATAGAAGAATTACAAGCAGATCTTTAAGAATACTTTCATCATTCTTAAACCATGAGTAAATTAAAATTAGCGGTTCTTGCTGGAGGAAAGTCCGCAGAACATACGATTGCGCTTCGTTCTACTAGCAGCATTTTGAATAACCTGGATAAATCAAAATACGAGATTTCTTTAATCTATATCGACAGACAATCAACCTGGTATACTGTAGATATCTCAGAAAATGTAGATATCGAATCTCTCGAAAAAACATTTCTTAAAGGAGACTCATCCCTTTTTACAAAGACTGATCCAACAGAAGCACTTAAAGACCAGGAAGCTGCTTTCCCTGTAATTCACGGTACTTATGGAGAAGATGGTATTGTCCAAGGAGTATTGAGAGATCAGGACATTGCATTTGTAGGCTGTGATGTTTTGGGGTCAGCTGTTGGGATGGATAAAGAATTGTGCAAACGAATTGTTCGTGAAGCAGGAATTGACATTGCAGATTTTGTTACTTTATATAGCAACAGAAAAGATCAGTTCACTTACAAGGAAGTTACAGATAAGCTTGGTTCACCAGTATTTGTAAAACCTTCCAACGCTGGGTCATCAGTTGGAGTTCATAAAGTGGAATCTGAAGGTGAGTTTAAAACCGCTATCGAAGATGCATTTCGATATGACAAGAAGATTATCATTGAAGAAGCAGTAATTGGTCAGGAGATTGAGTGTGCTGTACTTGGTAATGAGGATCCAAAGGCATCAACAATTGGAGAAATTGTCCCAACAAAAGACTTTTACTCTTATGATGCTAAATACATTGATGGTGATGGTGCAGATTTATTGATTCCAGCTAATCTCAATGATGATCAAATGCAATCAGTAAAAGAGGTTGCGATAAAGGTTTTCACTTCATTATGCTGCGAAGGACTTTCAAGAGTGGATTTCTTTTACAAATCAGATGGTACGATTGTGTTCAATGAGATTAATACATTCCCAGGATTCACTAATATTAGTATGTATCCATCTTTATGGCAAGATTCTGGTATGCCCTACAATGAATTATTGGATGCTTTAATTTCATTGGCATTAGAAAGAAAAAAGAGAGATGATAGTCTATCTGTAGATTATAGGTAGTATTCTAATTTAGGTTAATTTCTTCCTTTTCACCTAAATGTGTTGGTTCTGTTTTAAAGATATAGATATCTAATACAGCCTTCACTCTGGCTAAATATTCCCTCATTACAGTTTTAGTCGCACCTTCATGTTCTGGGAAATCTGCTGCAAAAGCGATGGCTTCCATATCATTGTGATTAGCTATAAACAGCGCTCTATATGTGTGAAATTCCTGAGTAATGATTGCAACTTTCTTTTGTCCAAAAATCTCGTTGCATCTAACAACAGAATCGAATGTTCTTAAACCTGCAAAATCTTGTGTAATGGCACTATCAGGAACATTTAGATCTAATAGGGCCTTATGCATATCCTTTGGCTCGTTGTAGTATATGGTTCTGTTATCACCACTTACCAAAATGTGCTTTACTTTCCCGTTGTGATATAAGTCAGCGGCAGCTTCAATTCGTTTGTAAAAGAACTGATTATCTGCTCCCCCAACCATTCTTTTACTGGTGCCCAATATTAATGCAACGTCCTTTTCGGGTACTTCATTAATATTATCAAACACCTGTCCACTGGTACTGGAAGTAATCCAGAAATTGAATCCAACAGCAGTTACCACAATAGCCGCTAACAAATACTTTAATAACCGATATATCCGGGTCATCAAGGTGTGTTTTCCTTCTTTAAAAAGTCTTTAATGATTTCCTCCGCATGAGGTGGTATACTTCTATACCAGTCAAATCGCAAATCCCCTTTCTCCACGGCTGATAATCCCCAATCTAAATGAGATTCCTTTAACTTTAATAGTAATTGATTCAAAATAATTCCGGCACTTACCGAAATATTAAAACTATCTGTAAAACCTACCATAGGAATAGTGATAAGCTCATCCGCTTCTTCTTTAACGTAATCACTTATGCCTGAGTGTTCCGTACCAAATACAATTGCAGACTTTTCTGATAATTTTATTTGATCAATTGGCTTAGCGTCTTCGCTTACGGAAGTTGCCAATATTTTATAACCATTATCTCTGAGGTTTTTAAAGCACTCCGGAGTATACATACCCTCTCCATCTCCATAGTTATGGACTGTAAGCCATTTTAAAGCTCCTCTAAGAACATATGGATTTACTGTATATGGATTTGTATTCTGGACGATGTGAATGTCCTGAATACCCATACATTCAGCGGTACGAATGACAGCACTTGCATTATGAGGCTTAAATATGTCCTCCAGAACAAGTGTAACCTTTCTGGTCCTTTGACCAAGTACCTCCTCTATCCTCTTTTTCTTGTGGTCTGTTATGTAACCAAGAAGGAGGTTGACGATTCTTTCTTTTTGCTCCGGGCTATAATCATTCTCCATCTCCACCGCCGAATAGTCCAAGCTGCTCCTTATCCTCCTGATCTACTTCATCCTTCACAGCCTGCTTCAAAGCTTCGATATCGTTTTGCTCTTCTACTTTTGGTTCCTCCTTTGCTATGATCTCTGCACTCTGGACATTCTGAACCGGGAACTTATTACCCATTGCTCTCCATCCCTTAACATCAATCAATTCCTTAAATTTGTAAGTCTCCTTGAGTTTCTTGTTCTTCTCTTTATAGGTCACCTCCACTTCCGGGTCTTCAGCGACTGTGATAAAGATCAATTTACTTCCTTTAGACTCACTAATAAACTTGAATTTCTTATCCGCTGTAGTAGTCTCAATTTTGAATCTCTTGATATAATTTACTTTAGAATCCCCTTCGTAGTGAACAGCCGAATAAACACCTTCAGGTTCAAACTTCTGTATACTTAGGATGGAATTGTAATCGTAATGATTCGTAAGTTCGAAAGAAGTCAATTCGTAATTACCATCTTTGAAGAATACTATGATCTTATCTTCAGCTTTAAAATTACCGAGGTACTCCCCTCTTTCATCTCTATTCAACCTTCCTACATTCTCATCATACCAGATATCAGAACCACCCAATGTGGATACACCGGCTGATTTAAATGCAACCTTCCTTACCGGATATTTAGTAACAATATTTCCACCGGCACTTCTTCCTTTTATCTCAAGAGTAGAGAAATCAAAATCGAAAATTTTCTTTCTTGCACTTGATGAGGCGGTGATATAAACGGTTACTACTTCTGCTTCACCATTTGCATTAGCTGAGAAATGTAGCACCTTTGATTTCGTATCTCCCTTGGTGAGATCGTACTCTTTGTCTCTTGTAACTGCCAGCACATTGAAACGCTTCGCCATGGTTCTCCCCGACTTACCATCCAGGTAAATCAAATTGTAAACCATCCGTTCATCGTTCTTTTTGAAGACCCCAACATGGATGATATTTTTACCCATAAAGACCTTCTCAGAAATTCTGGAAACCATACATTTCCCATCTTTCCTAAACACGATTATATCATCTATATCTGAGCAGTCTGAAACAAACTCATCTTTCTTCAATCCATAACCGATGAATCCATCAGCTCTGTTTACATACAGCTTGGCATTATTAGCAGCAACAACTGTAGCTTTAATGGTATCGAAGTTTGCTATCTCTGTTTTTCTCTCCTTGCCAGCTCCATACTTCTTTAATAAGTTTTCGAAGTACGCAATAGAGTATTCTATGATGTTAGCAAGGTGATATTCAGTTTCTTTTAGATCCTCCTCAAGCTTTCTCATCAACTCATCTGCTTTGAATGAGTCAAATCTTGAGATTCTCTTAATCTTGATTTCAGTTAGCCTGATAATATCATCCTGAACAATCTCTCTGTAGAACTGTGGTTTGTACGGCTCTAATCCTTTATCAATTGTTTCTAAAACAGCCTCCCACGTCTCACATTCTTCAATATCTCGGTAGATTCTGTTTTCAATGAATATCTTTTCAAGAGACGAGAATAATAATTTCTCCTGTAATTCCTTCTTCTTGATCTCTAACTCTTGACGAAGAAGCTCTACAGTTTGATCTGTATTAATTTTAAGAATCTCAGAAACTGAAGTGAAGACAGGCTTATCATCAACAATCACACACGCATTAGGTGATATTGACACCTCACAATCAGTAAATGCATATAGCGCATCAATTGTGATATCAGGTGATTGGCCTGTTGCCAGAGACACCAATACTTCAATATCCTTTGCTGTATTGTCAATTACTTTCTTAATCTTGATTTTCCCTTTATCGTTTGCCTTGATAATGGATTCAATCAAACCTGTAGTAGTAGTTCCGTAAGGAATGTCCTTTATAACAAGAGTCTTGTTGTCAAATTCTTCTATTTTGGCTCTTACTCTTACTTTTCCTCCTCGGTGACCGTCATTGTAATCACTAACATCAATTTTTCCTCCTGTCAGGAAGTCTGGATATAATTCAAACTTCTTCCCTTTTAGATGCTTAATAGAAGCCTCAATAAGCTCTATAAAGTTGTGAGGAAGCATTTTAGTACTAAGTCCAACTGCGATTCCTTCCACTCCCTGAGCTAATAGTAATGGGAATTTCACAGGGAATGTAACTGGCTCGTTCTTTCTTCCATCGTAAGAAAGTTGCCAATCTGTAGTTTGACTATTATAGATTACATCAAGAGCGAATTTTGAAAGTCGGGCTTCAATATATCTGGGAGCCGCCGCACCATCTCCGGTTCTTACATCTCCCCAATTTCCCTGAGTATCAATCAACAGATCCTTTTGACCAAGGTTTACTACTGCATCCGAAATGGAAGCATCTCCATGAGGATGATACTGCATTGTGCTACCGATGATGTTGGCCACCTTATTATATCGGCCATCATCCATTTCCTTCATAGCGTGCAATATCCTTCTTTGTACAGGCTTAAACCCATCTTCGATTGCTGGTACTGCCCTTTCAAGAATTACATAAGAAGCATAATCTAAAAACCAATTTTCATACATCCCGGAGACCGGAACCACATCATGAATCTTATCGTCTTCATCCTGGCCATTCTGACCCATGTTATTCTCTTCCATTCGTTACTATTCGCTCTGTTTGGCTATTGTGAGATAATCTTTTCTAAATCTTCCTTGGAAACAACCAATACACCAGGAATAATTAATCTCCTGGTTAGCTCTCTCCAATTACTGTCTTCTTTAAATATCAATTTAAACATTGGTAGTGCTTCTTCCACCTTACCCTCGTTAGCAAGGTTGATAGCATGCCAATATTTCATTTCAAGGTTCTGCGGGAACATGCTTTCTGCTTTCCCATAATTTTCTGATGCTGATTTATAATCGCCAGCCTCAATATCCAGGTCTCCTGCATTCATATAATCATAAGCTTGCTTGACCTTTAAAAGTCTTTTAATCTCAGCAACGGGGTTGATGGCATCATCAACTCTAAGATCAACTTTTCGATCCATCCAAACTTTCCCAGTTGATTTACCTGAGACAACTAGTAGAGCTGCAGATTGCTTGCCTCTGATATCTCCCTTTTCATTTTGTGCAGCTTCCAGTGCAGCAACCATTCGTTCAGCAAGATCTCCTTCTGTATTTTCAAAAGCATCCGCCATTGCTTGCCACACCGTACTATTTAGCATCATGTTGGCTTGTACAGCATAATACTTACCAACAATATTTCCAGCAGCTTTAATGTTCTTTGCTCCCGTGTGTGAAGCGGCCAACCCTTTTGCATCAATTATTCCTACCTGACGATAGTCTCTTCCTTCGTCAGTCGCTAAAAGAGAATCTAAGGTTTCTTGTGCATTGAGTCCGCTTTTCAAAAGAGCAAGTCCTTCAGGACCGAATGCTGGATTTGCGAAAGATTGTGTTGCTATTGCTCCTACGCCAGCTTCTCCCCAGGAAACAATTGTTCCTACTGAAAACCAATGAGATTGCACGGCAACCCCCATGTCTCCGGTAACGGAATCATAAGCAACTATAGAATAGGTATGAGCAAGAGGGTTCTCACTCTTGTATTGCGCATTTACCTGAAAAAATGAGCAGGCCGCCAGGACAAAAGTGAGAACACAAATCTTATAATTCATCTGCAAGTACATTAAATACGTCCTCCAGATATGGAGCCACAGCAGGGCCGTGATCAAGTCCTTCGTAGGTTTCGAATGTCACTAAATTTGGTGATACTCCGTTATCAATAAAGTAATTGTATGCATCTACTGTTGCTTGATAAGGAACCACTAAATCAGCATCTCCATGAGATAAATACATTCTTACAGTTGGAGTCCAATCCAACACATTGTTTTCGATTTCAGCGTTTCTATATGCTTCATATTTGCTATCGGTCTCAATGCTATTGATGTAATCTGATGCCAATAATTCTGTAACATTTGCGTTCAATTGTTCAGCAGCTTCCGGTCCGGTTTTGGACCCGTCAAACAATGTTGAAACACGTGAAGCATAAGGCTCATTCCAGATATCAGTTAAATCTAACCCAAGTTCATGGTGATCGTAGTAAGCAAATAATCTGAATGAATAGAATTCTGGGTTGTTTAACGTCTCTGTATTTTGCGTTTCAGCAGCTGTGGTCGTCAGGTTATATATTCCTGCTCCTGGGAAAGATGCTTTCAATGTGATTCCATCGATTCCTTGTTGCTCAATTGCTTTGTGAGCCACCATTGTAGCATATCCACCTTCTGAGTATCCTGCTAAATATAGGTCTCCATTAAAGTTGAGGCCTTTATCATTTGCCAATTCAACTGCTGCTTTGATATTATCAATTACTGCATTAGCATAAGGTTCCTCAATTAAATATGGGTGAGTGACATCACCTGATTCAGCATATCCAATGTAATCTGGAATCACAGCTATTAAACCTGGGCTCGCCATTGATGCGTAGAAAAATGTACTCCCATCCGCAGAACTTAACCGACTTGGAGCTTCGCTATCAGCTAAGATTGTACCATGTTGAAAACTTAACATCCCTACCGGATCTTCTGTCTTTGGAAGTATTACCACTCCTGAAGCCTGTATTTGCTCACCCTTGTAAGTTGTATTGTAAACCACTTTATAGAGTTCCATGTCATATTGAAGTAAATCAAGATCTACATCTATTTCAAATGCAGCAATGATATCTTTGGCTAACTGGCTATTACCTGTAAATCCAATTTCTGCTGAAACTAATGCCGGTATATCTTCATTGCCAGATTCATCGTCACTCGAACAAGCCTGGAATAATAAGATTGTTGCAGCCAGAAGGATGTTGAATAGTTTTTTGTTTACGTAAGTCATTTATAGGTTTTTTAGGTTACTATTTATTGATCAGCTTCTTCAACCAAGTCTTTCTCGACACGAAGCTTCTCAATGATAAACTGTTGTCTATCCGGAGTGTTTTTCCCCATGTAAAATTTAAGTAAATCATTGATCTTAGTTTCCTTATTTAGGATGATCGGTTCTAGCTTTATGTCTTCACCTATAAATTTCCCAAATTCGTCCGGAGAGATCTCTCCAAGACCCTTAAATCTTGTTATTTCTGGCTTTGCTCCCAGCTCAGCCATAGCAGCTTGCTTTTCAGCTTCAGTGTAGCAATAAATAGTTTTCTTTTTGTTTCTTACCCTAAACAATGGTGTTTCCAGAATGTAGATATGTCCATTTTTGACAAGGTCTGGAAAGAATTGCAAAAAGTAGGTAAGCAATAGTAACCTGATGTGCATTCCGTCTACATCGGCATCAGTAGCAATGATTATTTTTCTATATCTAAGTCCGTCAAGACCATCTTCAATGTTCAAGGCATGCTGAAGAAGATTAAACTCTTCGTTTTCGTAAACCACTTTTTTGGTATGCCCAAAGCAGTTGAATGGTTTACCTCGTAGACTGAAAACTGCCTGAGTCTGTACATTTCTGGATTTTGTAATCGATCCTGAGGCACTGTCCCCTTCTGTGATGAAGATCATTGTATTGTTCTTCTTATCCTCATCTCCCCTTTTGTCGTCAAAGTGGATTCTGCAGTCTCTTAATTTTTTATTGTGAAGGTTAGCCTTTTTAGCTCTTTCGTTTGCCAGCTTTTTAATACCAGCTATTTCTTTACGCTCTCTTTCAGATTGAAGAATTCTTTTCAACAAAGCATCTGCAACTTCAGAATTCTTATGTAGGTAATCATCAAGTTCTTTTTTCACAAAGTCATTGACGAATGTTCTCATTGTAGGACCATCAGGACCAACATTCTGCGAACCTAATTTTGTCTTAGTCTGCGATTCAAACACAGGTTCCTGAACTCTTACTGCAATAGCTCCTACTACACTAGCTCTGATATCAGTAGCATCAAAATCTTTTTTGTAGAAGTCTCTTATACATCTCACAATCGCTTCTCTCAGGGCAGCTAGGTGCGTTCCTCCCTGAGTAGTGTATTGACCATTTACGAATGAATAATACTCTTCTCCATATTGGTTGGAATGCGAAAGTGCCAACTCAATGTCGTTTCCTCTCAAATGAATAATCGGATATCTTAGACTTTCCTCATCAGTTTTTCTTTTCAGAAGATCTAAAAGTCCATTTTCTGAGTGATACTTCTTACCGTTGAAGTTTATGGTTAAACCAGCATTTAGAAATGCGTAATTCCAAATGAGGTTATCCAGATATTCTGGTATAAAATGATAGTTCTTAAAAACTGTGTTATCAGGCTCAAAGGAAATTAGAGTTCCGTTTCTTTCAGAAGTCTTGGTGACCTTAGCATCATTGGTAATCTCTCCCTGAGAGAATTCAGCCATTTTGGTTTCACCTTCTCTAAAGGCCTGTACTTTGAAGTATGTAGAAAGTGCGTTAACTGCTTTAGTACCGACTCCATTCAGTCCAACAGATTTCTGGAAAGCGCCGGAATCATATTTACCTCCTGTATTTATTTTGGAAACACAATCCACAACTTTACCCAATGGAATGCCTCTTCCAAAATCCCTTACTTCTACTTTATGGTCTCCAACTTTCACATTAATGGTCTTACCAAATCCCATCATGTGCTCATCGATACAGTTGTCTATGACTTCCTTTACCAAAACGTAAATACCATCGTCCATTGCAGAACCATCTCCAAGTTTCCCGATGTACATTCCGGGTCTCAATCTGATGTGTTCTTTCCAGTCGAGTGATCGTATACTATCTTCGGTATAATTCGCCGTTTCCGCCATGCTTTGTCCTAACGTTGTTTTAAAGGTTTACGCAATAAAATCCAGCCTTGAATTTATTAGTTTTTTAACTAAAAACCTTAATAAAAATTTCACACTATGAGGTTGCTATTTACAGCAATAATTGAATAGAAATCAACTAATTAGTTGATTCAGAGGCTATTTGATCCTTTTTTGTAAGGATGAAAATTAATGCTAAAATCCAGCCAAAAAGTAAAATAGGCCCTAAATAGTTGAGATATGAGTAGTAGCTCCCTTGAAAATTGTTAGCATTATTGATAATCCCTATTGATCCAATCATGAAGGTTAAGTAAAGATTAACCATCACAGGAAGGCTTGTTACCCAGTTAATTAGGTTTTGTTTCTTCACTGAAGTTCCTCCAATGCTTAAATTCTTATTTAGGATAACAACTAAGGTAAATAATAAGTTGACTAATACAAATAGGCCAAGTACAATGTAGAAAAAGGTCTCTTTATTGATAGTGTTATCAATGAAGCTTAACACAACATCTTTGGGTAGATATGCATAAACAAACATAAGAACCCCTAAAAAAATGATAACTGAAAAAAACCTTAAAACCCTAAATACTTTGCTCATCCCATTTACTTTTGCCGACAAAGTTATATCAGCAGAAGTCTTGTGCAATGCTGATTCAGAAAATAATTTAAGTAGATTCCATGTTTAGAATATTAGTCTTTTGTGCGGTAGGTTCTTTATTTGTTTTTGGTTGTACTGAAAAAGCAGCACAGCTAGAAGGTTTCGACAAAGATTTATGGATTAGTGATAATTATGGATGTAATGGTGAACGAGCTTCGCTTATTGCCACAATTACTGAACAAAAGGACAAAATACTGTCATTAAACCAAA
Organism: bacterium; assembly: GCA_024743255.1. GTDB lineage: Bacteria > Bacteroidota > Bacteroidia > Cytophagales > Cyclobacteriaceae > JANSWY01. The sequence continues at coordinate 110,146 of JANSWY010000004.1, read as the reverse complement.
ACCAGGTAAAGCAGGTGCTGGGAACTCCAGACGAACACGAGCTTTACGAAAGGACTAGAAAATTCTTTCATTATTACCTGGAACCCTCAAGTGCATGTGACTCAACTTTGACAAATGATCCTAAAATCTTACAAATAAGATTTAATGCACTGGGACTTTGTAATGAGGTGTTTATCAAAAACGAATAGGAATAGTGGGATCGTTAGATCATGTTGAAATACTGTTGTACTTCTTCACGGTAGTTTCTCCCAATTGGGATCTCATGATCACCAATGAACATTCTATTCCCTTCCAAAGCCTCAATTTCCTCCAGATTGACTACATAAGAGCGGTGGACTCTTAAGAATTTATTGTCATTGATTTTATCGTGAAGTGTTCCAAGTGTAACAGCAAGAACGTATTGCTTTCCTTTAGTGAAAACTTTAACGTAGTTACCTTCTGCCGACAGATGGGTAATATCAGAAAAATAGACTCTTTCGAACCTAAATTTATCCTTGATGAATATTCTGTTATCCAATAAGTAGTGATTGGATAGATCCTCCTCTTTAATATCAGTTTCTTCTGCCCCTTCTTCTACCTCAGCTGGCTCTTCTTTTTGCTTGTGATTGAACATTGCCATTTCAAGAGTGATCAATAAGTCCTGGTCTTCAAATGGCTTTACCAGATAAGCTGCGGGCCTTGTAACTTTTGCTCTTCCAATGGTTTCTGTGTCGGTCATAGAAGAGGTATAAATTACTGGAAAATCGTAGTTTTCGTTGATATGCTTAGCTAATTCAATACCATCATGCTCACCTTTGATCATGATATCCAGCAGACCTACATCAACAGTATTCTCCTTCAAAAAATTGATTGCATCCTTTGCATTGTCGAAACAACCTGCAATATCATAACCTGAGTCTTCCAAATATAACTGCAGGTACTTCACATAAATTTTCTCATCCTCAACAACGAGGACCCTTGGATTTGGCATAGAGATTAGCTGGATTTAGATTCTTCACTCTTTCACAATTGCCGACATTCTTAAACTAAGTTAGCAAATTAAGTCAAAATATCTGGATTTTGTACTTAGTGGCTATAAACGAACAAGTCCGTTGCGAGTTACGCAAACGGACTTGCTACTTATATATTTACAGATCCCTTAGTAAGCAGAGTTTCTTCCTGATTGGTCAACAATCTCCCTTAGCATTCCATTGAATCCCTCTTCTTCAAGAAGTTGCTCCATATTGATATGGAAACGATACTTCCAGAAATGTTCAGGGTTTGCAGGAACATTTATTCTCTCATCCTCCGGAGTTTCTCTTCTTAATCCTCCATCCATTGCCATCAAATCCTGAAGTGGGAAGATGGACCACATGCTTGGTGAATGAAGATGTTGTACTATTATATCTTTTGCTATCCATGGTTCGCAGAAATAAGGCGCTTTACCAGGGTGGCCCAGGATATTATTGTAGAACCTCTGAGTAGTTTCTTCACTTTCCTGCCACCATTCCCGAACTGTAGACATATCATGACTAGATGTACTACATACCGACATATACGGTGTGTCTCCAGGATGCCAGAATTCCCTATCGTCGTTTGGCATTCTTTGAATAGCAAGACTTAGAATCTTTAATTCATCCATTACACCAGGAACACAATCAGGAACCATTCCAAGATCCTCACCACATATTAGCATGTTAGTAGAAGCCTTTAAGGCGGGAAGCTTAGTCATGGCTTTCTCTCTCCAGAAGTCGTTATGTCGTTTGTAGAAATAGTGAGTATAAAGCTCATTAAGTCTATCTTTTGTATAACCATCCAGATCTTTATAAGAGTAAGTGCTATGGAATGCAATTCTAGGATTAAAAGCTTCACCATTCGAGAATGGTGCTTCCAGAAATATCACTTCACCTATCAGTCTTAGAAGATTATGCCTTAACCACGTAAAATGTTCAGCTCCGTTAGGGTTTTGAACTGTTAGGGCATCAAGATGTTCTTTTACCTTTCTTTGAGTATTATATTGCTCCTTTAATTGATAGCAACCTGGAGCATATTCTTCAAGGTATTCCTTCTTTACGAATTCTTTCTGATCACCTAGCATATCACTAAGCATGTGCTCTCTGATATATGGTTTGCAGAAGCGATCATAATCGATTGTAATTCCCCATTGAGCTAACTCGTTCTTGTGAAAGGCTAACGAAGGATTAAAGTGTCCCATCAGACCTTCAACAGCATCAAAAGGAATTTCCCAGATTCTAAAAAAACCAAGAATATGATCAATTCTGAATACATCAAAGTAGTCGGTCATTTTCTGGAGCCTTTTGGCCCACCAGTCATAACCGTCTTTAGACATTTCATCCCAGTTATAAGTAGGGAATCCCCAATTTTGTCCTGTAATTGAAAAGTCATCTGGTGGAGCACCGGCCTGACTCTCCATGTTGTATAAATGTGGGTCTTTCCAGGCATCAACACTATTTCGGTAAATTCCGATTGGAATATCTCCTTTCAACACAACTCCATGTTCTCTTGCATAAGCTGTTGCTGCTTTAAGCTGCTTATCCAGATGGAATTGAAGGAAATAGTAAAATGCTACTTTATCAAAGTGCTTCTTGGATTCAGAAGTATAGTCTTCAATCTGCTTTTCAGTTGCAGTATTGTATTTCTTCCAGCATGAGAAGTTTGGTGTTCCATTCTCATCCCGAAGTACTGAGAACATTGCATAAGACTTTAACCAGTTTTGATTGTCTTTGAAGAATGCCTTAAACTCCTTTGATTTAAGAAACTTCTCCTTGTTTTCATTGAAACTCAGTTGAGCATACTCAAACTTGGCTGCTACTACCGGTTCATAATCCACAAAATCTTTAGCGTTTAGCTTTTTACGTAATGCATCAAACTTTGCTTGTTTCTTCTTGTCCTTCAAAGCACCAAGACTTTGAAGGTTTAGGAACATTGGATGAAGCGCAAATACTGATATAGCTGCATATGGATACGAGTCTTTCCATGTTTTGGTAGCAACAGTATCATTGATTGGAAGAATTTGAACAAGCTTCAAACCTGTTTTTACCGCCCAATCAACAAGAAGTTTTATATCAGTAAACTCCCCTACTCCGGTACTCTTTTCTGATCTTATTGAGAATACAGGGATTGCCACTCCTGCACCTTTCCAGTTTCCAAGTGGGTACTTGAAGTATTCATCTGTTCTAATGTGTAATCTGGAATTACCAATTTCCTGAGCAGGTAGATAACGATTATCACCAGCTTCCCAGGTTTCAATCTTTTTGGTTGCCGTATCGTAGATTCCGTACTTGTATTGAGCTGGAAGATCACCTTTTTTTAATGGTACATCAACTTCCCAAATTGGATATTTACGGCATTCCATGATCACCGCTTTCTCCTCATTCCAATTACCGAGTGCTTCAGTACTACCAATGATGCACAATTTCAGATTTCTACCTACTCTTGGAGCACGGATTCTAAATCTATGAAAAGATTTGGTTTTGGCTAAGGTAGCAGGACTTTTGGATTCCTCCCCTGGTACTAAAAGTGAAAGTTGGAATGGAGATGTATAGAGTGAATTCTGTTCATCATTAGCTGATCTCCAATAATCTCTGATCGCTATTTCCTTGAACCTTTCCTTCGGGATTTGAAAATCTCTGTTGTCACCAAACTCAAAGCCTATCCAACCGTGATTTTCATCCAACGTGAAGTATTTATATTCAAAGCTAGTTGTGCCATCAGGAACATCAACAGTTGCCTCCCAGGTTTCTCCAGCTCTGAGAGACAACTCCAATGCTTTTTCATGGTTCCATTTTCCGAGTTCTTTAATGGAACCAGTAACCATCAATTTCTGACCCCAGTAGGTCCGATAGTCAATACTAAATTTAATCTTCATTTTACTACAACAATATCAATTAGGCAAACCGTTACCCTGCGGTTTGCTCGTCTTTATCATCAACAAATTTCATTAGAAGAGCGGCTAAAATTAGTGATGCTCCTCCCGTTATCAGTACATAAATTGACTGATTATCAAATACTGATTCTACTAATGATCCATAAATACTGGATGCTGTTATTTCTGGGAGTACTATGAAAAAGTTAAATATCCCCATGTAAATACCAAATTTCTTGCTTGGCAGAGATCCTGTAAGAATTGCATAAGGTATTGAAAGGATACTTGCCCAAGCAATTCCTACTCCTATCATTGAAACAAGTAATAGATTTGGATCTGAAATAAAGTATATAGATATCAATCCAAGACCTCCAAGAATTAAAGCTCCGGCATGAACACTTTTTCTTCCTATTTTTGCGGCTAAAGGCGCTAATGCAAAAGCGATTAGTGCTGCTACGCCATTATAGGTCCCAAACAATATACCTACCCAATCTGCTCCTGTATTATATAATTTCGAAGTTGTATCAGATGTTCCATACACATGACTTGTAACAGCTGGAGTCATATAAAGGAACATAGAGAAGAGTCCAAACCAGGTAAAGAATTGCACAAGTGCTAATTGCTTCATGGTTTTAGGCATCTTAAACATATCATTCAGAACTTCCACTAGTCCAGAGCTTGTTTTACCTTGTTTCGTCAGCAATCCGGTTAATACCTGGATCAGTCCAAAGACCATCATACCGATCGATAAAACAAGTGGTTCTTCATGATGTACATATTTTGCAATCACAAATGTGAGTATTGCACCAGCTATAATCCAAATTGGACCATTCTTGAAGAAAACTGAATGACTTAAAGGAGTCTCATCGTATTGATTTCCCTCATCCTGAGGTTTATTTTTATTCTCAGCTTCGATGAAGGCATCCATTTCTTCAGGCGAATACTCTTTCGTTTTTATGACTGTCCAGAGAACAGCTACAAAAAAGACGATACCACCTGAAATGAAAGAAATCTTTAATGAAAGAGAGATTTCCCCTGCTGCAGCAGTGTTTTCTATTCCAAACCAGCTCGATAAAATAAATGGCAATAGAGATGCAATTACGGAACCTGTACCAATGAAGAAGCTCTGCATTGCAAAACCACTTGTCCTTTGATCACCTGGCAACATATCACCAACAAAGGCACGGAACGGTTCCATTGAAATATTAATAGAAGCGTCGAGAATCCAAAGCATACCGGCTGCCATCCATAGAGCTGGTGAATTAGGCATTATTATTAGCCCAACAGAAGCCAGGATTGCACCAGTTAGGAAATATGGTCTTCTTCGCCCTAGTCTATTCCAGGTATGATCACTCATGTGACCAATAATTGGTTGCACTAATAATCCGGTTACCGGTGCTGCAATCCAAAGAATTGCAATGTCACCAATCTCGGCTCCAAGGGTTTGAAAAATTCTACTCACATTAGCCAGTTGGAGGGCCCAACCAAACTGAATTCCAAAGAATCCAAAGCTCATGTTCCATATTTGCCAAAATGATAATCTTGGCTTTTCCATACGCTATCTATTTAAAATAATTGCAAAACAATAGCCTAATGTAATGTTAAAAATTCAAAAGTTGGGTTGCCTTTATCCAATAAAATTTATGCATACGTTTGCATTTTAAAACATTTTTTGATCCACTAACAATCATGCTTAAAAATCAATCAAATCAAGCATTAGAAGAAGAATTCGGATTGCATTCAGGTTAGATGAAAAATACGATTATATTTGCGGCATTAATCCAGAAATTGGTATTAATCAACTTCAATTTTTAGCATTATGAAATTTAGACCAGGAGTACTTACAGGAGAAGAAGTAACAGAGGTATTAAACTACGCAAACGAACAAAACTTTGCATTACCTGCAGTTAACGTAATCGGAAGCAACACAATTAATGGTGTTTTAGAAACAGCTCGTGAGGTAAACTCACCAGTAATCATTCAGTTCTCTAATGGAGGAGCTGCTTTTAACGCAGGAAAAGGGCTTAGCAATGATGGCCAAAAGGCGTCAATTGCTGGAGCTATAGCAGGTGCTCATCATGTACATCACATGGCTGAGCTATACGGTGTACCTGTAATCTTACATACAGATCATGCTGCTAAGAAGTTATTACCTTGGATTGATGGAATGTTGGACGCAAGTGAAAAACACTTCGAAGCAACTGGTAAGCCATTATATAGTTCTCACATGATTGACCTTTCTGAGGAGCCACTTGAGGAGAACATCGATATATCAAAAAAGTACTTAGAGAGAATGGCTAAAATGGGCATGACTCTTGAAATCGAGCTTGGTGTAACTGGTGGTGAGGAAGATGGTGTTGATAACACTGATATCGATAGCTCTAAACTTTACACTCAACCTGAAGAGGTAGCTTACTCTTACGAAAACCTGAAAGCAATTAGTGAAAACTTCACTATCGCAGCAGCGTTTGGTAACGTACACGGTGTTTACAAGCCTGGTAATGTTAAGCTTACTCCAAAAATCTTGAAGAACTCTCAGGATTATATCATTGAAAAATATGGAACTGGTCCAAACCCTGTAAACTTCGTATTCCACGGTGGTTCAGGTTCTACTACTGAAGAAATCAGAGAAGCTATTGAGTATGGTGCAATCAAAATGAATATTGACACTGATATGCAATGGGCATTCTGGAGTGGTATCAGAGAGTACTACAAAGGAAAAGAAGGATACCTTCAAACTCAGATTGGTAGCCCTGATGGTGACGATTCTCCAAACAAGAAACACTACGATCCAAGAGTATGGTTAAGAGAAGGTGAAAAAGCTTTCGTTACCAGACTTAAGGAAGCATTTGATGATCTAAATTGTATCGGAAGAAATAAGTAATTTCAACCGATCATAAAAATATAAAACCTGGGAGCAATCTCAGGTTTTTTTATTTGTACACAATTATTAATTTCAGCTCCTTAAATTAATGTCCATGAGAATTTTAACAGCCCTGCTAATTGCATTAACTCTTTCAGGTAGCCTTAACGCCCAGAAGAAGAAAAAGCATGATTACGTCTTTAAAATAAGCACAGAGTATGGAGACATGTTCTTCATTCTATTTGATGAGACGCCAAAGCATAAAGCTAACTTCCTTAAGCTAACTGAAGAGGGGTTTTATACAGGCACTACTTTCCACAGGGTAATGAACAACTTCATGATTCAGGGAGGAGACCCAAACTCCAAAAAAGGTGGAAATGCCAGCAAAATCGGAACTGGCGGACCTGGATATACTGTTGAAGCTGAATTTGTGGATGGGCTTTATCACAAAAAGGGAGCTATTGCCGCAGCTCGTCAACCAGATTCAGTGAACCCCAAGAAGAATTCCAGTGGTAGTCAATTCTATATTGCAATGGGTAAAAAGATCAGTGAAAGAGAACTTAGCAGCTGGGAAAAGCGGGGCAAGACGTTCTCCGAACAAGCCAAAAAGGATTACCAAGAAATTGGAGGTACTCCTCACCTTGATGGAGAGTATGTGGTTTTTGGAGAAATCATGGAAGGAATTGACATCATTGATATTATTGCAGCTCAGGAGGTGAATAAAAGGAATAACCGTCCTTTGAAAGATATAAAGATGACAGTGACTGTAGAGAAGTTGAAGCTGAAAAAGATTACTAAGTTGTATGGGTATGAGTTTGAGTGAGTTGTCAGTTGTCAGTTGTCAGTTGTCAGTTGTCAGTTGTCAGTTGTCAGTAAACGAGTTGCGGGTTAAGAGGTGTGCTCCTTTCACCGGCGGCCATAGCCTCTGGCGAAGGACTCGGCAGACAAGCGAGTTATTTAAAGAATGTGTATTTAGGATTTAGATATTAGAATTTAGGATTTTCTGAAAATTTCTGTAGTGACATGAAAATATCCAGAATCCCGAATTCCGTTGCATCCACGAAAAACATGTTTATCTCATCTCCGAATTAAAGTAATCCCAAAGCGAAACCCACTCCTGCTCCAAACTTCCTTCGAAAAATGGTTTGCTGGCTTGTTGATACCAGTATCTGGCATTCCAGTCATCTCCTTCTTTTCGGTGCAAGTAGGCATGTATCCAGGCAGCTTCTGATGTTTCTAAATCTTGTATAAGATCATGTGCTTTATTCCAATCCCCCATGTTATCCCAGAATAATGACTTCTGATAATCATTCCAGGACTCATTCATTTTGATCATGTTGATAAATCTAATAGCATTCCTCTAACTGACCAATAACTCTCTGGAAATAGATCGGCTTACTGGCAATTTCCCGTTATATCCATCAAGAATAATGTTTAGTGATCTGGCATTGCCTTCCAGACTTACAATCTTTTGTTTATTCACCAGAAACGATTTATGGGTCCTCAGAATTGAAGGATACTTCGACAATTGATCCTGCAGGTTCTTGATTTTCACTCTTAATAGGTGCTTCCTGAGCACAGCATCTTTCATGAAATAAATGGTGGTGTAATTATTATCTGCCATTGCGAATAAGAATTGATCTAAGTCTAATATCAGAGTCTCTTCTTTTTTGCTTTCACTTTCAATCTGAATAACATTTTTCTCTAAAGAACTTGTAGCATCAAGGCTTTCCGTAATGGCAAGTGCCTGTTCCTTGTTTCTTTTGCTTAGGTACAACTCCACCATAAAAACCATGATGATTGTTGGGAAAATCCCAACAGAAAATGTGATTCAAAAAACTCTATAAAAGTATGTTGTGGAGCCAGCTCTTCTCCTACTGTTGAGTTGTAAACAAAATTAAAAAACGATATGAGTAAGAAACTCCAGGAAATATAAATTATCTCCTTAAAGACCTGCCATTTATCCTGATCAAAAAGTTGTGGTAACAATTTTGGAATTAAAAAGTAATTGATGCCCAACCCTACTGAAACCATCAATCCAAACCCAGAGAGAAAAACGGTGGTGTATTCATCAATTTTTTCAGCTCCAAATGGTCTATATAGACGTAGAAACAAGAAGGTGAATAACCCGAATAGGATAATAATTAGAAACCTGTCTCGTGATCTGTTTATTAATGGATAGGGCTTGCTTAACCAGCTTAATATATTCATTGGTGGCATTATAATATTTCTAAACCTTATTCTTTCTATTCGGTTAGATTATTTTCTTCCCATACTCACCAATTTGATGTCATGTGGCACCAGAAGCTATTATTAGCTACTAATTACCAATATGATTGCAATACAAAATCAAACAAATCAAGAATGAATTATTCAAATAATCTAAAGAATAGACTGAAGGACAATTATGGTCCTTGGGCATTAGTAACTGGTGCTTCATCCGGGATTGGAAGAGAAATTGCGATGAAACTAGCAGAAGCTGGCTTAAACGTGGTATTAAATGCCAGAAGTCAAGAACCTTTGGAAGATATCTCCCAGGAAATCTCTACAAGATTTGATGCGGAAACGGAAATAATCATCGCTGATTTATCTACCAGAGAAGGTATAGATCATCTCATCAACGCAACTTCTACAATCGATATTGGATTATATGTTGCCTCAGCTGGATTCGGTAATTCAGGATTGTTTATGAGTAGTACCCTAAATGATGAGATCAATATGCTTAGATTAAATTGTGAAGCCGTTTTAATTTCAACAAAACACTTCAGTGAAGTATTCAAAAAGCGTGGAAAAGGAGGTATTATTCTTCTGAGTTCAATGGTTGGCTTCCAGGGTGTACCATATGCTGCTCATTATGCTGCTTCCAAGGCTTATGTACAATCTTTGGCAGAAGCATTGCGACAAGAATTGAAGATTCACAACATTGATATTTTGGCTGCTGCTCCAGGTCCTGTAAAAACTGGATTTGCCAAGAGATCTAATATGGAAATGGGCGGCTTGGTCATGACGCCTGATCAGGTTGCTGTTCCTATTCTGCGGGCCTTAGGTCGAAAAACAACTGTGTTGCCTGGGCTGTTAACTAAATTCCTGGTCGGGTCATTGATGACTGTACCTAGGTGGGCCAAAATAAAAATCATGAGTCTTGTAATGGGTGCAATGACAAAACATCAGAGGATTGCCTCAAACTAAATGGCAATAAATTTCGGTAAATTGAGTAACTAATAATACTTGAATGAACCGATACATATTTCTTATCACTTTCCTGGCCTTAGCTGGAAGTATAAAAGCACAAGTTTCAAATCAAACTATCAATACCAGTTTCTTTGCAATCATGGTCACTGATTTTGATAGTAGTCTTAGTTGGTACCAAAAGAATCTGGAGTTTGAAATTGTCAACCAGGTGAGTCTGGATGAACGAGGGCTCAAACAAGCCAATCTCAAAAATGGAGAAAACAAACTGGAAATCATTGAACTGGAATCCGCAGTTGACCCAAATGAATTGAGTACTGGCAGCAGATTTATTGGTTTGTTTAAAGTTGGGTTTTCTGTACCTAATTTTGATGATTGTATTGAGAGGTTTAGACGTAATAGTGTAAGATTTAATGGTGATATCGTTACCGACCCAACTTCAGGTAAAAGGATGATCATTTTGTTTGACCCTGACAACAATAGAATTCAAATATTTGAACAATGAAATATTTCAGTTTAGTTATTCCATTGCTGCTGTACTTAAATGTATTCTCACAGAATTCTGATATTGATGCAATCAGAACCCACTATACAGAGATTGGGAAAAAAAGTGGGAATTGTGAGATGGATTGCTTGTATTTAAATGAGTTGAAAGTGAATGCTAACGATCAACCATGGAGAGCAGTAGGGAATTATGAAAAGACTATACAATTCTGGTATAATGATGATCCCAAACAATGTGATGAATGTGGTACCGATGGTGAAAATGTATTAATAAAAGTAGTTATAGATGAGTCTGGATCAAGCTATTCTATCCACCAGGAATATTTGTATTTAGAGGGAGATTTGATTTTTCATTATCATATCAGTGAAGACGAAAATGCAAAAGAAGAGTACCGGTATTATTTTAAAGACCAAATACTCATCAAGATGATGGAAGGTCAGGAGGTCATTAATCTACGAAACCTGGAATCAGCAGCATATGACAATGTACAGCTTAATTCCAGATTATTGCAAAAGCAGTTTTTAAACGCTTTCTAAGGATTGAACTTCCCTCAAGGCCTTTTCAAACGACTTAACCGATATCGAAATATCCTCCTCTGTTGTTGCCCAAGAGCAAACACTAACGCGGATTACTTTCTTCCCTTTCCACATAGCTCCACCTACCCAGCAGTCACGATAGTGCTGTATTAACTCCATTGTTTTTGCTGTAAGTTCATCACTGTCACATTGAATAAGAACCTGATTAAACACAACGTCATTTGGCACATGAAATCCGTTAATCTCGCTGATTTCAGTCGCAAATTGTTTCGCACGGTGGTGCAATCCAGTAACCATTTCATCAATCCCATTCTTGCCCAGGAACTTCATAGTAGCCCACAATTCAATACCTCTGGCTCTTCTGGACATTTCCGGAGTATAAAACATACCATCTCTCTCCTTGCTTACGACGATGTAACTCCCAGTCATATGAAGTGCTGATACTAATGCATCCTTATCTTTGCATAAGACGATTCCGCTATCATATGGCGTATTGAGAGTCTTATGGCCATCAACAGCCCAGGAATCTGCCAGTCCAATCCCTTTTGTCAAATATTGCAACTCATTAGATGCTTGTGCCCAAAGACCAAATGCACCATCTATATGCACCCAAGCGTTTGCTTTATTGGCTTTTTGACATATTTTATTAAATGGATCAAATGAACCGCTATTGACATTTCCTGCCTGTAAAATCAGAAGTGTCATTTCATCTAATGTCGGTAAAGCATCTGGAATCATTCTTCCTTGATCATCCACCTCAACCCACTCAATATTGGCTTTTCCTAACCCCAAAATACCAATGGCTTTCAAAACTGTGGAATGAGCATCTTTGCCCGCGACAATTCTGATTTTCGGAGATCCGTTTAGTCCATTTTCATTTACGTCCCAGCCAGCTCTTTGGAGTATTCTAAACCTGCCCGCAGCTAGTCCACATAGATTCGCCGCTGAGGTGCCGCTTACAAACCCTGCAGCTGTGGAGTCAGGTAAACCAAATAGGTCCTTCAGCCACCTTTCTGCTACTGTTTCAAGTTTTGAAGTAATTGGCGACAACACATGCATAGCCGAGTTCTGATCCCAGTAGGTTGCCAGACTTTTAGCTGCTAAGCCAGCAGGGACAGCATTACCATTCACAAATCCGAAATATCTACCTCCCAATTGTGCGACTGTTGCCGGAGCTCCAAACTCAATAAGTCTATTTAGTACCTCCTCTCCTGAGATGCTACTGTTCTGAAGTTCCTCATCAAATACTTCCAGTTTCTGAACTGCCTCATCTGTTGGATAAACCTCTCGTTGATGAATTATTTTTAGGTATTCCTTATTTGCCTGGTTTACCTTGTCATTCAAGTTGCCAGAAGCAAATTCCCCAAACATTTTTTGTTGCAAGCTCTTCATTTATAAATGCCTTAAAGTTTTGAAATTATTGACCTGTATTCCTCTAGTTTTTCCTCATTGCGTTGGTAATAAGTCCACTTCCCTATTCTTGTGGCGATCAGCAAATCCGCTTGAATCATCATACTTAGGTAATGAGATATTGTAGATTGTGACAACCCACATTTCTCCTGAATAAACTGCCCACAAACCCCAAAGTCAAAATGACCCAATTCCTTGTGAGGTGGGAAATTATCATCCGGAGATTTTAGCCAATCAAGAATATCTACTCGTGTTTTGTTGGAAAGTACTTTGCTTACCTCAACTATATCCATACCATAAATATATCTACATATCGAGAATTATCGATATGTTTAAGGAATTATTCAAATACATTCTATATTTAATTATGCAATACAAGGCTAACACCCCAACCGAATACTTAGATTCTTTAGAAGAAGATTGGAGAAAAGAGAAGGTGGTCGAATTGAGGAAAATGATTACTTCCACTAATTCAGACATTGAGGAATCAATAGAATATAAAATGCTTAATTATAAGCTTAAAGGAGTAAGTGTTTTTCATTTGAATGCTCAAAAAAACTATGTGAGTTTGTATGTTGGTGATATTTGTAAGATTGAATCAGGCAATGAGCTTCTAGCTGGGTTAGACACTGGTAAAGGGTGTATTCGAATAAAGAAATCTATCGAAATTGATGAGACTAAGCTTGATGAATTTATTTCAAATACAATACAGATGGTTGAATCCAATAAAGATATTAGTTGTTAGTCCTGTTTGATCATTTTGAAACTGAAACCTTTATCCTCATCTCCTAAAACACTTACGAATATCTCTTTCTTATTTAGAAATTGATATTGAATCTTCTTTGGGAAATCATGACTTAGATTTTCAAATGAGAGCTTATCAGCTACTTCACGATTTAATTCAAAAGGAATCGTTCTACCTTCATTTTGATTTGGCACTGTTGCAGAATAGGTCCAGTCACCGGACTCATTAGAGATTGACAAAGTCTCAGAAACAAACTTCTGGCCATCTTTGATCTTGTAGCCCTCTCCTACCAATTTACCATCTACCAACTCCCAGGTTTCAAAAGTCTGCTTACCTTCCACTTGCCATTCCCCCACCAACTTATATACTGGATCCTGGCTTACTGCCTGATTACAAGATACAACTAACAATATGATTGGTATAAATTTCATAGATTTCAACTTTTTCTTCGAATCTAAATCAGCCCATATCCGATGTATTGTAAAAATCCGACATACCTATTTTAAGAAGAAATTGGCCATATTTTTTTCATTGAATCCATATTTAGTTGGTTCCTCACCTGTAAACTTTTTGAAGTCTTTGATAAAATGAGCCTGGTCGTAGAACCCTCCCAAATAACTCAATTGAGCCCAATTATTATTATCCTCATTCACTAATTTGAAAATATACGCCAAGCGAATTATTCTCGAATAAAATTTAGGTGATAGCCCAATATTTTCTTTGCAGAAGCGCTCAAGTGAACGCTCAGAAATATTCACTTTTGAGCATATTTCAGATATTTGGTATTTACCTTTTGAATCGATTATCTCTTTGATTGCCCTAATTCCGTTCTGTTCAAAATTTGTAGTTTGCGTATAGTTCAGAAAGACCTTAGAGGCTTTTTCACACTTCTGCTCAAATGAGTTTGAAGGTTTTGCAATCTCCATCAATAAAGTAACAATACTTGTATCAGCGTCACTAATCGAAACCGCAGCATCAACCAACTCACTCAATCTATGCTTAGACAATAATGATGGTGCCCATGGTTGAAGTTTAATAGCAAACATGCCAATTGCACCGGTGTTTTCGAGATGAAAAAAGTTAGTTAACTGTCCAGCCAACAGTTCTTTGGCCTGAATCTCCCACTTTCCTGAGATATCAATTTTGTAAGGATCTCCATAGTGAAATATTAATTCCGGATAACCATCAGGAACTATTTTATCTCTTATGATTTGAGTGTTATCCAGGTCCTCAATTTGCCAGAAAGATTTTATGATCGATGATAATTCTGTGGATGGATCTTTCTGGAAGTACTGCATGAGGCTAAACTAATACGGCAGGTTTGTCATTGCAAACCTGCCATAAAATTGTTTAGAACAAACCCATTTCATATGGATATTCAAACAGATAGAAAGAATAGCTAATAATCATAAATGTTCTGCTAAGCGAACCACTTTTGGTGGCAAATAGCGATGCTCCAAATATGACCAGAATCGGCAGATTAAAAATTAGCTGAAGGACCGACTCGGGAGCAACATTTAATTTTACCATAACCCAAATTCCAGAGATCAACATTACTAAACCTGTAACTAATGAATTGATAAGGAGACTATTATCACGATCCTTGATATTTACAATCACTCCAGCAAGAATATAGAAACTGGCTATTAATAGGACTCTCACCGGGTATGGAATCATTGAACCAAGTGACGGTAGCATTGCTGCGGCAAGTGCTACGAATAACAATATCTGGAACCAGATTTTATTATTTTGCTGTGAAGGGTGCCAGTTTTGAGCAAAATATTGCATTACACCAGCACAAATTACCATTATCAATAGTATACCAGAAATATTTGGGTGGTACCCAAAATATATAGCAGCAACTTTCAATAGTGTTTCCAGCACTACGAATATTAATAAGAACCTTTCTATTCCAGGTGTATGTTTGCTGTGCAAGTAGGTTAATAGATTATCGTCACTACTTTTGAGGCTTCTAAAACTCAAACCTGCAAGCGGAAATAAAACAAGTAAGAATAAAACAGATGAGATTTGCATGATTGAAGCGCCTGGTAGATATAGCAACTTAAAAGTCCAGCTGACAAAAAAGTATAAAACAGCAATTACAGTAGCTAGCAGAAGCGTTGAACCCTTTTTACCCTTATTTATTCTTATCCCGGAAACAGTTCCTACTATAAATGAAACTGCGATTGAAAACAATGATGCAACAAGGAGCATTGCTGCACCTGGTAAATGGAGGAGTTTAAATGCTGATGTAAGAATTAATAAACCTACAGAAATGTAAGTTAAGCCTCTTGTCACGTTAAATCTTTTGTTGATAGCTTCCATGGTTTCGTTTTGTATTTGTTTAAAATGGTCTTGGGGTAATTCCCCACTGATGTTGTTCCAGGCTTGTTCGAATGTGTTACCATTCTCAAGCTGGTACTCTATATCTCCAATCATATGATCGAATATTTCTGCTCTTAGAGGTGGAAATTTCAATCCTTGCCTATCCAGAAAGGCCTCAATTTCCTGCAATTGCTTCTGACTTAGAATCCCCATATCTCAAGACTTAGTTTTCCGTTTGGGTCCGGCTGTAAGATTTTCTTGAGGATCTCAGTGAATTGCTGAAGCTCTGATACTTTCTCCTTAGCAACCTCATTTCCCTTCTCAGTCAGAGAATAGTACTTCCTGGCCCTGTTCTCCACAATTTCACTTTCTGTGACTAGTAAACCCTCATCTTCTAGTTTGTAGAGAATTGGATATAAAGCTCCATAGGTTAATTTGATCTCATCACTCGACAGCTCTGCTACACGCTGTGTAATCTCATAACCATACATTCTTTTATTCTCTGATAACAACTTTAAGACTATCGTCTTTATGGTTCCTTTTATGTATTCTTTAGAATTCATAATATTTAATTTTCTTAAATATATAAATTCCAAACGACTATACACAGATTTTGGTTGTGGTTTTCTTTTGAAATTTTTAAAAAAGTCGGTTTTTGGTGTGATTAGATGGTATTATTTCATCAAATCTTTAACGGAGTTCCATTCTGATGGGCTTAGTCCTCCGTGTTTATCCATTAGCAATACATCATAATGGCTGAAGATATTGAGCACATTATTGATCAAAATTGGATTCACTCTTACGGTGGTTGTACTTAGAACAAGCTCTCGTATCTGATCATCCTGAACGTGTGCCCAGAACTTAACTGTTCCCAGAAACCAGTTCTTCTTTTCCCACCTGATATTGACTTCATTGGTAGTTACCTTAGAGAGAAGCTTATCGAGCTCGCCGGAAATTTTGTCAAAAGAAGCTGGTACATTCTCCCACCAATTGATAGTCAAGGCATCTTCCCAATCAGGTTTAATAGAATTATCAGAGGATTTTTTTTCCCAATAGTCTTTCCACGCCTGGGTGTTGATCTCCAGTTGTACAGGAATTTGCCCATATCTTTCAATAAGAGAAGATTTCGGGATCAGTGTAACAAATACTTCTTTACTTTTCTTACCCATAATATTTAGAGAGCTCAATCCTGTAAACAACAAAAAGCTCCGAATAAATTCAGAGCTTCCATAAGATTATTAGAAAGTTTGTTTATCGCAAACTCAATGTCCTAAAATGTATGATTAATCCATTTTATGTCTTTTTTTGTGAGCTTCCAGATCCCAGCTAAATCCAAATAATGCTGCATAGTCATTTAAAGGTTGTAAGCCTACTTCCGCTCTTCTTGTATCTACATTCTCCGGATCTTCTATCGGTCCAAAGTACATTTCATCTGTCTTGTTATCAGTAAATACCTGACTACCATAAATCTGCTTCCCTCCTTTTCGCAGTGCCACTCTATCTTCCATCAATGCCAGACTGCTTGCTCTTCCATTTCCTTTCTCTACGGCATCCCGAAACATTGGAATATATTTTTCCTGAATTTCAATATCAGCATGTTGAATTACCAAAAACAATGTTTGATTCCCCTTATCTCCTACAATATCAGCTCCTAACCACCCTCTTTCATCAAGAATTTTAGCAATCACTTTGACATTGCTATTATCTGCATCACTGATCTTTTTCCATTGCATTTTCATTTCTTTGGAATTTCTACCGAATTCCTTTTCAATATTTTCCAGCTCACCTCTCAAGCCTTGATCAATTTCATATATAGAATCTAAAGTAGCTGCCAATGGTCGATCGAGGTTGGCCTCAGCGATTTCCTTGTTTTCTTTAACCTTTGCCTTCAATTGCTTCCACCTGTTATCCTTGTATAATGGCTTCAAATCTTCATCAGTGGTCAGATGATCATAATCTTTGTACTTGGAATCATTAGCCAATCTGAAAAGGTGGTAGAATGCGGTATCCAAATTCTGTGTTAAACTGTAAGAACAAGCAGCATTATATCTGTCTGATGGATAAGCTTTTCCTTCAAATTGATCAAAAGCCCATTTATAGTTTTGCGCAGATTCCTGATATTGCTTTTCCTGAAATAGCTCCTCTGCCTTTGTAATAAACTCCTTGTATTTCTGCTGTGCCTGACCCGTTACTAAGAGATTGCTACCAATAAATAATAGCAGCATAAATTGTTTCCTCATGGTTTGAAATATTAGTTGATTTATTTGATTGATTTTTTCTCAGACGGCAACCTCGTTACTTAGTTTCAAAAATCTAATAATTTAACGTTTGTTTAGAAAACGAAATAAGGATAGATTAGCGTACATGATCGTCATCCAATACTTTAAAAAGTTGGGAATAGTCCTGGCATTCCTGTTGGCTTACTTCATTTTAATTACTTTGAATGCAGCTGGTTTCAATGTTTGGTTGCCTTCTTGTCCAATTAAGGCCACCACTGGTATTGAATGTTTTGGTTGTGGGTTGAACCATGCTGCAATAGCTTTGGTTCAAGGTGATTTTCAACATGCTTTTGAACATAATCCATTAATCTTTATAATAGTCCCAGTGATCCTGGGCTTGATCATTTACGATTTCACTAAATATCTAACTAAAAATAAAAACACTTACTTATGAGCAAGTTTGATCATCTTATAGAAGAGGGTTACTCATTTGATATGGGCCGTTACTTCTCTGATGGCTGGGATATATTTAAGCAGAATGCCGGTAGTTATTTGGGCTTTGGCTGTATTCTATTCCTTATATTCCTGGTATCCATATTTATCCCAGGAGTTAGTTTGGTCTATGGACTGATTCAAGGGTCCCTTATTGCTGGGATATATTTGTATAGTCGTGCATCATTGACAGGTCAACAAGAGTTCAATCAGTTTTTCAGTGGTTTCAATTATATAGGGCAAATACTACTTCACTCCTTAGTGGTATTTCTATTTTTCATACCTGCAATTATCTTAATGTTTACGGTAATGATTCCTTTTGAACTGCTACCGGACCTATTCTCTGGAGCTTCTAATCCTGAGTACTTTGCCGAAGATTTTGCTTATTTGCTTGAAGGGAGGATTGCTATTTTTCTCGGAGTTGGTCTTCTTATTCTAGGTTTTGGGATTTATTTAACTACCTCTTATTTTCTTGTAGTACCTCTCATTGCAGATGAAGGAATGCAGTTTTGGGAGGCTATGGAAACAAGCCGTAAAATTGTCGCAAAGAATTTCTTCAGCTTTTTTGGTTTGCAGTTTGTAATAGGTTTAATGACTGTTGTGGGGGCCGTAGTAACATGCTATGTTGGTCTTTACGTTTTTATTATGCCTTTAACATCCTGTATTGTATTTGCAACGTATGATTCTATCCTTGATCCAAAGAAAGATGAATCTTTGACTTCCCAAATCGATGAATTTGGTCTACAGGATCACGATATTAATACAGAATCACAAGATCAATAAAAATAAATGCAGATCGTCTTCCAGGATGATCTGCACTTTTTCCCATTACAACATTCCTTGAGATTTGAATCTCAGGTATTCATTAATTGTATTTACTGTCAGATTATTTGGCTCAGTTAAGATTGGATAAATTCCATTACTTATTAGCTCTTTGGTAATAAGTCTTTTATCATGATGAAACTTCTCTGCCATGGTTTGTCTATAGACATCATTAAGCCCAAATGTCTTCTTTTCAGACAAACTGTTTATCTCACTATTGTCAAAAATTACCACACACAACAAATGACTTCTTCCTATCGCCTTGAGATATTTCATTTGTCTCCGTAAGGTAACAAGGGAATCAAAGTTTGTAAAAAGTATTAAGAAGCTCCGTTTCTTAATCCATGTCCTCACATTTTTATATAGTCTGGAGAAATCACTCTCCTTCAATCTTACCTCCTGATTGTAGAGTGCATCGGCTATCAAACTCATTTGAGTCTTTTTACCTTGAGCTTTAATAAAAGTACCAATCTTATCAGAGAATGTTAACAATCCTGCCTTATCATCCTTTCCAATTGCTACACCCGACATCACAAGAGAGGCATTAATACTATAATCCAAAATTGATAGACCGTCAAAAGGAGCATGCATCAACCGTCCCTTATCCACAATACAATAGATATCCTGGGCTTTTTCTTCCTGGTATTGGTTAACCATTAAGTTCTGGTGTCTGGCGGTAGCTTTCCAGTTGATTATTCGGTAATCATCTCCAAGAACATATTCCCGAATTTGCTCAAACTCATTGCTTAGGCCCAGCTTTCGTATCTTTTTAACTCCTACCTCCTCAAGCCTGTTACTTATCGCCAGAAATGCAAATTTTCTATATTGAATGAATGAAGGGTAAACCTTTACTTCTTGTTCCAAATCAAATGACACTTTCCTGGTAATAAAGCTAAGTTTTGTTGTAACCATCAGGTGGATTTTACCAAATCCATAAACGCCCCTTGTTGTTGGTCTCACTTCATAGACCAACTCTTCTGTGCTGTTTGGTTTGAAACCTTCAATGGAAAATTGTTTATTCCTCAACTGTAGCTGCAACGGAAATTCATCAATAACCTGAAGATTCGTCTCAAATGAAAGCTTACTACTGATTTGGATGATCACTGGATTAAAGTCTCCATTTGAAAGTTTGTTTTCCACAACTCGCTGTGCGGAAAATGGATTCTTCAAACTAAAAAGCAGTGTTACTTCAATTATAATTGCCAGCACTACTACAGCAAAAAATATCTTTCCAAGAACAGCAAGTAGTGGGAATGCAAAACCCAAGACAAATAAGCCTACTATTCCGAGAAGTGTAAAAAGTGCTCTTTTATGTAAGTAGATATTATTCACTGACTATCTAGGAACCTCGATTTGCTCTAAAATTTCTTTGATAACATCATTTGTAGTGATGCCTTCCATTTCACGTTCTGGTGTTAAAACAATTCTATGGTTCAACACTGGATAAGTCACAAACCTTATATCATCAGGCACCACAAAATCTCTCCCATTGATTGCCGCATAGGCCTTTGAAGCATTCAAAATACCGATACTAGCTCTAGGAGAAGCTCCAAGGAATAAGTTTGCGTTTGATCTGGTCTGTTCAACAAGCTTGGCAATATATTTCAACTGGTTAGGTTCAACTCTTACCTGCTTAGCCTGTTCCCTAAACTTCTTTAAATCCTCTTTAGTCATCAGAGGTTTCATATCTGCAATATCATGAGTAATCACTTGGTTGTTTACACCTTCAAGGATCTTCACTTCTTCATCTAAGGACGG
Source organism: bacterium (assembly GCA_024743255.1). Lineage (GTDB taxonomy): Bacteria > Bacteroidota > Bacteroidia > Cytophagales > Cyclobacteriaceae > JANSWY01. The sequence continues at coordinate 89,417 of JANSWY010000004.1, read as the reverse complement.
ATAGTCTATTGACACTTTAAATAGAAATCTATCAAGTTGTGCTTCGGGTAAGCGATATGTTCCCTCGTGTTCCACAGGGTTTTGAGTGGCAAGTACAATAAAAGGAAAATCTAGTTGGTGAGAATTTCCATCAATACTTATTTGCTTCTCTTCCATACACTCAAACAAAGCAGCTTGCGTTTTTGCCGGAGCTCTGTTGATTTCATCGATTAGAACCACATTCCCAAAAATAGGACCTGGCTTAAACTCAAAATCAGTAGTCTTAGCATTGAAAATGCTTGTACCTGTTACATCTGAAGGCATCAAGTCCGGTGTAAATTGGACCCTTGAGAAAACCGCATTTATCACTTTCGCGGTAAGTTTAGCAGTATAGGTTTTTGCAACTCCAGGAACTCCTTCCAGCAACAGATGTCCATCTGCCAAAATACCAGTAAGTATCATATCAATAAGCTGAGATTGCCCTACTAGTTTCTTTCCTATTTCATGTTTAATGTCATAGACCCTGGATGATAACTCTCTCAAGTCCACTCTAGATTGAAACTCCTGAGGTTCTGTTGATTCTGCCGGCTGTGATTCAGTAGACCCTTGTGGCTCCTGGTTTGAGTCTGGTTGTATTTGCTCTTCTTCGCTCATATTATTTAAACTTTTGCAACAACTTGTTGAATCTTAAAAATTCAGCATCTGTTAGTTGTAATTTTTTCTTCAACTGATCATAGGTCTTGAAGACATATCCAACATCTTCTTCACTTACACCTGATTGATTAGCTAATTTCGTAATAAAGGCACTATCGATATTGTGGGTATCCATATGGTATGTTCCCCTAATCCACTCCAGGAAATATGACATTTTCATTTCCATCATGGCCTTATGATCTTTTTTGAGGTAATATAAATTACTGATTGTGTCTACAAATTTAAGGGCGTCATTGCTTGGAGCTTCCAAAACCGGAACAGCCCTTTGAACTCTTCTTACTTGTAAGCCAAAATAAATTAAAACTGAAAACAATAAGATATAAAATGCCCAGGTAAGTGATTCTTGTTGGTGAATGTAGTCCATTAATGATCTTTTCTCCTCATCATGTCTGTACCGCCCTCTTAGGTAATTGGACCACTTTGTGTCTTTATTCGGTAATTCTAAAGTCAGAATTTCAGCCAGCTCATAATCTTCCTTGAGGACATAATAATTCGAGAACACAATGGGCATTGTAAAAAGAGTAACTGTACCCTCTCCAAGTTCAAATTTCACTCCTAATATATCTCCGTTTTTACCCTTGGCAATCACCTCGGCTTCCTCTGGGACTCTTACTAATTTTGTATAATGATTTACAGGTCTTACTTCATATTTCTTTCCAAATAGTTCGATATTAAATAATTCCTTGATTGCCGAATCCGTTTTGTAAATAAGAGTTGAGTTCTCAATCTCTATATTAAGGTAATTCAGAAGGTTGTATGAAATTACATTTGCAGAAACTAGTGCATCATTACCCTGATAAACATGTTGTAATAAGGCCCGAGCGCTGAGTTCATCAATGAAAAAATCATCAGCAAGGCAAATAACATTGAAATCTTTATATGTTACATCATCCTTAAAGTTGTCATAGTATAAAACTGTGTCCTGATCATATAAGTAACCACTTGTTTCCCAACCCATCTGATCACTCAATTGATAAATTTCCAAATCAGCTTTCCCCAACTGTTCTACCATCTGGCCTGGAAAGAAGTTTGTTAATTCATCAAAAAACACAAATCCGCCATAAGGTTGACGATCATAACTTTGAATAGAAGGATCCCATCGAAAAGGTTTTGGTTGTAAAGCATTATGCACTATTGATGATACGAGCAAAAGCAAAATCACTCCAACTATTATAAAACCTACCTTTTTCATTCTATTTCAGAGGTTTTAGAATCCAAAATATCAATCTGCACTCGCATCTTTCCAAATAAGCTTTCTGATGCATCAAACTCCCCGTACCACACATATTCATAAATCCTTAGAATATCATTAAATGTTGGTTGGTAATCTTGGGGTAGTTCGTAATAATAATCTCTGTTTGTTTTTTCTTTATGCCACTGGATTAATTCTGCAGTCTGTAACTTCTGCAAAGTAATAATGTACAAATACCGGATTGCTAGTCGATAATTTCTGTTTGCTATAGCATCTTCTAAAAGACCAGTATAATCAATCAGCTGAATATCTTGCTCAGGATCGTAATTAAGGACATCCTCGGATTTCACACGAAATTTCTTCTTTGGGAGTCTTACGTTTTTAACAATTATCCAAATCAGGCCACCAACCAATAGGATCAATACAACATAACCAATTACTGAGGTAAAAAGCCTTGCAAAGAAAGCAAAAATTCTACCTATCAGATTGGGAGCTGCATTGAGCTCTTTTTCTTCTTTTTGTTCAAATTTTCTATCATAGTCATATCTGGATGATTCATTCAATGATGATAATCTCTCCTGATCAAATCCTCTGTTGACCAAGCTATCTGTCTGTACAGCCCTGGTAAGATTTGGGCTTAGCAACAGGATAGTGACAATAAATAATATGTGGATTTTAACCTTGTTCAAAGTTTCTTAATTAGACGGATTGGATAGATGATGAAATACCATATTATAAATGCAAGCGAGCCAAAGATAATGAATGCCCTTAATATATTGGGTGCCTCTGTATACCGTGTAACAAAACTTTCTAAGAATCCGGCTGCCACGATTAAAGGCGCTATTCCAATAAATATCTTCACTGCTTCTTTTGCTCCTTTTATGAATGAGGCCTTCCTTGGTAATGATCCTGGAAACAAGAAGCTATTTCCAAGTATAATACCTGCTGCACCTGCTATTACAATACAAGAAATTTCAATTGTACCATGAATCCAAATTGTTAAAAAAGACTCTAGAAACAACCCTTTTTTAACAAAGAAATACTGAAATGTGCCTAGCATTACACCATTTATAAACAGGAAATAATAGGTACCTAATGAAAGTAGAAGTCCTGCTACAAAAGTATACATAGCAACTTTGAGATTGTTTAGTGTTATGAACAGGAACATGCTATTGCTTTCAGCATCCTTATAAACACCCATTGGATCTCCTTTCTCAATATTATCCAAAGTCATATCTACATACTCATCTCCCAATACAACTCTTGGAAAAGTTTCATCATAGTGCGTAGAAACCACACCTATCAAAACCGATAACAAAAAGAATGCGAAAATAAAGAGTAATTCCCTATGATGACGTTGTGAAGCAAGCGGTACTTCAAATTTCCAAAAATTAACTATTTTCCCAATTTTCTCTTTTCTTGAGCTGCTTATTTTCTGATATATACCACCTACAATAGAATTAAGGTATTTTGTAGTTACCGATTTTGGATAGTGAGTTTGGGCGTAAGACAGATCATCTGTGAGATCAACAAACAAATCGGCGGATTCATCTGGATCAAGGTCATTTTCTTTGTCCAAAATAGACTCTACCCTTCTCCACTTCTCCTGGTTTTGACTTAAGAAAGATGCTTCTCTCATAATGTTTATTAAATTGCCGGAATAATAGGGAGTTTATGGCACTTTTGAAAGTACGTACTGCACAAAATGTTCAACTGAATTACCAACTGGGTAGTGTTGGTATGAGATTGCTAAGTGCGCTATTAGACTTATTTATTTTAGTGGCGTACTTTTTTATAGTCTTATTCTCGATAAACTCGATCTTAAACATCAATATTTTCGAGGATTCAATGAGTCTTGTATCATACGTTTTATTGTTCATAGCTCCATCTCTTTATGCGCCAATTTTAGAGTATTTCTGGAAGGGACAAACTGTAGGTAAAAAGATTCTTAGCTTAAAGGTCACCAAAGTTGATGGCTCTGCACCGTCAATGGGAGATATCATTTTAAGGTGGTTATTGAGGACAATTGATGTTAAATTTGGTTTTTTATTTATCTTCTTCTTACCCAAAAACCCACAATCAGAAGCAGAGTCTCTATTCTATTTTTGGGTATTGTTTTTCTGGATTGTACCTTTTCCTTTAGTTGGAATTTTAACGATGACCTTTAGCCAATTAAATCAAAGACTTGGAGATCTTGCTGCAAATACCACGGTAATTGTTAACAAAAGGCCTTTCTCACTGGATGACACCATACTTGCCTTAACTAAAGAAGATTATCAACCAAAGTATATGAATGCCCTCAAGTTGAGAGATAAGGACATTTATATTATCAAAAACGCGTTGGAACACGCAAGAAAGAATCACGATTACAAATCACTAGATCCTTTAGCTGAAAAAGCGAGAGAAATCCTGGAGATAAACGATGGAGAAAAACCTCTACCAATGTTAGAATCAATCGTCAGAGACTATAACCACCTTGCCAGACAAAAAGACCTTAACGATTAACTTTGGTATAAAAGCCAAGTGCATTTCGGTAAAGTATTCTATCCAAATCTGATGAATCAAATGTATCCTTTATCAAATCAAGGTGAGCTTTTGAATAACGCTCCCGAGCTCTGGTTGATGGAAGGTCTGTTCCAAACATTAACGCCGTTGTGTTTATGGAGTGAATAGTTTTCATGACTTCCTTAGGGTCAAAGTCGACCCTTCCAAATCCCGTAGCTTTTACCTTAGCTCCTTGTTCCACACATTTAAACAAATGTTCTAAACCAAACTTTTCTAATCCTAAATGATCTATAGAATATTCTGGTATTTCACTAAGCATCGATGACAAGCTTATCAATTCCTTTGATGAGACATACAATTCAGCGTGCCATCCAAATTTATCAAATAACCTATTGCTCAAATTGACCATTTCGTCTCTCTCTGCAGATCCTCCTCTTTTCAGGTTGAATCGTACAGCTCTAACCCCTGCTTGATCAAGCTTGACAAGCTCATCATCACCTAATTCACTGGAAATATTGGCTACTCCATAAAAGCCATTACCTAAAATCTTTAAAAATTCAATTAAAGAACTAGTATCAAATCCTTGAAAAGATCCTGAAACAACTGCCCCACCAGCTATATCATGTTCTGAAGTCTCACTTTTATAATTATTTACCAAATACGGTTCTGGAATGAACCCCTGATTTGGTTGCAAAGGAAACTGAGGGTCTATTATGTGAAAATGTGAATCAAATATTTTCATGAGCTTTAAAAGCAGGTTGTCAAAAATAGTCTTCAGTTGTCATATCATCTGCGGAGATGTATGAATTTTAAGGTAATCAACATTATCTTGCAATTGGGTAAACATGAAGCTACTTATTAGTTGGGTTCATTTTTTCTATTCAAAACCAATACAGTTAATGTAGTTAAATATGATGAAGAAAAGTTTAATGGCCATATCCCTGGCCCTGGTCTTGGCACTGTCGTGCACACAAAATCAAACAATGAAAACTGAGGAGAAAATTGAAAGCAAAGTAACAAAACCGGTTATCTATCAAATGATGACCAGGTTATTCGCTAATACCAACACAAACAATGTGGTTTGGGGAACATTGGAAGAAAATGGTGTTAGTAAATTCGATGATATCAACGAAACTGCTCTCGATGAAATTAAAAAGATGGGTATTACTCATGTTTGGTATACTGGAATTTTAGAACACGCTGTTTTAACAGATTATACAGAACATGGCATTCCCCTTGATGACGCTGATGTAGTAAAAGGAAGAGCTGGCTCTCCTTATGCCATTAAAGATTACTATGATGTTAATCCAGATCTGGCAAACGAGGTTCCAAACAGAAAGCAGGAGTTTTTCAATCTTGTCGAGAGGACTCACAACAAAGGAATGAAAGTACTGATTGATTTTATCCCAAATCACGTCGCACGTTACTACTCGTCAGATGCTAAACCGGAGGGTGTTGTTGATCTTGGCGCTGATGACAATAACTCTTTGGCTTTTGATGTAAATAACAACTTTTATTATTTGCCTGGCACAAGCTTTCAGGTACCGGAAGGATACAATTCTCTGGGAGATAATGAATTCCCAACTAAAGATGGAAAGTTTGATGAATCTCCGGCTAAAGCAACTGGAAATGATGTTTTCAGGGAGAACCCAAGTGTCTACGATTGGTTTGAAACCATTAAACTCAACTATGGAGTAGATTATCAAGACAACAGGACGAAGTATTTTAACCCAATTCCAGATACCTGGAAGAAGATGACAGACATTCTTCTCTACTGGGCATCACAAGATGTGGATGGGTTTAGATGTGATATGGCTGAAATGGTTCCGGTGGAATTCTGGAATTACGCAATTGGAAAAGTAAAAGAATCATACCCGGAAGTAATTTTTGTAGCGGAAATCTACAACCCTGCTGAATACAGAAACTATATCCAAATCGGTGGCTTTGACTATTTATATGACAAAGTAGAGCTTTATGATACATTGAAACATATTATCCAGTACAAAGCATCTACTGATGATATTACTGCCATTTGGCAAAGACAAGAAGGAATTGCAGGCAACATGCTAACATTCCTTGAAAATCATGATGAGCAAAGAATTGCATGTCCTGAATTTGCTGGTGACCCATGGAAAGCGATTCCTGCAATGGTACTTAGTGCTACTATGAATGTAGGTCCTGTTATGGTTTATTATGGACAAGAAGTTGGTGAGCCAGGAAAGGGTCCTGAAGGCTTTGGCGGTGATGATGGAAGAACTACCATATTTGATTATTGGGGTGTCCCAGAGCATCAAAAGTGGGTTAATGGAGGAGCATTTGACGGAGGAGCATTATCTGATGACCAAAAAAGACTTAGAGGCTTCTACAGTGAATTATTAAACTTATGTAATCAATCCAGCGCCATTAAAGAAGGTGTTTTTTTTGATCTACATTACTATAATAGAAACAATGATTTCACTGGTTATTCCAATAGAATCTACTCGTACCTGAGACATTCGGAAGATGAGGTTCTTCTATTTGTTTTGAACTTTGGACAAGAAGAGGAATTAGCTCATGTTAAAATCCCTCAACACGCTGTAGACTCAGCAAAATTAGGAGATGCTCCTTATGTCATTGAGGAATTCTACAATTGGAATGAGAAAGCAGAGCTATCAACTGAAGAGCTGTCAAACTATGATCAGGATGGTTTGAAGGCTAGAGTTGGGGCAAATAGTTATAAGATTTATAAGATTAGAAAGTGATGTCAGTTGTCAGTTATCAGTTGTCGGTTCAATAAAAACTGACAACTGATAACCAACAACAGACAACTAACTCACCCGCAACAACCCCTTCTCCCACAAGCTACTTTTCCAGCACCTGATCAATTTCCATCAACAACCCTCTCTTAATACCCTGTCTTTCTATAAATTTGCCGGCAATAACCCAAATTAAGATTTACTTATTATATGCAAAACATTTCTGTTATTGGTTCGGGAACCATGGGTAATGGTATCGCTCACGTATTTGCCCAAAATGGCCACAAAGTAGCTTTAGTTGATATTTCTCAGGATGCACTTAACAAAGCATTAGCTACAATCGAAAAAAATCTCGACAGACAAATCAAGAAAGAATTAATTTCTGAAGACGATAAAAAATCAACACTAAGCAACATCACCACTTTTACTGATATTCCTTCTGGAGTAAAAGAAGCTGATTTAGTAGTTGAAGCAGCAACAGAAAACATTGATCTTAAGCTTTCAATATTTAGAGAGATAGATGAGAACAGTAGCGATAACGCGATTCTTGCTACTAATACTTCTTCCATCAGTATCACAAAGATTGCAGCTGTTACAAAAAGACCTGATCTTGTAATTGGTATGCACTTTATGAATCCAGTGCCAGTAATGAAGTTGGTTGAGGTAATCAGAGGATACGCAACAAGCGATGAGACTACAAAGACAGTAATGGAAATGTCCAAAAATCTTGGTAAAGTTCCAGTTGAAGTGAATGATTATCCAGGTTTCGTTGCGAACAGAATTTTAATGCCAATGATCAACGAAGCTATTTACACTTTATATGAAGGTGTAGCTGGTGTTGAAGAAATTGATACGGTAATGAAATTAGGTATGGCTCACCCGATGGGACCTTTACAACTAGCTGATTTCATTGGACTTGATGTATGCCTTTCAATTCTAAATGTACTTTACGACGGTTTTGGAAATCAAAAATATGCTCCATGTCCTCTTCTAGTTAACATGGTAACAGCAGGATATAAAGGAGTTAAGACCGGTGAAGGATTTTATTCGTATACTCATGGTACTAAAGAACTTGTATTAGCTGATAGATTCAAAAAGTAATATTATGATCATTGGTATCGGTGGCGTAAGTAGGGCCGGCAAAACAAAGCTAGCCAATCGGTTAAAGGCCAAATATGAAAGCGAAGGTAAAACAGTAGACATATTTCCTTTAGACGACTATGTTAAAGCCAAAGAAGAGATACCAACTATTAAAGATCGCATTGACTGGGAACATCCGGATGGAATTGACTATAAATCGCTTTGTGATACTATTAAGCTAGCAAAAAGCCGATATGATATCATCATTGCTGAAGGTCATTTAATCTTTTCTAATGAGGATTTAAACAAACTCTTTGAAAGAAAGCTGTTCCTTAGAATCAAGCGAGATATATTTCTTGATAGACGTAAAAGAGAGACCAGATGGGGTGAAGAACCTGATTGGTACATTAATTACGTCTGGGATGCATATGTGGAACATGGTACATATGAGCACATACCGATGCAAATAATTGATAGTAACGAAGAAATTCCTGAAGATCAATTGGAAATTCTGGCAAATGCATAAAATGAAAAAGGTGCGGGAAAATCCTGCACCTTTTATCAACCAAATCAACCTTACTTAAACTATATCTTTATAGCGTTTACACGCTCATTACTCTTTCCCAGTCTCCAAACAACCAGTTTCCTTTGGCGTCAGGATCATCGCTTCTGTAAAACTCTTCTACTGCTAACTCAAGCTCCTGCTTGCTGATGAATCCATCATTGTTAACATCCATGTTTACAAAAGACTTTGCTGAATGTCGGATTTCAATCCTGAATGCCATGAATAGATCAATATATTCCTTGAAACTAATCACGTTATCCCCATTCTGATCAAACATTCCGAAGATTCCTTCCACAACGTTCTTTACATAAACGTCATAGTCCTTTTTCTCTCCATTTACAATGTACCTGTCTGCGAAATCCAACCACTCTTCTTTGGTTGCACTCTCCAGATTATTATTGCCGATACTGGCTAACAAACCTGTCCATTGTTGGGTGACACTTGAGATAATTTTCTTGTATTCTTTTGTTCCAGGCAAGATATCCCATAGCACACATAAATTTTCTCCCACTCCAGAAAAATCATCCTCCTCAATTGACCCATTCCCGTTGTGATCGAGAATATCAAAGTAGTGAATGAGTTTACGTTCTTGTAGTTCAGTGAGCATCTTTTCGTCTTATTCTTAATGTAAAGTTGTAGTATTTAACCGAGAATATACTTGTTTGGATTTCCGTTTTCGACAAACCGTTTTTCACGAACTATGAAATCAAAGTATTCGGCTACAAATTGTCCTCTATTAAGTTAGCATTTTTTCGGAATTTTAATGGCTTAAACAAAAAAAAGAGCCCTCAAGGAGGGCTCTTTCTACAATTTTTATAAACTATTACTTTACTTTTCTAGTGCATTGTCGATTAACAAGGCTAAATGTTGCCTGTGTGCTTTAGTCGAAATATCTCTTGAAGAAGTATTTGCAATCTTTTTAATATTGTTCAAATTGTATAGTGCCATTGATTTTGCCAATGTAGTTTGATTGTCTGATCCAATAATCGCAATTAACCTGTTCGTATACTCTACTTGTAAATTTTGTCTGTAAGTGTTCACTGCAGTATATGTATCAGCTTTGAAGATGGCATCATTCAAATCAACCATATATTCTGACAAACTATATTCATTACCATATAATTCTGAATCAGAAATCCTTTGAAGAGTAGTATAATGAAGAATGTGGTTCAACACAGACTTCTGAGATGATAACACTCTGTCATGAAGTTTTGGATCTTCATTGTTTCCAAAGAAGTTGAATCCTCTTCTTTGTACAGCCATATAGTTAAAGAGTCCGTCTGGAACATCATACGCATTCGGAGCAAAAGCATATTTAGCCAATGCATTCATCGCTCTCTTCTGATCTTTGTATGAAACTGGAGTATATGGCATAGAAGCTCCCTCCTGTCCTACTACTGATCTATCAACATAAACACCACCTACGAATCTTGACATTACGTTGAGAGCATTGGCATATTGTCTGTGTAGCATATAGAATGCTTGTCTGAATTCCTGGTAAGTATTGCCATCTGTTAAATACTTTCCTTTTAGTGACTCCATTACATCGTTCACCATCTCAATTCTATCAGACATGTATCTGATTTGATCATTAGAAAGGTCACTTACGTTAACTCTTGGGTCAATTGCTTTACCAGGAGATCTCATATCGTCAGCATCATTTCCAAATATTAGCTGAGGATCTGTTGATCTGCTTAGTATTTTATTAAGTCCAGCTTCATCAGTCGGTGTATAACCGAACTCAATCGCCCAGATATCATAAGGTCCTACAGTTACAGAATAATATTGTCCCTGGTCTTCTCTGTTTGGAGTAACGTTGATATTAGCGTAATCCATGATAGAGCCTGTCAAAGAAATACCTTGTGTAAATGACTTATCATATAATTGATCAACCGAAAGGTTCTGGCTTGACTTCATATTGTGATTAAGACCCAAAGTATGTCCAACCTCGTGCATGATCAACTGCATCATTGCTTCCTTCTTCATTCCTTCCATTTCAAGATCTGAAGCACCGAATGATTTCAATGCAGCCTGACCAAACAGGTTATTCATTTGCATGGTCTCACCAAATGAACAGAAATACTCATTATGAAGTAATGGGTTGATCTCGTCAGCATCAAATGCATGATCTTCGTGGAAAGCAAAAAGCTTGTCGTATTTCACTCTATTAGTATGGAATACAAATTCCAACATGATGTCTGCTCCAAGAATCTGGCCAGTTCTAGGATTCACAAAACTAGGACCGTAACCACCAAATGGAGGATTTGGAGAGGAAGTCCATCTTAATACATTGTATCTGATATCCCCAGCATCCCATTCAGCATCATCTGGTTGTACTTTAACTACCATCGCATTCTTGAAACCTGCTTTTTCAAATGCCTTATTCCATTCTAAAACACCTGCTTCAATCGTAGGTCTGAATTCTTCTGGAGTTGTGTTTTCAATCCACCATGTAATTGGCTCTACAGGTTCAGAGATTGCTGCAGAAGGATCTTTCTTTTGTAAGTCCCATCTGTTGATGATATCTCTGTATGTAACAGCTTCAGTTGATGTCATGTCATTTACCTGCTGCATGAAGTATCCAACTCTAGGATCATCAAATCTTGGCTGGAAGTTATTTTCAGGAACTTCAATTAAACTGTGCTGTACAGTGATACTTACATTTCTGGCATCTGTAACAGCTCTTGATCCAAAGTTCTTCGGTAATGCGTTTTCATAAACGTATTCAACAACTACATCTGAGTTTTCCGGATAACCTTTTACTCCTCTGTATTTTGTTTTGGACTTGCTAAGACTACCGAGTTTGAATGCTCTAGGGTTCTGTGAGAATGATGGGAATTTCACCATACCTACAGTCTCTTTCAAGAAAAGGTCATCTGCGTTAATCAGATACTTCCCTTCTTTCTCGTCTCCAGCTTCAATTTTACCTGAGAAAACAATCGCTCTTGAGAAGTTAGCATCAGCAGATTTGCTAAGTGCATTTTCCGGATCGAAGTAGGAAGATGTGTTTTGAGTTACGAATTCAATTTTATCAAAGTACTTTTCAATCTTAAATATTCTTGAACCTCTGAACTGTCCTTTGAAGGCAGAAGCTTCTGTTGCTCCGTTTTCTATGTAGTAGAAGTGAATAAACTCCTGATCGATTTGGTCCTGGTTAATGACCATCTTCATAGAACCAGTAGTAGAATCTCTGTAGAAGGTGAACAACCCTTCGGTCTTCATCATATCCTTCACTGTTGCAGATACTGACTTGCCTTTATTCTTATCTTTCTTGACTTCAGTAGCAGCATCCTTTCCTTTCTTTTTCTTCTTTTGAGCCTCAGCAGTACTTACTGTCATCAAACATGCCAATAAAGCAACCGCCAAAATTCGACTACCAAATACTTTCATATTACTGTGAATTTTTGTTTGTTGTTAAGGCGTGAAACTAATAAAGTCCAGAGTAATAGATAAATGCATTTACTTAATTGGGCGGTAACGTATTTTAGTGGCACTAAACAGGTACATAAAAGAAAAGTCCCGCACAAAACGGGACCCTCAACCTATTATCTCATACACACTATCTTATTGCACATTAGAAACTTCCTATTTTGAGAGTAAGGAAATAACTAAGTGTTTCAAAATCTTTTGCTTCGGTATTGATTAATTCCATATCCTGTGTAAACCTCTTACTTACACCACCTGCTAATCTGAAATTTCTGGACACATTCAATTCCAAATCAACTCCAGGTTCTACGTACCAGAAAATATCTTCATCAATCAAGTCATTGGAATAATTGTTATTGGCATTTTCCCAATCTTCATAATATCCAAGGTAACCAGCACCACCTGAAACAGGGAATGTCACGTGAATCACCTGATTCGAGAAGAATATTAATTCAAGAAACATACCTCCATATCCTCCTAGTGTTACTACACTTTCAGGAATAATATCATCGAACTTTGCGGTAGGTATAGCGCCGTAAGCTTCAAAACCAATACCTAAGGTTCTGTTTACAATCCATCCACCTCTTAATCCGGCAAACACAATTGCCTCATCTCTCAACTCAGTACTTTTGAAAGAAATGGCACCAAATCCACCGCTGTGACTCATATTACCAGCAAGAGTCTTGATATCACGATGAGATCCTCTGTTTCTGACCTTTACATTATCGTTTCTATATCTATATCGATAATCATCATCATCGTCATCATCTCTATCTCCTTTTACAGTCTGGTAGTAGATGATTTTGGGCTCTTCATTTTCTCCATCTTGTGGAGTTGGTGAATTATCTTTTACGATAGGTTTTGGAGTTGGAGTTTTTGCCGTATCCTGAGGAACGGGTTTGACCTGTGGGGTTCTTGTAGTGTCTTTCACTACTGGAGTTTGAGTTTTTGTAGTGTCGTTTTCGACTAGAGTTGGTTCCGTTTGCACTGAATCAGCTGGAGTCTCTCCTTCATTCTCATTCGATTGTGCCATTAATGAGAATGTCACTAAAGTCACCAATAAAGTACATAGTATTCTTGTCATTGTTTTGATCCTTTTTTTCTCTATAGACATCCGGTTTCTAAAGAGGTTTCCATTCTTCTATAATTTTATTTCATAAATATTTTATTCTGCCATTGATAGCACTAATTTTGGGCTCTTTATTTGAAAAATCTGCGATAATGGCTGAATATAAACATCAGGAAATTGAGAAGAAGTGGCAAAAATTTTGGAAGGAAAATAAAACTTTCAGCGCCAAAGTAGATCACTCTAAACCTAAATTCTATGCATTGGACATGTTTCCATATCCTTCGGGGGCAGGACTACATGTGGGACACCCTCTGGGATATATAGCAACTGATATAGTTTCAAGGTTTAAAAGGCTCAATGGGTTTAATGTATTACATCCAATGGGATTTGATGCATTTGGTCTACCTGCAGAGCAATATGCCATTCAAACTGGTCAACATCCTGCTGTAACTACTGAGAAAAATATTACCAGATATAAAGAGCAATTAGAAAACATCGGTTTCTCTTACGATTGGGATAAAGAAGTAAGAACCAGTGATCCATCTTTCTACAAGTGGACACAGTGGATCTTCAAACAACTTTATAATAGCTGGTACAACAATACTTCTGACAAAGCAGAAAAAATTGATTTATTGGTTGAGGCATTTGAAAAAAATGGCAATAGCGAAATCAATGCAGCTTGTGATGAAGATACTCCATCATTTACAGCAGATGAATGGAAAGGTTTTGATGAGAAGAAAAAGGAAGAAATTCTATTAAAATATAGATTGACCTATATCGCTGAAACTACTGTGAACTGGTGTCCTGCACTTGGAACTGTACTTTCAAACGATGAGGTAAAAGACGGATTTTCTGAGAGAGGTGGTCATCCGGTAGAAAGAAAGAAGATGCCGCAGTGGTCAATGAGGATTACTGCATATGCAGAAAGATTATTAAATGACCTTGACACAGTAGACTGGCCAGAACCAATCAAAGAAATGCAAAGAAACTGGATTGGTAAGTCTTTGGGTGCTGAGGTTTCTTTCCAGGTTGAGAATACAGCCAACACTATTAAAGTATTCACCACCAGAATTGACACTATATATGGTGTTACCTTCATGGTTGTTGCTCCTGAGAGTGAAATGGTGGAATGGTTAACCACTCCTGATCAAAAAGAAGCTGTGGATGCTTATGTTACAAAAGCTAAGAACAGATCTGAAAGAGAAAGAATGAGTGATGTGAAGACTGTGTCTGGAATGTTCACGGGCTCTTATGCAATCAATCCATTTAATGAGGAGAAGATTCCAGTTTACATAGCTGATTATGTATTGGCAGGATATGGTACTGGTGCTGTGATGGCTGTTCCTTCAGGAGACCAAAGAGATTTTGATTTCGCAAAGCACTTCGATCTTAATATTAGACCAATTATTGAAGGAACCGATGTTTCGGAGCAAGCTGACCCAACAAAAGAAGGAATCATGATGAATTCCGAAATCTTGGATGGTTTGTCTCCTGCAGATGCTACATTGAAGGCAATCGAGTTTGTAGAAGAGAAAGGTATTGGCTCTGCAAAAGTCAATTACAAAATAAGAGATGCCATTTTTGGTCGTCAGAGATATTGGGGTGAGCCATTCCCGGTTTATTTTGAGAATGGTATTCCGAGATTATTGGAAGATGATAAGTTACCGCTTGAGTTACCTTCAGTTGATAAATTCTTGCCAACAGAAGATGGTGAACCTCCTTTAGGTAGAGCTGAAAACTGGAGTACAGATGTTGGGCACCCATATGAGATGACTACAATGCCTGGTTGGGCAGGTTCCAGCTGGTATTTCTTCAGATATATGGATGCAGGCAATGATAAGGAGTTTGCAAGTGAGGAAGCATTGAAATACTGGCAAGATGTTGATTTGTATTTAGGAGGTTCTGAGCACGCTACTGGTCACTTATTGTATTCCAGATTCTGGACCAAGTTCCTTTACGATTTAGGACATGTTGGAGTAAAAGAATATGCAAAGAAATTGATCAACCAGGGAATGATCCAGGGAAGGTCAAGTATTGTCAGCAGAATTAATGGTACCAATAAGTTTGTTTCTAAAAACCTGGCTAAGGACTATGAAGTCAATAAGCTTCACGTTGATGTGAGTCTTGTTGAAAATGATATTCTGGATATCGAGAAGTTCAAACAATGGAGACCTGATTTGGCAGATGCCGAATTCATTTTAGAAGACGGACAGTTTGTATGCGAGGCTGAGGTTGAAAAGATGTCGAAGAGACTACATAATGTAGTTAACCCGGATGACATTGTAGAAAAATACGGAGCTGATACATTGAGAATGTATGAAATGTTCTTAGGACCTCTAGAGCAATTCAAACCTTGGAATACTCATGGTATTGATGGTGTATCAAAGTTCTTAAGAAAGTTCTGGAATCTATTCCACGCTTCTGAAGAGTTTAAGATTTCTGATGATAAAGCAAGTGCTGATGAATTGAAAGTACTTCATAAGGCAATTAATAAGATCTCCGAAGATGTTGATAATCTTTCATTGAATACCTCAGTAAGTCATTTCATGATTACTGTGAATGAATTGATCACATTGAAGTGCAACAAAAGAGAGATCCTTGAACCGTTAACAATAATTCTATCTCCTTTCGCACCTCATGTCTGCGAAGAGATTTGGACCAAACTTGGGCACACTGAAAGTATCAGCTATGCACAATATCCTGAATTCAAATCAGAATATGTGGTTGAAGCTTCTCATGAGTATCCGATTTCCATCAATGGAAAGATGAGAACTAAAATGAGTTTTGCTTTAGACATGCCAGCTGCAGATATTGAAAAGCAGGTACTAGCTTCTGAGGTAGTTCAAAAATGGACTGAAGGAAAGACTCCTAAGAAAGTAATCATTGTTCCTAAGCGAATAGTAAACATTGTGGTATAAGCCAAAATGAAAAATAGGATATTGAGCCAGATGAGAAATCGTCTGGCTTTTTAGTTTCCACCTTCTTCGCCTTCTTCCTCATTCTCTTCAGGAACATTAGGATCATTTGAAGGGAAGTTACCGAAACCATCATCTTCCACGGAAGTAGAATCTGATTCGATTTGCTGACCTGTTGATTCAATCAACGCATCTATATTGTAAGTACTATCAGCTTCAAAGCTCGCTCTTCCTCCTCCGAATAAACGCTTGAAGAATCCTTGCTTCTCTTCAGCCAGTGAGTCCTGAGGTTGTTCAGGTAATTTCTTTGGTGGCTTGTAGACTAGCTGCTCTCCGAAATACTTATTGTAATAAACCTGATCCATATTGTAAACTCTGTTTTCAGGATCATACTTATATAAATACTTAGGCCCCTTGTCTTCTTCTACCCTAACGGCCAGAGGCACATCCACTACAATAGTATCAGCGTAATTGACCGAGTCATTCACAGCAAGAGATAGTGAATCTGTACTAACGGATAACGAATCTCCAGGCTGGAAATCAGACGCTACAAATTGTCCCTGATCATCTATTACTTCAGGTTCTTTTGGTAGTCCCAGAACGTTCTCCATTGGAGCAGTTCTCATTCTAAATTGCTTGAGTAAATATGGTTGGTATCTTATGATACCGTATTTGTTCTTTTTAACCTGTTCTACCGGTGGAATGTATGGCTCCACATAAGCGAAATATTCAGCTCTTGGAGTAGTAGAAACTTCATCAGGAATAGTGTCTTTGGCAGCTTGTTGAGCAAGGTATGATTGACGTTCCGCTTCGTCTAGTTTCCATAGGTATGAAAAGTAGGTTTGACGCACTGAATCATCAAGGATATAGGTGCTCTGAAAAGCAGGGCATATAACCTTGTCTTGGCATGATGAGATTACCATCGCCATCAGCATAACACAAAAGATGATTCTAAGCAGTCGCATTTAGAAAGGTGTACCTACACTCTTTTTTGTTCTAAATTAGAATTATTTATGATTTGAACTCAAAATAAATGCAATTATTTTGTTACGATTGAACTCTTCGATGAATTTATTGAAAAAATCGACTATTTCAGGGTATTGTAAGTCCACTCCTCGATCAAATCCACCCAATTAGAGTACATTTTACCAGATGGGTGTAATCCGTCTTCTGCTACTAATTCCGGGTCTTCAGCCGCTAGTTTTGAACCCGGAGTTATATCAAAAAACTCCACTCCCATACTTTTGGATATTTCCAAGGCAATTGCATTGTAATCGTCCAGTTCCCTCGCAATTTTTGCCGGATCTTTTTCCTTAGCAAATGGTGTTACTCCATAGTCTGGTATAGATACTACAAACACCTTCTTCACATCCCCCCCGGCAAACAAAATTGCTTGTTCCAATAGCTGCTTAAATTGTTGTTTATATTGATCAATTGGATAGCCTCGATATTGATTATTTACCCCTATCAAAAGAGAGACTAATCCATAAGTATTTCCTTCTATTTTAGCTTTGCTAATTCCACTTTGAAGCTCATCTGTTGTCCAGCCTGTAGTGGCAATAATTTTAACCGGATCCAACGTAACTCCCTTCGCCGATAACCGGGAAGCTAACTGCATTGGCCACCTTTCACTTTCATCTACGGACTCCCCTATAGTATATGAATCACCTAACGCTAAAAAAGATATTTTTTCAGAGCTCATGTTGTTTGTAGTTTGTGCATTGACGCTTCCAAAGCTGACCAAAATAGCAACAAATGCAATGACTTTATAGAGATATTTCATGATTGCTTTTTAAGTTCTTCAAGTGCAAGCTTATCTTTCTTTGGTAAACTCGCTGCTATGAGATTGTAGGAATCGTCAATAAATTGGTAGATCATCTTGTCAGAAACATCCTGGTTGACGCTAACCGTATTCCAGTGCTTTTTATTCATGTGATAGCCCGGAATGATTCCCTCGTATTGCTCTCTTAACTCAACAGCATATTCGGGATCGCACTTTAGATTGATGCTTACAAACTGATCGACATTTGCCAGAGCAAACATTTTATTCATCACCTTAAAGACTAATGTGTTGCTATCAAATGGAAAACTCTCAGTTACTCCGGCTTTTGAAATGCAGTACTCTCGGTATTCTTCTATATTCACTTTAGAATGATCTTACTATTACTCTCGTAATAATAACAATCAAACAGATAAGAAACATAATGATTGAAATCTTATTAATTCCATGCATCAGTTTCAGGTTGGTATTACTTGGTCTTGATGGGTCTTTCTTTCTAAAATAATAGGTTACAACCTCTTTAAAATTGAAGTAATACCCAACATCTTTTTTCTCTTCTTCTTTCTCTTCCATCATTTCATATTTCTACTGATTCCGGCTCTAACCAATTGCCATCCTCTCTGATTATTTCAATCAATTCGTCTACAGCGTTTTCAGAAGGTACTCCCCTCTTCACCACGTCCTGCCCTTTATATAAGGTAATCTTACCCTTACCTGATCCAACATAACCATAATCTGCATCAGCCATTTCACCAGGTCCATTCACAATACAACCCATGATACCAATCTTCACACCTTTCAAGTGATCTGTTCTTTTACGAATCATTGCTGTAGTTTCCTGAAGATCGAATAGCGTTCTTCCGCAAGATGGGCAAGAAATGTATTCTGTTTTAGTCATTCTGGTTCTTGCTGCCTGCAGGATCCCGAATGCCGTTTGGTTGCAAAGCTTAATTTGATCTGGCGAATACGTATTCTCACTCAACATTACACCATCGCCAAATCCGTCAATCAATAAACCACCAATATCTGTAGCAGAATACATCATGAGCTCATCTTCGTTTAAACCAGCATAGTTTCTCTTAACTATTACTGGAATATCGGAATTTCGCAAATGGACGAATACTCTTCTCATTGCAGGCATAGCGTGCTCATTGGAAGTTTCCAGGATAAGCACCCATTTATTTGGATCTAGCTCAGGTAAGTCAAAAGCTTCTTGATCATTAACCAATAAGAAGTTCAGTGAATCATGAGTTGTGGTATTCTCTGATAGGTTAGTTAAGCTAAACATTGGAAGTTTGTTAACCTTATCATCAGAATTCATCCAAACCTCAAAATCCAAAATCTCTTTCAGACCATTAGGCAACATAAATGGAATTGGAGTGGATCCGCTATAAATGAAGTCACATCCCTGATCATTCATTTTCCATTTATCTAGTTCTGGTAAGTAGAAATGACCAACTGATTTAAGGTCTTTCGCTTCCTTCACATTGAAATTTGAAAAGTCAGCAATTACTCTTGGTACATTGGAACCACCAATATTTTGGACTTCCTCAGTTACTCGTCGTTTATAATTGAAAGGATCATGAACAATATCTTCAATTGGCTGAATAGAATCGTGGTTTTCTCTCGACTTATACCTATCCACCAAAACTCTTCCAACAGGAGCTTCCACCTCTGGAGCCTCTGTGAGAGAAACTCTCACTGTATCTCCAATACCATCCTCTAATAGAGTTCCAATACCAAGAGCTGATTTGATTCTTCCATCTTCTGCCTCTCCAGCCTCTGTAACGCCTAAGTGTAATGGGTATGGTTGTAGGTTCTCTTCATTCAGTTTTTGAACCAATAGTCGGTAAGCCTGAACCATCACCTGAGGATTAGACGATTTCATTGAGATCACAATATCATAGTATTCCAGATCTTCACAGATTCTTAGAAATTCTAATGCAGATTCCACCATTCCCAGAGGAGTATCTCCATATCTACTCATAATTCTGTCTGAAAGTGACCCATGATTGGTACCAATTCTCATAGCAGTACCATTCTCCTTACAGATTTCAACTAATGGCGTAAACTTCTCTCTTATCCTTTCCAGCTCCTCATCGTAACTGGCATCAGTATACTCTATTACCTCAAATTTCTTTTTATCAGCGTAATTACCCGGATTTACTCTAACCTTCTCTACAATTTTAGCAGCCAGTTCAGCAGCATTTGGAGTAAAGTGAATATCAGCCACAAGAGGAACGTTACACCCTCTATTTCTGAGCTCCTTTCTTATTTCCTCAAGGTTTTGCGCTTCTTTAATACTTGGAGCCGTAATCCGTACATATTCACAACCTGATTCAACCATCCGAAGGGTTTGTTCAACAGAACCCGTAGTATCCATTGTATCAACAGTAGTCATACTTTGAACACGAATTGGGTTGTCCCCTCCTAACGGTACTCCTCCAATATCAACAAAACGAGTCTTTCTTCTCGAATAATTGGTCAAGCTGTTACAGTATGTATTCTTATCTTTTAATTCACTTATCATGACTAATAAAAAGCGCTTATATTATTCTCTAAAACCTTAGATATCCAGATTTGTTCCTTTTTTGATGGTTAATTTCAAATATCTCCTAATTGAGGTCTCAATACCATATCCTCCACCACTGTATTCCCCTTCAAATTGTAACACATAAAAACAGCCTCAGCAATATCCTCTGAGGTCATAAACCTATGCTCTGGCAAATCTACACTTTCCCAACTTGAGGTGTATGTTGCCCCTGGTAAAATTGCTGTTACTCTAATATTATCTGGCTTTAACTCCTCTCTTAGTGACTTACTCATTCCATACATCGCAAACTTGGAAATCCCATAGGAGCCTCCATTCTCATAAGCCTTTATACTTGCAATAGAACAGATATTGAAAATATGTCCCGACTTCCTTTCTTTCATCCCAGGAATGATACCTCTGGACAGATAGTAAGCACTATAAAGGTTGGTATTAATCATCAATTCAAGCGATCCATCTGACTCTTCATGTACTGTACCAGGTAAAAATACACCAGCGTTATTCACTAATACATCTACAGATCTTCCGGTAAGCTTAATGAAATCTATAAAATCAATTACTTCTTCCTTCTCACTCATATCAACCTGGCTGATGTATACTTTACCAGAGTATTTCTCCTGAAGCTCGGATTTCATAGCTTCAAGGTCTTCTTCATTTCTGGAGCATGTAATGATATCAAACCCTTCCTCCATGAATTTTTCTATGATTGCTCTGCCAATTCCTTTTGTGCCACCTGACACTACTGCCAGTTTATTTTGATCGGAAGCCATGTTTAGATTAGTTTATAATATGATTAGTAGGTAAGCGTTAGGTGTTTATTATATGAATTTAACCCAACAATTGACATTTTAAAAAATCTACCGTGTTGATTACCTCCTATTTATTAATTTTCCGCAAGTTAACCAAAAGACAAATCAGCACAAATTAAGAAACACTGAATGCGCAGTTTGGGTAAATACCTCATCTTCATAAAAAGTCTCTTTGTAAGAAGGGAGAGTTTTCGCACCTATATCAGCTTGATATTTGAGGAGTGTATTAAGATTGGGTACGATTCTGTCTTTATCGTAGCTATTGTTGCAACCTTTATGGGAGCCGTAACAACATTGCAAACTGCTTACAACCTGGTGAGTCCACTAATACCAAGCTATATCATTTCTTTAGTAGTTCGTGATATGACAATATTGGAATTAGCCCCTACTATAATTTCTATTGTACTAGCTGGTAAGGTTGGATCTAACATTGCCGGAGAGCTGGGAACAATGAGAATAACTGAGCAAATTGATGCTTTAGAGGTTATGGGTATCAATTCATCTTCTTATCTCGTTTTTCCTAAAATTGTAGCGTCATTAATCATGTATCCAATGTTGGTTATCTTCGCAGGCTTCCTTTCAATTTATGGCGGATACCTGATCAGTCTGATTACTGGTGTTGTATCAGGTTATGATTACGTTTATGGGTTGAGATATGAGTTTATTGAATTCAATGTGACATTTGCCATCATCAAAGGAGTTGTATTTTCATTTCTTATAGCTTCTATTTCTGCCTTTAAAGGTTACTATACTGTAGGTGGTGCGTTAGAAGTTGGTAAAGCATCTACAAATGCAGTAACCAGTAGTTGTATTGCTATATTATGTGCGGATTATGTTCTAGCTAAATTGCTCGTGGGATGATAGAAGTTCAGAATATTCATAAATCTTTTAATGGTAAAGTTGTTCTGGAAGGGATAAATGGCACCTTCAAAAAAGGAATGACCAATTTAATAATCGGCTCCAGTGGTACAGGAAAAAGTGTACTTCTGAAATGTATTGTAGGACTGGTGCACCCGGACGAAGGTAAAGTACTCTATGATGGTAGAGACTTCACCTATGGCGATAATAAAGTTAAGACTGAAGTTAGAAGGGAGATTGGAATGCTTTTTCAGGGGAATGCTCTTTTCGACAGTAAGAATGTTGAGGAAAATGTGATGTTCCCTCTGGATGTTC
This sequence comes from bacterium, assembly GCA_024743255.1. Lineage (GTDB taxonomy): Bacteria > Bacteroidota > Bacteroidia > Cytophagales > Cyclobacteriaceae > JANSWY01. The sequence goes on along the minus strand of JANSWY010000004.1, from coordinate 66,924 downwards.
TGACTAAGACTCCAAAAGATGAAAAACTAGATAGAGTCAATTTTTGTCTTGAACGTGTGGGATTAGCGAATGTCAACAAGAAAATGCCTTCTGAAATTTCAGGTGGTATGAAAAAGAGAGTTGGAATTGCCAGAGCAATAGTAAACAATCCAAACTATCTATTCTGTGATGAGCCCAATTCTGGGCTAGATCCAATGACTGCCATCAAAATTGACAACCTAATCAAGGAAATTACTGATGAGTATAAAATCACAACTGTTGTGGTTACACATGATATGAACAGTGTGATGGAAATTGGAGATAACATCATGTTTCTACATCAGGGACATAAACTTTGGGAAGGTAGCAATGATCAAATTCTGGATACTGAAGTTAAGGAGTTAAATGATTTTGTGTTTGCCAACAAAGTGATGATGCGAATCAAAGGTTAACTAAACCAACGGCAACTCAATATAAAATGTAGTACCATCTTCTGAGGTTTCGAACCAAAGATCTCCTTGCGCATGCTCTATACCTCTTTTTGCTATCGCAAGACCGATTCCGCTTCCTGTGTCCTTTGTACTGAAGTTTGGAATAAATATTTTACTATGTAACTCTTCTGGAATCCCAGCTCCATTGTCCTGAATTGAGATTAGTACCTTGTTATTACCCTTTCGCCCAAATTTCACTTTAAGAATCGGCTCCCGACCTTCAGGGACTGATTGGAATGCATTTATCAAGAGGTTATTAAATATCCTGCCAGTAAGCTTTGCATCACCATCCACAAAGAATTCCCCTGTTTCCAGGTCGGATTCAATGTTGCCATTTTCATTTTCAAACAACATAATGGAATTCCTCAATTCCTTAGCAATATCAAATGGATCATGCTCTGGAACAGGCATTTTAGCGAATGTAGAAAAGGATGTCGCAATATCACTTAATGTATCTACTTGATGTAAGAGGTTCTCTACTGTACGCTGAGACTTATCATCCTTGCCCATTACTCGCTGCATTTGCTGGAGTGTCAACTTCATTGGAGTCAGTGGATTTTTAATCTCATGTGCTACTTGCTTAGCAATCTCCTTCCAGGCAGATTCTTTCTCTGTTTGGGCCAAAGCTCTTTTACTTTCTTCCAGCTTTTTCAGCATTTGATTGTATTCTTCTACCAAAAGTCCAATCTCGTCATTTGCCTGATACTCCAATGGTTGATTTAAGTCACTCAGACTAGTTTTTCTAATCTTAGCAGTCAGAAGATTCAACGGTTCAGTTAATATACGTACTGCGAAGTATGAGATAATCAGAGATACAATTAGAATCAGAATGAAAATATTGATCAGGTTATCAACCACCTCAATTTGCTGTCTCTTCAAGTGGTTCTTTGATTCAAAAAATGGCATACTTAATATCCCCAGCATCTCGTTGGTTTCTCTGGATTGAATGGCAATGTAGAATGATTTATATCCTAAGCTTCCAATTGATTCATCCAACACCATTCGCTCCCTACCATTCTCCTTTATTTCAAATATAGCTTCTGGATTAATGCATTCTGAGAGCAGTCCGCTGGTAAATATCTTCGGCTGACTTGATGCTACTAAAGCTCCATTCTTATCATAAATATTGACATCATTTTGAACGAGTACAGTGATATTAGATAGCCTGGATGATAATGCTTCTTTATTGATTTTATGATCGAAATATGCGGTAACATCTTCATTGACATGTTCCTCAATTCTTCGAGCCCTCTTCTCATAACTTCTATTGATTTCCTCTCGGTAACTTCTGCTGAGTGAGTTCAATATTGCTATACTCACAATGAATAAAGGGATCAAAAATGCTGTTCCCAGATAAAAGCTAATTTTGGTTGAGAAGTTTAACTCAGGTCTTGGATAGACAAAAAAGATATTCGAAGTAACCAATATGATTGCGATTCCAATAATTTGCACGAAAAAGAAGAATGAAAAATTGGAGAGCACATTTGAATTCTGATACTTTCTGGAAGTAATTACGATGGTTCTTCCCTTCATTCCTTCTACACCAAGATGATGATTTCTTTTCCATGTAATACCGGTATCAAATAACTTCGGGTCATTTAAAAACTCTTTATTAAAGTCCCTACTAAAATTATAATTTCCCACATGATATACCTCTTCATTGTTTTCAAAAATTGCGTAATCGAATTTACTTGAAGTGGCTCCTGAGTATTTATTTTCAACCAGCAATTCAGGATATACCGAACTGGAAACATAGTTCTTCAAAGTGAGTTCCAGCAATATTGTTCCAAGTACATTTCCAAGACTCTTCATTTCAACATATGCAAAATATCTATCCTGAAGCTCGGGTTGATCTACATAGAAAATATCATCATAATCCGTTCTATTCTTTGGCACTCTAATTACTGATTGAGCTGAATCAATGGTAATTTGCAATTCATTGAAAGAGAAAGGATCTCCATTTCGATCGAATATATGAACCTTGGCCTGATACTTATCAAAATAATCAATCAAGTAACTTCTGTTGATTTTGTCCTCAATGGTATTTTCAGCCAAGCGCTCACTGTACATTCTTGTTTGGATATAAGAATCTTCCTGAATCTTTGGCAACACCTGAGATAAAAGATATTCACCGAGAATATCCCGTTCAATCAGGAGATTATTGGCAAACTTGCGTTTCTCATTCTCGGTATCCTTTTTGACCTGCTCAAAAACTGCATAACTACCAAATACAGATGCCACACTTGCCGTCATAAAAAAGTATAAAAACGCGGAATATCTTCTCTTCCCAAGATTTAGAATATTCTTCAACTGACTTGATGCCAACCAAAAAGCAAAAATCAAACCGAGGAAAAGTAAATAGTCCGTCAGGAATATAAAATAGAAGATCCCTGACGCTACAACCGCATTTATCACTAATAAAAGAGGTGATCTCTTATAAGTCTTAATCAGCAGTTTTAGGTTAAAGTATTGAAAGGCAAAAAAGATTAAAGTTGTAATCAGAAATGAAAACAATACTACAATCCTAAGTGCATCAAAATGAATATCAGAGGTTATATCAAGATTGATTTGAGAATTAATTAAAATGTCCCTCAAATTCTTATAAATGTACCTACCTGATGCAAGAGACAGTAAAGTATATGCTATCAAACTTATGGACCAAACTAAATTGGATCTCGTGATTAACCACTTTTTAAAAGCATAAGAATATCGCAGGCTATGCAATCCAAATAAGACTATTATCAGGATAGAAATTTGGTTCAGAACAAGGTCTCCTAATGATGTATTTATCCCTCCAGAGGTAAAGTTAATTGGGTTAAATACAGAAGCATTTACCATTGAAAATGGATACTGCAACCAAATCATAATAACCCGAAGCAACAGAATTGTGCCAAACACAAAAAACAAAGCAACAACAAAATTTCCCTTCTTTACTTGATTGTTTCCCTGCTTAATAACCACCAAGATCAAAAGCAAAGTCGCAATAGCATAACTTATGACAGTGATCCATTTAATGAATTCTGGAACAAAGTTATAGTTGGCTTTAGTAGCCACATTGAATAAATATTTACCTCTAAAACTAATAGGATGTTCTCCTTTCTCGGCACTTAAAATAAGATCTGTTTGTTCACCAGGGAAAATGCTTTTGTTGAAGGATGAGTGTAGATATTTATTATCAATTGGGTATTGCTTATAAAGATCAAGAAGAGTAAAAATTTCAAGTTGTTGGTTAGAGTAAGGGACATGCCTCTTTAATGCTATGAACTTCCCATGCGACAACTCTATGTATCCAATAGAATCAATTTTGGTTAAATCAGCATATTCGGGTATAAACCGATGATCACTCCAATATTTAACTGAGCCTTTATCAAATACGTAAATCGGATATTTATAAGTAGTAGCGTGATCGAATAATAAGCTACTGGTAGCATAATCTTCTACAAAGTGATTTAGATCATCATCGATTACCGATAATTCCTTCTGAACTCTTTCACTTATCTCCTCTACCAGAAAGCTATCATGGCTCTTTAGATATGTCTGAAACCAGCTGGAAATGATTCCAAGACCTATTAATATCAAGATCCCGATCAGGATTTTCTTATTGGATACTTTCAAGTTCAATTGATTTGCGTGAAAATTAAGAAATAATTCTAAGACTTACTCCTATCAAATTTCACGCCACCAAATAGATATAGGAAAATTATTCTGGAATATCTGAAAATAACCGGGTATAAAAGAAGAGATGTAATCAGAACTGATACTATATAAACCCATATATCAGGGCTGTTAAAAAACACTGTAAGCACAACAAAATTCATCAGAAACACTCCCACAGAGAATGCATAACTAACAAACATTGCACCAAAGAAGAATCCAGGTTCTATTTCAAATCTAAGGCCACAGTTTTCGCAATTAGTATACATATCATTCACTCTTTTGATATTATACATCTTTGCTTTGAACATTTTACTGTTCCTGCACCTAGGACAATTACCCCTCAATGCGGCTTCTAATGCTGACTTTTGGGACATTTAATTTGCTGTTTCTGTACCACAGGTAACCTATTATACCTAATAAAATGTAAGGAGTAAAAAATAGATACAGAATACCTGTATTCAATCCTGCAGCAAAATTTGTGGAATCACCATTACTGACATTACTGACCAACGTACTTCTACACATAGCACATTGTGCAAATGAGGAAACTTGAAAAATCAAAAGAATTAAACCTGTCAGTAAATACTTTTTCATGTCATGCAAATTTACATCAGACTCGGCAAATATTATTGATAATATGGGCTAATTAACAAATAAGTAAGCACCCCAGTCACAGAAACATACAACCATATAGGAAAAGTAAACTTTACAATCTTTCTGTGCTTTTCAATCTTTTCTGTAAGTGAATAATAGAATGCGAATAAAACAAATGGCACTACAACAATCGAAAGTCCTATATGACTCAATAAAACACCCAAATAAAACATTCTTGTACCACCTACTTCAGCAAGCTCCTGATCTGACAATATTCCATTTCCATCAATATCACCAAATTTAACTGACGGTACAGATGAATGGTAAAGTACATAGGAAACTAAAAACAAGCTACCCAATATAAAAGCAGTAGTCATAAGTGATTTATGCACCATTATGTTGCCCTTCTTTACTGCAACAACCGCAGCTATCAAAAGTACTGTAGTGAGTGAATTCAGAATCGCATTTAATGCAGGTAGGTTCTTAACCCAACTCCCAAATTCCAAAAACTTCTGCGGTGCAAATAACAATACCGCGACTGCCAAAGGTATCGCTACCGAGAGTACAATGATTAATCTTGTATACCCTTTATTTTCTGTTGCTAATGTTGTCATCTTCTTACAATATCCTTCGTCTCTAACTTTAATATATCAATCTCCATATACAAGCGGTCAATATCACTTCTCTCTACTGTATAAGTCCCCCTTAATTGATTTTGTTTGTCCACTAATAGAATTTTACTTCCTGCTCCAGCATACGTTTTCATGCAATCGTTAATTGCATGTTCGTTCCTGAAACCAATATCATATTTATCTACTAAATCATACTTTGAGCTGTCATTAGCGATGATAACAAATGATATTCCTCCATCTGATCCAAATCTCTCTAACACCCTTCTTATCTGGTTCTTATCTTCTTTTGCATCAGGCAAACTACCAGTTTGATTATTGATAATCAAAATAGGTTCACCATTCCTTTTTAGGTTGGAAATTTCAACACAGTCAATTCTCTCACTGATGACAGGAATTTCAAAAGTATTTGAACCAAAGAACTTCAGGAACAAAAACAGAAGCACTGGAATTACAAATACAATTATCAGGATAAATACTTTTAGTTTGGAAGCCATAATAAATATCAAAAAAAAATCATGCTGGTTTCCCAACATGATTCATTTATGTTTTGTTAGATTAATCTATCCCATTAACACTTCATAGATTTTAGCTCCCTGGAAAAGGAAGATAAAAAGCATGAAGACAATAAATAATGTCGGTAACAAAATAGACCAAATCAATGATTTTCTCTCATGAGACAAGTGCATGAACTCACCTACAATATAGAATGCTTTCACAATCGTAAGAGCGATGTACACATATACCTTAACTGGTTGTGGCATTACTGAAAGTGGAATAGCCAATGCAATAATAAATTCCACAGTAGTTACTGCAGCAAGAATTAGCATTACTTTCCAAATGCCCCAAATCTTAGCTTTGTCTGCAGGCTGAACCTGAATTTCTGGAGTTTCTTGTTCCATCTTAAATATCTTTTAAAAAATTAAACCAAATAGAAGAACGTGAACACAAAGACCCAAACAAGGTCCACAAAGTGCCAGTAAAGACCAACTTTCTCTACCATTTCATAGTGACCTCTTCTTTCAAGAATTCCTACTGTTGTTTGATAGAATATCAAGAAGTTCAGTACAACTCCACTAAATACGTGGAATCCATGGAAACCTGTAATGAAGAAGAATAGCGCTGCGAAGTTTGGAGGACCGTATTGGTTAGTAGATAAATTAGCTCCATGGAAAATGGATCCATCAAGTAATCTTCCGCCACCTTCTGTACCGTGAATGAAGTGACTCCACTCCCATGCCTGACATCCTAAGAAAGTGATTCCTCCAAGGATTGTCCACAGCATCCACTTTTCAACTGCTTTCTTGTCCATTCTGTGACCTGCCTCTACTCCTAGTACCATAGTAACACTACTCAAGATCAGAATAAATGTCATGATACCAACAAATACTAGAGGTGCACTTTCTATACCTAGTGCATGGCTACCTGGGAATGCTTCAAAAACCTTTTCAGGAATTGGCCACCATTCTTGAGAAAAAGTAAAATCTTCAACAGAACCCTCGTAAGCTGGATTCTTGAATCTAATTAGTCCGTAGGTGATCAAAAGAGCTGAAAAAGTAAAAGCATCAGATAGTAAGAAAAACCACATCATTAGTTTTCCATAACTAGCTTTCATTGGCTCTACGCCACCGCCCCAAACATTCCTTTTGTCATCTTCTACAACTACTGCAGTACTTGCCATAATATTAGGTTAGTAAAGTTTAATTGTTCAGCACCAAAAATAAGTATAAATACAACCAAAGTCCACCCAAGAAATGCCAATAAGTGGTGCACATCTCTATCTTAGTAAGGCTTTTTGAATGAACTTTATAACTAAATGAAGCTTTCAACATAACTGCAAGAAAGATAACTCCTCCTATTAAATGCGCTACGTGAAGCCCGGTAAATACATAAACAAAAGATTCCGCAGGATTTCCTCCTGAAAAATTAACATCAATTGAAACCAACTCATTCCAGGCTACAAACTGCCCAATCATAAAAGCAGCACCCAAAATCGCAGTAACAACTAATCCAAGTCTGATTTGCAACAAGTTATTACGCTTAGCTGCTATATATGACCAATGCATTGATACACTACTCAAAACAATGATCAGTGAAGTCACCTTAAATAAATCAGGAAACTCAAAAATCCTCCAGTTACCCTCAGCCTGCTTCACAATGTAAGCACTTGATAGCGAAATAAATATCATTGTTATGGAAATAATAAACAGCCACAACCCGAAAATCTTCGGATTCATTGCTCTTACTTTTCCTATCGGTGCGTTCATCTGTGCTTCCATCATCATACTTTATCCAACATATATGCAATCTGAACTATCGGCAAATACAAGAAAGAACCAAACATGATCCTCAGTGCCGATTTCCTTGAATTATCTTTCATCAACATCAATGTCTGGCCTAAAAACAAAGCGCCACAAATAGTAGCCACTACTGCTGAGTTGATACCTGTTACTCCCAAATAGGTCGGGAATAAACCTAATGGCAATAAAAACAGTGTATAAGCCATAATATTGATTGCTGTATTTAGATTTTTGCTTCCACCACCTGGAAGAAGTTTAAATCCTGCTTTCTTATAATCTTCATCAGCTACCCAAGCAATCGCCCAGAAATGAGGGAACTGCCAAACAAATTGGATACCGAATATAATTAATGCTTCTACTGAAATCTGTCCAGTTGCTGCTACCCAACCAATTAATGGAGGAAGTGCTCCCGGAACCGCCCCTACAGTAACAGCTACAGGTCCTACTCTTTTTAATGGAGTATAAACGTAAGCATATAGTACCATTGAGATCAATGATAAAACTACTGTTAAAGGATTCGTGAAAATATAAAGAATTACCAGCCCTGCGATCAACCAAATGATCGATGCTATATAAGCTTCATTATCTGATATTCTCCCTGTAGGCAATGGTCTATCCATTGTCCTTTTCATTATGGCGTCAAGATGTTTTTCTTTGATCTGGTTTATAGTAACCGATGCTCCAGACACCAAAAAACCACCAATGGAAAGTGCTATAAAACTTACCCAACTAAAGCCACTTGAAGCCAACACATAACCGAAAGTTGATGAAAACACAACCAAAAAGGATAGGCGCGGTTTCATTAGCTCGAAATAAGCTAACAACTTGGTTCTTACGTCAATTTCTATAGTCCTTACACTAGACATTTACAGTTTGTATCGTTTTAATTTTTCTGGTCACCAATAAGGCATAAAACTGAATTCCGAATATGAGTGTGGCTAGCATCAAATGTACCGGTTGCAAAACTGCTGGCACAGCAAAGTATGATAGCACAGCTCCAGTTAAGATCTCTAATCCTATTAACCCAACAAGTGAATAGGTAAGAAGTCTCATCCTTCCGGTTTCTCCTACCTTAAATAATTTATAAGCCAGAAAAACATGTAACATCAATATCAATAAAGAGTAAGTACGATGGATATAAAATGAAATCCCCATACTTTCTATCCATTCTGATCGATTGCTGATTGTTAAGGCAACCTTATCAATCGCCTCTCTGACTTGTGTTCCTAATGCAATCTGAATAAGAAACAGAACAAGTGCCACAATTAACCATTGAGACAACTTCCCCCAATCAGAGTAGTTTGATTCAATCGTTTGGTCATCTTCCAGCTTGAAGGCTAAATAGATTAATACACAAACAAGAATCATTGCCAGAATCATATGTGCCGTGATCATTCCTGGTAGCAGGTTAGTGGAAACCACAATTGAACCTAGCCATCCCTGAAATGCGACTAACACAAATGCCAGTAACGCATAAAATAAGATTGATTTGGATTGTTTTCTTAAAATGAATGCAGTTACTAAAACGGCAAATATCAATAACCCAATAACTACTCCAAGTAGTCTATTCAAATATTCAATCCAGGTTTCAGTCACATTGAAATCCTGCTCAACGAATATATTAGGATCATTTTGTATTTGATCAGCCAATCTTTCAAAACCTAGAGCAGCAATCATTTTTGCAACTCTTTCATTCTTGGCAACACGTTTGGCCAAGTAAATTTCTTTGTAATCCGGTGGAAGCTGGTCTTCTGAAGTGGGAGGAACATAACTCCCAAAACACTTTGGCCAGTCGGGACAACCCATTCCTGATCCGGTACTTCTAACAATGCCGCCTACAAGTATTAACAAGTAGACGGCAATGATTGTAATTATATTAAGTCTCTTAAAAAACTTCTTAGTGACTATCCTCGACATTTTTTGACTCTCTAACCTCCTCAGTCTTCGCTAATTCATTCTCTTCTTCTAGGTTAGATTCTGGTGTTTGAGATAGTGGAATATGCTGAGGAATGAAATCCTCTTCCGCTCCTGGTTTACTGTAGTCATAAGGCCATCTGTAAACTTTCGGAATAGCTCCAGGCCAGTTTCCGTGACCAGGGTTTCTTGGAGTAGTCCACTCTAATGTGTTTGATCTCCAAGGGTTAGCTGGTGCTTTTCTTCCTCTGAACATACTGTAGAAGAAGTTAAATATGAAGATAAACTGAGCACCAAATGTCAAGATTGCTGCAACACTAACAAACGTATTTAAGTCTGTAAATGCACTGAAGGCATCAAAGTTTGTAAATGCATAGTATCTTCTTGGGAAACCAGCGATTCCAATATAGTGTAGTGGGAAGAATACAAGGTAAACTCCAACAAATGTTACCCAGAAGTGGATGTAACCTAGTTTCTCGTCCATCATTCTTCCAAACATTTTAGGGAACCAGTGATAAACACCAGCTAAAAGTCCGAAGAAAGATGCACTACCCATTACAAGGTGGAAGTGAGCAACTACAAAGTAAGTATCATGTAAGTTGATATCAAGCGCTGAGTTACCAAGGAATATACCGGTTACCCCACCTGAAATAAAGAATGATACTAAACCTATTGAGAACAACATTGCTGGAGTAAACACAATGTTTCCTTTCCATAATGTTGTGATGTAGTTAAATGCTTTTACTGCTGATGGTACCGCAATGATCAGCGTCAGGAACATGAATATAGATCCTAAGAAAGGGTTCAATCCTGAAACGAACATGTGGTGTGCCCATACTATAAATGATAAGAAAGCAATTGCCAACATTGAACCAATCATAGCTCTGTATCCGAAAATTGGCTTTCTTGAGTTTGTTGAAATGATTTCTGATGTAATACCAAGTGCAGGAAGTAATACGATGTATACTTCAGGGTGACCCAGGAACCAGAATAAATGCTGGTAAAGAATTGGGCTACCACCAATATTTGGTAATGCTTCTCCACCAATAAAGATCTCAGATAAGTAGAAACTTGTCCCTAACGATCTATCAAATACTAATAATAAGGCTGCTGAGAATAAAACAGGAAACGATAACAATCCAATTACTGCAGTAATAAAGAATGCCCAAATCGTTAAAGGTAGTCTAGAGAAAGACATCCCCTCAGTTCTCATGTTAATTACAGTAGTGATATAGTTAATACCTCCTAGTAATGTTGAGGCAATAAAGAATACCATCGAAACTAACCATAGAGTCATACCTCCTGCTGATCCCTGAATAGCTTGCGGTAATGCACTTAGCGGCGGATAAATAGTCCAACCACCTGCTGCAGGACCTGTTTCTAAAAACAGAGATATAAACATGATCACACTAGATAAGAAGAAGAACCAGTATGATAACATATTCATAAAACCAGAGGCCATATCTCTTGCACCAATCTGCAATGGAATTAAGAAGTTACTGAAAGTACCACTTAAACCTGCTGTTAGTACAAAGAATACCATGATAGTACCGTGCATTGTAACAAGAGCAAGGTAGAATTCCTGATCTAACTTTCCTCCTTCATCAATCCACTTACCTAAGATTGGTTTCAACCACTCCAAAGTCATATCAGGGAAACCTAATTGTAATCTGAAGATTACACTAAACGCTCCACCAATTATCGCCCAGAAGATACCAGTTATAAGGAACTGCTTAGCGATAGTCTTGTGATCAGTTGAAAATATGTACTTCTCTATGAAGCTTTGCTCATGGTGATCATCGTGGTGATCGTCATGTGCTGTATTTTCTTGTAATTGAATATCGGTAACTGACATAATATCTTAGTTTAAAGTGATGAATTCTCAGATTCGGAATTTGCAACACCTTGATTACTATCATTGTTTTCTAGATCTGCCGAAATAATGGCAACTTCTCTCAAATTATCCGGCACTTGTGCCATCAACCCAGGGTTCTGCTTCAATAAAGCTTCCTGCTCGTTATACCATTTCTCATAATCTTCTGGCTCATCAACTACGATAATTGCTTTCATTGAGAAGTGTGCTTTACCACAAATCTTGTTACATACCAATTCGTAGTTGAAATCAGGATTACCAGTTTCAGCTCTCATCTCTGCCGTTGTTTTGGTAGGAACGAACCAGAATCTAGTTGGAAGTCCAGGAACAGCATTCATCTGAAGTCTGAAGTTTGGCTGGTATACACTGTGAATTACATCTCTAGCTCTAATCTTCAAGTGAACAGGTTTTCCTTTTGGAACGTGTAATTCTCTACCCATGAAGTCATCTAAAGCAGCTTTATCAGAATAATCAATCCCTACTTGATTGTTATTGATTGGATCAATTTTTCTGTAGTCATAATCTCCAAGTTGCTTGTCTGCACCAGGGTATCTGAATGCAAATGCATACTGATATCCATATACTTCAATCACTTCTGACTCTTCAGGAGCAGGACCAGTGATATCCACCCATATTTTCCATCCAGAGATAACAAGAATCGCAAGAACTACAGCTGGAATAGCTGTCCATACTATCTCAAGTTTATCATTGTGAGGATAAAACTTCGCTTGATTTCCTTCTTTGTACTGATACTTAAATGAAAAACCAAAAAGTAAAATTTGAGTAAGGATGAACACAAAACATGTTACACCCATTGTAATCCAAAACCACTTATCTGTCTCTACACCATGCTCACTCGCTATTGGTTGGATAAATGAATCATCTAATCCTCCAAAAGAGTAATAGAAGAAACCAAATAAACCCGCAACGAGGAAGACCACACATAAAGCAGCCTGAACTTTATTGGCTCCAGTAACTCTCTTTTGAGTATCACCTTTCGCTATCCCAACAAGTGTTGTAACCCTGAATATGGTGTATCCAATGGCCAGGATCAGAACAATCGCTACAACTATTATTAGATTAAACATATTTATTTACTTATTAGTCTTTTAATTAAATATGATGATGCAAACTCTCTTTCAACATTGGGTGATTTTTCGCAACCAATGGAGCTTTTGCCAGATTACTTAATGCTACATAAATGAATGCTGATGCATACATTGCTAGTAGTCCTACTTCGATTAAACCAAAACCTCCGTTTTCCTGAAGTGTACCTGGAGTAACCATTAAATAGAAGTCTAACCAGTGTCCGAAAACAATCGCTGGACAAACTACTTTTAATATTCTTGTATGTCTCTTCGCATCTCTTGTCATTAGAACTAAGAATGGAAAGAAAAAGTTAACTATCAGATTAATAAAAAATACCGGAGCATAGTGATCGTTTTTCCATCTCTCCACGAAGTAGATAGTTTCCTCTGGAATACCCGCGTAATAGATTAATAAGAATTGTGAAAACCAGATGTATGTCCAGAAAATACTGAAAGCGAAAACAAACTTCCCTAAGTCGTGGATGTGGTTTGAGTTCACAACTGACAAGTAACCTTTGTCTTTTAACATGATCACAATAAAAGTGATCAATGCTAATCCAGATACCCACCAACTTGCAAATACATACCATCCGAACATTGTACTGAACCAGTGAGTGTCAATTGACATGATCCAGTCCCAAGCAGACATTGAGGAAGATACTGCAAAGAATACAAGGAAGTATGCCGCTGTAGATCTGATTTTTCTCCAAATCTCAGTTCCACCTTCTAAATCTTCTTTGAATGCTAGTTTTTTCAACTTACCGAAGAATAACCACCATCCTCCAAAGAATACAATGAATCTTCCGATGTAAAATGCTTTATTTAAGTACCATGATTTACCAGCAATGATCTTATCAAAGTTTTCACTTGCAGGGTCATATAGAGATGAATCTAGCCAGTGAAATAAAGAATGAGAAGGGTATGCAGCAGCAAAAGTGATTGCCATCAAAACCATTCCAATAATGATCCAGTTACCGAATGAAAGAGGAATTCTTAGAATACCAGCAGACCATCCAGCCTGGGCAGCATATTGAATTGCAAAAAAGAATACTCCAATTAATCCTAAACCAACAAAGAAAACATTATTGATCCACAGGTTACTGAATAATCTCTTGTACCATGCAAATCCATGACCATCATGTGCAGCTGCAGCTTCAGCTCCATGTCCGTGATCACCGCCAAGCATGTTCAGGATTAAAAATCCCAGAGCAGTAAGAACTAATCCAACCACAAATGTGATCATTAAATTCTTCTTCGCTCCTGACGTAAATTCGTATTTTTCTTCAACCATTGTCTGAATCAATTATTGCTTTTGTAATGTTTGAACATATTTCACAACCTTCCATCTCTCCTCAACACTAAGTTGAGATGCGTGTGCACCCATTCTTCCTTTACCCATTGTGATAACATGAAAGATATGACCTTCAGATACATCTTTAAGAGCTGCAGAGTTATAAACAGGAACTCCTAAGAATACTTCTCCTACAAGTCCGTCACCCTGACCAGTTTTACCATGGCAGTGCTCACAGAATCTATCGTAAAGTGCTTTACCTTCTTTAACCACTGATTTAGAATCCTCTAGCGGGCTAGTTAATTCAGCTGCTGCTAGTTCTAAATCATCTTTTGCATATCTGTAAGGAAGATCTTCTCCCCTTCTTACAGTATTGGCAACAGGTTCTCTCATGGTCATACCGTGAGCATTGTAAGGGTTAGAGTTATAAAACTCACCGTGCTCATCCTCAGGGTTAGAATCTAACCATGATCCAATTTCTTCGTTTTGAATTTGAGACAATGGCTCATAAGGTGTAGAATGATACATCTGAGGTGCATATTCCAAACCAGGATAATCGTCCTTTGCAGCACATCCCGCAAGCATGTAAACTGCTAGAACAAATCCTGAAAATCGTGTTAGGTTTCTTTTCATTTTATGAGTTGTTCTCTTATTCAAAATCTTTGTTATTCACTTCAACAGCACCTGCACTTTGTAGTACTTTCTTAATGTCGTCTTCAGTTGCATCATTAGCTGCAATATCGACTGCCATTACGTGCTTGTCATCAGTAATTCTTAAATCATATATTCTTGGCTTACCCCATGGTTTCAAATTACTTATCACCATGAATGTACCTACCATACCAAATGCTGCTAATAGTACTGTTAACTCAAATGTCACAGGAATAAAGTCAGGTAACGCTACGTGATCTTTACCACCGATGATCATTGGCCAATCAACTCCCAGCATTCCAATTTGCATGATCAATGCCAGTGAAGTACCGCACATTCCAAATATGAAAGCAGCGATTGAAAGTCTCGATCTTCTATATCCTAGTGCATCGTCAATTCCGTGAACTGGAAATGGTGAATACACTTCCTGAATTTTAATTCCAGATTGTCTGACGTCCTTGATGCCTTTCAGAAGTACATCCTCATCGTCAAAAACTCCTAATATATAGTTCTTTCCGCCTTCCATATTAATTTTCTATTTTTTCAGCTTCTTGAGCCACTTGAGAACTTGAACCAGCACCTTCACCTGTTGCTTTAAGAATACTCTTAACCTCAGCCATGTTGATCACTGGGAAGAACTTGGCGAATAAGAAAAATGCAGTAAAGAATAATCCGAAAGTGAATAGGTAAACTCCCATGTCATACTTAGTTGGGTAGAACATAGCCCAACTTGATGGTAAGAAGTCTCTATGAAGTGAAGTAACAATAATTACAAATCTTTCAAACCACATTCCGATGTTTACAATAATCGAAAGAATGAATGTGGAAGCAATGTTTGTTCTAATTTTCTTGAACCAGAATAACTGAGGAGAAATCACATTACAAGTCATCATTGACCAATATGCCCACCAGTAAGGACCTGATGCTCTGTTAATGAAAGCATACTGCTCAGCTTCAACTCCTGAATAAGCTGCGATAAAAAACTCAGTTATATATGCTATACCTACAATTGAACCAGTTATGATGATTACAATGTTCATCATTTCAATGTGCTGAATTGTAATGTAGTCTTCTAACTTATAAACTTTTCTAGTTACGATAAGAAGTGTTAATACCATTGCAAATCCAGAGAAAATCGCTCCTGCTACGAAGTATGGAGGGAAAATCGTGGTGTGCCATCCTGGTATTACTGAAGTTGCAAAATCAAATGATACAATTGTATGTACTGAAAGTACCAGTGGTGTTGCAAGTCCTGCAAGTACCAATGCAACTGTTTCATATCTACTCCAAGTCTTAGCAGCTCCATCCCACCCGAAACTTAATGCTCCGTAAACGGCTGCTGAAATCTTATTCTTTGCTCTGTCTCTAATTGTTGCGAAATCAGGGATAAGTCCGATGTACCAGAAAACAAGAGAAACTGAGAAATAAGTCGAGATTGCAAACACGTCCCAAAGAAGTGGTGAGTTGAAGTTCACCCAAAGGGATCCAAATGTGTTTGGCAGAGGTAACGCCCAGTAGAATCCCAACCATGGTCTACCCATGTGAAGTACCGGGAACATTGCCGCGCATATTACAGCGAAGATAGTCATCGCCTCAGCAGCTCTGTTGATGGACATTCTCCATCTTTGTCTGAATAGTAGGAGAATCGCTGAAATCAAAGTTCCGGCATGACCGATACCTACCCACCATACGAAGTTGGTGATATCCCAGGCCCATCCTACAGTTTTATTTAATCCCCACATTCCTATTCCATCCCAAAGGGTCATAGCAACTGCATAGCCTCCAACAGCCAGACAGCCCAATGAAATAGCCATGGCTAAAAGCCATGATGGTGCAGGTTTATCTTCTACCCTACCAGCGATATCGTTGGTAACGTCGTGGGCGGTTTTCCCACCGGTAACTAAAGGTTCGCGAATTGCGGATTCTGCAATCATAATTTATTAATTAAGCGTGTGCCTCGTTTTTAGATTCGTCTTTATTTCTAATCTTAGTTAAGTACCAAACATTTGGCATAACTCTCAATTCTTCCAATGCGTGGAATGCTCTTGGCTCTTTAGCCATCGCCATCTTGTCTTTTCTCTCTATTTTCAATAGTTGAGAAATTCTACTATTTGGATCTTTCATGTCTCCAAATACAAGCGCTTCACTTGGACAAGAAGAAGCACAAGCAGTGTTGATTTCACCATCTTCTGGTCTTCTGCTCTCTTTTCTTGCTTCAAGTTTTCCAGCCTGGATTCTTTGTACACAGAATGTACATTTTTCCATAACACCTCTTGCTCTAACAGTAACATCCGGGTTCAATACCATTTTACCCAGGTCATTGTTCATTGCAAGGTTCTTATCGAACTGCTTATTATCGTGGTATTTAAACCAGTTGAATCTTCTTACTTTATATGGACAGTTGTTAGCACAGTATCTAGTACCAATACATCTGTTGTAAGTCATTTGGTTAAGTCCTTCCGAACTGTGTGTAGTTGCAGCAACTGGACATACAGTCTCACAAGGAGCGTTGTTACACTGCTGACACATCATTGGCTGGAATACAACCTCAGGGTTAGCAGCGGCAGTTTCTTTGATATTCAACTCATCTTTGATACCAGTCTCATCAGTGATTTGATCAGCATCATAGCTATAGTATCTATCAATTCTTAACCAACTCATTTCTCTTCTGTTAAGAACTTCTGTCTTTCCTACTACAGGAATGTTGTTCTCAACCTGGCAAGCAACCGTACAAGATCCACAACCCGTACAAGAGTTAAGATCAATTGCCATACCCCAATGGTGGTTGTTATATTCGTGACCATTCCAAAGCGTAATTGCGTATGGGTGGTTCTTATTACCGCTTGCGTCTGTAATTGGTAAAGTATGTCTTCCAGCAGAAGGATCTTCCTGATAGTTTTTAAGAACACTTTCCTGAACTACAAACTCTCTACCAGAATAAGTCTGTGCAGTTTGTGTTTGTGCTACTTTGTAAGCCTCACCAGTTAAAGTGATTGATACTCCGCTTGCAGCCAGTGAGTTAACACCACTCTTTGTTGCAAGAACAGGGTAAACATTAGCTCCAACTCCGTCTGCTACTTTACCTCCTGATGTTCTACCGTAACCAAGTGCGATACCTACAGTACCATCAGCTTGACCTGGTTGAGACAATACAGGTAATTTCATTGTTACGCCGTTAACAGAAACATCTGCCAACTGAGTATCCATGTCACCTAATTTTAGGCCTAGATCATCCCAATGTTTAGGCGATACAGTTACATAGTTTTCCCAACATGCTTTTGTAATTGGGTCCGGCATTTCTTGTAACCAAGGGTTATTAGCCTGGAAACCAGCACTTAATGCTGCATTTTCATATACTAACAACTCTAAACCACTTCCAGCTTTACCAGATGCTACAGCTGAACCAGCAGCATTTACATCACCAGCGAAAGCAGGTTGCTCACCAGCAGTGAAGTTTTTATAAACACCTTCTAATAAACACTTATCAAAGAACGTTTGGAAGTTACCTTCTCCCATTCCCTGAGCTTTCCAGTTGTCCTGGATGTAAGTGTAGTAGTCAGTGTTTTCAGCACCTGCCCAAGTCAAGAATGATACTTGTGCTTGTCTGGTGTTAAAAATATTTTGAATTGTAGGCTGTGATAAGCTGTAATGTCCTTTTACAGGTCGGAAGTCATTCCAAGACTCCAAATAGTGATGATCCGGAGCAACAACTTTACAAGCCTTTGACGTTTCGTCTATTCTATCAGAAGTAGAAATTGAAATAGAAGCTTTACCTATCGCAGTAGCTAATTCAGCTCCTTTAGGGTGATCATAAACTGGATTACAGTTAAAGAAGACAAGTGCACCAGCAGTTCCAGACTTAGCGTCAGCAACGAATTGGCTCATTTTCTTGTCATCACCTTGTCTTAGGTAAGATTCTTTATCAAGATCTATTGTAGTACCGTAGCTTCCAAGTAAGCTATTCAAACCATTTACAACGATTTGAACATTTACATCATTTGATCCAGCTACTACTACTGAAGCACCTTTTGCAGCAACTAGGTCTTTAGCAGCTTTCTGTATGTTAGGAAGTTTCTCTTCACTTGTAGATCCAAGACCAGCCTGACCTAACCCCTTAGCAACTAAGTTGTAAAGCGCTACTACAGTTTTACCTTCCTGAGAAGGTTTGATAGGTGTTCTATAATCAGAGTTTGCTCCAGTTAGAGAGAAGTTAGACTCGAAGGTGTATAACCTTGACATGTCTTTCTTATTATCTCCAAGCTTTCTTGACTGAGCAAACTGCTTGTTATTCATTGAGTGATTTAATGAAGCTCCGAGGAAATCAGCATTAACACTTACGATAGTCTTTGCTTTAGAATAATCATAAGTTGCTAAAGTTCTTTTCCCGAAAGAAGCAAGGTTAGCTTCCAATACTCCATGAGAAGAATTCGGATCGTACATTACGTGATCTACATTTCCGTATCTCTCAGTGAAAGCAGCGATTGCAGCCTGAGTTGATGGACTGAAATTAGTGTAACTAACAATTGTGATTTTGTTAGCAGCACCAAGAGCAGCACCTACCTGGCTATCTACATCTTCCCAAGTTGCTTTTTTACCAGCTATTTGAGGGTCAGTATATCTTTGCTTATCGTATAATGAAAGAACTGACGCTTCAGCCTGAGTTGATGAACCACCTCCAGTTACTTCAGAGTATTTGTTTCCATCAATTTTAATAGGTCGACCTTCTCTTGTTTTAACTACTACTGAATTGTAGTCATTTCCAACAAAGTAGGTAGAAGCGTAGTAGTTAGGAACACTAGGATCCACATCTACTGGTTTCTTTACATAAGGAATTGCTTTTCTAACAGGTGCCTCGCAGGCAGCAAGTGAGACCGCCGCGATCCCAAATCCCATCATTTTAAGGAAGTCTCTTCTATTAGGTCCCTCCTCTTCATTTTCATTGATGGGTAAATATTCAGGAAATTCTTTATCGGCATTTTTAACGAATTCAACGTTATTGGTCAGTTGCTCAAGCCCTTTCCAGTATACTTTCTTCGTTTCTTTCATTTAGTTTATTGCTTCAGAATCAGTCCGTTAACTGATGTATTTTGAAAATCCGATTATAATATTAATAGTGACACTTAGAACATTCTAAACCTCCAATGTCCTCTACTGTCATTGGGTCTTTACTCTTAGCCTCATGAATCTCTACAAGATTATCATAGTAAGCATTTCCTTTAGAGTTGACCTCAGTTTCTCTATGGCAATTGATACACCATCCCATAGTTAATGGAGCGTATTGATAAACAACATCCATTTCCTTGATCTCACCGTGGCAAGTTTCACACTCAAGACCACCAACCTTCACGTGTTGTGAGTGGTTAAAATAAGCCAGATCAGGAAGGTTATGAATTCTAACCCACTCGATTGGTTTAGTGTTTGGACCATATTCCTGAGTTTCAGGATTGTAGTCTATCGCCGCATATATTTTTTGAATTTGCTCAGAATCAGTTTTGATTGCAGTGTGGCAGTTCATACAGATGTTTGCAGAAGGGATGTTAGCAGATTTCGCTTTTCTTACTCCTGTATGACAATAGTTACAATCAATCTCATATTGACCCGCGTGGATCTTGTGAGAGAATGCAATTGGCTGACTTGGCTGATAGTTTTGTTGAACACCAACAGTGAACAAACCATCAATACCTGCTTTCATCATGATTGCTACGAAAAGGAAAATTACCAATCCGATAACACCATTGCTCTTAGCAAGCTTACCCAGATCGAATGTTTGGTTAACAACCTCAGCGTCATCCTCCTCTAAGTCTTTCTTATCTTTTAAGTATTTCGTAAGTACGTTTACGATAATTCCTAATACTATTAGTATAAGTACAAGAACCACTATAAGTATAACAAGGATTGCTGTAAGATATCCAGAGTCTACACTTGCATTAGCAGTCTGATCTCCACCACCTTGATTTCCACCATTGTCAACTACTTTTTCCTCAGGAACGTTTGCACTTTCAGCTTTCACATAAGCTATAATGGATAGTATCTGATCATCCTTGAAAGCAAAAGACGTCATTTGAGTCTTATTATACTCCTCATAAAGATTAACAGCGTACTCATCTCCACTAGCAATTACTGCTGATGAGTTTTTAACAAAAGCAGTAATCCAGGGAACTGCTGGTTGTGGAACTCTTGTCCAAACATCTTTAAGTGCTGGACCAATTACCTTCTTGTGAACCTGGTGACATGTCTTACAGTTACCATTGAAAAGTTTCTCCCCGGCGCTGATCACAGCTGGATCAGTAGGAATACCATCATCGTCCTGTGCGATTGAAGGGTTTAATGCCGTTAAAGTGAAGAAAAATATAAGAAGTGAAAGGTGAGTAAAATTGACTCTTTTAAACATTGAAGTTGTTTTTATATCCATTATCGATCTCCGTCCGAATCAGAACAGCACAAATGTAATATGGGGTTACTGTTTTTCAAAGGTGATTTTTGACATGAAATTCGTTCGGCCCTTACGTTAATATTAAGGAAAAAGTTAACCAACTACAAATCAATGGTTTACAGGGTGCAAACGAGGGGAAATATTCTTATTTAGAATCGCTTTAAATAATGACTTGTCGGAACTTTTTATGGATGGTTAATTCACCATATATAACAATTGGTAATTGACCAAATAAAATTTGGCTAATTATTCAAAAAGGCCATGAAGCAATGTTGGAAGGCAATTATTGCCTGTTAGTAGGAAAAATTGGGGAGTGACTGGTATACCTCAATGGGAAACTGGGTAACCGGGTAAAAAGGTTAGGTTAGCAATAAGATTGATCAGGGAAAAGTAAGTTGTTGGTAAGTGAAATATTTCGGCAATTCATTATGCCAAACAAACGTATTCGTAACAACTTTCTTTGGTATCTAAGCAATATACTTTGTTGTCTTTAATAATTGCCCAAGCATCATGAGCTTCCTGGTAAACAACCTTCCATCCCTGGAATGTAGTTTTAAAAGTATAGATGATACCGAACTTTAGGGTTTGCAATAAATTTTTCATAGCTGAGTGTGTTTAATAATTAAAACTTGGTTTGAAATTACTCACATAACTATTAATACACTAAGTATGTTAGATGAACCGGAATTTTTAATGGTAAAACCGAAAAATGCTGTTACAAGTAAATTTGGGTTTTCCCCATTATTCCTGAGTGGCCTTCTCTAGCTCATTGTATATGATACTATGAATTCTTGGACGAATACTCAATTGATAGATCAATCTATTGTCTCTTGATGGATAGACCCTATTGGATAAAAAAATGAATAGCACATTATTCTCCGGATCTGCCCATACAAATGTGCCAGTGTATCCACTATGACCAAAACTTTCAGGGCTTGTCCCTTCAGCTACACTACTTTTATCAGGATGATATTCAATTAATGGCTTATCAAATCCAAGCCCTCTCCTATTACCTTCTTCACAGTATTGACATGTGGTAAACTTCCGTACTGTCTGATTGGACAAATACCGTTTACCTCCATACTCTCCCATGTTGAGAAACATTTGCCACATTTTCGCAAGGTCTATTGCTGTACCAAATAATCCAGCATTACCAGAAACCCCATCCATCATTGCAGCACCCTCGTCATGAACTACACCATGTAATTGAGTTTTCCTGAAGAATGTATCAATTTCTGTAGGAATGATTTCTTCAAGTGAATATTGCTTGCCTGCATTAAATGTCAGTGTGTTGGCACCAAGTGGCTCATAGAACATGGATTTCAAAAAACTCTCATATTCAATCCCAGATATTCTTTTAATAATTTCGGGGTACAAATAAAATGATAAGCCAGAGTATACGTATCCAGGATTCATATTGAGATTTGACTTCCGGATTTTCCAATAGATTTTCTTCTTGTAATTCTTATGTAAGTATAAATCCTCAGTTAATTGAATTGGAAACCTTTCTGATTGTTGATTGGACAAGGTATTCCACTTGTAACTTCCATTCTTTCTAATAGTGGACTTCCAATAAGGAATCCATGATTTCAATCTTGCATTATGTGCTAAAATGGATCTGAATGTGAGGTTAGCCTTATTAGATAATTTAAAATGTGGCCAGTAGGTCTTTGCTGGAGCATCCAAATCAAACAGTCCTGCATCATGCAATTTCATAATACCAGCTGTTGCTCCTGTCACCTTGGTTACTGAGGCAAGGTCATAAATATTCTGTTTTTGTACTTCCCTGATACTGTCATATGTATGATATCCGTAAGTCTTATGAAAAAACACATTACCATCCTTGGCTACCAAAATTTGGCAACCAGGAAATGCTTTTTTCATTAATCCTTCGTAAACCACCGAATCAATTTTGATTTCAAGAGAATCACCATTTAACCCAAGTTGCTCTGGTATTACAAAACCCAATCTATTCCTAGCAAGTAGCACCTCCTGCTTTCTACTTTTTAAAGTTATACCTCCAAATACAGCCTGAGCTGCAAGGTCCTGATGTAGACTGGACGAACCATTCACATGAATTACAGTTTCGGATTGATCGAATTGATTGTTGTTGTTAAAAAACTCAGAGGTTTGCATAACCACGTGAATGATGGCCATTTGGTCCTGCCAATCGTTCAGATATTCTAATAATGATTGATATACACCCTCCTGATAGTAAGCTACAATTACCACATTATAGCTCAGCACATTATTATGAAACTTTTGAATATCATTTTCATGTTTCAGGAAGTAATGATCAGCAATACTGTAATCTTTTATTCTTGTTTGGAAAATTTGGGTTGAATCATTACCTAAATGAAGCACTGCGATCTTCGATTCCTTAAGATCTGTGATTGGCAATCTGTTTGACTCGTTACTTATCAGAAAAATCGAATCTTTGATTTGCGTAATTTTCAATAATTCAGAAGAATTTTGCGAAAACGCTAAATTTCCAAATAAAAAACAAAAAAATCCTACAATAATATCCCTCATATTTGGGCAGACTCGTATTTTTACAATGATTTAAGTAATCCCCGAATTTAGGACTAAATCGAATGGAAAATAGCAAAAATTTTGTAATTGATTTTGATAGTACTTTCACTCAAGTAGAGGCACTAGATGTGTTGGCAGAGATCTCGTTGGAGAAGTCGAGTGATAAGGATGCTGTCATTCAGGAGATTAAGGAAATTACCGACCTTGGAATGGAAGGTAAAATCTCATTCCGTGAGTCCTTAAAAAGGAGGATTGATGTACTTCATGCAAACAAAAAAGACCTTCCCGAACTAATTGACAGACTAAGCACTAAGGTCTCTGAGTCCTTCAAAAGGAATAAAGAATTCATCACAAAGAATAGAAACAACATATTCATTCTTTCTAATGGCTTTAAAGACTTCATTGTACCAATTGTAGAGAACTATGGTGTTAAACCTGAAAATGTTTATGCTAATGATTTTATCTATGATGATGAAGACAATATAATAGGCTTCAATGAAGAGAATCTACTTTCCAGTAATGGAGGAAAGCCAAGACAAATTGAGTCCCTGGAATTGGAAGGAGAAGTATTTGTGATTGGTGATGGTTACAACGATTATGAAGTGAAGGCAGCTGGATTAGCTAAAGAATTCTATTTATTTACAGAAAACATCAAAAGAGAAAGCGTTGTGGAAAAAGCTGACCATATTGCACCTTCTTTTGACGAAATATTATTTAAGAACAAGATGGAAGACAGAGCATTATCTTATCCAAAAAACAGGATAAAGGTTCTATTGTTGGAAAATGTACACGACTATGGTGTGCAGAAAATGATCAAAGAAGGATACGATGTAGAAGTCTATCCTGCAGGACTCTCTGAAGAAGAATTAGCAGAGAAAATTAAAGATGTCTCCATTATTGGAATTAGATCAAAGACTCAGATCACGAAAAAAGTACTGGCAAATGCTAAGAGGCTACTAGCAGTAGGTGCTTTCTGTATAGGAACAAACCAAATTGATCTTGTAGAGTGTCAGAAAAGAGGAATTGCAGTATTCAATGCTCCTTTTAGTAATACCAGGTCTGTTGTTGAACTTGCAATTGCTGAGATTATTTTGCTAATGAGAAACCTTCCAGACAAGGTGAGCTCTATGCATGTTGGTAAATGGGATAAGTCGGCAACTGGTAGTTTTGAAGTAAGAGGTAAGCGTCTGGGAATAATCGGATATGGAAATATCGGGGCTCAGCTATCTATTGTTGCTGAAGCTTTGGGGATAGACGTCTACTATTATGATATAGAGGAAAGACTTGCTCTGGGTAATGCTACAAAACTTGATTCACTGGATGAACTATTGGAAGTAGCTGATATCATTACACTTCATGTAGATGGCCGAGGTAGCAATAAGAACATGATTGGTGCTGCTGAATTTGAAAAGATGAAGGATGGAGTTGTGTTCCTCAACTTAAGTAGAGGTCACGTTGTGGATATCCAGGCATTAAAAGAGAATATAGAAAGTGGTAAGATCAGAGGAACTGCTGTTGATGTATTTCCTGAAGAACCATTAAGCAACAAAGATGAATTCGTTTCTGAATTGAGAGGAATGAAAAACACAATACTTACACCTCATATAGGTGGAAGTACTCTTGAGGCTCAGGAAAACATTGCTGATTTTGTTCCAAACAAGATCATGAACTATATCAATACCGGTTCTACAGCCAACAGTGTCAATTTCCCGAATTTGGTATTACCAATGTTGGTTAACGCTCACAGATTCATTCATATTCACCTCAATGAACCTGGAGTATTGGCTAAAATTAACAATGTGCTAGCTGATCATCAACTTAACATTGTTGGGCAATATCTGAAGACCAATGAGACGATTGGCTATGTAATCACCGATATCAATAAAGACTATAACAAGGAAGTAATTTCAGATCTTAAGAAAATTGAAGGGACGATTAGATTTAGAGTGCTTTATTAAGACTCTATACATTTAATCTATCTTTTATTACAATTTGATTAAAAGATAAAAGGCTTAAGACATAGGAAGCTCGATAACCTTGAGCTTCCAACTTCCAGCTTTCAACATTTTTTTGTGATCAATAATTACTGATTTATCTCAGATGATTTTGATTTTGTATTGATTAGATTACTCGAGAATTAATCAATAAATGTAATGGATGTAGCAGTTGATTTTTGGCAGGACTACTGGTATTTGTTTGTGATCATTATGTTGGTATTACCAGGATTCCGCATTCTTAAACGAAATTCTAATAATCAATCTGATGAGAAGGAAGATTAGTGTTAAAAACTCAACACCTTAAATTCCACCCTTCGGTTTTGTTTTCGTTCTTCCTCTGTTCGGTTTTTGGTAATTGGTTTTGATCTGCCGTAACCTTTTCCTGTGATTCTATTCTCAACTATTCCTTTTCTGACAAGATAAGCTTTTACAGCCTCTACCCTGCTTGTTGAAAGTTTCATCAATTCATTTCTATCTCCCCTGTTATCTGTATGTCCACCAAGTTCGATTTCCAATGTTGGGTTTTCGATCATAAGAATTACAAGCTTATCTAATTCCTGGTAACTGCTTTCAATTAAATCTGAAGATCCTCTTTTGAAGAGAACGTTTTGCAGGTTAAATACTTTCCCCACTACTATTGGTTCAAGGAAAAGATCCTTTTCAATATCTTCAGAAGTGGCATTTTCAGAAATTTCAATATGCTCACTTAGCGATACATGGCCAGTGGCATTAGCACGTAAATCATAAGAATCACCATATGGCACTACTATTTGATAGTAGCCTGTTTCGGGATCTGAGAGAGCTACACCAGAATCATCTGGTCTGCCCAATACTTCATATCTGATCTCAGCCCGCATTGGCTTGTTACTAAATTGATCATATACATAGCCATGGATCCAGGTGACAGGATAAGGTTTTGCAGACTCAGCAAGTTTTATTCTGAAAGCATCTCCTCCGCCTTGTCCTCCATCATCATACGATACCATATATGCGTAATCACCATATGCGGACAAAGTAAAATATGCATCCCATCCGGAGCTGTTGATCTCTGGCCCAAGGTTTTGGGGCTTGCTCCATTTAGTCCAGGATTCGTCCAATCTTCTGGATATATAAACGTCTGCACTACCATAGCCTTTATAACCGTAGCTGGCGAAGTACAAAGTCCTGTTATCAGCTGCCATAAAAGGAGTCATCTCCTCAGCAAAAGTATTGACATCACTCCCCAGGTTCTTTGGTGCTGTCCAGGAGCCATCACTTTTCCGGAAGCATACATATAAATCCTTCTCACCAAAAGTATCATCTCTTTCCAGTGATGTTATCATGGTTTTTCTGTTCGCTGAAATGTGATAGCTTTCGTATCTATTGTTATTGTAGTAATCATCGATCATGATTTCTTCAGGCTCACTCCAGCCATCAGCCAATCGATGAGAAACATATAAACCTTGCTTGTCTCCTATTTCATCACCCTCATCCATATCCATGAATAGTGAATTATTATCAGGAGATACAGAAGTAATACTATTGTGCCAGGCACTATTTACCGGTGATGGCATTTGAACAGCTGGTCCCCAGGTGTTGTCTTCCTGCAACGTAGAGACCCAAATATCCTGTAGCTTTTTCTCACCGAGATTATCTGGATGTTCGTCTCTTGTTACATAAAGAGTCTTTCCATCATGGGACACTAAAGGGTGAAGTTCGTCTACTTGTGAATTCACATTAGGTCCAAGGTTTTCTTTGACATATCCTTTTACAACATCTGGGACTAAGTTGATTTTGGTTGGTGGATGTTTCACTAGGAGGTAATCAACTGCAATCTTCGTATTGCTACCTAGCGTAAATCCAATTGACTTACCCATCATTTGCATATTTTCCTGCCGATGGATTTCAGTGCCGTTTAAATAGAATATTGAGGTGTTTCCATTCTTCTGAACTGCAAAAACATTAGATCCAGTCTTGTTGACAATTTCTGAGCTTGTCCAATTTACAAAATAGGTTTTCTCACCTTTAGGAAATCCATAAATGAGATATGATCCAATTTTAGACACATCAAAGTAGTATTTCCTTCTTCCGGAAGACGCCCATATTAACCCAAAACCGTAGTTATCAGGTCCCTGAGAAACTAATCTGATACTGCATTCGATATAGTAGTCTTTTTCTGGATCCAGATAAATGCTCTTCGTGAAACTTCTTGCCCCTTGTCTGGTTTCCATGAAATATTCCCCACCCTCGATGTAGGAATCATAATTATCATCACTCTTAACGATCCACTCATTTGAGTTATCATCAAATTTGTCATGGAACAGCACATTTGATTGCGCGGATGTCCAGTAGGACATGACCATAAGAACAAGAAATGAGGCGAATTTCATTAATGAAGTTTGGTTGGATAAAAATTAATCTTTAATTGAATTTATAGCAAAAAACATCGAACGCAAAATTTTAAACGGTGTGACTATAAATCAAGAACAAAAAAACCCACGGGTCGCGTTATTTAAACCCCTATAATAAAAGGATTTGAGCTATCACACAATCTCAACAGTCCACTGTTAACCTAAACTGCAAGCAGAATGAGGTCCCGAAGTAAATCGGGATGAGGCCTTGTTTTAAAAGCAGACTTCACTCGGTAGTATTAAATTGTTAGGTTTAAAAACTATCCAATAACCCGTGGGTATATCTTTAATGCTTTTTTGGGAGTAAAAGAACCATTAGATTCTTTTAATTGGTTGGTGCTGTCCCTATTTTCGAGACAAATTTAGATAACCACGATTGCTATTCAAAACGACATGAGCAAAAAACTATTTTTCACTCCGGGACCAGCGCAATTATTTTATACCGTAGAGCAGCATATTAAAAATGCTCTGAAGGAAGATGTTGCGTCAATTTCTCACAGAAGTAAGCAGTTTCAAAACATTTTCGCTTCTACCGTCGAGAACTTGAAAACCTTATTGAATGTGCCTGATAACTTCAAAATAGTTTTCA
This sequence comes from bacterium, assembly GCA_024743255.1. Lineage (GTDB taxonomy): Bacteria > Bacteroidota > Bacteroidia > Cytophagales > Cyclobacteriaceae > JANSWY01. The sequence goes on along the minus strand of JANSWY010000004.1, from coordinate 38,516 downwards.
CAGCTTCCGCTACTGAAATATGGGAAAGGTCTGTTCAGAATTTGGTTGAAGAGAGCTCTCACCACTTTGTAAATGGTTCTTTTTCCAAGCGGTTTTATGATATTGCTAAGTCTTACAAAATCAATGCTTCAATAGAGGATAACGGATTTGGAAGTCCTTTTTCATTGGAAATACCTGGGTCTCCAGAATTGATTGCTGTTACTCAAAATGAAACCAGTATTGGGTTTGGGTTTCCGCAGAATGAAATTTATAAAATCAGAGAAGCAAATCCAGATGCTTTGCTTGCGGCTGATCTTGTTAGTTGTACACCTGCAGTGCCAATTGATTTCACTAAAATTGATATGGCATACTTCTCTGTTCAAAAGAGCTTTGGTTTACCGGCTGGTCTAGGTGTGTGGATTCTAAATGAAAGGTGTATTAAAAAGGCTAGTAAACTGGAAGAGAAAGGACATATAACTGGCTCTTACCATACAATATCGCAACTGCTGAAATACGCTGAGAAAAACCAGACTCCTGAGACACCTAATGTTCTGAATATCTATCTACTTGGAAAAGTGGCTGAAGACATGATCCAAAGAGGTCTAAAACAAATCCAGAATGACACGATCTATAAATCAACAATATTGTATCAATTTATGGAAAGTGCCGGCTGGATTAAACCTTTCATCCAGGATTCTAAATTTCGCTCTCATACTGTAGCTGTTGGTGAATTGGAGGGCGTAAAGCCCGCTGATTTGATCAATTATGGTTTAGAGAAGTCAATGGTTATTGGTTCAGGATACGGACCATTTAAAGAGAGTCACGTACGAATAGCTAATTTCCCCACACATAGCAAAGAGCAGATTGAAATGTTGGTGGATTACTTAGCCAAATTTCAGTGAATGAAATAGGTTGAAAATTATTGAATAATTTCAGAAGTCTAACAGTTTCCCTGTTACCTTTGCAGCTTAATTACTAAAGGGTACCCTATTATGTATAAGTTCAAAAAGATTTTAGTAGCTCTAGACAACAGTTCGATGGATGAAAAGCTGATAAGCGCAGCTTCGTATATCTGTGAGAGATCTGATTCAACTGATGTCTTCTTCACTAATATCATAAAAGACTTTGAAGTGCCATCTCAATTGGAAAAGCAGTTTCCGGAGCTTCTGGAAAACGCGCTTAAAGACCGCAAAGAGGAAATGGCAAAAAAAGTAAAGGAATTCTTTATCCCTGAAACGGCTAAAACTCATATCAACGTTAAGAAAGGTCATATTTTAAAAGACCTGCTGTTGTTTGCTGAGAAGGAAGGAATTGACTTAATCGTGGTAGGAAGAAAGAATAAAAAAGATGGTGGAATCCTCAACACAAGACTAGCGAGACGTGCTACATGTTCACTGCTAATTGTGCCTCAGGATGCTAAAATCCAGTCTGACAAAATACTGGTACCAATTGATTTTTCAGACAATTCACAAATGGCACTAGAGAAGGCTGTTGATATTGCCAATTTCACTGACGCTAAAATCATTACTCAGAATGTTTATCAAGTACCTGTAGGATATCACTATTCTGGCAAGTCATTTGATGAATTTTCTAAAGTCATGGAAAACAACGCCCGTGATGATTTCAAGAAGTTTGTGAAGAAAATAAAACTTGCTGACGCAGACATTGAACAGATGTATACTCTCGTGAAAGAAGAGGACAATATCATGATTGATGTTTACAAGACTGCAATAGATGTAGAGGCTGATATCATGATAGTTGGTGCTAAAGGAAGAACTGCAGCCACTGCCCTTTTCATTGGTAGCAAATCTGAAAAGCTTGTTCAAATCAATGAAAAAATTCCTTTGTTGGTGGTAAGACCAAAAGGGAAAAACGCTGGTATTATTGACCTATTGAGGGAATTATAGTTCCTAAGAAGTACGTATCGCAATCATTAATCTTTACTAACTTCGCAAGATGGCGAATGTGCTATTAGTAACCCCTCCCTTCACGCAGTTAAATACTCCTTATCCTGCTACTGCTTATCTGAAAGGTTTTTTGGAAAGCAAAGGGATTAAAACATCCCAATGCGATCTAAGCATAGAACTTTTCAATAGCATATTTAATAAGGATTTTATTCATCAGATTTTAGAAGAAGCCAGTCACCTGGAGGACCTTGCATTCCTCGAAGTTTGGGAACAAAGAAAAGCGTATTCAGATAAAGTTGACACAGTTGTCAAATACCTTCAAAACCACGAGGTTACCTTAGCTCATCTTATTAATCACCCAGAGTATCTTCCAAAAGCTCATCGATATAATATGGAAGAGCATTTTGATGATTGGTCTTTTGGACAACTCGGCATTCTGGATAGAGCTAAGTACAGAGCAACTATATTCATTGAAGAGTTAGGAGATTTCATTCGGGGTAATATTGATGAGTTTTTCGCATTTACCAAATATGCTGAGCAAATAGGGTCATCAGCAAGTAGCTTTGATACTATTGAGGAATTCCTAAGTTATGAACCGAATCAGATAGAAGATGTTCTACTCGATTTGCTCGATCAAATGCTAAAGGCTCACAAACCAGATCTTGTTTGTTTCACCGTCCCATTTCCTGGCAATTTATTTGCTGCACTTAGGTGTGGTCAGCATATAAAATTCAATTATCCCAATATTAAAGTGGCCATGGGTGGTGGCTACTGTAATACAGAGCTTAGGTCATTGTCAGATTCAAGAGTTTTTGAATTTGTAGACTTCATATCATTGGATGACGGTGAATCTCCCCTACTTCGAATTATAGAATACATCGATAATAAAACCACCGTACAGGAGCTGGAAAGGACTTTTATGAAAGGTAAATTGGGTGAGGTAGTTTACCAAAACAAGACACCCAACACTATATTTCATCACAGCAAACTTCCCGCTCCCAGTTACCAAGGGTTACCGCTTAATAGTTATCTATCATTCTTAGATGTGAAAAATCCTATGCACCGTCTATGGAGTGACGGAAGATGGAATAAACTGACCGTTTCGCATGGATGCTACTGGATGCAATGTTCGTTTTGTGATGTTACTTTGGATTACATTGGTAATTACCAAAATACCACAGCAGATGATCTGGTGAACAAAATTGAGAAACTGATTGACGAGACAGGTGTAACTGGTTTCCATTTTGTTGATGAGGCTGCACCCCCTAAAATGTTGAAGGCTCTGGCTGAAACACTGATTGCTCGAGAAGTTTATATTACATGGTGGACAAATATTCGGTTCGAAAAAACATTCACCCCTGAGTTATGTGAATTGCTCGCCAAATCGGGATGTATAGCTGTTACAGGTGGTCTGGAAGTGGCCTCAGACAGGCTATTAGCCAAAATGAAAAAGGGTGTAGATATAGGTCAGGTGGCTCGTGTTACTCAGGCATTTGCCGATAACAATATTATGGTGCACGCCTACCTGATGTACGGGTTCCCAACTCAAACTGAGCAGGAAACTATAGATTCATTGGAAGTAGTTCGGCAACTATTTGAGAACGGGTGCATACACTCAGCTTTCTGGCACTTGTTTACTACTACAGCCCATAGTCCGGTTGGTAAGAATCCTGAGGAATTTAATATTGAGATTACCGGACCTGCGTTTCTTGGTTTTGCTCAAAACGATTTGACACATGTAGACCCTGCTGGAGCGGAACACCAAAAATATAGTGAAGGATTAAACCTTGCACTTCAGAACTACCTCAATGGAGTTGGATTTGATATTCCTCTACAAGAATGGTTTGGATTTGATGTGCCGGAAACAACACATCATGAACATATGATTTCAGACTACCTTTAAACTATTTACTTGGTCCCTATTTTCATGAAAGTATATACAAGCTTACAGGATTCTAACTTCGACATACTTTCTATCAAATACTTCTCAAAATCAGGATCACTGTCATATTTGGTATATTTCTCTTTGATGTAGTTACAATCAGTTTCCAGCCTACCTCCGATACTTTGCATCTTTTCAGTATCAGCAACAATCCGGTCTACTAATTCCTGATCCGCTTTTAATAATGTTTGGGTAAGTCTGTTTTGAGCTTCTTCCTGACCGTATTGGTCCATATCGTAGACCATTTTTATTAATTCAGGGTGTAAATCCAATTCATCCATAATGGCACCAAAACAATCACACATATCTGATGCTGCTTTTTTAGCCGCCTTCTTCATTTTCTTCTGTGCATCTACCTGATGAACCGAAAATGACAATACAATCAAAAGTAAAATTGGTCTTAACATAACATGAGTTTTATTCTACACTTAATCTATAGAATTTTCTCTGCTCATGCTAATTCTCAACTTAATTCTTCAAATCCAAATTCAGATGAACTATTGCCCTGATGGAAGTTGAATACCAAGTTTTGTCATTAATGCTTTAGTCAAATCGTGCTCATCCGGACCTTTGAGAACAATGGATACACCATTTCCATCCACCGTATTTAATATATAGTCATAACCCTGCTCTTTTTGAATAGCTGAGAGAGCATTATCTACTTTGTTGATGATTGGTTGAAGTAATTCTTGTCTTTTAATGACCAAATCCTCCTGTGCCTTGCCGCCAAATGCCTGCACTTCAGATTGAAGCTTTGTAAGTTCAGATTCCATTGCTGCTCTTTGTGGGTCATTTGGGTTGGTTTCCACTGCTGCTGAGTATTCAGCGAATTTAGCTTCCATGTACCGCTCTTTTATCTTGAGTTTCTCAGTTAATTGCTTTTCAAATGTTTTTAAAGTTTCGTTCATCGCTTTTGTTTCAGGCATATAAGCCAATACTAATTCAAGATTAGCATAACCAATCTTGAGATTCTGAGAAAAAGCAGAAACCGATGTTACAAGTAAAACCGCAAGGCAAAATATATGTCTGTGGAACATGTCTGTAAGTATTTATTAATCTGGCCCAATTTAGAGCTTTTTAACATTACAGACATATTATTAACCTTTTTTAACTACCTAAAAAATGACACTGTCAATCTAAAAATTTTTCTCCTTATTGAACCCTTTGTTTCAGCTATTCGTTATATATTTAGTGTCAAATAGGAAAAATTAAATCCCAAATGGAACCACTCAAAAATATCCAAAGTTATCAGGACCTTTCGTTTGAAAGAACAAGGGAAAAATTCTCTTTTCAATCAATTGCAAAGTCCCGGAAGATGAAAAGTGAATTTAAAAGTCTAATCGAATATGATGGTGTTGGAGAGCTTACCATTAGTGGATCAATTTTAACCGTGATCCCAGGACTCACAGGTCTCACAATTCCTACTTTGCTCGATTTACTCAATATCAGCAAGTCTACATTTTACAGAACCAAGGAGCAGAAAACATTAGAACCTTCCACTTCTGACAGATTAGCAACTATCCTAAAAATCTACGAAAAGGGTGTAGAAGCATTTGGAGGTAACAAAGAGGACTTTGACGATTGGCTGGATTCGAGAGTGATTAATCTTGGTGATCAAAAACCTATCGAGTTACTCAAAACCGAAACTGGCAGACACGCAGTAGATGAAGCTATTTCCAGGATAGAATACAATGTTTACGGTTGATGCAGGTTTACCGGATAGAGAAGTCAAAATACAAAGATGTATTTCCTCCTCGTGGATCGCTTTATGTGTCTGGAAGATGGCACGCAAAAGGTACGTGGGTAGTCTATTGCTCTGAAAATATAGCATTGGCAAAACTTGAGGTCTTAGCAAACTCTGGACAGTATTTGCCTGAGGACTGTATTCTTAAAGTTATTGACATAGCTGAGGATGCACCAATGGCTAGAATTGAAGTTACAGACCTCAAAGAAGATTGGTTCAATTACCCAGCCCCCTCCTACTTAGCACAAATGACACAGAATTTGATTGACTCAAAATTATTTGTTGGTGCAATTGTGCCATCTGTTCAATCCTGGAGAGAGAAGAACTTTCTGCTATTTCCTGATTTTAAGGATTTTGATAAATATGTAAAGGAGGTTGAAGTTGATGTGGCTTACTTTGATAGGAGGTTGAAAGGTAACTAATACCGATAGACTCTAATCTTCCTACTAAAAAACTTCAGGAAAACTTCAGTTGTACGAGTACTCCTTAAAACTGAAAGATCAAATTTAATATCATAGTTGATCTGGTGATAAACTTTGGAATGAGCACCCTCCGGTTTCTTAATTAATTCCTTCGAAACAATCACATTTGCAATGTGTCTTCCTTTCTTATCTATTACAAATTCCCCATCCCAATTAAGAAAATAAACATACTCCCACCTACGATCATGCTGAGTGGCTATAATCATTTGATCTCCTACAATTTCGACATCTGCATTATCAATTAAAATCTCTTCCAACGTATTATTAGTATTCATTGATTGACACTGTAGATAAAGTTCGTTCTTCCTTAAAGCTTCATAATTATCCTTATTGATAATGACTGAACCCTTAACAGCTACATCGATACGTTCCTGGCTGACTGATTGTGGCTTATATGGTACACATGACGACATATATGCCACCCATATTAAGACAAATGATTTATGATATCGCATGATAACTAAACGTGCTGATCAATCAATATGGTATTCCCATCCGGATCAGTAATCATGATACTTGCAGGGCCAGATCCAGACTCATCTGCTTCAGGATCCACTGATATTCCTTTGCTCTTAATATGTTTTTGAATTTCTCGTACATCTGTAAAACCTTCCACGTTTTGAGCATTTTGGTCCCAACCGGGATTGAAGGTCAGAATATTATTTTCAAACATACCCTGAAACAGACCTATGATGGTTTCTCCATTCTTCATAATCAGGTAATTCTGCTCCATATCTCCTCCAAATACACTGAACCCCAGATGCTCATAAAAAGCCTTAGATGCTGATAAATCCTTTACATTCAAACTAACTGAAAAAGCTCCTAATTTCATGCTATTATTTGATTAATGATAGATAAGAGAAATTTACCAGATACTCCAATCAATTCCTAGTATGTAAAAAACCAAACTCAAAAAACCACAATTCTTAATAGAATTTGTATAGGAATTACCATTGTTCATCTGTTTTATTATATATCAAAATATTAATCTAAGTTATGCGACTAAAATCTATCTGATTTCTTCATTATTGTATTTTTATTATAGCTGTAGTTTTTGATAATGAATTCCAGTTGATTTACTGGAAATGAAAGATTTAGATTAGTTGGAAATTAAGAATCAATTAAAGTTGAAAGTGACTCGTCAAATGCAGGAGTTTGACAGTCACTGGATACTGAAATTTTAATTAATTTACCCCCAACTTCCGCTTTAACTGAAACTATCTAACACAAAGCCAAGCAAAAAACATCACGTCTATCGTGGTGTTTTTTTATTTTAACTCTTCCCTATTCACAATTCTTGATTTCCTGAAAACATATTTATAGATTCTCCTTTAAAAGCAAGTTCAGCATTAGTTAAACAAAAATTAATCATATTATTTTTGATTAGTTAAACAAAAACTAATGATATACCGTAGATTAGTTAAACAAAAATTAATGATATCAGAAAACTCTGATCTTAATGTTTCAAAAAGTGATCCTCCACAACCTCCAAAATGGCCTGATAAGATCCTAACTTATTTGTGCAGAACGGATTATGTTGATGAGATTATTGGAGACCTTCATGAGGCTTATTACTGGCGTGTAGATACCAAGTCAGTACCAAAAGCTAAGAGGTGGTTCTTATGGGAGACTTTGAAATCGTTGAGACCAGGAAACCTGAAATCAATTCACCATTTTTCGTTGAATACTATGATCTACAGGAATTACATCAAAATCGCGTTTAGAAGTATGCTCAAAAGAAAGTCTGTTTCTTTTATAAACATCTTCGGACTTTCTCTGGGAGCTGCTGCTTTTCTACTGATAGCCTTATATTCTTTCTTCATCCTAAATCACGACAATCAGCACATCAACAAGGATAATATATACCTGGTGTATAAAGAGAGAATCACTCCAAATGGCGTACAACCAACATATGACACCTGGGTGCCTTTAGCTGACCGCCTCAAAACGGACTATACTCAAGTTAAAAGTTCGGCAAGGTTCTATGAGACCGGGGCAATGGTCATTCAAAATAATAGATACCTGGAAGAAACTATAACCTACACAGATCAGGACTTCTTTAACATTTTTACCTATCCCCTGAAGTATGGAAATGAAAATAGAATGTTCGAATCAGTTAATTCTATAGTAATTAGTGCTGAACTTTCAGAAAAGTACTTTCGAACCGATAATGCCATTGGTGAATCGATGGAAATATATATTCCTGAAGAGGATACTACATTACGTTTTCAGGTAAGTGCTATTCTGGATGATTACAACATCAATGTTTCCCTGAGACCAGAAATGATTGTGCAACCTCAGGCTATTCCTGCATTTGAAGAATTGGCAAATGAATGGGGAAGTTCGTTTATAGAAACTTATGTGCTCCTTCAATCTCCGCAACACGCGAGAGAGCTAGAAGCTTCGTTTCCTGATCTTATTGAAAGCATTTGGGATGCCGATGTAAAAAACAATACTACTTTCAGGCTTCTCCCTCTTGATGATTACTATGATACTTTCCTGGGAAGGAAACAGGATGCCAAGACATTGTTGATGATAGGAATTGGAATCTTGATCATTGCGACAATCAACTTCATGAACCTATCGACTGCTCAGGCCTCACAAAGAACCAAGGAAATTGGACTTAGAAAGGTGCTGGGAGCTTTTAAGGGTCAACTTCGTTCTCAATTCATTACTGAAGCCTTTGTCTCATCATTCATCGCCGCAATTTTGGGAGCAGCCTTAGTTGTACTAGCACTCCCCTACTTTAATACATTCTTTGATCTGGAGCTTTCGTTACAACATTATTCATGGCTTGAATTGTTATCAGGAATCATTGGACTCACAGTGATTATGGGATTCCTGAGTGGTAGCTACCCTGCGTTCTATTTATCTTCTATAAAAGCCATTGATGCAATCCGTCATAAAATGGGGTTTGGTGGTTCAATTTCATTTCGAAATGCCCTGGTCGTTTTACAGTTTGCAATCGCTTTATTCCTGATCACAACTACTATTTTCATTCGGAATCAAATCCAATATATGTCTACAAAAGGGATGGGATTCAATAGTGAAGGAATTGTAACCGTAATTGGATCAAGAAGTGATTTTGTTGATCAGGAAGCCGGGCTTGTGCGGTTGAATACTTTGAAGAATGAATTGAAGGAACTTTCATATGTCAAGGAGGTTACAGCAAGTAGATCGATACCTACCTCCTGGGCCAGATCATTTACTTTTGTTGAGCCCGAAGGCTGGACTGGTGATCCAATGAGGATGAGATACACATTTGTTGATGGGAATTTCTTCAACACCTTTAATATCCCATTCAAATACGGACAGAACTTCCTGGATGATACTCAAGGTGATCAGAGAACTTCAGCAGTATTGAATGAGGCGGCAATGAAAGCATTTGATTTTGATCCTGCCAATCAGAATGTCCTGATGTTTGGAGATTTTGCGGTGAATGTTGTTGGAGTGGTTGAAGACTTTAACTATGAGTCTCTGGAACAGGAAATTGCACCAATCATTGTATTCCACAGACGAGCAACCAATCCGGTCCACCGTTTCATCACACTGAAGATGGATATGACAGATCTCAAAACTAAACTGGGTGAAATAGAAACACTATGGAATGACCTGGGATCTACTGCTGACTTTAGTTTCCAATTTATGGATGATGAAATCAAAGACATGTATGAAGCAGAGAACAGATACCTCGGAATGGTTTCATTATTTTCCGTACTATCAATCATTGTAGCATGCCTGGGGCTTTACGGGTTGACCCTTTTCATTATTGAGAAGAGAAGAAAAGAAATCAGTATCAGGAAGGTATTGGGTGCTGAAATCAATGAAGTCTTAAGACTCATCATTAAAGACTTTGCCAAATGGGTATTAATCGCATTTGCTTTATCAATACCTTTTGTAATTTATTTCACCAATGATTGGCTGGAATCCTTCCACTACAGAATTGGACTTTCATGGATTACTTTCGGAATTACATTGATCGCAGTGTTAGGACTTGTTATCCTAACAGTAGGTTACCAATCTCTGAAAGCTGCTGGGTCTAATCCTGTTAGGTATTTGAAAGATGAATAATCGATAATAAACAGACCTCAGTAAATAAGCTGAGGTCTACTCCTTTATAAATTTAGTTTCGTATAGAATTTGATCGAACCTTAATTGAATGATATAAATTCCATTATCCAATCGAGAAATATCGATATCAGCTGTTTCTCCAATCAGCACATTGTTCATAATTTCTTTACCGGAGATATCCAGAATCAAGAAATCAACAACCTTCTCTTGAAGTCCTGAAACCCTTAAAACTTCTGAAGCTGGATTTGGGAATAATTTGAGACTAGTCCAATAATCAGTCGAAAGAATGGCTGAAACCGTGATATTAATAGATACTGCGGACTCAAAATCTCCATCTGAAACCATAATCTCTACCTCATAAATGTTGTCACCATTTGCATCTGAAGGGTTCTCAAAATCAGGAGCATTGATGAATTGCAATTGCTCTCCAGAAATTTGGAGTAAGCCAATATCGTCACCTCCAACCAAACTAAATGAAACCTGAGAGCCATCTGCGTCTGAAGCCTCCAACACCATCACATCCGTTGATCCTGATTCTACATTCACTTCAGTTTGAGAAGTTATTTCCGGAGCGTTATCATTAACATTATTTACTGTCACAGAAATTGTTTGTGTGGATGCATTCTCACCATCAGAAGCTTCAATTTCAACAACATATACATTATCAGAATCCTGATCTGATGGAGATTCAAAATCTTCGCCTGAAACCAGGGAAAGATCACTACCATCCAGTGAGAAGTTATCAATATCCATACCGCCCGATAAACCAAATGAGACCTCAGACCCATCAATATCTGTAGCGGTCAAAATCATTACAAATGTTGTATTCTCATCAATGGAAATACTATTTGATGATGTAATTGAAGGTGCATTATCATTTAGGTTTAATACCGTGATTGTCAATTCCTGAGTGCTTGTACCAATCGAGTTAGCAGCATTCACTACAACCAGGTATACATTATCAGAGTCTGCGTCTTGCGGATTCTCGTAATCGGGTGATGATACAAAAGTTAAGCTCCCCGAAGCATCAATGTTAAATAAACTAGCATCATCGCCAGATAGAGAATAGGTTATTCCATCATCAGCGTTACTTCCAGGGCTGTTGGCTTCTACATTCACTATTTCGTTCGTACTATTTTCAGCTACGCTAAATTCACTTCCAGAGGTAAAACCAGGCAAGACATTTTCAAAGTATAATGCATCTGTAATAACTGTTTCTCCTTCATTTTCCGCAAGGTCAATCATTGTAATGATGGCATCTGCATATCCCTCAATACCTGGTTGGAATTCATACTCATAATTGAAAGTATAATCGTCATTGGATATATGAGTAAGTGTATTCCCATTTATCTCAACTGTTGGATATTCCAATAATTCTTCATCAACTGTGAAGGATACTTCAACCAAAGTAACTTCTGAGATTGATCCAGGTGAATTTGCATAATTAGAAGCGACTGGACTTGTTTTATCTAAAACTAAGGATGTTTCATAGGTCTCAATTGCTTTGTTTCCAGCATCATCTGTAGCTGTCATTACAATATCATACTCGCCTTCTGGCTCATCACTAAAGGTATAAGTAAATGTGTACGTGTTGTCAGCCACATTATCTAATGTCATTGCATACTCACCAAGGTTAGCGGTGGGGTTTTCATTAAGTGTTTCTCCTACATAAAAAGCTACGGTCATAGGGTTCGTGCCATTTGTATGAGTATGAGAAACTTCAAAATCTGAGATTGTTGGTGGTACGAGATCCAAACCATTAGTAACATCGGTAGTAGTCACACCTTCTGTTTGAGACACCATCAATTGGCCTGAAGAGAGTGCAAAGGCTCCTGTGTAATCTCCCTCTACTTCCAGCGAAACTTCAGTATCCGTTGTACCGGCAGTGAAAATCCCTCTATTAGAGCTCACAATCAAGCTATACGATACATCACTTGATCTGGAACCTGTGGTTGATTCTGTTATGACCGTTAAACCTGTAATTGCTCCCATATCTGTGGCTTCCGATATAAGCGTCCAGTTAACTCCTCCGTCATCTGACCTGTAGACATTACTAAAGTCTCTGGCAAATAGTGTATCGCCAGCTTTTACTAAATCTCTAAGAAATAATTCACCTTCATAAACTAGTGTCCAGGTGTCTCCTAAATCCTCTGAACTCCAGATATCATTGGATGCATCCAAAACCCACACAGAGCTATCCTCCACTATTATCGCTAAAGCACCTACATCCACCTCACTATCTCCATCCATAGACAGTGAAGTCCAAGTTTCACCAGCATCTGTGGATCTGAAGTTTCCACTAATGTAAGTACCTGCAAAAATGACCTCATCAGAACCTCCTGATTCCAAAACTGAAATAGTTGATCTGTTACCTCCGTCAATATCGATTGTATCAAGAGTAACCCATGTCGCACCTCCATCGGTGCTTTTATGTACTGTACCAGGAAAATAACCCGATACAAAGGCGGTACCATTTGGTGTCACCATCATGTCTTCCAGTGTGTAATAATAATCATTCAACAAAGAATCCACGTGATCCCACGTATCTCCATTATCACTGGATTTCATTACTCCCCAGCTATCATGTGGACCTAAACCTGGTGATTCCATCAATACCCAGACATTTCCTTCTGAATCTTCCCTAGCTCTGGAGACATGATGTGGAACCTTCTGATTTCTTCCATTATTAGCAATTTCCCAAGTTCCTGATCCATGTTGTTGTGACATGAATCCGTAATATCTTGAGTTGATGTAGACATTATCATCGTCAATTGCCAGACCAATATGATTTCCTCTACCAACAGATGTAGTGGATAACATATGAACATACCAGTGAGTAGCTGGAATTGGTACTTCTGAATAGGTTGCACCATCATCACTGCTTTTGTAAATTCCTGCGCAGTAAATCTGGTCACTGACTAATACATAAATATCACCAGCTGAATTTATCTCTATACTTTTTACTCCTTTTACTTCCCCTACCTCATTGGTTGGCAATCCGTCTGCGCTTTGACTCCAGCTATCAGTTCCTTCATCATAGAGCCACACCCCTTTGAAATAAAGCCCCGCCATCAATTCGCCATCATTCAATGCCAGAACTTGAGCTGTGTTTGGAAAGGAAAAATCATCTCCCCCAAGGACTCTCCAGGTTTGTCCATTATCTGTAGTTGCGTGAATTTTAAAAAGGTACTCAGATACATATAATTCACCGTCAGGAGCAACCAGATAATCCTCCATTGCGGTGAAAGAAGTTGGAATCCTAATCCATTCATCTGTGGAATTAACAGCTCTCTTATAAAAAGCATACGCACTATTTTCAAAACTTGAGGCATATATGGTATCATTAAATACTTTCATTCGTGATGACCAAAACTCTGTATCTTCAACTGTCCATGTAACCCCCTTATCTTCTGATTTATGAATCTTTTGAGATGAGATATAGTAGAGGTTACCATTTGCATCTGCTTCGAAACTATTGATACCGGGATTAAACAATCCAGAAGGTATGGTGCCGTGCCGGGTCCAGTTTGGACCATCTTGGGAGTAGATATCCTCACCTATTTTTACATAAAACAAATCAGCTTCACTTGAAAAGATGTAGTCTCCTCTCCATGGACCTGTTTGGGCTGAAATGAAATGTGTTGTTATTAATAGAAGTGCAAGCAAAAAGACAGCCTGAACACTTATGCGTGGAGTGATGTTGGAGATCATAGTTAGATTTAGTTCGTGTGGTTCTACTAAATTTAACTTGATTCTTTGTCTAAAACAAACTGAAAAGTTTTGAAATACAAGCTAAAGTATTACAACTTCAAACCAAATCGCATCTAACTCTGCTGTTAATAAAACACAATCTCCACATCCTTAAATTTCTTCTTCAACAACTCTACCTCGCTTGAAAGAAATGAGGTTCTCACCAAATGTAATTCTCTGAGCTTTTTTAGTTTGAATATCTCTACTGGTAATTCCGAGATAGGATTGTCATCCAATACCAGCACTTCCAGATTCTTCAGTCCTCCGATCTTGCTATCTAATTCTGTTAAACCAAGTCCTCTTAAATCCAATACTTGCAGGTAATTCAATTCCCATATTTCTTCAGGAACACTTTTGAAATTATTGAATCCCAGGCCTAGTGCATACAATTGCTTAAGTCTGGATATTCCTTCTGGTAAATAGTCGATTTCATTATCATTTAAGTACAATTCCCAGAGACCTTTTATATCGTAGATTTCCTTTGGTATTGTGCTTAGGAAATTGCCCTCAAGGTTCAGAGTTTTCAATTGTTGGAGTTTACCAATTTTGGGGTCCAGCTCCAATAGGTTTCTGTCTTTGAAATTCAAATCCCTGGTTCTGGGGTACTTCTCCAGTAAATCTCTAACCGATGTAAACCCAACATCCACAACAAATCCATTTTGCTTCATATTAAAGTCGACAGGGTATCCCATAACGGTTATCTCCTCCAGAAGTGAAGCTCCTTTTACAGGCAGCACCTTACCCTTCTCCTTACTTTTTGTATTCGCAAACATAAACCTAACAGGAAGGAGATATTGCCCACTTTTGCCAGTAACGTCGTTTAGAAACTTTGTAGGCATTTGATTAAATACGTTCAAAGCAGTACGGCCACAACCAAATCCAATGTCATCATGAAGTTTAACATCTGTTATAGCCTTAGAATTAAAATCATAATTGAACGACAAGTAGATTTTACCATGTATTTTATTCTGAATAGCCTCTTGCGGGTAATAAATTCTTGATTGAAGCCAATTCTTCAAGTCATAGTCAGAGACTTCATTAGCTAGTCTGAAATTAACAGCTACAAACTTTCTAACTTTTACAGGAACACCTCTGATCTTTCCAGGTGCCCAATTCCCCAGGGACTTAACCAATCTTATAGCCTCCTCCGAAGTTCCATAACCACGTGGCTCCACAATATCAAAATCCGACAAGGACCCATCCGTATTGACTGTAAAACCCACACTAATTCGGCCTTCAAATTTTTTATCTCTGGCTGCCTGTGGGTATATTAATTCTTTTTGAAGCTGTTTCTGATATTCGTAATAACCTCCAGGAGGCATTGGTTCCTCATCCACCTGAAACCATAAATTACTCAGCACCTGGTTTCCAATATTGAAAGTGAAATAGCTATCAAAACCCATTTCAGCATTGATCTTAGATAAGAAAGGCTGTAATTGAGTCATCATTGTCATAAAAGCATCTGACTGACTGACGATAGTATCTGTTGATTGAATATCTATAATTTCACCGGCCCTTGTAGACTTAAATTTCACCTGAAGTTGGAGGTCCTGCAATGTCTCACCAAGATTCTGAAGAATGATATCATTAATCTTTGACTGTTCTTTTACCCAATACTTTAAGTGAAGAGGTAATTCTGTTCGATTAGTATGCCTGACCTGGCTCAGATGAATCCCTGGAGAATCTAATACCACAATATCCCCAAGGTTTAGATAGTTGCGTTCCATTTGAATCACCAGCTTTGAAGTACTTTCCGGAATAGCTATCTGACCAGATAAGTAGGCCCCATGAGAAACAGTTACGGTATTACCAGCTTGTTGAAGATTCTTCAATTCAAGATAACCAAGATGGTTCGTCATATACTCACCCGGATATCCCTTTACCCGAGCCTTTACATTTTCAATAGGCTCACCAGATTGGATATCTACTATTTTTAGTAAAACATTGTCCTGGGCAAATCCGATTGCTGTACTAAATAACGAAATCAGGATAAGTAGTCCGATAGATTTAGGATGGTGAAGGTTAATCATAAGATTGTTGATTGAAGGTATAATGATAGCTAACTGAGAGTTACCAAACAAAATCTAAGCACTCAAAGTATAGGCGTTTTAAAAAGAAAGCGAATTGAAAATCAATTCGCTTAACCCATCAACCATTTAATTGTCACCTGGCGGTGACTTGTGTGATTTCTTTGACTATGAACCAATGAATTAAGTGATTTGATCAAGCATTATCAATACCCAGAAATGGGTATTTCTGGGTGAAATTGTCGCGGTTTTATCAATACAGAACCGTTATATGTTAAAAATTGATTAGTCATACCTTTTTCAAAAGGATTTACTTTCGAGTGTCCGCAATTCTGAAGTCAAACTGAAAATCAATGAATATTCCATTTGGTCAAGAATTCCAAAATACCTATCATTCCATGATTTTAAAGATGAACACAACCATTAATAGTCGACAAAATGTGGTTTAAAAAATTAACGGGATTCAACGAGCTATCAGCAGAATTCGTAAGAGATAATCTCAAAATAGAAGGAGATTCATTTGTTTCCAAAGCAAATGACTCAAGGTTTGCTTTTGGTTCACTGCAGGTACCCACTTTGGGAGAATTAAAAAAGACAAGTCCATCTCCTGATGATTACAACGAACAAATCCAGGCTCAGGAAATCATTGCTGATGTACAACAACTTCATCGTCAGGAATTTAATAGGAACGCTGTTTTTCAGGCAGCTTCGCAATTTAACCTGCTTGAAATGGTTGGCCCTCATGTATCTCCTGACCAGGGAATTGATGGCTATGAGTTGGATCGCACTCAAGGTCCGGCATGTGCTATTGCCTGTGGCGCTGGTACTATATACAGAAATTATTTCGTTGACCTGGGAAGTCAAATTGGTCAAACTAATCAGAAACAAATTGATTGCCTGGACTTGATTGGAGGGGAATTACGAAATGATGAATTGAAGTTGTGGGAAATGCAAAATGGTTATGCAATGGTGAACCAACAAGGTCTATTGTCAATAAACAAAACAATTGCATCACTCAACAAAACCCAAAGAGAGTTGCTTAAAGAAAAATTAAAAGTAGGAATACAATGGGATACGGAAGTAACTATATCCAGCTCCCGGCATAGAGTGACCCAGGTATATTGCTCTGCTTTACCCGTAGCTTATTGCGAAGCTGAAACTATTTATTGGGAATACTTTTCCAGACTTATTCTCGAGGCTACCTATGAAGCTACATTATATGCTTCCTTGATTAACTATGAAAAAACAGGCTCAAACCAGGTTTATTTGACTTTGGTAGGTGGTGGAGTCTTTGGCAATGACCAGGACTGGATTCTGGATTCATTACAAAAAGCCCTTATCAAGTTTAAAAGCACCCCGCTTAGCATAAAAGTGGTGTCTTATGGTCGGTCCAATGCAAATCTGGTTAGATGCCTGGATGAGATTTAAGCACAATCTAATATTATATTTACCCCATTTATGAACCTGGAAGATAGACTTAAGTACTGTAAGCTTTGCGATAACAAAAGCCTGAATCTTGAAACAGGGTTGTTGTGTAAACTTACCAATAGGAAACCCGCATTTGATAATTATTGTCCTGACTATTCAGAAAATAAATATGAACGTAAAGCCTTTGAAGATCAATTGCTATACGAAAGAACAAGGCCTACCGGCTTATTTGAGTTTAATTCATACCCTACCGAAAAGTTCCTGATTACCAAAGCTCAAAAGTATCTTCCTCAAAAGTTCAAAATAAGGCGTTTTGACTTTAGGTTATTACTCATAGAGCCAGTAGTCTTAATTGTCACTACAATTTTGGTGGGAGTTTTTGTTACCAATCCAATCATTCAAATTTCTGCAATCTTCATTTTTGTGCTGCTTGGAGTACTGATTACTAAAAAAAACTACAGCGCATTTATAAGGGATGCTGAGGAACTGGCAGAACTAAGTGACGTTGGAATAAATATTGGAGGGAATGAACTACTCCCATGGAATGATGTCACAATAGTCTACATTATGCGAGACCTTGATCATAGTTACCTTCTGCTTGAAGTTTTAAGTTCTCCTGATCCAATAAAACTATTGATTGACAAGACATTAGGTTCCAGAGCAGTTTTGACAATAACTGAGGCCTATAGACATAAGAAAAAGAAAACATAGTCATACAAAATCTTTGATAAACTAAACCCAATCACCTAAAGTGGAAATACACAGCTCATTTAATCAATTCAAAATTATTGCATGTATCATATTGGCATTAAGCTCGTGCAAAGTGGATGACACAGAATGGATAGCATACGATCACAAACATTTTCACATCCAATATCCGGATACCTGGGTAAAACTTGATAAAGAAGATACTCATTTATCTATCAAAAGATATGATCCCGTTAAGGCGATTATTGATGCTGGAAACCCCAACATCATAATAGCATCAAGTGACTCTGCCATTTACGCAGAGTACTACGAAATACCAGATTTTGAAGCTTATCTAAATGCCGTAAAAAATCATCATGTTAACAATCCAGAATGGCAATTGATAAAAGATCTGAACCATGTGGAAATAAATGGATCTGATGCCTATACGCAAATACTACTACATCGTGGAGTAGTTAATCAGCATCAAACCCGTGTTTATTTCAAGCACCTGGATCAATATGTTTTTTTGTTTGCTACCTACCCTGAAGAATATAAAGATGACGACATTCACAAAATCATTCGGTCCTTGCAAATCCCAAAGTATGAACCCATGGAGAATTTATTTTCTGAATGACCGCCAACTCTCTTCCCGATAATTCAGTGTGACAGCCTCCAAAACAAAAGAAGAAATACGTACTTTCAGAAAAGCACTACTTACTGTTAACTAAGAATTACTTACTTTTTCTGAAGAACTACTTACTTTTTTCAAGGAATTACCTACTTTTTTTAAAGAATACTTATCCTCCTATTAAGAATTAAATGCTGTTACTACGGAATTAACTACTATTTCTAAAGAAATCTATTCTTGTTTACAGAATTAGATACTCATTTTATCTAATTATTGATTATCAAAAGAGAAATATTATCTGGAACCGAGTGCTGCTCCAGTTAAAGTAAAACTTCAAACAACTTCTAAAGAAACTCACATTTTGCACTAAGAATAATATTCTTAAAACAAAGAATTATTCTTTCCCATTAAATTTATTTTACACACAACGGTATAAATAACGTATTATATGTATATTTAATCATCTGTCCGACGCACATAAGCCATTTTTGACATCTATTCACATATAATACTTTAATTTCTTATGACTCGTAACCAAAAGAACCGAGCTGAAATGTTCGCTACTACCCGTTCTTATCTGGAAGCAAATGTGACCACATGGAATGTCATTCCGGTTATTGGAATAATTAAAAATGAATTGGATTCTACAATCCAGAAAATTTCACATTATCAAGGTGCTCAGGAAGCAGCTCAAACTTTTCTTGGGAAGGATAAGATCGCTTTAAAAAAAACTGTTTCTGCCAAAGCCAATATTCTAAATGATGCCCTGGTCACTTTTGCGCTGATTGAAAACGATCCAGTCCTGGAGCAAAAGGCTAAAAAATCTTACACTAACCTACTCAAATTATCTAATCAGGATTTTCAAACAGTAATTAATGAGACCATTGAATTACTACAAGAAAAGGTTGAATCATTATCGGATTATGGAATATCCGCCGAGCACATTGAGGATCTTAAAGCTTCATTTAACGATTATGTCAAAATCAGTGTTGAGCCCAGGTTGTACCGGGTAGCTTCCTCTCAGGCAACAAAAGCTCTGGAGGAATTATTTTTGCAGGCCAATTCCATTCTTGTGGACAAACTGGATCGTATGATCAGGCTATTCCAACATGTGGATTCCAATTTTTATAATGGCTATTTAGCGGCACGTGTGGTGGTGGATAAATAGAATTGATTAAGCGGCAAATTTTTCTTATTATTTCCTTATGCCTGAGCCTTTCCATTGTTTAGATCAACTAATCAGCCTAAAAATGTTAAAACCTGGAGTTGAAAAACGGATGCATATTTAGACTTGCTTGGATACCTTTTGACAATCAACTAGATTAGATCATTAAATTGACCCTAAATAAAATCATTGACCATGAATAATCTTCAACCAAAACTAAACTTTTACATGAAAAATTCTATCTATATTGTTTTATTACTAATCTATTTAAGCGCCTGTAGTTCTGGTTCAAATTCCAACCTGGACGAACGGAAAAAGAAAATTAATGCCATAGAAAATGCCGCTCTAACCGACGACCAAATCGAAAGAAAAAAGAAATCCATGGAGTATTGTAAGCTTCATGATATCCCAACTCTGGAACAACTAACAACAGCTCCGGAGAAAGATGTTGAAATAAGATCTAAAGAGGAAGTAATAAACAGAATCCTAGCCATTTGTTATATAGGACTAAAGAGTGAAGGTTTAGAAGAAAATCATTTAGCTGATTTTGAAGCAAAATACGGCATTAGAGAGCATTTTTCTCCATCGGAACTTGCATACGTTGATACCACAAACCCAACTCAGCAGCAAACAATAAATGCTAATTGGAGATATGAAAGCATGCACGTACTACTATGGTCTGTTGGCTTTATCGATTCACTCAAATACCCCAGTGAATTATGCAATGTTGCTGATGATGTTAAATTGGTATTTACTCGAAGCAGAGAGGAGTTGATGAATGACGCAAAGCTCAGATCAAAGTCTGAGATTTTAGATGCCGCAGATCTTATATATCGAATCGACTGGTCAGTGACGGATGCAAGAATAAAAAACAAGCAAGCACCTTCTAATTTAGACGGAAGCGTAGTTTACGAACGTCATTACGCTTTAAACTGGATAATCAATTATATGAATCAGGATTGGGATGATGTGAGTACAGATACTTGATCAGTCGGTTCTACAATTAATAGTAAAAAATGGGTTGGGGAAAAGGAAAAACTGAAAAGGGTCAAGGTGGTAAGCTTGGACACTCAAACAGAGATGGCTGGGGATACCATGATGAGGAAAAAGTTATTTCTAAAAAACAAAGAAGGTTGGAGCAACAACGATTCATTTTAGATGAAAGATCAAAGTTAGATGAAGACCTTAGATCACGCACAAAGACCATTATTGAAGCGCTAGAACTGGCTAATTCAAAATATCAAGTCCATGAATTTGATTCAGGTGGCCTAATGATAGACTTCTCTCTTGGATCAGAATTTTATTGCATCCAAATGTATGACAACAAGTTTGGGCTAAGCAAAATAGATGATAATCCAGAATTCAGTTCGATCCCAGATTCAGGGTATATAGATTGGATAGATTTCAAAGAGATATTTGATAATATTTTAAGTTGAGAATTTATATGAGTTAATCCAGAACCAATTCATTTAGCTATATAATGTGGGGATTTAGAAAACTATTCAAAAAGCGCGAGGAAAAGTCGCAAAACGATTACAAAAAACATCGATCATTTTCAATTCCAGAGGAAGGGAGTTCTATTATTCTATTTAAAGGAGTTTCCCAGAAGAAGATATCTGAGGTTCTTAATTTCAGATATCAGGATTCTAAGAAAGCTCCAGAAGCAATCGATTTTTTATTTCCACAAGAGGACTGGCTCAAAGACCGGAATTATCAGGAATTCAAGACTATAATTAGTCCAAAGTTTGGCGACTGGAATTTGGTGAAGACTAGATTTATACCTTTTGATCAAGTATCAATACTTATTACCTCACTATCAATCCTTACATCAAATGAAGTAAACTATTATTACATTGATTCATACTGTGATTCCTATAGTTGGTTTTTTGCGAAAAATGGTCAGGTAACAAGGGAGTTTGATTATGCAATGGGTCAGGTTATTGTAGCAAAAGGACAAGCTGTGTGCAAATCAGAGCAAAACTTTGAAGCAGGACCTGGAGGCTTTTTGGGGAGACATATTTATGATGATGTAGCAATTGAGAAGAATAATTCCCTGGATCAAATAAACAAGAATCTGGAAAATATGGGACCGTTTTACTGTGGAGTTATTGATATTTCCCCTTTGATAAAATCGAAATGAGTGATGGAAGAATATCCTGCTGTTGATCTTAGGAAATTTATTAACAAATTCCTATCAGTCGCTCGGTTATCACCGAGTGACAAATATCACTGGGCCTCCTGGCCCATTATAAATAACATCACTCCTCCCGTACCCTATCAGGCCCATTATTATACATCTCAGTGTTCTCGAAAGTGAATACTTCATGATCAGTTGGTTCTTGCCAGACATTTTCATTTATATCGGTGTACGCACCTAATGAACAATTATGAATTTTAGTATTCTTTACCAGAATATTCTTGTTTCCTGTATTATCATGTAATCCAGCCAACCCACAACCGTTTAAATCACATCCGTCTACCACTATATCTGTGGATCCATCAAAAGCAAGAACTCTTCCCGTGCAATTGCTGTAATCAGCTGACAAATTTTCCGCTTTGTGCATCATTTTGAGGTTTTTCAAAGTAACATTTGTTGCCCAGGATAGCTGCATCACATTGTCTGACTCACTTTCACAATAAAGCCTTGTATTCTCCCCTCCTTCTATAATCAGGTTTTTTCCCTCAATCCAAATTCCTTTCTCATCATAGAAAACCAAGTCATCCAGGACAAAGTGAATATTAGTCTTCTTAGTTTCAGCATCTTCAAAATATAGGTTCAATGTCTTCCACGTTTCATCAGGCCCAATCTTTACAGTTTGATAAGTGAAGTAACGCTCTGCCACATTCTTAAATTTCTCAACTGTATTGGCTAGTGACTCAGTGGCCAGAGTGGTAATTCCAGGTTCTATTTTGAAGCTTTGGTTTCCCATATTGAGGTAAAGAATACTCATAATCTGATCGGATAGGGATTCCGGATGTCTTACACTAAGCATAATTAAAACATCCTGTCTTCCATCTTTGTCAGCATCATAAATTTCGACACCTTTAATAGCGGGCTCTACCATCTCATTTCTGGGAATGGTTTGAAATTTGTAAAAGGCATTTCCCTCCCTTGACAAAGAAAACTCTACCCAATTACCCACCTTTGCTACAAACCTTACCTGACCAAACCCATCCAAATCCAAATCAAAGCTATAATCCTCAACCACAACACTTTCATTTTCGACAACTTCATTGTTCTCATCAGCATTAGCATCAGCTTCTTCCACTTCCTCACCATATTCTTCGGTTTCTTCAATTACCTCCTCTTCACCCTCATATATTTCACGGGCCTCTTCATTTTGGTCTGATTCATTGGACGTTTTGCTGGAGCACCCAAAAATTAAAAGTGCTATGAGAATTTGTAAGGTTAGTGTTTTCATGTTTTCAAATTAATGAAAATTTCAGGCTTTCCATAAAAGCAAGTCAGCAAGATTCGGGTGTTACAGGCTCCAACAGCACTCTACTTTTGAGACATGATTAATAGAACAAAGCAGTTAATAATTATCACATTACTACTGCTCACACAATTCCAAATTAAAGCAAACAACTCAATGGAAAAGAAAACATTCATCCTTATTCATGGATCATGGCACAGTGCATGGAACTGGCATAAAGTAACACCTCTTCTGGAGAAACAAGGACATACTGTATATGCCATTGACCTCCCTGGAATGGGTAGAGACAAAACCCCCATGCGTGAAGTAAAATTCAGCAAAACAGTCCAAATTATATGTGAGCTAATCGATAGTATTGAAGGCAAAGTAATCCTGGTCGGTCATAGCAAAAATGGAATCATGATTTCACAGGCAGCAGAATATCGACCGGAAAAAATAGAGAAGCTCATATACCTGGCGGCCTACTTAATTCCTAATGGAAAAACACAAAAGGAGTATTCCGCTCTGGATACAGCAGGATGGTTGAAAGGTAATGTTGATATTTTTGAAGAATCCCAATCGCATACTTTGCGACCAGAAATCTACAAAGAAGGGTTATATCACGACTGTCCGGATGACATCACAGAAATGGCAAAAGTGATCTTAAGTCATGAACCAATTGAATCTGGCATTGCAAAACTCCAGTTGTCTGATCAAAACTTTGGAAGTGTGCCAAGGTATTACATTGAGTGCACAGACGACAGAGCTGTAACCCCATTCATTCAAAGAAAAATGTACGAAGAGACTCCATGCAAGAAAGTGTATAAGATGCATTCCAGCCACTCTCCATTCTTTAGTCGACCAGAGGAATTGGTTAGGTTGTTTTTGGAGATTGCTTTGGATTGATACTAAAAAGGATGATTCGAGTGGTCATCCGATATGGTCACTCGGACACTAAAAGACATATTTTGCTCAAACAAAGAAAATTTGCTTTGTTCCACCAGCTGTATATGACCCCTCATCGCTGATAATAGTTCAATCATCGTAATTTCGATATCCCGTAGTATTCATCCAGACTATTTTCTGTAGCTTTATATAGGACATTTTTTGGGGCTTAAGTGGAACAATGGTACAATTTAGTGACGATGAATATTACGAATTGCTATTTCAGAATACCAGTGATCTTATTTACGAGTTAGATCAACATGGTAGGTATCTAAGGGTAAATAAAGCAGTTGAAGAGCAAACTGGATACTCCTTCCAGGAGCTTAAAGAACTAACCTGCTGGGATCTGGTTCCTCTTGAATACAGAAACCAAATACAAGGACATTACAAATCCATTTTACGAAAGCAGACCTCCTCGTACTATCTGGAATTCCCAATATTAACCAAGCAAAATACCGAGCTTTGGATGAGTCAAAGTGTACATTTCAGGTATGATGATAGTACTGCCTATAGAGCCTATGCTATCGCCAAAAATATTACTCAAGCCAAGAAGCGTGAAATCTTAAAAGATCAATACATTGATGGTTTAAGGTTGTTGAACAATATTCAAACAAATGTTGATCTTTCAATTAAAGGTAGGTTGAAAAATGCCCTGCAAGCCTGCACCAATTTTCTGGATCTTGAATTGGGAATAATAAGTACAATTAATGGCGATGAATATCTAATTGACTATTATCACTCCAAAGATCCTGATCTAAAGCTAGCACGAGAACTTCATACTAAAGGAACATATTGTGACATCACTATGAAAGTAGGTTCAATGGTAGTCATCGATGAGATGAGTACGTCAGAGTATAGAAACCACCCATGCTATGATAATTTCAATTTAGAGGTCTATGTTGGTGAGGCCTATTATATTCATGATCAAGTGGCAGGAACGGTAAACTTCTCCAGTTCAAAAAAGCGAAAAAGCGATTTTACTCAATATGAAATGGAGTTCGTTTCTCTACTTACCAAATGGGTTGGGGTTACTTTGGAGAGGTTAGCAGTTATGCAGGAGCTGGCGAAAAGCAACAATCAGCTTCAAGTCATCAATGCTGAAAAAGACAAGCTCATAGCAATCGTTGGCCATGATCTGAGAAACCCGCTAAGTGCATTAAAAAACTTGAGCGAGCTAATCTCCGAATCAGGTCATGAAATGGACAAGGACGATATCATTGAGATGAGCACAACAATGAATACCGCTGCAATGCGGGGTCTCAACTTAATCGAAGAAATTATTGATTGGGGCATGGTCACTACTTCCGCAAGCAAAATTGAAAAGGTCGATATTTTGAGTCTTGTTAAGAAGATCACAGAGGTTTTTCAATTAAATATTGAGAAAAAGAAGATCCATGTTGAGATCCTGATTGATGAAGAATATCAATTTGTAAATTCCAGTAAGTTTGTTTTGGAGTTACTTATTAGAAACTTTATTTCTAATGCCATCAAGTTCACAGATGTGCATGGACAAATTACAATTGAGGCAGTTAACCTGGAGAACTCTTATCAAATTACTGTAAAGGACACAGGTACCGGTATGACCGAAGAAACCGCCAATCAATTGCTACAAATGGATTCCAGAATTAGTATGAAAGGAACAGATCAGGAAGAAGGAACAGGACTTGGATTGAAATTGTGTATGGATGCATTGAATAAAATTGGAGGTAATTTGAAAATTGAGTCCAAATTGAATGAAGGAAGCTCCTTTATTGTAACAATCCCTGCCGATTGAGTGAATTGTAGATGGGCATTCCAATTTTTTGATAGATTTTCTCTAGTTTGTAATTCAATTAATACCATCATCTATAAAAGAACCACCCATGGGAATTCTTTACATATTATTAGGTATAGCCATTGGAGCCATTATCACCTATCAGCGAATGCAAAACAATCCAATTGCGGATAAAGAGGAACTGGATAAACTCAAGCAATGGGACCAATCCCTGAATAAACGAATAACCTCTGTTGAGGAGAAATATCAGCAACTGGAGGATGATTTGAATTTCACAAAAGAAGCCCTTGCCAACAAAGAAATCGACCTTCCTAAGCTGGAAACAGAATTCACGGAAGAAAAAGAAAAGCCTGAAGCTGAAGTACAGCAACAATTGCCAGCAACTGAAGTTGCTCTGGTTACTGCAGAAGTACCAACAGTAAGCAGCAGCGCACAACAGGAAGAGCTAAACAGACAAGTCTCGGAATTATCTCAGGAGAAATCTAAGTTGGAAAACAAAAAAAGGAACTTAGAAGAAGAAAACATAAGGCTGTATAAGAAATTGGAAATCCTGGAAAAGAAACTTCAGGAGAATTCTACTAAATTCGAAGAGCTTGAACGATCCCACGCTGATGAGTTAAAAGCTCATGAGGCTTCCAAAATTGAAATCAAGGAGCAAAAAGAGGCAATCCAGGCACTTGGCAAACGGTTTAATTCTGACTTTCAGAAAATAGGTGTTAAGATATTGGAGGAGTTGGCGTCTAAGAAGAAGGTTTAATTTTTTGTTGCAACCTAGAAATTGGAAGCTTCGTTATTTCTGTAGTATCCATTAATCACAATTCCAATCAATACTTAGATGAAAATCCTGATAACATTCCTCACTGTTTTACTTTTTCAACCGACAACAGACCTCCCAGAGCTAAACGCCAAAGTAATTGAATACGTCAATCAGAACATGGATAAGAAAGTAGGTAGAGGTGAATGTTGGGATCTGGCAGCAGGTGCTATGGCTTACTCCAATGCCTATTTTGATAGAAGCACTAAGAAAACGGCAATCATCTTTGGTAAGGAATTGAACCCTAAAAAAGATGAGATTCTCCCTGGAGACATCATCCAATTCAAGGAAGTTCAGATGAAATGGAGAGAAGGTAACAGAGTTTTTCAATCAACTCTTGGTGTGCCTAATCATACTGCAATAGTTTATGAGGTCAATGGTACAGGTGATTTTGAACTTGCCCATCAAAATACAGGTGCGTGGGGTAAAAAAGTTGGAGTTAGTAACTTCCGTTTGGATAGAGTTACAGGTGGTAAAATGAAGTTTTACAGACCGGTGGCTTCAAAGGCAGAGATGTAATTAGGAAACTTCACGGTTGATGTTTATTGCATTAACACATTTCATCACAAATTTAATATCAGTCGTCACAAAAGACTGATACATATCACAGAGCTTTCTCATTTATGCATATGGTTCTTCAATTTCGAGGAACAATAGCATATTATGGAAAACTCAAACAAACACAAATTACTTGCATCAATAGCGGTAATTATATCCATTGCAATCACCACGTTGATGGACTTAAATGGTCTTGGACCATTTAGTGCATTTCCATTGATTTTAATCTCTCTGGTATTTTACTTCTTCAATAAGCCCAATAAGTCAGAATTGGGATTAAAATGGGGAAAAGGGTCTGGTTACTTAATTGCTTTTCTATACCCCATAACCATCACGGTCCTTACGATTATTCTTGCCCTAACTGTGTTTGGTGAAACTATTAATTTATCCAGTGACAATAAAGTTTATATAAACCTCATTGCAGGCACCTTAATTGGGCCAATAATGGTGCTCCTTACGGAGGAAGGTTTTTTTAGAGGTTGGCTGTGGGCGACATTGAAAAAGGCTGGGTTCAACGACCACAGAATTTTAATCATAACAACCATAGCTTTTACAATCTGGCATATCTCAGCGGTCACCACGGGTGGATCTTATGGACTTCCTATTCACCAGGTTCCTGTATATCTGATTAATGTGGTTTTAATGGGACTTGTCTGGGGGCACCTTCGGGCATCTGCTAAGTCGGTCATTGTACCCACAGTCTGTCATTCAACCTGGAATGCCGTTATCTACGGATTTTTTGGATTTGGTGAGAAGGTTGGTGCACTAGGGTTTCAACAAACAGCAATTCTTGGGCCCGAGGTAGGATATCTGGGTATCATATTAAATGGCCTCTTCTATCTATTTCTCAGGAAGCACTGGCCAATAGATCAAAAACAAAAGTCAAACTCAAAATAAATTCTCATGAAAAAATTATTATGGATGCTTTTTGTGGCTCTTACCACAAGTGCATTATGTCAAACAAATTATGATTCAACATCGGTAGAATTCAAGATTGCCAAAGCTTTTATCACTTCTATGAATGATGAAGATATTGAAGCAATGCGAGAGTTCACACTCAATTACCGAACAGATAAGGCACTAGCAAGAACCTCTATTGAAGACCGCCTAAAAAGCTATCAGGAACTCAAGGACAAACTAGGTTTTCTGGAGTTTGGACCTATTGATAAAGTTGAGCAAGGTAACATTAAAGTGTTTGTTTATGCGACTTCCAAAGACACCTGGTTCAAAATGGGGTTCAAATTAGGAGATAAGGACAAGTTAGAAAGCCTGTCAATGATGCCCACCAGGAACCCTAATAAAGGAAGCAATGAAGTCAGTTTGGACCAACAAGCAGAAAGCATTGTCACTGACAAACTTGCTCCAGGTGTTGCGATGGCTGTAGTTAGGAACGGAAAAATTGAGAAAACGATTATTCATGGAGTTGGAAACTCAACCACCAATAAACCTATTAGGATTAAAGATCCTTTTCACCTGGGATCGGTAAGCAAATCGTTTACTGCCTGCCTAATTGGTAAGTTGATTGACGAAGGAAAACTCAAAATGGATACTCCGATAAAAGACATTTTTCCATTTGAAATTAATGCACAATACCATGAAGTCACAATACAGAGTGTCCTGTCTCATGAAGGTGGATTTCCAGGTTACTTAGTGATTGAAGACGAAGAAGAAAAAAGACTCCTTATGCTTCCAGGATCAGCAAGTGAACAGCGTCTTGCCTTTGCTAAAGAAATACTGAATCAAGAACCAGCATACGAGCCAAATTCAAATATGAACTATTCTAATGCAGGTTATTCAATATTGGCTTCAATCTGCGAAATAGTGGCTAATAAATCATGGGAAAGTCAGTTGCAGGAAGTGATTTTCAAGCCGCTAAAAATGAAGTCAGCGGGTATTGGTTGGCCTACCAATGTGAATCCATCTTTTCCGGAAGGTCATTATGAAAATGGAAAAATTCAAGACACGAAAGAGTATTTTTTGGGGTCTTATATTCAACCAGCTGGAGATATACATTGCTCAATGAGAGACCTGGCTAAATATGCTGTAGCACATCTAAAAGGGCTAAACGGAGAGGACACTTTTATCTCATCAAACGCTATTAAGCAAATTCATAAATACACTAAAACCAATAATTATGGAGGTGGCTGGATGTCCGAAGAAAAGGGAGGTAAAGTAATATATTTCCACCCCGGAAGTGCAGGCACTTATTTTTGTTATATAGCAATAGACCCTAAAAGCAACAGTGCATTTGTAATTGCCGCAAACAGTGGTAATCCACGATTATTAGGTATTTTTAGAGATATATCCAACCTGTAAGAGTGTCACAAACAGAAAATAGTATAATATCAAAAATCAATAAAAACAGAATAGTAGCTCATGGCTTGATGTGGCTACTATTTGCCTTACTGTTTCTAGTAAGTTTTAGCGGAGTGCAGCCGTTAGAGAAAAGCATAGTGTTGGTATCAACCATCATGGGGTTTAGCCTTCCCGCAGTTTACCTCCACTTTTATCTAGTTGAAAAGTTATTGAGGCGAAAGAAAATAATTTGGTATGCCTTATCAATGGTTGCTCTTCTTGTCTTGTATGGCAGGCTCATAAACTATGTATTTGAGACTTGGGTTTTCCCTAATGACTCGGGCACCTATATTGTAGGTGAGTTCATATTAGCCGTATTTCTACTCATGGCTAGTGGTTTACATTATTTCATCTCTGGCCTTCAAGCAAAGAGTCAGCTTTCAGAGTCAGAAGCCCAAAAAACTAAGGCCGAGTTGGATTCCTTGAAGATGCAGTTAAACCCTCATTTTCTCTTCAATTCTCTCAATAATATTTATGGTCTGATGGAAGATGATAGTGCTTCTGCACAGGCATTATTGAAGCTATCTTCTTTGTTGCGCTATATGCTGGATTCCACTGATAAGAATATGGTGAAGTTAAGTGATGAAATACAGTTTATAGAAGATTACATCGCCATGGAACGTTTAAGACTTAACGGATGTGAAGTAAGCTTGTCAAAAAATGGCTCTTTGCTTAGCCATGAAATAGCTCCATTCCTTATGATCCCTTTTGTGGAAAATGCGTTTAAGCATGGAAAGCTTAATGGGAAAGACAGCTATGTACGCATTACTATTTCTGTTGAGTCAAATACCCTAAATCTGGAGGTTAAAAACACCAGATCCGAGAAAAGTATTAGCGGACATCAAATAGGCATTCAAAATGTAAAAAAACGACTTGATCTATTAGGTAAACGTTACTCTTTAGACGTGGAGGAGGATAAGCATTTTTTTAGAATAAAACTCAAGCTGCAACTATGATCAAATGTTTGATTGTTGATGATGAACCAATTGCCAGAGGAATTATTGAGAAATACATTCTTAAAACTCCGGGGTTATCAGTTTCCGGGCAGTTGGACAATGCTCTGGACGTTGTTCAATTCGTCAAAAACAATCAGGTCGATTTAATCTTTCTGGATATCAATATGCCGGAGATGACTGGAATCGATTTGTTAAAATCGCTTCTTAATCCACCAAAAGTGATAATCACCACAGCATATTCACAACACGGGGCAGAAAGCTATAATTATGATGTCGTGGATTATTTGTTGAAACCGATACCATTTGAGCGATTTCTAAAAGCCATTCAAAAATTGGAACGACCAAACTCGAAGGAGTCTGATGAAGACAAAGACCATTACATTTTCTTGAAGGAAGGACAAACAACACATAAAGTCCTCATTAATGAAATAAGATATGTACAGGCATATGGAAATTATCTAAAGGTTCATACCAAAACCAACACCCTGGTGGTAAGAATCACACTTCACAACATTCTAAACGACCTTGATGATTACCTAATTCAAATTCACAAATCATATTTGATCTCGAGACAATTCATCCAATCTATGGACAGAGAAAGTGTAACACTTGATAATGGTGAGTGTTTACCGATTAGTAATACTTTTAGAGGTAGACTATTAACACATTTTGGATAAAAGTGAATTGCAATTCGGTGATTAAATACGAGCACCTGTGTTAAATGAAGTCAACAAAGTATCCTCTCTGATATTCTCAATAAAATCCTGAATGTATTGTTTGTTTTGATCTTCGGTTCTGATAGATAAATTATGTGTTCTCCTTAATCCATTTTTTCCCAAAGGCACAAATTTGAGAGATTCCGAAAGTTTGAAATTCTTTAGAGCCCACTTAGAATAACAGGCTATTCCCATATTCGCTTCAATCAATTCAATGGCTACTTCAGTCATGGGTACAGCTGTTATTTTCATTGGATTCACCTGATTCATTTTTAGAAAATGCTTGTGAACAGAAACAGTTTCAATGGGATAGGAATGGATGATTAAATGTTGATCCAAAAAGTCAGTCGGTTCCAGATATTCTTTGTCTGCTAATTCATTTTCAGAACTCATTAATGCAAATAGTTCATCACTAAACAGTTCATAATTAGTGATTTGATCATTACTCAGAGGTGTGGTAACAATGCACATATCCAATTCTTTGTTGAGTAGTTGAAGGCTTACAGGTTGACCAGATTCTATATTTAAGTTGATATCAATTTCCGGATACAATACATTCATTTTTTGGATGAAAGCAGGCAAGCCGTGGTAAAAAGAGTAACACTCTGTTCCTAATTTGATCATACCTCTTGATCCTGTTTGAATCTTGGTTATCCTGGACATCCCCTCATCGATTCTATCGATTACCTGACAAGCCATTTCATAAACCTCCTGACCTTCCTTGGTGAGTTTCCAATCGTTTCTGGATCTAATAAATACCTTGATTCCAATTCGTTCTTCAAAGTCTTTCAATTGATGACTGAGAGCAGATTGTGTTAAAAAAAGCCTGCCAGCAGATTTAGAGATATTGCCTTCATCGGCAATTGTCTTTACCAGTTTTAAATACTTCAATTCCATCACCTTGAAATTAAGAAATATTCTGGCATTCTAATTTGAAATTATTTCATCAAGACCATCAATAAAATTCAATTTCAAAAGTAATTATAGTGAATTCGAAGAGTCAAGTTTGAGGAGAACTACACATATGAATTAAAACTCAACAAAATGATAACATGCTTCTTAAAATATCAGATCGATCCATATAAGCTAAAAGAATTTGAAAAGTATGCTAAAGAATGGATTGACCTGGTCAACAAAATAGGTGGAGATCACCACGGTTACTTACTTCCACATGAAGGGCCAAACAACATTGCCTATGCTTCTTTTTCCTTTCCATCGTTGGCTGACTATGGGGTTTATCGGATGGAATTTCTGAAGAATGACCACTGTCAGAAAGTTATGAACGAAGCAAAAAATAACCGATGTATCATCAGCTATGAAAGAAGCTTTATGAAACCACTATTTGAAGGTTTTACTGAAAAAGCAAGAACCTGACGTAATGTTAAAAATCCTAAATCATAATTTCTAAACTCTAAATATTATGCAAAAACAACAAGCTGATCCAGTTAATGGCTTATTGAAGGCAGTCCAAACATATTTTGATGCCCTGCATTACTGTGACACCAAATTACTAAACGAAGTATTTCACGAAAGCTCAAGTCTATTTGATGTGGACGAGGGTAAAGTTTTTGTGGAGACAATTGCCAGTTTCAGTAAAGACGTTGGTGGTAGGGTCTCTCCTGCCAGTGTTGGACAAGAACCTGAATATGAAATCTTAATGGTCGATTGGCTCTCAACATATTGTGCTACGGTAAAAATTAGAATCCGAGCACATAAAAATGTGTTTGTTGATCATCTCGGTTTTGTACACGGTGAAAGTGGTTGGAAGATCGTTTCCAAGATTTGGCACCTGGAGCATCTTTTAGAATAACCTTACTGGCTAGTTAAACTTATCCAAACTCAAATATCAGGACAACTATCAGGGAATCTTTGAGAGTACTCATTCGAAGATTCCCGTTTATTATTCATTTGCTTTGATGTAATCCATTATAAAATCATCTACATATTCTGCAGACAGCTTCTTAGCAATGATTTTATTGTCTTTATCCAGTATGTAAATCTGAGGCGTTGAGTCTACGTAATAGTAATATCCCGCGTTGGATACCCCTTTGAGATCACTCAAATTCTGGCCAGTTACATTGTATGTTGCTAAGAAATTTGTCCAATCATCTCGATCTTCTGAAAGATTCATTGTAATCACATCAGCAGAAACATTTTTCTTCTTTAATTCATCAAATGCAGCCATCAATTTAGGAATGGCCTTCTTGCAATGTCCGCAATCACTATCATAGAAAAACAAAATTTTGTAATCTTTATCGGTAAGTGTTAAAGCATTCATCACCGTTTCGCCTTGAAGATTTTCAGCTCTAAAAACTGGAGCTACTTGCCCAAGGAGTAAAGGCTTAAGACGCTCACTATTTTGTTCCATTCGGGTTAAAGTTGCGTCATCAATCCAATATGCTTTCCCAGTGCTGTAGTAATTGTCAATCATATAAACATAAACAGCATCTACTCCCATCATTTTGGAAGTCGCATACTTATTAGTGAGTGTCACTACTAAGTATCTGAAGACAGCAGTATCCATTTCCATCGAAAGCATTTTATCAAGTTCAAGACTAAGTGAGTCTGCTTGCTGATAAACCAATTTATCGAAATACTCATTGAGTTTTGGATCGAACATTGGCGTCTTGACTGTGCCCGGATTGGTAAAGTCCGTGCCTTCCCAAAACCTACTTTTGTAAATTCTGTATTGGTAATCCTTTTTTCGTTCCTCCGAATAGTTTGCGGGAGCCTCTTCCACTTCAGGTCTAATAATTTGTGCCAATACCTGTGAATAGAAAGTCCCGGCATTTTTTGTTTGCTCACTTCTTTGAAAATCCTTTACTGCTGCATTGATCTCTATTAACTTTTCCCCAGCCTGAATGCTATCCCGGCCAGTCGAGTTTTTATATGTATCTGAATACTTTTGGGCTTCTTCCCGGTATTCGCTCAATGTCTTTTGGTAATTAAAGAATAAGTCATTGTCCAAAGAGCCAGTTACTATCATACTTTTGATCAGATCGTCCTGCCTCGTGTATAGACTAAACTTCCTTTGATTACTTATCAGGAATTCCATGAAAATACCATTTGGTGCATAAAGAAAGTACATTCCTGATGTAAGGTTTTGGTTACCTTCAAATATGACTCGGCCGTTATTTACTGCCGCAGTATCCTCAACATAGGTCTTACTCCCAACATAGTAACCCAAAAAGGCTTCTTTTTCCTCCCAGCCCTCGAGGGTTATATCTATTCTATACCCGTCTTGATTGGATTGGCTTAATGAAATACTTATGGAACATAACAATATAGCTATTGTCAATATGGAAACTTTGAAGGACTTGGTCATATATAAATTCTTGACTGGTGTGCTTATAAAACGATGTTTAAATTAATCAATATCTCGGAAAGACCAATTCTGATCTCATTAATCCAAATGTTCAGAACTATTGCAACTATCAAGGATTTGCTGCATCTCTAAAAATAAACTTCATGTCACTAACCCAAACCGTAGCGAACAATAAGCTAATTTTTTATGTCTTTCTAAACTATCTGATTTCATGGTGCTTTTTATACCCATGTTATCAAGCCATTCTAAATGCTGAGGAAGGTACTTTCCCAGTGCTTGCCTTAATAGGAATTCCAGGAGGATTTGGTCCATCTATTACTGCCATCATCATTGTTGGTTTTACAGATGGCAAGCAAGCTGTCTATGAACTTCTCAGAAAATTCAGATCTTTTAAGGTTCATTTCAAGTGGTATTTGATCATCCTAATTTTACCGTCTTCCTTGTATCTCATTTCTGTTTTTAGCTCAACACTATTCGGCTTGGAATTGGGGCAAATCGAATTGAAAGAGAGCTTAAAAATGATTCCACTATATCTGCTAGTTGCATTACCATTTGGTCCATTAATGGAAGAATTGGGATGGAGAGGTTTTATGCTACCAGAACTTTTAAAGAAATATAACATTTACACCAGCAGCTTGATTTTAGGACTGGTTTGGGCGTTTTGGCACACCGCTTCTTTCACCTTCCCAGGAGCTGCAATTCCCTCGGTTTTCGAAGTAAGTGCATTAACCATTGGGTTATACGTTTTGAACATCACAGCTCAGACATTTATCTTTTCCTTCATCTTCTTACGAACAAATGGAAGTCTGATTATTGCCATTCTTCTTCATGCCTCTTTTAATGCTTCAACAAATATCATTCTTACCGCATTTCCGGAGGTGTCAGAAAATGTTGAACAGAGGTTAATTATTTATGGGGTTAATATTATTCTAACACTGATAATAGCTTCAGGACTTTTGATGGTGAGGCATGGTAAGAGTGATATAAATACGCAATAAGAAGCCTCGAGTTAAAGAGTTTATAATTATTTGCCATCTAAGTCTAACATGGATCTTTTAGGCCTGCTTATGTAATATTTGACTACAACTTTGCGCTCGTTACTCATAATTTTTTTTAGACGAAGAGAATTCTGCCTGGATCCCTGAATCTTTTCTCGCCCAAAATACGAAGCTCCGTTTACATAATATTGATAAGATACCTCATAAGAGTCTATAGCATTATAACTACCATATTGGCTCTGCCTTATCATGTCATTTTCTTTGACGTTGGTAATAAAACCTATGTTCTCACCTTTAAATCTTGAGAGCTTCCATTCTCGAGTAATGTCGGGCAGAAAAAATAATGTAAAAAGGAGGAGTGCTGCAATTAAGATAATGCTTGTTAAAGCTATCGTTTTCCAGTCCCAATGATGATACCATAATACTTTATTTGCCATTTGTACTTACTTAACCAAATAAACTGCTACATCAACGAAGTAATAAACCCAATAGAAAAACCAACCGCCGATCCGCCATCTCCCCAGAAATCGACTTCCTTCCAAACCTGATTTTGGAATAAGCTTATTGTGAAAGCAGATTTCTCATCAAAATAGTATTCCAGTGTGGTTAATGCTGAGGTCGTAAATACCGATTTACCTTCCTGGCTTACAACAACTTGCTGACCATCAATGGTAGCAGTAGGGAATTCATAAAGTTTAATTCCTGGCATTACTGAAAACATAATTCTCCAGGTGTTATCACCCAGACGATAGCCTGGAGCGATCAGAAAATCAGTGAATTGGACTGTACCCTGAATACTGTTGGTAATACTATTGTTAGCATTCCCGATTGTAGAAAGATTATATCGAGCTCCGTAAGTATCATAATTAAGTCGAATGAAGAAATCATTGTTGTTCTTGACTCTGTATTCAATTGAAGTACCAAACCTCACTGAACCTTCCAGAAGGCTTGAATTGGGTATTTGATACCCAACATCGATGGAAGGCAGGAATACTCTTTTCCAGAAGTTGTTTTCATCCGTCTCATTTGATTGGCCGAAAGAGCCAACTGAAATCATTAAGAATGATATCAGGAATACTATTTTATTGATCATCTCTTGATGCGATAAGGTGTAATTAATCTTCTACAAGATACTCCTTGTAAACTCTTAATCCATCGTTTAGCATATTGATTACACCTTTGCTGGTAATTGTAGCGCCTGATATCCCATCTATTTTATAGTTACCTGCGATTAAAACTGAGTCTGAGTATTGCAATGAATATGAGTTCCCAGTAAGATCAAGTTTGCTCCCAACAAACTGTGACCTGAATTTACGTGTGGTGATAACACCCCCCAGTCCGGGAGTTTCCTGTTTATGATCAAATTGAATTTCTAATAATTTTAAGGTTGTCTTGTCAACAACAACCTTAGCAGCTATCCAGTCCCACTGTCCTTCACCAAAAACTGAGAGAATGACTTTATTCGTATTATTTATTTCATATATGGGGTATTCTGAATTCTCCTGCTTATTAATATGCATTCTGTCCAAAGATAGTGCTCCACCGAATCTTACAGTTTTCACATTCCCATATGAATCAATTGTCTTATAGGTTACAAGAGAATCTAAATTGGTCTTGCGCGTAAATGTTGAGTCAACCAGCCTACCTACCTCCATTCTCTCGTACTCAATATCGGATACAATTTCTTTCATTGAAAAATCTCCAACATAAGAAATCTGAATAAAAAATATCGTAACCGCCAATAGTAGTACTGCGGCTACTGTAAACAGAACGTATTTCATTTTGCTTGCTTCATTAGAGGTTGGGATGATTCGTATTGTAAGTTTTGTCTGATTGCAACTTAAGCCTGGCCTTTTGACACTGCTTTTGCACCAAGTGCATCTGCTTCACTCTCAAGTGCGGGGTTATCATTTACCGGCAATCCATTCACACTCGTAGTTGGCTGCACTCTTCCCTGAGCTTGCTGAACAACATGCCCTAACTCATGTGGTAAGTGTTTTTCTTGTCCCTGGGCCAGGTGTATGTCGGTCCCCTGCGCATATGCATGAGCTTGTACTGCAGCTGGTTTCGATGAATTGTAATGCACCTTCACATTTTCAAGACTCATCCCTGAAAGGTTTTCCATTCCAGACTTCAAATTATCAGGGAGACCTGTATTATTTTCTACTCTCTGAACAGCGCTTTCTTCAGCCATTGCCTTTAACTGAGCGGCCTGAGATGCTTCAGTTCGATTATCCGTAAATGTTGATTTGGAATTTGATGCCTTATCAGAGGAAGATGCTGATTGGTTTTTGGGCTGATTATTTTTTTCTTGAAAGGTGTTCATTTGACTATTCTATGAGTTGATTACTGGCCTAATTAACGAAAAGTTACTAATTATTTGGTTCATTAGTATTCAGATTCACTATTAATAACCTCGGAAATACTGATTGATTTAAATAACAATTACTCAATTACCGCTGGCATAGTCTTGGTCCCCTCAATAAATCCCATAACCGCCAATCCAAAGGCGGCTGTCGGGTCCAGAGTTTCTTTTTTGTCTTCGATTGCAATTGCTGTTGCTATACATAAAATGCTGGCCATATCTTCATTAGAAACATTACTTTGGGGATTTAATTCTTTGAAAGCTGCTTCAACAATTTTTTGAGAGTCTAGAAACTCAAGACTTAAGCTATCAGATAGGTCAGTATCTGTTGATTTGGAAATTTTAACATCAAATTGCTGCAGAGTAAGACCCAATGTTTGTACCAGCACAGGACCTTTAGAATTCGCTTCTTGAGAAAGTACTACATCACCAGGCTTTGCATCAGGGTTCACCTTTTTAAAAGTCCTGAAAGTATAGGACC
>JANSWY010000024.1 GCA_024743255.1 bacterium | reverse complement strand
CTCGATGCACTGCAAAGACCTCTCGATGCACTGCAAAGACCTCTCGATGCACTGCAAAGAAAACCTCAAATTAACATCTGAGGTTTTCCCATAATTCCTTAAACTTCCTCAAAGTATAAGTCACAATGATCATCAAATAACTGGCTCCTCGATAACACTTGACAGATAGCGCAAGGGAGAAAGGTCAGGAGACCTTCGTGAGCATTTATTAATTTTAAGTCGCCCTTTGGGAAGACTTGAAATTACCTTTATGAAAAGATACCTAGCAATCTTCAGTCTCATTTACTTTAGCTGTACGTCCAACAATTCACCTGGATATAACAGCAATAACCATGTAGTTGATACAATTTATGCCACAAATCAAGAGAATACTCCAAGTTATAAGAGGCTAACAATTCAAATTACTGGCATTCTTAATCAGGATATTCCTTCATTTAAGGTAGGAGAATCGACACCTATTAGATTTCAAGTTATTGACTTTGAAGAGTATCCATTGTTCGTAAAAGGAACTGAGAATGTAATTGTTGATAAGGGAGACTCTTTATCTGGCATATATTATTTGATTCCCACTGACACAACTTTTAAGGTAGAAGTGTCCCAGAATTATGGAACTGGAAATGTGGTTCTCAAGACCAAAAGAGAAGAAGGGACTGTTCTCTTAGATAGGAATGGCCATAACATTGTTGGTATTAGACCCTTCAAGGCTCAAAAAAACGTGCGCAATCAAACGTCTGAGTGAAACGGAAGCGCGTGTTTCCAAAGACAGATCATAAAAATATATTGCCCTCTCAATTCACGAAAGCACGAGTTACACTTCGTTAAACGCGCGCTAGCTATATCACAATTAATGCTCCATCAATCACCCAACTCAAACTCCTCCTCCAAAGTCCCAGTCTCCACGATCATACCATCCTCTATGAGTTTGTAACTCAAGGAAAATTTATACACTCCTGTGTCTATTTTATATTCTGTAGCCTCCCTCCCTCTGCATTTTCTGGAAATGTAATCCCACTTTATCGTGATGGATCCACCCTTTTCCACTTTTGTGGGTACCGGAGGATTTCCGCAGGGAACACCACAAGGGCATGGGTAAACCGGTATGGAAACCCAGTCGTCACCTTCTTTTTTTTCTATAAAGAACTGTTTAGTATTAGGGAATTCTACAACCTGAGTTGTATTATTTACAACCTCAAACGCAATGGCATCATCGGTCTGAGATTCATTTACCGTCAAACCTTTATCCAACTGCGGCTGAGTCGTTTTGCATGAAATGAAACCAACACTAATTACTAAAAACACGCAGATGAATCGATCAAGTATATTCACAGTTTTCTTTTTTTTATCAATTATAATAGCATTCTCCGCTACATCCCAAGGGCATTTGCGATTAATTGCTGAAGGTGAACGAGATTTCAGTAAACTGCGTGAGGCTTTTTACGAGGAATGGAAAGAACAAGGAAGCAGATACAGTGACTTAAAGAAGTTCAAGAGATGGGAGAATTTTATTGTGCCCAGATTAAAAGATGGAAAAATACCGGGAGCAGGATATTTCAAGCAAAGGTATGATGCTTACGAACTAATTAAGGCTGACAAAAACGCCTCAAAAAGACAGCAAAACAGCTGGCAATCTATAGGACCTTATAAATGGGAAGTGGGTAATGATGGATACAATCCGGGAAATGGAAGAATCAATTGCATCACAGTAGATCCTAATGATCCCAACAAAGTATACATAGGAGCAGCAAGTGGTGGTTTTTGGAAAAGCCTTGATGGCGGACAAACATGGCATACTTCTACTGATGATTTAGGTGTACTGGGTGTAACTGATATATATGTAGATCCCGACAATACAGATAGGATTATCATTCTTACCGGAGATGCTTACGGAAGTGATACCCCATCCATTGGCCTTTTTGAGTCATTGGATGCAGGTGAATCCTGGGAATTGATGAACTTATCTTTTGATAGAAATGAGTTCAAGACCTTCTACAAGTTGGAAGTAGGAAAAGAAAATAAGGACCTGATGTTTGTTGCAGGTTCCAACATCATCAGATCTGTTGATGGAGGTGAAACATGGGAGGAAGTTCAAACAGGCACTTTCTCAGACCTTGCCATGCACCCCACAAATGACAGTATTTTATATGCTTGTGACAGGTTTGATAATGTGGCTAATCAGATCACTTTATACAAATCAGTTGATGCTGGTCTTAACTGGGAACGTTTAATAATGGACTTCCCTGAAGCCAATAAAACCTTTGGCAGAAAAGCACTTGGGGTAACGCCAGCTAATCCAGATGTGGTTTATATCCTTTCTTCAGCTTCCGACGCAACGTTTGGAGGATTATTCAAATCTTCAGATCAATTGAATTCGGTAACCCTCATGTCTTCTACGCCTAATATTTTCGGTTATAGTAAAGAAGCTGATGATAATAGTGGACAGGGCTGGTATGATCTGGCAATTGGTGTTTCTCCTGAGGATGAGAATGAATTGTATGTGAGTGGTGTGCATGTTTGGAAGTCCATGGATTCGGGAGAGAATTGGGAACTCCAGAATTACTGGATTTGGAGTGACCAGGAATATCCCTATGTACATGCAGATAATCATACCATCGATTATTACCATGGTAATGTTTATTGTGGAGGAGATGGAGGTATTTTCTACAGTGAGGATGATGGCGAAACCTTTGACAACCTAAGTTTTGGTTTAAACATCGCACAATTTTACAGGCTGGGAACACACCCTGAGAAGGAAGACGTAGTAGTTGGAGGTTTGCAAGACAATGGGTCTTTCGCAAAAATTAACGATGAATGGTACCACATTTTTGGTGCTGATGGAATGGAAGCATTAATAGATCATACCGATCCTAATACTGTCTATTCAGAATATCAAAATGGTGGTATAATTAGGTACACAAATGAGGGACTGGATACAGATTGGTTCGTTTCAAATGCTGATAACGAACCAGGCGGATGGGTTACACCATTCATTATGCATCCCAATGACCACAATACATTGTATTTTGGATATCAAAATGTTTGGGTCAGCAATGATCGTGGAGAAACACTTACTAAAAACAGTAACTTCAATGGAGCGAGTGTTATTGACATCTTAAAGATGCATCCTACTCAAAACAATACGTTCCTTGTTGGTAGAGGAGGGTTGTTGTATTACTCTACGGACGAAGCGCGATCATTTTCAGAAATTTCTGCAGGACTACCGTCTTTACCATTGACTGATGCCATATTTGATGTAGCGAATCCTGACCGAATTTGGGCGAGCTTATTTGAAGGTAATGTCTATCAATCCAATGATGCTGGAGAATCATGGTTTTCTGTTAGCGAAGGATTACCTTTTCTGAGTGTGAATTGTTTATTACAACATCCTTGTGGTGAAATACTATATGCAGGAACCGATGTTGGTGTCTATACATTAGACCTCACTTCTGGAAATCGTAATTGGGAATACATGGGCAGTGGTTTACCAAACGTGATTGTCAGAGAAATGGAAATACAAAATGCTACTAGCAAGCTATACGTAGCAACATACGGACGTGGTATTTGGAAAATTGATGTGCCTGAAGTCACTGAAGGTGAAGAAATTCAAAGCATAACATTCCAGGATATTGAGGATAAGAGACTTAGCGATGAGAAGTTTGCTTTAGTAGCGGAGAGTTCTTCAGCATTAGAGATATCCTTCATTTCAAGTGATGATAGAATAGTGTTAATTGATGGAGATTCAGCAAAAATAATAGGGCTTGGAGCTGTTGAAATCAGTGCAATGCAATATGGAAACTGCGCATATCAACCAGCTGATACTGTCACAAAATCATTTGAAGTTTTAAAAGGAATCCAGACCATTGATTTTGAAGAGATCGCTACTGATGTTCCATTCAGAAAGGGCAGATCATTTTCATTATACGCAAGATCCAGTGCTAGTTTGCCAATTACCTTTGTGAGTTCAGATGAAAATCTTATCTCAATAAACGGTGACCGGGCCGTTATAGAGTCCGATGAAGGAGGAACAGTGACGATTACCGCGAGCCAGGAAGGAAGTGAATTTTATGAAGCAGCAGAGAATGTGGACCAGGAGATAACTTTCCTCATCCTCGATGCGGAAACGCTGGAGTCAAACCCTCTTTACCCAAATCCAACAACTCGTTTTGTTAATTTGCCACCAGACACAAGAGGTGCCCAATATCGATTATTTAATTTATCAGGTAGGTTGGTTAAAAGAGGTATTGTGTCTAATAAAAATAGAGTTGATATCTCTGATGGAAATTCAGGCAGGTACATCCTTGAAGTAGCCGGAAAAACTTATCAGGTGGTGAAGAAATAATGCTTTAAAAACTCAGACAAAACACAATGCCTTAAAACAGGCGGAGGTTAAAAAAGTTATACAGGTGTAGCGAATGCTACACCTTTTTATTTTGGTGCTTTCTTGACACTTTTAAGTATCAAAACAAGTGTAAATCAAATCAGGTTATGAAGTTACTACATTCATTTAGCAAGATAGTTTTTCCAGATACACAAGAAATTACAGAAGAGGTTATTTTGCATTACGAAAAGAATCCTGACGAACTGGACCTTATCATCAATAAAGAATACTTCAATGCCTTCTATTTAGGATTGATTTTCGTGTTTGGCTTTGTCATCACCATCTCCGCTCGTATTGCAAGTCATCTTTATGGTGATTCAATGGGTGAATTTGTCAACTCAGTTATTCTTGATGTAATTTCCGAGGTTGGAATAGCAATTTTTGGAGGTGCTATTGTCGCTTACTTAATTGAAATGCTGAACAAGAAACAATACCAACAAAACATAAAGTTTCGACGCAAGATTAAAGCCATTATTGATCAGAGAAGTCAACAGAATAAGGAAGGGTTTGAAAAGAGTTAATTCGTTAGTTCATCCATTTCCCCCCCAAAAAATCCAAACCACATTTACATAGAGTTGTTTTAAGTCTTCCGTAGGGCGACTTAAAACTCCCAATAATCACGAGTGTCTCCCGACACGGTCCACTATAACTACACGCAAATTGTTTTACTTCACATAAAACATCCAAACCCCAAACCACCACATTTACTCATCTACCTTAGCAATAATCAATCATCATTCCTTACATTTAAGATAACATTGTCTACTTAGCGTGAAAATCTCTCCAAAAGCAAAAAGAAACATTTCAAGGATCCTTCCCTTCGCAATAATTTGGGTATTAAGTGGATGGATCACTGATGTCACTGAGATTGGGATAACACGTAATCAAAATCTAAATCCAGATACTGATATTTCCCTCACCATCCCTATCCTGATTTTTGCGAGTCTGGCAAATGCCATTGTTGGAATTATTGTTGGGACTTTAGAAGTCATTTATCTGGAAAAGAGATTCTCAAATAGATCACTATGGGTCAAGCTTTTTTACAAATTCTTAACCTACCTCACACTCATTATCGTCATCATCGTCATCTTTTATCCCGTGGCGTCTTCTCTGGAAACAGGTATAAGTTTACTGGAAGCTGATGCATGGCAAAAACTGGGTAGGTTTCTTATAAGTGTCTCTTTTCTTGTTACCTTGTTTCATTTGTCGGTCAGGGTTATTTTTAGTTTGATCTATTCGGCGATAAGTGAAAACTTAGGTCATCATCTGTTTCTAAATTTCTTTTCTGGGAAATACCACCAACCCAAAATTGAAAAACGGATTTTCATGTTTCTGGACATGAAATCTTCAACAACAATAGCCGAAGCATTGGGGCACATAAAATATTTCAAATTACTGGACACCTATTACAAAATTATGTCGGACCCCATCATCAATTCATTGGGTGAAGTCTACCAGTACATAGGAGATGAAATCGTGATTTCCTGGAAACCAGAGAAAGGGTTTAACCAGGCAAACTGCATCAAATGCTTCTTTGACATTCAAGATCAACTTGAGAAACAAAGGGAAGCTTTATTGAATGAATATGGTTTTGAAATTGGTTTCAAAGCGGGAATTCATTTTGGTGAAGCCACTATTGGAGAAATTGGAGATTTAAAAAAAGAAATTGTGTTTACGGGTGATGTCTTAAATACAACCGCCAGAATCCAAAGTCTCTGCAAGGAATTAGAATCTGACTTGCTGATCTCCGGTGCGATTAAAGAATTATTACCCCAATCAAACTATCAATATAGCTCCAAAGGTGAGATAGAATTGAAAGGAAGAAATAAGAAAGAAGAGTTGTTTAGTGTAGACAAGTTAGAACTGTTCTGAGTGAAATAAGAAAGCGTGATTACTAAACATGTCATGAGTTCTGGGGAGGAGTTAAAATAAATAGTGATATTCTCCACAGCTCATTTAGATACGATACTTCCATTCATCCTGAATCTCATCGAAAGATGCTACTTTTGCCGAAAATTTCATTAGTTCGGCACTAGCAAGATTGTCGTTCGATGTATTTATGGCAAAATTAGTAATATGTAATTAATGTATTCTTAAGTTTATG
This sequence comes from bacterium, assembly GCA_024743255.1. GTDB lineage: Bacteria > Bacteroidota > Bacteroidia > Cytophagales > Cyclobacteriaceae > JANSWY01. The sequence goes on along the minus strand of JANSWY010000024.1, from coordinate 62,307 downwards.
CTATTCAATTCCTTAGACTTTGCAGTATTTCTCCCACTAGTATTTGTATTCTATTGGTCTATTGCTGATAACAACATTCGAATAAAGAACTTACTAATTGTTTTTGCCAGCTACGTTTTTTACGGATGGTGGGATTGGCGATTTCTTTCATTGATCATATTTAGCACTATTATTGATTATTCCATTAGCTTAAGGTTATCAAAAAAGGAGAATGATCTTCAAAGGAAGATACTACTTTGGACCAGTATTGGTGTGAATTTGGGCTTCTTAGCATTTTTTAAATACTACAATTTTTTTCTTGAGAATTTCGTATCCGCCTTTTCATTTTTTGGAATGGAAATTAAGGCCAATTCTCTGAACGTTATCCTTCCTGTGGGTATTAGTTTTTACACTTTTCAGACCTTAAGCTACACTATTGATGTATATAGAAGAAAACTAGAACCTACCAAAGACTTCATTGCCTTTGCAGCCTTCGTAAGTTTCTTTCCTCAATTAGTGGCTGGCCCAATCGAAAGAGCAACTAATTTATTACCCCAATTTTACCAAAAACGAAAATTTGAATACAGCAAATCTGTTGATGGTCTCCGTCAAATACTTTGGGGTTTATTTAAAAAAATTGTAATTGCAGACAATTGTGCCGTATACGCGAACTTAATTTTCAACAATTCAACAGATTACTCAGGAAGTACATTAGTATTTGGTGCCATATTCTTTACTTTTCAAATTTATGGTGATTTTTCAGGTTATTCGGATATAGCAATAGGAATATCAAGACTATTTGGTTTTGATTTAATGCAAAACTTTAACTTCCCATACTTTTCAAGAGACATTGCGGAATTTTGGAGAAGATGGCATATTTCACTTTCTACATGGTTTAGAGATTATTTATATATTCCACTAGGAGGGAGTCGCGGAAGATCTTGGGTGAAGGTAAGAAATACCTTTATTATTTTCATCGTCAGCGGTTTTTGGCACGGAGCAAATTGGACATTTATTCTTTGGGGAGCTTTAAATGCCATTTACTTCTTACCACTTCTTTTGACTAAAAACAATCGAAATAATTTAGAAATAGTTGCTAAAGGTAAGTTTTTCCCAAGCTTTAGAGAACTATTTTTTATGTCACTAACATTTGGAATGACAGTATTTGCCTGGATACTCTTTCGAGCAGAAAACTTCCAACATGCAATAAGCTACATTTCTGAAATATTTTCTTCTTCACTATTTACAATACCAGAAGTCCGACCAAGAAATTTAATAATACTATTATTGTTGTTTGTTTTAATAGAATGGATTGGAAGAGAAGGACAATACGCAATTTCAAATTTAGGATTAAATTGGTGGTTTCCAGTAAGGTGTGTAATGTATTATGCTATTATCATTGCAATTTTTTGGTTTGGAGGAAAGGAGCAACAATTTATTTACTTTCAGTTTTAGCATTATGCGTAGGTTTATAACTAAAACATCGGTTTTTATAGTAGCACTGCCCATTATTTATGTAGTGATATATTTTTCTTTTGACCTTTTTTTCAATTCTAAAAACGCAAACAATACTTTATTTATTTGGGGAGACTCTCAAACTTATCAGGGAATTGATTTAAACGTCCTAAGTCTGAAAACAGATAAAAAAATATACACAGCAGCCAAACATGGTGCAGGTGTTTACGATTTTCTTGTTTTTGCTGATAAGGTCCCTTCCGATTCTGATGTCTTAGTTGCAATTTCTAAACCTGCACAAGTAAGAAGAAAAGAAATGGATAATAATAGGAGTGGCATCTCACTATTTGCTCTAAAATCCCTATTAAACAATAATTATTCTCGAAAAGAGATTTTTCAAATAATCAAAAAGAATAGGAGACCAACAAAGCTATTTTTATCGGAAACAAACATGTATAAATATTCTGATAGTATAACATTTAGTGAACCAATATCTCTTTTCGAAAATTTTTATAAAACAGTACCACATTATTTGAACGACAAACAAAATTTATACATTGAAGGAGTTAGGAAATTAAAAAGCAAAAATTGCAGAATTAATTTAATTGATTTTCCATATCATGATTTATTAAATGAAATTGAAAACAACTCTCCAATTAAGAACAAAACAGATAAGTTTTTTGAGCAAATTAGAACTGAAGCTAAAAGTACCAGGATAGACTCCCTAAGTTTAAAAAACAGAAAACAAGTAATGTACGATTTAACTCATTTGAATGGTTATGGAGCAAAACAAGTCTCAGAATTTATTGGAGAAATGATTGGAAAGCCTGAACGCACAACAATATGCGTAGTTAGTGCTAATAAACGTCTATAATGTTCATTTTGGATGCTTAGTACCTAAACCTTAATTTTACTTTAGTCGAATAATTCAGCTAGCCAACCCCCGTACCAATAAAATAAAGCTTCAATGTAAATCAATGGATTGGCAATTGTTGTCTTAATTGGAATATCTACACTTTCTCAAGTTGTCCCAACATGTGAACACTATATTTCCATCTTCCCAATCCCTTTCCAGAAGCATACTCCATCTCCGCTTCTACTTCCCCAGAGCGTACTCCCCAGAACGCACTACAACTTCCCTAAAGCATACTCCAAAACCTACCACATGCCCCAAAAATGCAAGTGACGCCTGAGTGTCGCCCTCAAAATTCATGATTCATTTGAATTCCCCACTAGACTTGCAATCAAACAAAAAATTCAATGACATGACAACAACGAAAAACGTTAAAATCATTCTGACCTCACTGGGTGTTCCGGTGCTTTTCTCCTTCTCTCTAATGTTGGTAGTATTACTAAGCATCTCTCCATTCTTCCTGGGAGTTAATGAGCGATTCACTTATGGAGCGGTAGGTTCATTAACCGCATTAGCCATCACTTATGTTTTCATAAAAGTAGATCGCAAAACATGGAAGGACTATTTCCTATTGGCCGATCGAAACACCTTAACAAGATTCATAATAGGATCTTTTGCTGGGCTCATCTTAGCATCAATTATGTTTCTATTACAGGCATGGTATAGTGGACTACAAATCAGTTTCGTTCAGGCTGATTTGTCACAATTCGCCTTGATGGCATTGTCTCTTATTCCTTTGGCTTTTATGGAGGAAATAGCTTTCAGGTCCTATACTTTCATTAAGATAAAAAATGCATACGGTGTTTGGGCCGCTCAATTTTCAATAGCTATTCTTTTTGCTTTGTATCACTACATTGGAGGTTGGTCATTGATGGCTTCTTTTATTGGAACTGGGGTTTGGAGCTTTGCTTTTGGCTGGATGGCACTCCGATCTAACGGAATTGCTCTACCAACAGGATTCCACTTTGGATTAAACCTGGCACTTGCTGTAATCGGGAAAAAATATTGGGTTCCTGCATTGGTTGAAATAGACTTTCCTAATACCCCAACAAATGCAATGTTGCAGGCAAATGAGTATTTTGGAGGAGCATTGCAAGCAATAATTTTCATAACTTTTGTAGTATTGACATACAGATACACCAAACGCATTCATGGGAAAGACCAATCTAACTAGTCAGCCACAGCTGGGACAAAGACTTTTTGAGATCCGCTCACAACAAGGATTAACTCAGCAGGAGTTGAGAGAGAAATCTCATGTTAGCATCCGTACCATTCAGCGAATTGAATCCGGAGCAGTAACACCGCGATCAGTAACCACAAAAATCCTACTCGAGGCACTCGGAGAAAATATAGATGATTGGTACAATTCAGATATAAGCGAAGAGCAAAAGTCCTCCAAAACATTGAGTAATATGTTACTTGTCAGTGCCTCAGAACCCACACTCAAGCAAGCGCTATTACCCGCCTGGATATCTGGGATAATATATCTATTGATGGTCATTTTCGAGCAAAGCATAGAGATCTATACTGAAAACTCAGCAAATGAAACAATGCTGCAGTACATGATGGTAATTGTAAAGGTGATTGCAGCAATTTCCTTCTTTCTATTCACCAAAGGGATTTTATCACTGAGCATTTTATTTGAAGTATCTCTCCTCAAGACTGCCGCATATATATCATTGATATTTGTTCCCTTCATGTATCTCACAGAGGGCGTTATTATTCTTTATTTCCAGGAATTGAATGGACCGGAAAGCACTTTCCGGGCCTTATCAGTGATTCCACTAGGCACTATTTCAGTTTTTCTGGGAATTGGATTAAAGCGGCTTCAGGATGGAATGGGAAGATTAGCCAAGGTAGCAGGGAATCTGGAATTGGTCTTTGGCATCTCCTACATGAGCCTAATATTCTCTTTTGTAGGAGTGCTCATATTGGTTCCTTTATTGGTTGTGGAAGTGGTATTACTTTCTAAAGCAGATCAACTGGCAAGGGCTGGTGAGATTTAGGGCTTGGTTTGTAGCACCTAAATGATCATTGATTAACTTTAGGAAAACTGAACTAAGCGAAAATCTTTGAGGCTAAGGAATTGAATTAGCATCTAACTCAATTAAGACCCTCATGCTAGCGAAACCTAAATAAACACGCCATGTACAAAATCACTTCCACCATTCTACTTTGCTTCACCCTTTTCCAGGCCAGTGGCCAGAATATTTGGGACCTGTTTGTGAAAGAAGTAAACAGCACCGTCAAAAACCTGGATGATGGACTGAAAGAAGCAGATAACTGGAGTAAAACAGCTATCAGTTCTTTGGAAAATTACACCACAGCTACCGGTCAAACTTTTCAGGAATTTGCCAAAGAGTCAGAAACTACCATGATCAATGCGTCTACTTCTTGGCTTAATGAAATGAATAATGCTGTCAATACACTTGGCAATTTGACCAATCTGGAATGCAGTAATTATATCGCTCCAGTTAGTAACGCACTTAAATCAATGCAAACACCTCTGGACAACTATGGCGCGACTAGTGCAGGCGCCAAAGAGTGCAAAGAGTGCATGGCCTGGGCTACAGAACAATTTCTTTGTGAAGTACCACAAATTTTAGAAGGTAATATTTCTCTCATCAAACGATTCAATCAGGCAATGCAAAAGGACTTTGTAAAAGCTCTGGATGACCCCATCGAGCCCGCTGGTGCAGTAGCAAGCATGGTTTATGATGACTTTGCTGAGTCCATGATGTTTGTTATGGGACTAAAAGATCAGGCATTATCAGCATCCAAGATTACAAATCCTGATTATACAGTCTTATATGGAAAAGAAGCATGCAAAATGTATGGTAGTGAAGCTTTGGGATTCCTGATGGATAAACTGCAAGCCGAAAACCCAAAAAAACGTGTAGAAAAGGTAACAAACAAGATACTTGATCTACTTGATAAAATGGATAAAGCGAATACTTACGCCGGCTATATAAGTGAAGCCAGATCCTATATCGCCAGCAAACAATTCCAGGATCAGCAGGCAGCAAATATTCCTAAGTCACCCTCTCTGTACTCAGATGGTGTATTGATAGGCACAGGTTGGTTACCACTATTTGAAACAATCATTACCAGTAATAATGGCTATTTCTACGGAATCAAAAGCAATGGCGACTTCCACGGTTATGATCACATGGTTGTCAACACTCAAAAATGGGAAGGCGGCAATAAAATTGGAGCAGGTTGGCAGGAGTACACAAAAATTTTCGCTGGTACGGATAAAGTCATTTACGCCATTGATGAATCTGGAAATCTATGGTGGTATAAAAACACAAGCAGAAGCACAAGTGGTTGGCAAGGAAGAAATAGAATTGGTACTGGGTGGCAGGGCTTCAAGGACGTTAAAGCTGGAAGTAACGGTATGATCTATGCCATGCGAAACAATGGAGAATTACTTTGGTACCAGACAACAGGTAATGGCACAGAACAGTGGCATCCAAAATCAGGAACGGTCATTGGAACAGGATGGAATGACACAACTGTCAAATTTTGGGGAGTAGGTCAGGACGGAGTGATTTATCGGGTAGATAACAAAGGAGATCTGTATTGGTATGTGAACACCCGGCATGGTGAAATGGAGTGGTCTAACAATGGATATGGGTTGCTAATAGGTTCTGGCTGGCAGAAATACACTTATGTATTTGGAGGAAAAGACAACATGCTCTATGGTGTAACAGCCGATGGAGATATGTATTGTCATCGTTTTAAGTAAGCCTACCAACATTTCTTACTTTCAGCTTAACAACTTAAAATAACTATATTGGTAATTCCTAATATCACCTGCCCATGAAAAAATCAGTTATTCTGGTAATTGCCATAATCACATGCTTCATAGCTTCAGCGCAAACCCAAGACTGTCCACCAGTAACTGAGCTAAGAACTTTATACGAATCAGACAAAGATTTTAAATCTACGATTGATGGAATGTTTAAGAACATTCACCCTCTTAAAGATGGCTCACCAAACCCCTGGAAGGGAAAAGGGATTGACGATTTATATGATTTCATCAATGAGTGGTATTACTTCTTACCAAATGCACATAATGGTCTGGACAGAATACTGGAATTCACTTTTCTATTCTATAAAAATCCAGATGGAATGGAATTCATCTTGGGTGAAAAAGGGAAGTCCTGGTCACTCAATTTCGTAGAAGAACGTGGTAAATTCCTGGATAGTCCAGAATCGGTTTCCATCATTGAGAATTGGTTAAATGATCCAACTCTCAATAACGATGAATTCATTTACCCGGAAGGTGGATTTGATTCCTTCAATGACTTTTTTGTAAGAGATCTGAAGCCAGGTGCCAGGCCAATTGATCAGGTAGAAGATGCATCTGCACTTGTATCTCCGGCAGATGGCATAATCAACATGATTAATAATGATCTAAGTTTGGAGACAGCTATTCCCACTAAAAGCGGAATGACGTTATCGTTAAATGAATTGCTTGATAATTCAGAGTATGCAAAAGAATTTGTTGGTGGTACAGCTCTGGCAGTTTTCCTATTACCGCATAATTATCATCATTATCACGCTCCAACAGAGGGGATAATTGTAGAATCCAAAGAATCTGTTGGTGACCGCCTTTTCGGGATGCCAGACATGCTGGATATGATTAACAATGGGAATGTAGCATACAATAAGGACTATAGCGTTTTTCAAAATTTCAGGCATGGTTATTTTATTATCAAAACAGAGCATTATGGCCATATTGCAATGATTCCAATTGGACTGCAAACAGTGGGGTCCGTAGTTTTTGAGGGTAAATTCAAAGACATAACGGAGGATAAAAGAATGGCTGTTCAAAAAGGTGAGAAACTTGGCCACTTTGAATATGGTGGATCAACAGTGTTGTTACTATTTCAAAAGGGTAAATTCAGTTCTCTGACTGTTAAACAAGGTCAGCAAATTGGGACATTGGCGAAATAACACATCGTACGACATGGAGGAGAAAGTATATCTGACGTTATATTTTGTATCTGGGGCTCTGATATTCTGGTTGGTAGGCCCAATCATTTTGAAGAAACATCGAAGTAGGCTGATGAGAATAAACCCTGAACTTGAAGACAAGGCATCATGGTATTTTACAAGCCTGAGATTTTTGATGAAAGCTGCCTCTTTTTTTTGTCTCGGTTTCGCTGTGGCACTTTGGATGAATTGGTTGTAAAAATTGTTTTTCAGCTACGAACAATTCTTCGCTTTGTCTTGAGAACCTATCACCTATCCAAATTCCTATGATAGAAAGCAGCTATATCATTCCAATTATCAGAAGTAACCGTAGCAAAGTAAGGGTTAAAGTTTGGATCATTATCTCCCCCATTCATTAGAATATATCCAAGGTCTTCACCTTCAACAAAGCCATTTGCAATTGCCTGTTCTTTAATCAAATCCGGACCATATAAAGTAGTAGTGTAAATGTCGTTATCAAATGTATATGCTCCCATCATTACAGTTCCATCACTTAATTCAGTATCCTCGTGATGAATGATCATCATTGCTGGGCCTCCTTCATCAATAATTGCTAAATCTGACGCAAATATTGTCATAAGCGTCACACCCCGGATGTCAGAATCAAATCCCAAATTCTCGGTTCCATCAAATCCCATTTCATCATAAACTTCCTGAAACTCAGTTGAGCCATCTATCATTTCATCAATATCCTCCAGTTCCAAATGAGCAGTCATTAAAGCTGCAATGGAAGCATCCACCCAACCAGATAAAAAAATATTATGTTCATCAAGCCTCATAGATTCGGCTTCTTTCCTGAAATGTCGAATAGCAGCTTTTTAACCATGCACCTGGTCAATGTAAGATGTTACGTCTTCCTTAAAGGTATCTCCACCCAGAGGATCACTTTGATAAGCTAATGCAACAGCATAACCCCTCCGAGCCAAATCCTTGCAATGTCCTTCTAATGCTGGTACTGCAGCATTTGGATTATTTACTTGAGCATATGGAAATACTATTACAACCGGACGGCTCGGATCGTAGTTTATTTCAACCGAATAAAAGTCATATTTGAGAGCTGGACTAGTCCCATAATTTAATCCGGTGCTGATAGTAACATCACTTTCTGCATAAATCATATCCAGATAAGAAGGGCATAAACCCGCCTCACACTCGTCAATATCAGCAACTCTTACTAATATTTCAGCACTAACTTCCGTTTTACCATCGCTCACACTGACATCAAGCTCATGTAAGTTCTGAGTCTCAAAATTAAGCACACCACTACCAACTGTTAACTCACCTGTACTTTGATCAATTGCAAAGTAGTCTTCCTCATTGCCGGAAGAAATTGTAAAACTGAGATCATCTCCGTCAGGGTCAATGGCTGTAATAATTCCTATTACTGTTCCAGATACACTGTGCTCTGACACATCAAAATCCTGATTAGAAATGGTAGGTTCTTCATTTGACGTATCGTTATCATCGCCATTACAACCAGACAAGAAAATGACTAATACTAATACCAGGACTTCAAAATATTTAAGGAATGGCGGAAAAGGGTACTGCGCTTTAGTGGACATGACTTCTTTGGTGGGTTTAGAAAAATGAGATAGCTCAAAGCAAATTTGCTTATATAAGATACCTATTTAATTCCACAAGGTCAATATTGAACGTGGATGTCCAACAACTCAACCCCAATTAACGATAATTCAACTCAAACCCCTTTCAAATATCCACTCTGGCATTAATTTTTGCATCTGCACTACATCATACCAGTTACGGATATTAAGTTTATGAATTGAACAAACTGTTTTGCAACTTACGGATTGGCAATAGTTATATCTACACAAGAAGAAATTGAAATCTGAATGCCTACAAATAAAGAGAAACGCATAAAATACCTGGGATTCGATGATAAATGGTTCGTCATCATAGGTGTTTTCCTGTTGGGTTTAACATCGGTCTATGTTTTTAATGTATCCGATACAGATCTCACCACAATTGAATTGGTGCTCACCTTTGTGGTTTCATATTTCTTTTCAGCGACAGATTGGCTGATCAACAGATTCATTCTTATACAATTAAGAAAAGTTTATCCTAGTCTAAAGGATAGTGCAAAGCGTATCGCATTTCTTATCCTGGGCACATTGTTTACAGTGATCACCGTTGATTTCATTGGAGTTACCTTGGTCTCGTTAATTGCTGATAATGTTTCCTATGATTTTTCTGAAAGAATCCGATCATTGGTTACCACCATTTTTCTTACAACCATGGTTACCGCCATTTATGAAGCCGTTTACTTCTTCGTTCTTCTAAAAAAATCAATCAGAGATGAAGAACAAGCAAAACAAGCGATCATACAAGCCGAACTTGACACACTTCGTAACCAGGCACAACCCCACTTTTTCTTCAATACGCTGAATACACTTAGAGATATTATAGACCAAAGTCCTAAAGAGGATGCAAAGCAATTTGTTGACAAACTATCAGATATCTATCGTTTTTTACTGGAATCGGGCAACTCCAATCTGATCTCATTAAAGGCAGAGCTGAAGTTTGCAAAAGCGTATATCCACGTACAATCAGAACGCTTTGGAGAGAATTTGAAATTAAATTGGAACATTCCCCAATCTGCAGAAGACAAGATGATTGCACCAATGAGTCTGCAATTGCTCTTAGAAAATGCGATCAAACACAATGTTGTTTCACGGGCTAGACCGTTAGTAATCAATGTTGATATTGATGCTGATTTTATTGTTGTTACTAACAAAATTCAAAAGAAATCTACACAACTCCCCTCTACCAAAATGGGGTTAAAAAATATTGAAAAGCGCTATGCTCTCATTTCTGACAGATCAGTGAAAATAGTAAATGATGGGAATCAATTTTCTGTTTCTCTTCCATTGTTGAATGAAGGCATGCTTAAAGAATAGCCATGAAAATCTTAATCATTGAAGACGAAATCCGGGCGGTTAACCAGTTGCAGTTAATGTTGAATGCCTGTGAGTTTAAATTCGAGTTATTGGAAATAATCGATACAGTCGAAGATGCTGTGCTTTGGTTCGAACAAAACGAAACTCCCGATCTCGTTTTCATGGACATCCAACTAGCTGATGGTCTAAGCTTTGAAATTTTTCAAAAAACAACAGTTAAAGCTCCAATCATCTTTACAACAGCCTTTGACCAATACGCTATCCAGGCCTTCAAAGTAAATAGTGTTGACTATCTACTAAAACCTATCCAACAAGAAGATCTAAAAGGAGCACTCGACAAATTCCTCGAATCAAATAATTCTGCTGCTTTAGATACAGCTACTTTGAAGCAACTTCTCAGCGACATACAAGGACCTTCAGAAAGAGATGGTATACTGGTAAAATCGGGAAATGGGTTTGTCCAACTCAAGATATCAGATTTACTCTATTGCTATTCTGAAGACAGCATCACTTTCGGGGTAACGGTTGGCAAGCGCTTCATCATTGAAGAGACAATCGATGATTTATTTAGCACATTGGATCAATCAAAATTCTTCAAAATCAACCGTGGACAAATAGTAGCTAAGTCTTCCATCTTGAAAATAGAGCCATATTTCAATCATCGTGTGATACTTCAGGTGACCAATCCAAGAGATCAGGAATTCATTGTAAGCAGGCCAAAAACCAGTGAATTTAAGAACTGGATGAACTGGTAACTGGATCGGTTACAATTCAACTAGTCTTAACGACGATCCAACATAAACACCTTTCTATGCGGGTAGATTAGGTTGATATTGCCCTCATATCAATTTAAACAAATAGAAAGATGAAAAACTTAACTTTAAAACAAATCATACTTCCAATAGTAACCCTGTCCTTTATCCTCTTCATGTACTTCGGGCCGGTGACCAGAACCATTTTTGAGAACATCATTATTTCCTTAGTAATCATTGTTGCCAATTTCATTGAGTTCAAGGGAAAAGCATTTTCTTCACTTGGGTTTTATCGTGAAAGATTCAATGCCAAAAACCTGTTACTCATTGCTCCATTAACAGCATTTGGCTTATTCGTTTTCTATGTCTTTGCACTGGTTCCTACTGTTGAGATGCTAACTGGAGATGCTATTAATTACACAAACACTGAACAATTGAGAGGAAATCTCCCAACTACTCTTACATGGTTGTTAGTTATCTGGGTAACTGCAGCTTTTGGAGAAGAAATTATTTTCCGAGGATTCTTTGTAAGACAGTTTGTTAAATTCTTTGGCGATAGTAAAATCAGCCTTCTGATTAACATGCTAATCTTTTGCAGCTTCTTTGGATACATGCACATGCAGCAAGGACTCACCGGACAAATTGTTGCCACAACCGTCGGAGCTCTATTTTTCATCATATTCTACCTTCGCAAATATGATTTATGGTTCATGATTATGATTCATGGCTTTTTTAATACATTGGGAATACTTAGCTTTTACTTTGGGTTGGCTTAGGACAATGTCTTAGGCCCCTTCCGAAGGGGTCTACCTTACTAATTCAGTCCGCCATAAATAGACTTGGATTGTTTTATTTAGCATCATAAACGCACTGATATTTTTAACCATGTGTTGGTGCATATTTCGTATCTTTATAAAATGACAAAAATGAGTACCGCAGAATTCAATTTATTGAGAGAAGAATTGTCAAAATGGGTAGGTTCACTAAATGATTCCAACCTTCTACACCTTTTAAATTCCATTAAACTTTCAAGAGGCTCTTCGAATGGCGACTGGTGGGATAGCTTAAGCGAACAAGATAAGAATAACATAAAACTAGGTTTGAAAGATTTAGAAGAAGGCAACACAATCTCTTCAGAAATTTTCTGGAAGGAGTTAGGTTCAAATGACTAAATCACTTGAAGTCAAGTGGACAGCTCGATCATTAAGTAACGCCCAAAGTATTCGCAACTATCTGACAAGAAAATTCACAAAAAGAGAGGAAAAGAACTTTCTAAAGTTGATTTCACAGTTTGAACAGACCATATCGTTATTCCCTGAATTATACCCTGCTTCTCATAAATATCCTGAGTTAAGAAAAGCAGTTTTGCACAAACATACTTCTGTTTACTACTATGTTCGGGGAAGTGAAATTATTGTAGTAGCCATGCAGGATAATCGACAGTTGAAACCTGAGTGACTTTATTTTCTTTGTAACACTAGAAAAAAAAGTGTACTTATTCGCTTCACTATTTAGCCTATTAGTTCATAGACATTTATATCTTATTGTAATTTTTAACAACAACCTGCTTAGTGAATTGTAAAATCTAAACCGGAATACTATGAAAGTTTTTGAATGGGACGGCAATCGTAAAAATCTATTATCTCTACTTTGGATATACCTAACAGTGAATTATATCTACTGTGATGTATTTACGTTACACCTTTCTAAGTATTTAGAGGCATTTTTATCTGGTACAGTGGGTGGTATGGAGATTACCGAAGAGTTTTTATTAATCTTCGCTGGGATCATGCAAATACCCATGATTATGATTGTTTTATCCAGAACCCTGAAGTTCAAAGTGAACAAATATTTGAATATTGTTACTGGTATCATTACAACCTCCATTCAGGCTTTTACGGTGACTATGGGAGGAACACCACATTATATGTTCTTTAGCTTCTTTGAGATTTGTACTGGCTTACTGATTATTTACCTGGCAGTCACATGGAAGGAGGAAACAGCACCATAAATAGGGTGGTAGACATTTCACTTCTCTAAACAAGGCTAATTATTTAAACATCTAAACTACTAAATGAATTTTATTTGTTCTGATGGAAATCACTGGGTACGATAATGTATTAACTTCGAGCAAAGCATTTAATTCGATCATCAACCAATTCGAAGATGAGTTGAAATCGTTGTGGCCAGAAATGCTGGTCGACTCTGAGACAATCATGGAAAAAGAGAATTGGTTTGAACGGTTTTACGCCAAGAACAAGAGGATGCTTGATGAGTATGAGATCCACGGATTCAACTCCAATATTAATGCGCAAGGTTGCCTCTATTTAATTTCTTCTAAAAAATCATCCCTTTGGCAATATACTTTGGTCACACCCGAATCGACAGAAAAAAGTGGCTTTAGCCAAAAGGTGTTCACCATCCTAAAAGACTGTCTGACTAAAGACTCTCCATATTTCTTACTACCTTCCACTAACCAAACCACACTAAATCAACAAAATGAAAGTTACAACCGAGAAAGAAGAGAAAGTTGCGAATATGATTTTCGCCTCCATCTACCCTCTTTACTGGAATAGACTGGAAAAGAATGGTAGAACTAAAGTAGAATTCCATCAGGTGATAGAGTGGTTCACAGGTTATGATGAGGACAAATTACAGTCACTGATTGATGAAAAAGTTACTTTCAGAACATTTTTCGAGCAAGCCAAAATACATCCCAATGCACATATGATTAAAGGAGTAGTATGTGGTTATCGAATTGAAGAAATAGAGGAAGAATTTCAACTGTACAAACAATGCAGACAATTCGAAAAGCTTGTTGATGAATTGGCCAAAGGTCGGAAGATGGAGAAAATTTTGAGGGAAGAGAAAAAGTAGAGCAATGAAATACTCCTCTGGATGAGAATTACTAACAAACAGATCATAACATTCACCATTCAAATTTTCCTGAGCGTCCTGGCTCTGCCTGGGGCATTTGTATTTATGGCTGTTTTTGATATCCATATGAATTCGAAATTCATTTCTGCATCTGATGGTAGCATTGGTCCAGGGTTCTATGCGTATTTGAAGATTATTGGGATTTTCTTATTGATAATTTGGCTGTCTCCTATGTTATTCAAACTGCTTATACGCAATTTGAAAAAAGGTCAGGTTAATGAGTCTGAATGAATAAAATTAATAGTCCTCTCTAGCTACTTCCTAAAAAGAGTCAGCAAGAATCTTCTTTGACTCAGATGTCTTTCTAAATGTAAATCTCCTCGCCCTCAATTCCCGATTGAGACCATTAAAGTCCCGATTCAACCCTAAGAAAATCAGACCATGCATCCATTTGTCAATACCAAAGTCATCTGAGCATATCAAACTAACATACAAATGGTCAGACTAAAATTTATATTAATCGCATTATGTGCATCTTTCCCTCTTCAAGCACAAGTCAATTCAATTGATTCTCTCTTGATGAATTTTGAACATTACTCTTTAGATAACGGACTTCAGATTGTACTTCAACAAGACACCTCTGTCAAGGACATTTCGGTAGAATTCTGGGTAAGAGGAGGAGTCAGATATGAAAATAAAGATCAACATGGACTTGCACATTTTTTCGAGCATGTCACTCCCGGAACACCCATGGGGAAGGAAAAATACGATCTATTCTTTTCCTATATGACGAATAGTAACGCCCAGGTCAGAAAGGATTTCATCAGGTATTTTGTACAGGTTGAACCGGAAGGGTTTGAGCTTGCTCTCCAATACTCGGCAGGAAGATTTTCCGCGGGACCTGACCGAATTTCAGAAAAAAATGTGGAATACGAAAGAAAAAGGGTACTGGCAGAAATAGAAAGAAACTCTTCTAATCTCTTCTGGAGTGCAATCGGAAGTTCAGCAATTGATGGCGGCACATATGGAGTGGATCATCCATATGGACATGGTGGATATGGGACTCGCCAAAACAATAGAGAATTCATCATTTCAGATTTTAAAAATTGGTATGACAAATATTTTAAAGTCTCCAATAGCTACCTTTTCATAGTAGGGAATTTTGACTCACTATTGGCAAAGCAGTTGGTGCTTCAATACTTTGGGCAATTCCCTGGAGAAAACTTCAGCAAACAACCTCTAAAACCAGGAAAGCATCAAAATTCGCGATTGACATTACCTAGTCCGGTTCCGGATTCAGCAAATCATGTAATGATATTCAGTTGGGCAGCACCAGAGTTTGGTTCAAAAGATGCTTCAACATTGAATCTACTTTCCCATATATTAGACAAAAGATTAAGCAAACTGAAATCCTTAACAGAAGATGTAATTGAAGCTAACTCACGCGATTTAGTAGATTTTTATGAATATGGAGGTCAGTTTGGTATGTATGTTTCCTTTTCTTCTTTAAAAGACAGTACCATTGCTGAAATCCTGCTTAAAGATCAAATCGAATCTCTTCTGAATTATGGAGTTTCCAATAAAGAGTTAGAGTTGGGCAAGCAAAAAGTCATAGATAGAATGGTTCGCATGCAAAATAATTTGGGCTTCCAATTTAGTAGAACTGAGTTATTGGGTGAGGGACTATTATATGAAGATGATCCGGCATACTATTTTGATCAACTGAGAATTCAGTTACAAACTACTAAAAAGGATATACAGTTGGCCGCAAAAAAATGGTTAAATTCTGAGCCGTTTAGAATTTTGTTTGTGGCTGAGGATATGTAGTACAAAGGGGGAATATTGATAGCAAATCTAATTATTATTACCTTTCATTCAATACCACATAATTACACATTGTTGTGTACAATAAGGAAAAATGAAAAAGAATCGGGGTAAACAGATATTTAGAATTGTGTTATTAACAAGTACCGCATTCTCATTATTCTATGTCCCCTGGATATTGGTAAAAGCATGGATACTTCCTCTACCAGACACCATACAGGAGCAGGTAGAGGAGGCTATTGGTCATGGGTTTGATGGCATGATTGTTTATGTGGATGAAGCCGGAAAACCACCAGCATTTTATACCGGAGGCTGGAAGGATCGAAAATCCAAAACACCAGCTGATCCAAATTCATTATTTAAAATCGCCAGTATAAGTAAACTATATGTGGCCGTTTCTATCACCAAGCTCGTTAAAGAGGGACGCCTATCTTTAGATGAAACAGTTGCTTATCACTTTCCTGAACTTGTAGGTAGAATTGAAAATGCAGAAAAGATCACTTTAAAGATGATGATTCAACACCGGTCTGGCATACCCAACTATACAGATAATCCTGCATACTGGGAAAATGAACAAGATAATGGTAAACTAGCTCTTGAGTTTGCTCTCGATTTACCAGCTAGTTTTGAACCCGATGAAGATTATGAATATTCCAATACTAATTATCTATTGCTTCGTCAGCTCATGGATAAATTACTTGGTTACCAGCACCAAAGATTTATCAAAGAGAGAATATTGATTCCTCTGAACCTTAATAACACCTATTTTTCAATCAAAGATGTTGATTTAGGTGATGTTATGAGTGGATATTATGTTGGGTACGACGATGATTTTAAAGCCAGGGAATATGGAATGTTAGCAACAGCTCAGGATGTGGGCATTTTCCTGCGGGCTTTAAACGATGGTTCAGTTTTTGATGACGGAGAAAAGGAGATTTATCCTTATGTCTATGACCATGGAGGTCTTGTTGTTGGTTACCAAAGTCTGGCAGAATACCATAAAGATATTGATGCTGTTGTGGTACAGTTTATCAATACAACTGATTTTAATGGATATGAATGGAATCTCTCTGAAATTACGATTAACAGGATAGTTAAGATATTAAGAAGAGGGAGTTCATGAAAAACTAAGCAACCAAAATTAACCATCAACCACGTAACCATTCATCAAATCCTCGGTACTCAAAAAAACCGATCAATACTAAAACTCAAAATTTGATGAAAACCAATTGCCTAATCTTACTTAGCTCATACATTCTATTGAGCTGTGTCAACAACTCCAATAAAAACCAAGAATACTTAAATGAAAGAATCTCCAGAATAGAAAATGGACTGGAGTCGAATCTGGAAATCCAATACAAGGACACGATCATTCAAAACATTTACAGTATCGAAGAAAGAATGAGGGAATTAAATATTCCTGGTGTCAGTATTGCAGCACTTAACAATGGCGAAGTTGAATGGGCTAGAGGTTATGGATTTGCAGATAGCTCAGAAAATCGAAAAGTTACTACTGAAACACTTTTTCAAGCAGGATCTATTAGCAAACCAATTGCGGCTACCAGAGCGCTCCAACTTGTTGAACAAGGTACTTTTGATTTAGATGAAAATGTCAACACCTATCTATCAAGCTGGAAATTGCCAGATAATGAGTTTACTCAGGAAGAAAAAGTCACACTTAGAAGGATTCTCAACCACACAGCAGGCCTCACTGTCTGGGGTTTTCCTGGATATGCCAAAGGTGATACCATTCCAGATACTCCAGAAATCTTAGATGGTAAAGGCAACACAGACCCAGTTCGTGTTTATAAAAAACCAGGTGAGGGTTGGAGATATTCCGGTGGTGGTTATACCATTATGCAGCTTATGATCACCGATGTTGAACAAAAGCAATTCCCTGAGATCATGTATGAAAATGTATTAAATCCGCTCGGAATGAAATCCAGTACTTACGAGAATCCACTCCCAGAAAAGTATCATCAAATAGCTGCAACAGGTTATCATTCAGATGGCAACCCGGTAGAAGGCAAATGGCATACCTACCCGGAAATGGCTGCTGCTGGTCTTTGGACAACACCCTCAGAGTTGATCCTATGGGGAAAAGAAATTCAGCAAATATTGCAATCACAAGAAGACGGACTTTTAAAAGCAAAAACGGTTAACGAAATGCTTACTCCTAACGAAGATTCACAAGGTCTTGGTCCTTATGTGCTCGATCTAAGTTTTGGGCACGGTGGGTCTGATGAAGGTTTTCGGGCTGAGCTTTTAGTTTGGAAAGAAACGGCTAATGCAGTGGTGATTATGGTTAATTCAAATAATGGTGGCATCATAATGAGGGAAATAATGCACAGTATCGTTAGGGAATACAACTTACCAGATTATTCTCATAGCAAAAGAGTCTTCGAAGAGCAATCTCAGGAGCAACTCTCGAAATTTGTAGGCAAGTATGATTTTCTGGAATACGGTAAAGCAACAATAATAGTAAAGGATGATGGGCTAGAATTAGATGCGGACATAGCTGAAGAACCTGTTTTCTTATGGCCGGAATCTGATAGTACATTTTTCAGTAAGAACTCTGGCCAACGTTTCAAATTTACTTTTAAGGACGAATCAGTAGCTAGTATGAAATTTTCGAGGATTGAAGGAAAGAAAATTGAGTAGTAATTTGTGGCTTAGGAGTATTCACTCTTAAGCCACTAATTCTTTAACTCCTACAATAGACACCCATTTTTTCAAATCAAAGTTCCACGTTTTTACTACTCTCGCAGGATTACCAACAGCAATTGAATAAGGTGGAATATCTGTTGTTACCACAGAATTTGCGCCAATCCTGCAATAGTCTCCCAATACTAATGGTGTGCCATCTTTCTTACCCATCACTACTGTTCCAGTTCCTAAAAACACATCTTCACCAAGGTGTACTGGTGAGGTACTGCAAGGTAAATCGTGATGTGGCGCTACCGGATCCAACCCATGATGCATTCCAATAATTCGAACATATTGAGAAACACCGCAGTAGTTCTTCATAGTAACTTTTCCTATGATCACTGTTCCAATTCCTATTTGTACATCATCTCCAATAATGACATCTCCCATGCCATTATTAATGGTCACATTCTTTTCCAGTTTTGATCTTTTACCCAACACAAAACGATTAAAAGGCACTAAATCCAATCTTGCTGACCGACTAATACCACGCCTGAAATACCTCGGGAAAGTTGTTATCAGCCAAACATACCATCTAACATTACTTTGGTAAGGCTTTCTTCTGAACAATAAGTAGTGAAGTACTTGCTTTAACTTACTGTTGTTCCTTGCAGCTTTTAAAATTCTTTCTTTCATATTCTATATTGATTATTTCTTGAAATTGCTTTGCCTTTATCTCCCATGTATTCCGTTTGGCTGTCAATTTTCTTCTCTCCCCTCCTACTGATGGATTTCTAAGAGCCTGTTCCATGGTCCGCTGAAGCTCTTGATCATTTGAAGCAAAGTCCATCACATCTCTAAGTTTGCAGGTAAGAAACTCATTGAAGTCTGTTGAAACTACTGGTTTTCCACTCGCTAGGTACTCATATACTTTCAATGGAAAAATTCCTGAAGAGGCGTCATCTTTCTTGAATGGGATGATTGTTACATCCACAGAGTTTATAAGCTTAACCAATTCATGATATTGATAACTTCCAATCAAATGTACATTTGGTAGTTGAAAAAGTGCTGAATCCATGTAACGTGGTTCAATTACACCAGCCATTACCAGTTTCCACTGAGGATTCTTTTTAAATACCTTTTCCAATAAATTGTAGTCGATCCTCCTTTCGATCGCACCAAAATATCCAAATAACGAAGTTCCCAGAGACCTGATAGTTGGGTCTATTTCACCCTTATCAGTATTGAATTGATTGATTAGAGACTGAGAAACACCATTAGTTATTAAATAGCTACTATTCATATTCGCCCACTTCTGTTGCAAGCTTAAGCTAGTACTGATCACCAAATCTGATTGTAAAACTGTCAACTTCTCATTAATCAGACCATGCTTTCTGGTGTAGGGCTTTATGATAGGATCTACGCAGTGATAAGTTCTTAGTAAACACCCTTCTATTAAATATTGCTGTAAGTGCGGATAGTGATAGTTGTAGGAGTTAATGTAGACATATTCATTCCATTTTAGTTTAGTCAAACATCTGTTTATTGTCCTGCCAATGAGCCTGTGATTAACCTTTTGAAAAATCTTATACAGTCTTCCTCTTTTTAACCAATTAACTGGAAGTGTCACAGGAGGAATTAGAATTTGCCAATTCGTTCCTTGAATTATTGGAGTTGATAAACCAAAAGTGGCTCTTATTCTCTTCCAGGTTGACTTTTTCCAAAAGCTTTTCATGCAGTCAATCAATGTATAAGGGTGCTCAACCAAAAGCACTTCATTATTTTGACTAAAGCTTTTAGCCAATGCCATTGTCGTAGATGCAATTTGATCATCATGCCGAACTAGCCCCAGGATTAATACCCTTTGCAATCTGTTATCTAAGTGCATCAAATCCATTTCCTAATTCTTTACTAAACCTACTATTAAATAGATGCCACTTATATGCTGCCAAGAATGTCTTTAACGACTCAAAATTGTGATTGATTAATAATTTCAGTCCTTTCGGAATAGAAATCATCAACATGTAAATCGTAAAAAAGAATTGACCCACTTTATGAAAATGATTTCTCGCAAACAGAATTCTGTTTCTTGTTGTGAAATACAACTTACACTGACTTACTTTATTTACTGATCCACTCTCAGCATGAGTAATATGACATTTATTAAAAACACCAATTTTCAACCCTTTATTTCGAATTCTCTGACCCCAATCTATCTCTTCATAATAGAGGAAATATTCCTCAGAAAGGTATCCCACTCTATCAAGATTCTCCCTTGAGATCAACATTGCTGCTCCATGAGGGTATGCTGTTTCTGTTATGTCTTTTCCATAATCAACCTTAGTGATTGTTTTATTTCGTCCAGTAAATGGATTGAGCATGGTATATCCAGCGTATTGCACAGAATTGTCTTCATTTTTAATAACTGGGCATAAAATCCCGTACTCTCCGGATTGCCTGTATTGCGCGACAAGATCTAATAATTGACTCACATCAACCGTAGTATCATTGTTCACCAGAAACAAGTAGTCTCCTGAAGCGTGTTTCATACCCAGGTTCATCCCTCCGGCATATCCAAGATTTCCTTCAGCGCCTACATATTTGACTGTTGATTTAATCTGCCATAGGTTCTGTTGAAGACCCTTAGTTTGGCTATTATCCACCACTATTACCTCTACTGCTGTAGATAATGGATTGCCACATATTGACTTTAGAAAATCAGTGGTCTCCTGTGCTGAGTTATAATTAACTGTTATAATGCTTAATGTTGGTTTCATAATTTTCTGTTTGCTTTTTCCCAGATAACCAGGTTGTCGTTGAATAAAAGTCTTGAGAAGCCAATGATGGCTGCTATGTTCATGATAGTAAAATAGTAGGGAACAAATGCTCCTTTGATTTTCACCTTTTGCCTTTGTAAAACGTATCCTAAAAAGGCCAAAGAATAGAACCCTATCTGTGACCAGAATAGAAGACTATGCCACACAGAGGAATCATGCTGAATTATTGATATGATAAGTAATGTGATTAGAGCTATTGGTGCGAGCGTCCATCTCAGAACTCTATGACTGATATACTGAAAGGTCAAAAAACCGTATTTGAAAGGGTTCAGCAAGCCAGCCAGTCGGATAATACTTTGAAAGCCACCTGCACATATTCTTATTTTCCTTTTCAACTCTTGTCCTATATCCTGACTTGACTTTTCAGTTGCAAATGCTTTAGGTTCGTAACCTACTTTGAAACCCTGCTTACAAAAGCTCATGGTCATATAGAAATCCTCAATAATTGTGTCCTCAGGTACTGGCTCATATAGATCCGATCTAACTGCAATTAACTCACCTGCTGCTCCAACAAGAGAATTTGTTCTTGCATCCATCCTCTTCAAAAATGATTCATATTTCCAGTACAAGCCTTCACCTGCCGAAACAGCATCTTCATTCTCTTCTAGATGCACTTTCTTTTCACCTGAAACAGCTGCTACTTTCTTATCGGAGAAGTGTTTCAGTAATTCTTGAATCGCGTCTTTATTTAGCATGGCATTTGCATCTGTAAGAACAGCATAAGGTGTTTCCACTAATTTCATTACTCTATTCACTGCATTTACCTTTCCTCTTCTCTCGGGTTGATGAAACACTTTTACCCCTTCAAACTCACTTGCAAGCTCAACAGTATCGTCATCTGATCCGTCTGCCACAATCCATAATTTCAGCTTATGTTGAGGGTAATTCAAGGAAAGCGTATTTCTGATCTTATTCTGAATACATTGCTCTTCATTGTAAGCTGCAACCACAACAGTAACCTCTGGTTGTTCTTCCAAATAGCTTGGAATATTCTTCCTGTTTTTACCTAAAAACCACATGATCAAACCATATCCTAGATAGGTGTAGATCAATATTGAGACGCATATTAAAAGGATCATATTGCTATTGTTTTTCTAGCAATCTGTCCAAATGATTGAAGTGACTGAGTTTAAAAGCGATGGCTGGCTCAAGAAGTGCGTCCGGATGGTTGAAATCATCAGACCAGTATCAACGGCTAATCCGATTGTCAATTCAACAGCAATCGGGAACCATTCAACACCCATAATAGTACACTCAAAGTTGGATTGAGCTTCCTGGGCTGTATCTATCCCACTATTGTATCATCAAAAGAGATTAAAGCCTCATTTATAAGTAACATGATTAAACTGATAGATATGTTTGAAATTCACAAAGAACAATACAATACACTGAAATTATTGAGAAAGATAATCTTCAATGAACTAATTAGAGTGGGATGGATCAGTCATAGTACTGTACTAGGTCTTTATGATATTGGGTGCGAAAACGGAATATGCAGAGATCTGGTAAACGAAATCATTAACGATTGTAGAGAAGAATCTCAGGCCTCACTGAATTAAGACAAAAAAAACCGGGAACAGAATTCCCGGTTTATGATTCACCATCATAGAATATCCTGACGCTTATAAAAAGCAGCAAGCGATTATTGGAGCATCAGCAAGTCAGGATAATATCTTATTTACATCAAATGTGAATCTTGTTGTGAATCCAGACTAGGCACTTAGACTGAACTCTGTCTGTTTGTTGAAAAAGCTGCTGTGCTACAATCAAATTTAGTATACCAATAATTGGTTGACCAATTTAGTTACCGATTTATGAAATTCCAAATAATATCAAGGAAAACCGTTACTGTTTGAAGAAAACATAAAGCAAAATTCCACTTATTACAATTTTAGTACCAGCCATTAAATAAAACTCCCTGCCGGATTAACCGGCAGGGAGTTTTAGTAACAAAATTCAATTTAAACTAGTGCGTTATATAAACATAATCGTACTCCACTACAGCGCTATGGCCTTCATCAACGTCATGATGCTGCAGATAATTACCAGCTTTGAAGTAAAATGTATTATTGCTCCCCCAATCGTCTATTAAACCATCTGTCCAGGTAATCATCTCCTGATCGTTGACATCAACTCTAAGTTGTGATGCATTACAAGTGATTTTAACCTTCACCCATTCATTTGCTGCCACGTTCACTCTGGAGCTTGTATCCTCGTCATCTACCCAACTTCCACCGCTGTTGATTTTTCTCAGTGCTCTTATCTTTCCATTGTCCCAAATTATTTTCAACAAGGGCTTGGATTCTGGAGCTTTACCATGAATTTGCATTGCAAAGAGTTTTGAAGCATTATTAAGATCTTTCACTCTAAACCTACCTTCCATCACACCTCCTTCACCAATAGTCCAGTTGTATTGATCATCAGTACCAGTTATCATTTCTCTTAGTTCAGTTCTGGAATTTTGTGTATTACTTGAAGTTGTAATACCTGTGTAAACACAATAGAATTCCATATTCCCGGAAGAATTGTAATTGAAATAAGGCTCTAATGCATTTGGAATGGCGCTGTTACTTGTCCAGTTTGCTAGTGTACTAGCAGGAACTTCATAAGCATCTCCCTGACCTCCTGAAAGTGAACCGCTGCTATTGCTTACTGGCAGTGTCAATTTCCAGTTAGCCAAGTTTGTTTGTCCAGGTTGTGGATTTGAGCCTTGAGGTGTTGCTGAAACGGATCTTGATGCAGATGCATTTCCTGCATTATCGTAAGCTATTACAGTAAATGTGTACTGATTACCATTGGTCAATCCCGAAATCGTTCT
This sequence comes from bacterium, assembly GCA_024743255.1. Lineage (GTDB taxonomy): Bacteria > Bacteroidota > Bacteroidia > Cytophagales > Cyclobacteriaceae > JANSWY01. The sequence goes on along the minus strand of JANSWY010000024.1, from coordinate 38,290 downwards.
GGATTGATTGGAGGTTGTTATAGTATTTCCATTATAACTGATTTCCACATTGCTGAAATCAGAATCTCCTGGATTACTCCAACTCAAATTTACGCTTCCATCACCTGCATTTGCTGACAGGTTTGAAACTGCACCGGGAGGTGTGGTGTCCTGAGGGTCTCCTCCATTACCAAATATTTCTGCCTCCGTTATACTATTCCAGGAATTACTTGAATTTCCAAACCCTGAAACTCTTACATATCTGGCTGTAGTCGCAGCAAAATCATATGATTCAAGGCCTGTTGTATTTCCACTGCTACCGGAGGTTGAACCATCATAGACGGTAGCTAAATTAGATGTGGAAGTACCCACTCTAATTTTAAAATATGCTTGTCGTTGATCACCTTTGAACCAGGCAATTTTCATACTGGATACAGACTTGTTAGACCCAAGATCATATGTAATGTATTTTCCAGTGTAGCCATTTGAAGACCACCTCGTTCCAAAATTGCCATCAAGTGTATTTTGTGGAACATTCCCATCATCTCCATTCGCAGAAACGCTTACAGGAACTAATTGACCTCCCGAGGAACCACCTGAAGATCCTTCAGTCAATGAAAAGTCATCAAATCTACCTTCTCCTCCACCGTAAGCACCATATATGGTCACCGATGTTGAAGATCCTGAATTGAATGAAACAGAAACAGCAGACCAGTTGCTGTGATCAACAGTTTGGTTGTAATCATTTCCTCCTGCAATGGCTCCAATTTTTCCATTATCCAGGACATAAGCCTGCAACGTATAATTCGTATTGGCATTGACAGAAACTGTTTGCTCAAACCTACCAGAGGATCCGGTGATCTTAGCAGATTTTGAACCAGAATTAGCATCGCTGGATAAGGCTGAAGGATCAGTATCATTCCATCCTGACCAACTACTTTCAAATCCCGAATTAGAAATATTGATTTGATCCCCTACCGCAGATTGCATTTGTAGATCTGTATCTACTAATATAGCATCCTCTTCACAACTCCAACCAACAAGACATAATGAGACCGCCAGAAGGACTCTGGCAGAGTGCTTTTTAATTTTCATTTTATTTATAGGTTTAGGTTACGTAAAACAATGGATAACCAGTAACTAGTTATTGGTCAACCAATTTAAACAAAGAAGAGAAATTTTGCAAATATCATAGCCTCTCAATTGAAATTCTTCAACAAACAAACATTACAATCTTCATTTATTGAAGATTCTTCAATGACTGTGTAAAATTACGAATCACACAAGGAAATAGCTATTTCATTAACATAATCAATAAGTATTCCTAATTAATTTGTAAGGATTCAAAGGATCAAGCCTAAGAGTAAATCGAATATTATCTGTAAACTCATTAAAACTACCAGGAGTAACTTCTTGGTAACTATCTCCAATTAATGGGAAGTGTAAAAGGAAAATATCACTAAAATTCAAACTTATGCCTGTGGAATAGAAACTGTCAAAACCATCAAAATCGACTCCACCATCAACAAACAATTCGAATAATTTGAGTTTGGGAACATCAATATCAAAGTTAACGGTTGCAATCCCTACATCACTAGATTCCGGAATGAAACCTCGAAATCCGCCTTGCCCAAGGTTAGTTTGTTTAGTCAGGACAGCAAGGTCATTAGAAGACTGAGCACGATCGAAGAATTGATCATTCATCTGATAGTCTGGGTTACCTGAAAAATTTAACTGATATATTGGTGCAAGATCATTTGCTTGAATAAATGCTCCAGCATATAGTCTGAGATTAAATTTATGATTCCTTTTATACGTCTTGCTCCATCTATAGCTAGACTGAATCACTGTAAAATCCTGGATATTGGAAGTAATTCCTACCAAAACAGAAATCCTTTTTAATGCATCACTTTTATTTCTGTAGTACTCTACGGAAGTGAAATAGTCCGATTCCTCATAATATGGTAAAATATCCTGATCAGACTCTATATATGACTGAGAAATAGTGATGGTTTGATCCGCATCTGTACGTGGATTATCCGGTCTCAATTCAAACGTAAGATCTGTCATGTATTTCTGATATCCTGCAAATTCCTTGAATTGCGCTCCCCACTCAACTCTTTGAAAGCTCTGTGTTTTCCAGCTATAAGCAATATCATGGAGTCCAGCATGTTTGTTTAATCCAAAACTATACATTGGCATCACGATATATCGAAACTTCTTTTCCGGGATTATACTATTGTAGAAAGCTGCTCCTAAAAGAAAATCATCATTAGTATTTAAACCGATAGTTGGTAGCCAGTATATCGTATTTTTATCTGGATAGTCCACCGATCCAAGTAGCTTCAGCTTCAATGGTTGACCTTTTTTGGTAATGCCTTTTGTTTTGATTTCATTATTGTGGGCATTTATATCGGGCATTCTCAAATATGGATCAATCAACAAAGAGCCAATATTTTCTGATGTTTTAATACTCAGAGTTTGTTTACCCACAAATCCTGGATACCATTTTGAATCCAATATTTCACCATCTTTTACAGTAGCGATTTCAACAGGACTAGCGATTTCCCCTACATTTTGAATTACTAAACCATATCCATCCCCAGTTTTGGACACCTTTTTTGCTTTGTATTCAACTCCACCAGTTGTCTTGACAAAGTCTTCAAAGAACCAGGAAAGGTCTTGCTTTGACACCTCCTCAAACACTCTTTTGGCATCATCAGGTTTTGGATGTTTAAACTTCCATTCATCGTAGTATGTCTTCATGCATTTCTGAAATAAATCCTTTCCCAAATATCCTTGAAGATACCTAAGCAGAGTGGCTGTTTTCTGATAGTTGATGATACCGTAATTAATGGACGTAAAGTCAGCCGCATGAGTTTGCATAGCCTGATCTTTTCCCGCAGCTGTTACTGCTTTGTATGCAATTGGGTACAGTTGATCAATTGGAGTGGTGGATACATTAAAGAACCTGGCTATTCTTCCACCAATTGTCGCATGATTATTTGGATCAGTCCCAAGCAAACCTCTATCTGGATATTTCTCCAAAAAGTAATCTTGTTCAACAAATGAATTAAAGCCTTCATCCATCCACGTAAACTCCCTTTCATTACTAGCCAAAATCCCGTAAAACCAATTGTGACCTAACTCGTGGACTGTCACCAACTCTAAAAGAATTTCACTATCAGCACCCAATACAGTGATAGTAGGGTATTCCATTCCAGAGCCAGCACTCAAGGCTCCATCAACAACAGTAGCTACATCATACGGATATTCTCCCACTGTCTTGGAATAAAATTGAATTCCATCATGCATGTATTCAATGATATCTTCCCAAACCTCAGCATTTACCTTGTTATACATAGCATAAAGCTTGACTTTTCTACCAGAACCTGGGAGAGATACTTCGCCTGTTTTAACAAGGTATCTCTTATCCGCAAACCAAGCAAAATCATGTACACGGTCTTGTAAGTAACGCAGCGTTTTAGTTTTTGAACTGGATTCAGGGTGATCTTTACGCAAATCATTATCTTCAACCATGTTCTTGTTATTGCTACCCAAGCTGTCTAGAAATTCAAGCTCCCTTTGATTTTGCAAATCACCGGTAGCTCCAATGACATAGTTCTCTGGAACAGTAATTGAAACATCAAATGATCCAAACTCAGAGTAGAATTCACCCATGTCCAAATAAGGCATTGTATGCCAACCATCTTTATCAAATACTGCCGGTTTAGGGTACCATTGAGTAATTTGATACTGTTGATTTATTCGTCCTAGTCTACTGTATGACCAAGGTATCTTCACCCTAAAAGGTGTAGTTATATCAATTTTAGCACCTCCGGTAAGTGGCTCATTAAGAATTAATTTTATGATATCAGGGTTTTCAGAATTTTCTTCAATTTCTACAGGAACTCCATTTACCTTAAAATCAAGACTATCTATATAGCCACGATATTTATCAGAAGTAAAATAAAAGCGCTGAGAACCAGCTTCAACTTGTTGTTTTGCAAATGCTGTTTGATTGGTTTTGTAAGCATTTGGCCACAGATGAAAGAAAATATAATTGAGTGTTTGACCAGAGTTATTTACATATTCCAACTCTTCAAATGCGTGCAGAAAATGTTCCTTGTCATCTAGACGAACATCTATTTTGTAATTGACTTCTTGTTGGAAGTAAGAATTCTGAGATTTAGAATAAAAGGCATTAATTAATAATAAAGTGGTTAGCAGATAAGATTTCATGAGTTTTTTTGAGTTTAGTTGGTAGATGCAATATCGAAATTGAAGGTTGCATCAACAAACTTAAAATCTTATCTGCTGGAGAGAAGCTTTTTTAGAAGTCAGTCTCTACGACTCTTGCTTCGTGATAGCTAACTGGCCAAATATGGTATTCCGCATATTTCGTCTTAGCTTGTTTAAAATCGTTCTTACTGTATGGCGCCACCAATTTGTACATTCCATTCACTTGTACAATATCGATATCAAAACCATCGAAGAACTTTAGTCCTGCAACTGCCTGATCCAATTTATAATAGGCCGCAAACTGGATGTATTTAGCAGAAGTAAGACTTAATAGATTCTTAGGAATTGAAGTATAATTAACAGCAGAAACCCATCTCAACATGTGATTGGATTCTTTATCAATCATATATCCTTTAATCTTAAGTAGCTTACCATCTTCGCTATCAATCATCTCGAAACTGGATAATGAAAGGCTGTCATAACCATCCATATGAGTCTGAGCATGGCCTTGAATATTAAGACTATCAGTTTCGAAGTTTAATTCGAAAGATGTATTTCCTTCACTTGGAAGTGCATTAATACTTATTAATGATAATTCATTATTTGGGTTTTGCTCGTTTTGAGCTTGTAGTGCCGCCGAGAATAGAAGGATTAAACTCAACATAATCCCCTCACTCCACCTCTGGCTGTTCCGTAATCGCATGGCAAAGTAGATTTAGTGAACCTCAAATATAATGATTTTTATAAAAAATATAAGTATTCGAACGTTTTTATCGATGATATGAGGGCATTCGTAGAAAATATTAGGTTATTCGTAGGAATCCGGGGGGAGTATCTGTTTAATTCCTGTGAGTAAACAAGATGTATCAAAACTAGGCCAAATTGCCCTCAAAGTATTGTATTTGATTATAGTATTGGGGGTATGGTATATATCACCTATTTAACAAGATCATATTTCAACTGGTACATTGACGGGAAATCAATGTTTACTTACAAAATAACATTTAGGAGGCTGTGGGTTACGGTGGTTTGTGCCTCAGCTTCCTAAATTTTAAAAAGATACTGAGGCAAGTGAAACCTATTAAACAAAGTGTTTTCTAATCTGTACTGTTTCCTTGTTTCGAATGGTTGTGTAATAGTTCCGATACGCAGCAGGATTGAAGGCGCCTCGAATTACGGGGCTTTTTCATTTCTTCAAGTACAAATTCATTAATCAACACACTCACCCAAATAATCGCCATGCGCTTCATGTGCCGGCCATGCGGATGCATCAATTTCAATGGTTCTGGCATTATCTGGATTACCAGGAGGAATGTGACAAATAGTAATTCGTCCCCCATCATCACCGGAATCACCTGGTGTAAGACTTATGTTCAATGTAGTTTCCATATCGATTTCAATAACTACATCCAATAATTCTAAATCCTCATAATCATCTAACTCAGCGACAACCTTATAGTTTCCCGCTGGAAGCCCTATGATTCGATACTCTCCTAATTCATTTGAAGCCGAGGAAGTGAACAAAGTATCTTCTGCAAAAATTGATATTTGAGCATTCCCCAATGGTGAACTATCTTCCTGTGAAGTAACAATCCCACTTAGTGAACCAGAATTGGCTAAATCAATACTTGTGATTTTAGGAACTAAATCAAACCCAACAATATTTTCATCAACTACAAAAGGTAGAAAAGATGCACCCAGGTTAAAATCCAGAAGAAAAGTTGGATTGCTGAATTCTTGAATCTCAAGTTCTCCGATTGGCTTAATGGTTATACCGGAAAGAATATCATCAGTTAGGAGGATCTCAAAAGTTTCGCCATTCTTCATGGTAACACAACTCTCCGAAATGAATAATTTAAATGAATCAAAAGTTCCAGCAGGTAGATCTACAGACCCTATATTGACCGAGACTCCATTTATCAGTTGAAGAATATTATAGGTTTGTGGTTGATCTGTAATTAGCACAGTTGGAATGGTGTCATTCCCAGTATTCAATTCAATTCTTGAAATAGTAACGTTTGTCTCCGCAACTGAATCATATGGAAATGGTGCATCAGTTAAAGAAAGAGTTAACGTTTCTAATTGCGGAACATCTAAATTCTGATCATATATAATATCAGATTCATCACATACACTTCCCTGACTACTTAAAACATTCTCAAAACTCTGATTATCATCCACCAGTTCCTCATCTCCCTCATGGTTCAATAATGCCACCGGAAATTGAAGCCCTAGTATATCGTCAGAGCTGCCATTTAAAATAGTCCAATATAACTCCTCATCTGACCGCACTGTAATTACATCAGCAAGTTGATTGAGCTGATCGTAGCTTGCTAATTTTATTGGATATTGGAAATCAACACACTCAATGTCCTGATCAATTCTATTTCTGCTTGCTCCAATTACTTCCAGCAGATTTGATTCGTCTGTGATCACCATGTTTTCATATTGGTCCGACAGTAAAGTAATAGGGTAAGACGTTATCCGTGGAAAACCTAAATAAGGATTTTTCAAATATTCGGTTCTTATATTCTCTATGTCAGAAAGGTTGGATATCAGAATACTTTCTCCTTGAAACTGAATCGTCACAGGTAGCTCAACCCTATAAAAGCTTGAATTATCAAGAATATTATCAAAAGAACCATCCAGCAGTGAAATATTTTCTAGAATAGTACCGATATCTGAATTTCTGGTAAAGACAAATTGTTCATCAAGAGGATCAATTTCCCGTACTTCTGTCTCACAGGAACCTATGAATATAGATCCCAATGCAAGAATCAGTAGTAAATAAAATCCGTGATATCTGTTATGGCTCAATTTATGTTCGTTCAATCTCTCTTTTTAACGGGTACCCTCTTGCACGTGAGTGGCTATGTAGCTATAAATAAAGTAGCGTTAACAAAAATACCGCGTATTATCAATAAATACCAATCGTGGTTATTTCTAGCTTTTCACCAGTTTATTACAAAAGCGAAAGCATTGTAAAAAAATGTAGGGGAAGTAGGAATAATGACAATTCATCGGTTTTATACATGTGAGCAGGCAAGAAGTATCGAAATTAAACCAGATAGCTATGAAAGTATTGTTTTTGATATCAATGCTTGGTGTTTGGTATACAGTGCCTATTTAACAAGATTAATTTTCAACCGGTACATGGCGGCTATTTATATATGGCTGTTTGTTCACAAAAAATAGATTTAGGAAGATGTGGCTATTCAGTGGTTTGGTGCCACGACTTCCTAATTCTTAAAAATATTGAGGTGTATGATACCAGTTCCGAGTAAGTGTTTCTAATCTGTGGTCCATACACTTCTTTTTTACCACAAATACAGAAATGTTATGTAGGTTGTGTCTGATAGTTCCAACGCACAACGAAAAAGAAAATGCCTCACTTTGTGAGGCATTTTCTTTTAAACTCATCGTAAAATATCTTGAAATTATTCTTCTGTTAACTGAAAATCTTGTGAGGTCTCAGCTCCTACACTTATGTTGACACCTTCTTGCAGAGCTGGCAAATAACCATCTAAATCAACCTGAACATCGTAGGTACCTTCTGTTACACCTATAATTCTATACTCTCCCATGTTATTGGTAAGTGAAGTAGTATATACAGTATCAGCGGCTAATATTGAGACTGTGGCATTTGCAAGCAGTTCAGTAGTTGATATATCAGAAACAACTCCAGCAATACTACCTGTATTTGCCAAATTTACTGCTCTTAATACGGGCTTAAAATTAAAGCCATTAATTCCATTAGGGGAATCTGGGTTTCCTCTAACCACAAGTGATTTACTTACATCAAAATCTAGTAAAAACTGTAAATCAACACCTCCCTGTACCTCAATGTTTTGCTCAGCTTCAATCTTGATCCCAGTTTGACTTCCAGATGGAACCTTCAATTCGAATATCTCACCATCCTCCATCACAACATTACCATCGTCTACTATAATTCTGAAAAACTCGTAACTCCCTAAAGGAAGGTCGGTCGACCCTAATGGTGCGGTAGTCCCGTTTGTAAGATCCAACATATTAAAAGTAGTAGGGGTATCATAGATTGTTATAAAAGGAATACTGTCATTCTCCTCACCGGTTTTCACCTCCACCCTGGTGATATTGATATTAACCTCTGAAATTAGCCCAAATGGGAATGGCGCATCAGTTAGTTGCAATGATAGTGTTTGTAAAGTAGGAGTCGGTCCTCCAGCATCTTCATATAAAACATCATTCTCATCGCATGATTCAGCATCTGAGCCTAAAAGTGACTCAAAATCAGAATTACTTATTATAGTTTCTTCTTCACCTGATGCGTCAATAACATCTATAGGATACTGTATCGCCAGAAAGTCTCCGTCCTTCTCATTGGATAGCAGAAAATACATTTCTTCATCACTGTCCATTGTGACGACATCTGCAAGCTGATTCATTTCATCATATGTAGCAACCTTAACCGGATATATGAAATCTACACATTCAATATCTGAGTCGATTAATGAATTGCATGTTGCTGCTAATGCCTCCAAGGAAGAAGCAGAAGCAATGGTAACTGTTGTATAATCTTCTGTTCTTAATGTAACAGGAAAAGAATTAATGGTAGGTAAACCTAAATAAGGGTTCTGGTTATATTGATCAATCAGATTAACCAGTTCTGACTCGTTTTCTATAATTGATGATTCTCCTTGATATTCAATACTAACAGGAAAAACGATTTTATGACAATTGGAATTATCCAGAATATTGTCGGAAGACCCATCTAGCAATGAGATGTGTCTAAATGCAACTCCCAGCTCTGATTGAGTTGAAAAAACCAAATCTCTATTTATTGGCTTCAGTTCTTCAGCCTCTTCACCACACGACACTACAATACCAGACACTAAAAAAAGTATCAAAAATTGTCTGATTCTATGATAAAATAGTGCTTCCACAATAATGAAACAGATTATCTTGCAAAATTCCTAATACAATTCTTTTATTTGCCTCCGTGAAGTCGCCTTCAGAGAAAGACAACATATGTAACCGTACCCTTTTTAACCAGCTATTTCAGAAGTTAGCTCCGGATTTGTATAATTTCCTATACTATAAGTACGGTGCAGATAATAATCCCGAAGATCTGGTTCAGGAAGCTTTTGCCAAATTATGGGATAACTGTGGCAAGGTCACTCCTGATAAAGCAAAGTCATTTCTCTTTACGGTTGCAAACAATCAAATGCTTAATGAGCTTTCCAAAAAGAAAACAGTACTTAACTATAAAAGTCAGGAACCCCAAAAGAATAGCACCAACGAGTCTCCGGAATTTGTTTTGGAAGGAAAGGAGTTTCAGGACAAGCTAAAGAAGGCATTGGAAGATCTTACTGAAGATCAGCGGGTCACATTTTTAATGAACCGCGTTGAAGGTAAAAGACACAAGGAAATTGCTGAAATCCTGGGAGTATCAAGGAAGACAGTAGAAAAAAGAATATATACGGCATTAAAAATATTACAAGAAAAACTAGGCAAAATATAAGTTTACCGAGATAATTTTGTAAAAAATAGAGAATCACGGTAGGAGAAAATTCAGCTAAACTGTTTTATATCAGAAGCATGGAAGAAAAAAGTACCATATTGAAATATCTGAACGGCGAAATGACCGAGAAGGAGCTTGAGGCTTTTAAGCAAACAAGTGAATACCGGTTTATTTCCTCCTTGGATGAGGAGCTGGATAATTTCAAAGCACCAGAGTACAATCCAGGCGACTTCCAGTTTGATAAAGCAGAAAAGAAAAAATCTATAGTTAGATTTTTGAAACCGGCGTTGCAAATAGCAGCAGTATTCCTAATTGTAAGCAGTGTAGTATTTTACTTAATGCCACGCCCCACATTATTATCCACTTCTAATAACGAAACGTTATCATTCAATTTACCGGATAACTCCAGAGTTTTCATGAATGCCGGAACTCAAATCAAGTATTCCAAGTCAGATTGGGATTCGGAAAGATTGGTTGATTTATCGGGTGAAGCGTTTTTTGAGGTAGAGAAAGGACAAAAATTCACAGTTCAGACAGAAATAGGTAATGTTACTGTACTTGGAACATCATTTAATGTTACAAATCGCCAGGATTATTTCAGGGTTGATTGTTACGAAGGGAAAGTATTGGTAGAGTCTGGAAATCAAGAAATTACACTTCTGCCAGGCGAAACTGCTCAGTGGACTATTTCCGGTTTTAACAATTGGAAAGAGATTTTGAATGTTTCTCCAGAATGGTTAAAAGGCAAAAGTACTTTCAGAAGCACTCCATATCATTTAGTTTTAGATGAGTTCGAAAGACAATTCGATGTATCTTTACGAACTAAGAAAATAAATAAAGAGAGATTATTTACTGGTAGTTTTGATCACGAGCACATGGAAGCTGCTTTAAGATCGATTACAGTGCCATTTAATATTTCATATAGTATTGAAGGGAAAAAGATATTGCTATTTAAACAAGATTCAAACTAAGCTCCTACTCCTGGGAACTCTTCTATTCCTATTCAATTCTCTTTCAGTTCACTCCCAAACCTCTAAAATCCCTTTAACACAATTCATTGAAAAAATTGAGAGCACTTATGATATTTCATTTTCATATGCCGATGAGTTTGTAAATGAAGTATTGATTGTTCCCTTGAAAGAAGGCCTTACTCTTCAACAGGCCCTGGATTTATTGCAGCAAGAAACCAATCTTAAAGTTGAGAAAATCAGCGATAAGTATTTCGCCTTAACCAAGAAGGAAGAACCCCTAATAGTATGTGGCTACCTAATAGATATAGAATCGCAATATCCTATTGCACTGGCTACTGTAAAACACGGATCGAATCACACCGTATCTGACAGCACAGGATATTTCGAGCTTTCTTTTGAAAAAGGACAAAATCTCAATGTTCAACATATAAGTTACGAGTCAATTGCGTCTGAACCGAAACAAGGCACAGACTGTGGTACTATCTATCTGGTTCCAAAACTTCAAATACTACCAGAGATTCTTATCCCTGATTATCTGGTTTCAGGGATTGACAAGATGGCTAATGGTCAATTATATGTAAGCACCAAAGATCTTCAAATCCTACCTGGACTGATTGAACCCGATGTGTTATTCTCTTTGCAAGCATTTCCAGGCATCTCCAGCTTCAAGGAATCTGTAGCGGATATAAACATCAGAGGTGGCACAAATGACCAAAACTTAGTTTTATGGGATGGAGTAAGAATGTACCAAACAGGTCATTTCTTCGGATTGATATCTGCTTTTAATCCGTACGCTGTTGATCGGGTGAGTATTACCAAGAATGGTACCAGTGCTCAGTTTGGAGACGCTGTATCTGGGTTACTTCAAATAAATTCCACAACCGAAATCGCGAAAGAGTTTCAAGCACAAGGTGGATTCAATCTCCTCAATACCGATTTGGTTATCAATACACCAATAACGAAAGGAACAAGTGTTCAAATTTCTGCCCGAAGATCAATTTCAGATTTATTTGATTCGCCGACCTTTGAAAGTTATTCTGACAGAGCTTTTAGAGATACAGAAATCCTCAGCACTGATACGGATACCGTGAATTTCAGTAATGAATCATTTCAGTATTACGACTTCAATGTGAAAGTCAATTCCAAACTGAGTGACAAAGACCGAGTCTCATTATCAATGATTCAAATTGGAAATGAATTGGAGCATGAAGAGTCAGGGTTTGTAAATGGAGAAGAGGAATTCAAACAAAGTACCTTGAAACAAAATTCAGTGGGTTATGGCCTGCAATATTCCAGAAATTGGAACAAAAGTACTCAGTCTCAGATCCAAGTCAACATGTCAGAATACGATCTGGAGTCAATAAATTTCGATATTGAAAACTCACAAAGGCTTCTGCAACAGAATGAAGTTTCAGACATCAGTTTAAAATTTAACCAATCATTCAGAATTAATGATCTTGTTCAATTAAATGGTGGATATCACTTCAATGAAATCACAGTAGGCAATCTGGAAGATCTTGATAACCCTGAGTTTCGCAGATACATCAAGGAGATTATTCAAAATCACACATTGTACTCAGAAATTGATTACTTATCAGCCGACATGAAAACCCAGGCTAAAGTTGGGATGAGATTGAACAATTATGTTGACATTGACCGCACCACAATTGAACCAAGACTAAGCTTTAACCACCAATTATCAGATGCCATTGCTATTGAGGTACTTGGAGAGTCCAAAAGTCAGAGCTTAGTCCAGGTAATTGACTTACAGAATGATTTTTTGGGAGTAGAGAAAAGAAGATGGGTATTAGTGGATGAAGATGATATTCCTCTCCTTACGAGCACACAAGGCTCAATTGGATTACAATACAACCTATCCGGATGGATGTTTACTGTTGATGGATACATGAAGCAGGTGGATGGCATTATTACTTCGAGTCAGGCTTTTCAAAACCAATTTGAGTTGGTTAGAGAAAGTGGTAGCTACCTGGTAAAGGGAATTGAACTGCTATTCAATAAGAAGATTGATCGATTCTCTGGTTGGGTTAGTTATGCTTTTTCAGAGAATGAATATGTGTTTACTCCATTGAATACACCAAAGTTCACGAGTAATCTCGATATCCCACATCAACTGACATTAGGTCTTGGATACAAAGACAATCACTTGCAGCTCTCAACTAATGTTAATTGGAGGTCTGGAAGCCCCTTTACCAATCCTGGTGACCCTACAATAATTGGAGGACGAATCAACTACCTGAACCCTAATACCGAACGTCAGGATGATTATTTGAGAGTTGATTTTTCTGGTAAATATTGGTTCAATATAGGCGATAATCTGGTTGGTGAATTTGGTGTTGCTTTCTGGAATCTTACCGGGAGAGAAAACAAGCTCAATACTTATTTCAGGAATGAAGGGTTATCAGGAGCAAGAAGAATTGAAAACCTTGCACTTGGATTCACTCCTAATGTGATGGCGAGAATTAGATTCAAGTAAATAAAAAAAGGGCGCTGTAACCACATCTCAGCACCCCTTCAGGTAAAATATTACTAGATTCTGCTATTTCTTAGTATAGATAATCTAAAGCAGTTCTGTCAGCACTTGTGAATGGTCTGTCAGATCCATCAGTACAAGCAAGCATCCATGATCCATTTCCAGCAAGATCAGCTCCAGTTGGAGTTCCAGGGATATGGTTTGCTCCTACGCCACCATCTCCTTCATTTGCAGTTGAACCTCCGCAGCTGATGCTTCTGTCGAAGTAATCAGTGTGTCTGAAACCAATGCAGTGACCCATTTCGTGTGCAATGATTGTAGCGATACCGTCAGTGCTAAGTCCGTAAGAAGACTCAAGGATACCACTCATTTTGATTTCACCATAAGGATCTCCAGAAGCTGTAGGGAATCCAGCAGAGCCTAAAACGCCTCTTCTTTCATCTCTTTTGCTCAGTCTAGTCATTACTATGTCTGCACTTCTGCTGTTTGAAATTCTTTGGAAAGTTATACTTAATCCTCTTGCATTAAACCTTGCGATCGCCTCGTCTAGTCCAGCAATCATAGCAGGGCTGTAACCTTTTCTTCCTTCTGAAGCATACATTGTGATTACTCTTGGAAGTCCTGTAACAAGGTTATCAGTAGAATACTGCTCAGCATGTGGTAAGTGGCTTCCTGGGTTTAAGTTCAGGATTTGCTGCTCAGTAAAGAAAATATCTCCTTCTACGATATAACCACCTTCTGTTACCATTACATGATCGGTATCAAAATGGGCTGCTTCCAGGTGAGCTAAAACTTCTTGAGGAATTTCTTGTTCTGAAGTGATTTCTGAGTTGTTATCACATGAAGTAAAAATTAGGCATGCGCATGCTACCATAAGTAGTAGCGAGTTAAGCTTTCTCATTATACAATTTGTTTGGTTAACTATTAAAATTCCGAATGAATCTTTTGACCCATTCACGTCAATGAAACAGATGGGCTGTAATAATTCCTACCACGGAATATTATTTTTTTTGAAAAAATTTCGAAAAGTACAAAAAAGGCCCCTAGAATATTCTAGAAGCCTGTTTTTAACCAAAAATTATATTTGGAAAGTGTTAATTTTTCATAATTTTCTGTCGGATTTTCTCTGAATTCAGAATAATATCCATGAAATAGATACCAGGCTCCAGATTGGCCAGATTAAATGAAATTTCCTGATTTTCCACAGATAATTTTTCTACAGATTGATAAACCTTTTGCCCACTGATATCAAAAATTTGCAATCGGATTTCACTTTTGGTTTTCATTGCAGCCCTCAGAGACAACTGATCTGTAAACGGATTTGGAAAAACGGTAAATTCAAAAGGATTCTCAAGCTCATCCTGAGAATTATCAAAACGAGCACCTCCAGAGCCAACACATGTTATGTCGTTTAGAGAATTGTCATATACCAGTGAACCGTCAACCAAATTGTCAACACAGAACCCAACAGTAACTCCACCTTTTGCAGTAGCTGAGGTAACAAGGGTTACTGAACCTGAAGCGTCTGTTACACCCGAAACAGATTCCGAGAATGTTCCTGAAAATGTCCCTGAAACCGTTACACCTTGTACCGGGCTTTCATTATCATCATGAACCACAACTGTGGCAGTCCCTCGTTTATTCCCCTGACCTGCACTTTGCGTACCAGTAACTATGCTTTGAACATGCACAGAAACAGCAGCACCTCCACCTTCAGAAACTGACACAGTCTGAACATCAGAGTCGATAGCTGCTTCATTATCTTCGATGGTAAGTGTCACCGTGTAGTCTCCAGAAGCTGCATAGGTATGACTGATTAGTTCACCAGATCCCGAATTGCCATCTCCAAAATCCCATTGGTAACTAGTGATACTACCATCTGAGTCTGAACTTCCGGAAGCATTAAAATCTACGCTTAGGTCGTTGGCCTGATATGTAAATGAAGCCACTGGAGGATTATTAGTCGGTCCAGAGCCATCATCGATTGTATAGCTATCGAAATTATCCCAATAGTAGGTATCTCCTGTAAAACTGTTTGAAGCAAAAAGAATGATTATCTGATCCACACCTGTATCTGAACTTGAGCCATCCGGGGCATCTAGAAAATCAAACTCAATTCTTTGCCAAGCTCCATTTTGAGTAATTTTTCCGGAATATCTGCTGTGTCGCCCTGTTGGGTAATTCGATGAAGTAGCTTCGGTGCTATTCTCCAGTTGAACAATAATTTCCGTTCCTATCGGTGCAGAGGTTAGTACATCCATATAAAATTTTTCAAGTCGATGCTTGTATGATCCAGCATCCGAAATTGAGCTAGTGGAGTAAGCAATTACATCGAACTGCTCCTGATTGTTTCTTACATACTCCGCAACATTTGCAGTAGTATTAACTCCTGAGGCGTTTGGGTTTGATACTTCCTCCAGCTGACCTGTCACTGAACTTAGCGTCACGTTTGCAGGCTGATCAAAATTTTCAAAAGAAAAATCGTAAATAAATGGTGGTTCTACTGTGACATTGATTTTGTAGGATTTCGTAATGCAGTTTGTTGTCACATTACAAATTACATCTCCACTTGTTGCCCCCCAATCCACAGTAACCTGATTACTATTGGAACCACTTGCAACCGTTGCACCTGCCGGAACACTCCAGCTAAATGAAGAACCTCCACTGGCATTATTGATCGTATAAGTTACCCCTGACTCTTGATTAGAGACTAACCGATCGCCAGATATTGAAGGGTTGAATAAATCGTAAACTCTCACATAATCAACCTCCATCTGACTTGGGAATGGTGTGGAGCTATCCGGGTCCCCTGGCAGGTTCCCACCAACGGCAAGGTTCAGAAGAAAATGCATTTGATTGGTAGCGTCAAACGGCCAATTGTAAGGGGCTATGTCAGCACTTGTTTTGGTGGAGAATAAAATATCATCAACATACCACCTGATTTCATCTGCTTCCCATTCAACCGCAAACACATGAAAGTCCTGATCAAAAGTAGACCCATCATACAGCAAGAAATCTCTCCCCTGAAATTGGTTGTTTGGATATAAATCTCCGTAGTGAATAGTCCCAAACGTTTTTTCAGTTTCCTGGCCCAGGTATTCCATGATATCAATTTCACCACTTTGAGGCCAACCGCCGTATGGCTCGTTAGTTGAGAGCATCCAAAATGCCGGCCAAAACCCTTGCCCGGTCATAAGCTTAATCCTGGCTTCAAATCTTCCAAACGTAAAGTCCCCCAATCCTTTGGACCTCAACCTAGCCGAAGTATAACCTTTGCTTTTTACTCTTTCTTTCTTGGCAATTATTTTTAAGGTTCCGTTGTTGACTACAGCATTTTCAGCCTTGTAATATTGTAACTCATTGTTCCCCCAACCACAAAGGTTGATATCACAGCCATCACCGATTTGAGGTTCCCATTTGGTTAAATCAAGTGAGTTTCCATCAAATTCATCACTCCAAACCAGCGTTGGACACTGGGCGAGCATTGAAAAATTGAGTCCCAGAAACAGTATTCCCAGGACGTAATTCTTGTAAATTCCTTTCATATTAACATTTATTGGTTCGCGTAAAAATGTAGAAAGGATTTTTACACATTATTTATAAATAGAATACATCAATTCCTCACAGCTCTCAATCAAATACTACATCATAAGTACATCGAATTTTAACAAAATACGGCATCAGACCCCCCATTCGCCGTAAATATCTCAGCAAATAAATAACCGGTATTCACTCAGCTTTTTCAACTATTAACGGGAAGTATGTTGTAGTTTTTTAAATATTTGAAGTGATCAAACTGATTAATTTATATATTGGCTCTCTCAACAGCGAATAATTTTTTCTATGTCGACAGCCCCAACTGATGGTAAAGTAAAATTTGGTACTCTACCAGTATTCATGACCACCATTTCAACCATCCTTGGAGCGATCCTCTTCTTAAGGTTTGGTTATGCTGTAGGACATGTGGGATTACTTGGAACTTTAGGGATTATCGTAATCGGCCATTTGGTCACGCTCCCAACGGCTATGGCAGTTGCAGAAATTGCGACAAATCAAAAAGTAGAGGGAGGTGGCGTCTACTATATTATCTCACGATCTTTCGGAATAAACATTGGTGCTGCGATTGGGATTACCCTCTTTCTCTCACAGGCAGTAAGTGTAGCCTTCTATATAATAGCATGCGCAGAAGCATTCTCTCCGGTTTTTGATTATGTCAATCAGGTTTATCAACTGGGGATTACAGATAAAAGATTTGTCAGTGTACCACTAGCACTTTTCGTAAGTCTACTCATGCTAACAAAAGGCGCAGACCTTGGAGTAAAAGCATTGTATGCTGTTGTGGCCATTTTGTTTGTATCAATTTTGATGTTCTTTGCAGGCACAACAGAATATCAATCAACTAACACCACAGATTTTCTAACCAAAATCCCTGATGGTGATAGTTTCTTTTATGTATTCGCAATTATTTTCCCTGCATTCACAGGAATGGCTGCAGGAGTTGGTTTATCGGGAGATTTAAAAGACCCTAAGAAATCAATCCCATCGGGTACCATTTGGGCTACTTTAGCCGGAATGCTTATTTATGTTGCTGCGGCTTTCAAGCTTAATATTGCAGCCAGTCCAGAAGATTTGGCAAATGATCAACTCATAATGACTCAAATCGCCTATTGGGGACCAATTATCCCAATTGGTTTAGTCTGTGCAACACTATCCTCGGCACTAGGTTCAATTATGATTGCTCCCAGGACATTGCAAGCACTAGCTGGTGACAAAGTATTTGGTAATTCTAGCTTTAACACGTGGGTAAGCAAAGAGAGCAAGAAGAAAAAAGAGCCTATCAATGGTATTATCATCACAAGTATTATTGCAATTGTTTTTGTTGCTATTGGTAATGTAAACTTTGTAGCAGAAATCATTTCCATGTTTTTCATGGTGACATACGGAGCAATATGTTTGATTTCATTCCTTCATCATTTTGCTGCAGATCCATCCTACAGACCTACTTTTAAATCAAAATGGCCACTTTCTCTTGTGGGAGCTTTGATGTGTTTTTATTTGATGTTCTCTATGAATGCACCTTATGCAGTAGGATCATTAGTGATAATGCTTATCATCTACATCATCATTTCCAGATCTAATACTGATAAAAGAGGTCTTGCCAAGATTTTCCAGGGCGTGATTTTTCAGCTTTCCAGAAGCATTCAAATATTCCTTCAAAATGCTGAAACAGACGATACTGATTGGAGACCTTCTATTATTTGCATTACTAAAAACGCATTCAAAAGAACCGCGGACTTTGATCTACTAAGATGGATGAGCCATAGATACGGATTTGGTAATTACATTCATTACATAAAAGGATATCTCTCCAGAGAAACAAACATGCAGGCGGAAATGGATCTTCAAAGCCTGATTAAAGTATCAGGAGGTAGACGGTCTAATGTTTACTTAGACACAATGGTATCTCCTTCTTACACCACTGCGATTGCCCAAGCGCTTCAGCTTCCAAGCATTTCTGGAAAAGAGGGAAACATGTTTTTATTTGAATTCTCACGAGTAACCAATGAAAACACAAAAGACATTATCGACAACATTCCGTTGGTAAGAGCAGCAGAATTTGATATCACCATATTGGCCAGCTCTGAAAAAGGATTTGGCCACAAACAAGAAATTCACATCTGGATAACTCAATCCGATTTTGAGAATGCCAACTTGATGATCCTACTTGGTTACATTATGATGGGACACCCGGATTGGCAAAAGGCTCATATTGAGATTTATGCAATCTTTCCGGATCAGGATGTGTTGGAACAGAAGGAGTACCTAAAGGAATTAGCCACCGAAGGTCGAATGCCTATACGTCCTTCAAACATCAATGTGATCTCCAAACCAGACGATAAAAGCAACAAAGACATCATCAACATGGTTTCTAAAACAGCTGATCTTACTATCATCGGTTTTAGAAGTGAGGCTATCAAGCAGCTTGGCGATTCAATATTACAGGGTTATGATGACATTGGAAATATTCTTTTTGTCAATGCTCAAAAGGAGAAAGAGATAAAATAAGTCAGGACATGAGTGTGAGATATTTACTTGGAGCGATAGTTTCTATTCCTCTGATTCCAATTATCTATGTTCAGGGAAAACTGATCAAAAAAAGGATTCCGGATCTTCCAGAAGCGGAAGGGCCAACGGGCTATGAAAAAGTTAATGGCTCTAAGGAAATTTCTGTATTAATGATTGGGGAAAGTACTGTTGCCGGAGTTGGGGTAAAAACTCATCAGGAAGGTTTTCCAGGAACTTTCGCCAGGAACCTAAGTAATCAAAAGGGGCTTTCAGTCGACTGGTTGGTACACGGTAAAAGTGGTTATACCATGAAACAAGTCCGGAAAGAATTACTTCCTCAATCTCCAGAGAAGCAATTCGATCTCATCATTGTTGGGACAGGTGGTAACGACACTTTTAAATTGAATAACCCAATAAGCTGGAAGAGAGAAATCAGGTTATTTATTGAGGATTGTAAAAAGAAATATCCGGATACTCCTATTGCATTTAATTGCATGCCCCCGGTTAAGGAATTTGCGGCATTTACCAGACCATTGAAATTTGTAATGGGAAACCTGATTGAAATTCTGGGTGAAGAACTCGGCCATGTTGCGAATGAGTATGACGGTGTTTTTTACAATCACAAAATCATCAAACTCAAAGATTGGAGCGCAAATGGTAAATATACCAATACCGATTTTTTTAGTGATGGAGTCCATCCTTCCCAATTGACATATCAACTATTAGGAGAAGATATGGCATCATTTATTGATCGGGAAAATATTTTGAATTTGAATTAACAATCCCTCTTCTTCTCAGGTTTCACTTATCAATGAGCAAACCTGAAATCAATATTGTTTGGTTTAAAAGAGATTACCGGTTAATGGATCATTTGCCTTTGAAACTGGCAATTGATGATCGGAGACCAACTTTATTAATTGGGTTTCTGGAGCCAAGTCTCATTAATGCACCACAATCGGATGAAAGACATTGGAGGTTCGTTTATGAAAGCTTTTCGGACTTAGCAGAACAACTAAAATTCTATAACCAACAGCTATATCTTCTTCAAACTGAAGTACAAGAATTCTTCACAAGACTTACAGAACAATATCAAATCAAAATTATTTTCAGTCATGAGGAAACCGGTATACAAATCACTTATGATCGGGATAAAGCAGTAGCTGAGTTTTGTAAGACCAATGGAATTAATTGGACTGAAACTCCAACCGGAGGAGTTATTAGAGGAATCAGGAAAAGGAATAACTGGCCAAAACATTGGTATTCTAAAATGGAATGCCTAGTTGAAAATCCTGAGATTGAGCAACTGCAAAGTGTTAAATTGAAAGGTTCATTAATTAATGACTTACAGGTTGATTCGAAGTTCAAAACTAGACATCCAAGTTTCCAGGAAGGCGGTGAAAGCAAGGCAAAACTTTATTTGAAGAGCTTCTTTGAAGTGAGAGTTAACAATTACAATAAGCATATATCAAAACCAGAGTATAGTAGAAAATCCTGTAGCAGGCTTTCGCCATATTTAGCATGGGGAAATCTGTCGATGCGACAAGTATATCAAGCAGGTAAGGAAGCTTCAAAAAACGGAGGAAGCAAACGTAACATTCAATCATTCTTGTCGAGACTAAGGTGGCATTGTCATTTTATACAAAAATTTGAAATGATGGATAGATATGAATACATGAATATCAATCCTGCTTATAATGAAATCAGAGATAATTGGAGTGAACAAAAGTATCAGGCATGGGAAACCGGAAATACCGGATACCCACTCATTGATGCCTGTATGAAATGCTTAATTGAAACCGGTTACCTCAATTTTCGAATGAGATCAATGTTGGTATCTTTTCTCACCCATCACCTATGGCTCGACTGGAAAAGAGGAGCTGATTATATGGCAAGCTTATTTCTGGATTTTGAACCAGGAATACACTACCCACAGTTTCAAATGCAAGCTGGCACTACGGGATACAATACCGTCAGAATTTATAATCCTGTTAAGCAATCAGAAGACAATGATCCTGATGCTGTGTTTATTTCAAAATGGGTTCCAGTACTGAAGAATTTACCATTGCAGTTTAAACACAAACCATGGACCATGACGGCCATGGAAGAAAACATGTATGGGGTGAAGATTGGTAAAGATTATCCCTTCCCGATTGTGGATGTAAAGCAGACATATAAGGAGGCATCCAAGAACCTATGGTCTATAAAGAATAAAAGACATACCAGAGAAGAAGCAAGAAAAATATTAGCACTACAAAATGAAGAAGAAAGAGTTGAGTCCGGAGGTGATTGACCGAGTAATTGAGATGGCATGGGAAGACCGAACTCCATTTGATGCCATCCAGACACAGTTTGACCTGCCGGAAAAGGAAGTCATTAAAATTATGAGGAATAGTATGAAAAAGAGCAGTTTCCTGATGTGGAGGGAGCGAGTTCAGAATAGAAAAACCAAGCATCTTAAGAAAGTTGAGGACTCGGATTTAAGGTTTAAATGCTCAAGACAAAGGCAGATATCCAACAATCACGTTTCAAAAAGATGACTCACCAGAAATCACATCTTCCTTCCAAGGTTTGCAAAACTTGTGGCTTACCCTTCAATTGGAGAAAGAAGTGGTCTAAGAATTGGGATGAAGTGAAATATTGCAGCGAAAGATGTCGCAGAAATAAAAACTCCTAGTATTTTAATGACATATCAGAACGGTCCAACCACCGGTTGACAAACTCTCCTTTCGGGTCATATCTCTCAGCTTGACTTTCAGTATTGAAATAGCGATCACTTCTTGGGTCATTACCTACTCCTGCGATGTAATTCCAATTTCCCCAGTTGCTTGCAGCATCATAATCAATCAAAAGAGATTCAAACCACATGGCTCCCCAGGTCCAGTTAATTTTTAAATCATTGACCAGGTAACTGGCAACATTTTGCCTTCCTCTGTTGCTCATGTAGCCAGTTGCGAGGAGTTCTCGCATGTTGGCATCAATAAACGGCTGGCCTGTTTCTCCATAACACCACTTTCGGAATGTCTCAACCTCCTCATTATATGAAATGCCTTTCAACTTTATTCCAGTCACTTTGAATAATCTGCTATTATATCGTTTAGCAACAAACTGGAAGAAGTCTCTCCAAATCAGTTCAAATACCAGCCAATAAGTAGAGCTATTCTTTTGAAGCATTTTCTCGTACTTCTTCACCTGATGATAGATGCTTCTGGCGGAAATATTTCCCAAAGACAGAAATGCAGAAAGCTTAGAGCTAAACTCCGTACCGATCATTCCATTTCTGGTATTTTTGTAATTACTTAGATGTTGATTCTCCCAAAAATAATCTCTCAACCTGTCCCATGCATTGTCTTCACCTCCTCTGAAAGGAAATGCCGATAACTTATCCAGACATGGTTCAGCCAGCCCCAGATCAGAATAAGTTGGAATTTGAATAGAAGCGACTGAGCTTGATTTCTTAAAAGGTGCGATTTCCTGTATTTCATCCCGAACTGAAGATTCTTTTTCAACCTTCTTCCTGAATTCCGTGAAGATATCTGGTAAGTGGCTTATTGGAAAGGGTAGGTCTGATAGGTGGTATAGCGTACTTTGCCAAATCAGTTCTAGTTGTATGCCGTTCTTCCAAAGTAATTTCTCTAGCTGCAGCTCTTGTTTGATTTCGTCAGTTGTACATTCTTTGGAGGCTAGGACTGTGCTTACCCCAAGTTCCTGAGCTAAACTATTAATAATTCTGGCAGGATCTCCCTTTCTAATGATTAGCTTTCCATTGAGTTCCTTAATTCCTTCATTTAGTGAACTAACAGATTCAAATAAGAATTTAGTTTTGAATGACCCTGTTTTTGGAAAGCCAAGATTTGTTTCTTTCCATTCACTTTCATCAAACACGTAAATTGGGAACACCTCATCGAAATTTTCAAGAGCCTGTTTTAGTGTTTCGTTATCACGTACTCTCAAATCTCTCCTAAACCAAACTATTGCTTTCATCAAATTCCTTTTAAAGTCTAACAAAATCGGGAAGGAACATGTTTCTTCCCTATGAACACGCTAATAACAATGATTGACTTTGGCGTTTTTATTATGATTTGGCTAGTTCAACTCGTAGTATATCCAGCCTTTCAATATTTTAACCCTTCCAATCTGGAACGGTGGCATCATCGCTATACAAAAGGAATTACGATTGTTGTGATGCCTTTAATGATCTCTCAGCTATTCCTTCACGGCTATATTTTATACCAGGATAAATCCCCTCTTGAAGTTGTTACTTTGGCGTTAGTTCTTGCTGCCTGGTATATCACTTTTGTTCACGCGGTACCACTCCACAACAAGATTTCTATGCGTACTGACATTGAGGATTCAATCAAATCACTCATTCAATTTAATCTTGGCAGAGCCCTTATCTGGACGGTAGTATTAGCTATTACTTTCTTTGTCAACATTTAAGGCAGGGAACTTATCGCCCCTGCCTAACCAACTTCACATTACACATCTAACTAACTTAACCTATCTTTTCACAAAGCCTTTAATCTTCTGCCTTGCTACATGTATTCTATTTTTAATCGTTCCAATTGGAACACCCATTCTATCTGCAATTTCATGATATTTAAATCCTTCATAATACATTAGAAATGGTTCGCTATAGAGATCATCTAATCTTTTAATCTCATTTAGCAATTCTTTATAATTCAAATCCACAGTAGCGTCATCTGCTTTAGAGGTGCTTTGTGAATTGATGAAGTATGTATTATCCGTTTTGTCGATGAAAGTCTTCTGTCTCACCATACGCTGATAGTTTGAGATAAAAGAGTTCCTCATTATTGTATGCAACCAAGCTGATAAGTTTGTTCCTTCTTGAAACCTGTGCTGATTGCTGAATGCTTTCATCATTGTGTCCTGAAGCAGGTCACTTGCATCATTGTAGTCTTTAGTCAACTTTAAAGCGAAACCCATTAACGGTTTACTGTGTGAGTCTAAAGCATAATCGAAGGTAGTTTCCATATTCTTTTGCAGTTACTTTGATGTATAAACCACAAAAGTTATTATAATGTTTCTCAAACTTTCAAAAAATATTGAAAATTCAATAAAAAAAATTTTTATATCATGTTAATTAGCAATTTTCCGATCTTACTTTTCTCCATATCTGACAGTTTCTCAAGCAGTTGCATGGCTTGTGTGGTGAATTCTTCAAGATCTTTCGATACTTTCTTTAATTCCTCAGCATCTTCGTTACCGTTGGATTCAAGCTCTGCTATTTTTTTCAAAACCTTCAATGCAGGTTCTAACTCTCTTCTCCTTCGTTCCCTCGAGATTATCCTGGCCATTTCCCAAATATCCTTTTCAGAGTAGAAGTATTCCTTTCTGTCTCCTGGAATATGTTTTTTATAGATGACACCCCAATCTAATAATGCTCTTAAGTTGAGATTGGCATTCCCCCTTGAGATGTTTAATTCATCCATGATTTCATCAGTAGTGAGGGGTTTGGAGGATATTAACAATAGGATGTTGATCTGCGCCATTGTCTTATTAATTCCCCAGCTTGTTCCAAGAGAACCCCACGCTTCAATCAAAGAAGCTTTCGCATTATCGTATTTTAGCTCTTCACTCATTCTTAAACTTCCAAAAAATATTGAAACATTTCAACTCTCAAATATGATAGATTTTATGGAATTTTAACAGTCAAATTCTTCAATTGTTTGTTACTGAGGAAATGAAAGTCTCAGCTTTTTCAAACAAATTGCTTCTCTTCTGATCATCCATTTTATCTAATGTCCTGGTCATCATTGACATTCTGGGGTTACTCTGAAATAAACTTCTATTCCGATCAATAAACCTCCAGTACAATCCATTTGCAGTTTCTACCCATGTTTCTGATTTCTTATAATGGCTCATTTTGAGGATATAATTGGCTCCTGCGATATAGGGTTTGGTCGCAAAAATTCCTCCATCTGCAAATTGACTCATTCCATACACATTTGGCAACATCACCCAATCCGCAGAATCAACATACATTTCCATAAACCATTTATTCACCTCATCAGGATGTATCTCACACAGCAACATAAAATTGCCCAGTATCATCAGTCTTTCAATATGATGTGTATATCCATGCTGTACAGCTTTCTTAATACTATCATCCAAAGGTTTTATTCCTGTGGTCCCGTCATACCAACACGCTTTCATGGTATTCTTATGATCGAAGAAGTTTGATTGCAGCTTTTCCTCATAATTGTCATAAATACCTTTCACAAATTCTCTCCATCCAACAATTTGTCGAATCAAACCTTCCACACTTGGGTAATGAATTTGATTTTTCTGAGCATAGCTGACAATTGCGTTCACCAATTCCTGAGGAGTAATAATACCCATATTCAAATAAGGTGACAATGTGGTGTGAAACATAAAGGTGTGTTCCGGTTCAATGGCGTCCTCATACGGACCAAAATGACTAAACTTTTCATCCAGGAAATGCTGTAACTCATTCAATACACCATCCCTTGTAGTCTGCCAATTAAAGAATTTAATATCACCAGGATGATCATGGAATAATTGATCGACCAGCTTCATAACTTTTTCAGTGTGAGTAGTTGAAGCTGCAACATTTCTTTGTGGGACGTAAGTCTTGGTTGGTAACTTCTTCCTGTTATCCTCATCAAATGACCACTTACCATGCATTGGTTTTCCTGACTCATCCAACAAAAGATTCATTGCTTTCCTTTGTCTCTGATAGAAGGTATGCATAAATGGTTTCTTGACCTGTCCCAGGTAATTAGTAAAATCGGATTGACTGGTAAGAAATGCTGGTGAGGATTTAAAGGATATTTTAAGATTCAGTTCTTCCGCCAGCTTCAGTAATCTATTTCTGAAAAAGGAATCCGAAACTTCGTAAGTGGAAATCTCCGAAATACCGCTCTTTAGAATTGTTTCTTTCAGCTTATCCTCAAAAGATTTATTCCTGTTTGATTCGTTTAATTCCCAGTAATCAAGGTCACCACTAGTCCTGATGAAATCACCATGCGATCTCATCGCCGATAAGAATAAGATCAATTTATGCTTGTGGTATTTGAAATGAGTACATAAATCATAATCCTCAGCCATAAAGAACAGAGTTTCTTCATCTGGTTCCAGAGCACTATGGTCTGGGAATAATTGATCCCCAAGTATCAGAGCAAGCTTTTGATATTTCTTTTGATTTTGTTTCACACAAAAAAACCAACATTATCGGGTCTGTATTTGTTGGGTATTCAAATTATAAAATTGAATATGTTATCAATTTCAAGAGAAGAGATACAGGGTATGGAGCGATTGTACCGGAATAATTTCATTAATTCAATCTCTGGATTCAAAAGTTCTAATTTGATTGGAACGGTAAGTGAAAAAGGCATATATAATGTTGCTGTGTTTAGTTCCGTCACTCATTTTGGAAGTAATCCTGCAGTTTTGGGGTTTGTTACAAGGCCTACCACGGTCCCAAGAAATACTTACAAGAACATAAAGGACATTGGGTACTATACCATTAATCATGTTAATAGCCAAATTGTAGAACAGGCTCACCAGACATCTGCAAAATATGAGGAAGAGATAGATGAATTTGAAATCTGTGGTTTCACAAAAGAATTATCAGGTTTTGGAGGAGTACCATATGTGAAAGAATCGCACATACAAATAGGTATGAAGTTCGAAGAAGAGTATAAAATAGCAATAAATGATACAATTCTGGTGCTTGGTAGTATTCAGGAAATAAAACTGAAAGAAAATCTTATCAAGACTGATGGTTTTATTGATTTGAATGAAGCTGATACTACCTCTATTAATGGCTTGGATGCATATCTCAGTCCAAAAAAGATTGCAAGGTTTAATTATGCAAGACCTAATCAACCAACTACTCAAATAAACGAATACCTGAAATGAATATAGAAGAATTGGAAAAGCCCTGGATGGGTTTGGTGCTTAAAGTTGCTGCTATCTACAACTTGATTTGGGGAGCCTGGGTAATTTTCTTTCCAGATCATTTCTTTACCCTTACGGGAATGGAGCCCCTGAATCACCCTATGATCTGGCAAGGCATGGGCATGGTGATTGGTGTTTACGGTTTAGGGTATTGGTGGGCGAGCTATTCTCCATTGAGACATTGGCCAATTGTTGCAGTTGGATTAATAGGGAAATTATTCGGACCACTTGGGTTCGTGATGAATTACTTTACTGGTAACGCCCCACTAGGGTTCGGAGCTACCCTTTTTACAAATGACTTAATCTGGTGGTATCCATTTTTTGCAATCTTATACTCTGTACACAAAAACCTTAAATGGCAATTAAAATGAAAAAAGTAAGCAGAGTCTTAATTGTCGCATTTTATATTTTCGCTGGATTTAATCACTTTAGAGACCCAGGATTTTACCTTCCGCTTATACCTGATTATTTCCCATATCCGGAATTCATAAACGTTGCTGCAGGCATTATTGAAATATTGCTGGGTATTGGGTTTGCCATTCAAAAAACAAGGAAAATTTCAGCTTACCTGACAATAGCCATGCTGGTAGCATTTATTCCATCTCATTGGTATTTCATTGAATTAGGAGGGTGTGTCTCCGATGGGCTATGTGTTCCTGCCTGGGTAGCATGGGTAAGACTGATCATAATTCACCCGCTATTAATCCTATGGGCGTACAGTAATAGAAAATAGACCAGGAATCCGCTTTTATCGAAAATTGGGGCTTTTCAATTCACAAGGAAGGAAAATGTATTATTTTTATATATATCCATAATTCCAATTACATTGAATAAAAGCGTAGGTCATTTCATTTTAATACTTTTTATTGGGTTTACTCCACTTTTAGCTCAGGCACAAAGTTGTCTTCAGTTATTGGATAGTATTGAATATTTTAAATACCACCAGAATGAAAAGACCATTTATTACTCCAATGAACTGTTGCAAAAACTGGATGCAAATGAATGTAATGTTGATATCGGTCTAATCGGCGTTTATAACCTAGTCGGGTTGGCTGTTTGGGAAGCCAAAGATCAAACTCTGGCCTTAGAAACTTTCAAACGAGCATTAGCACAAGCAAAAACCAGTGATGATTCAACCTCCATCGAACAACTAGATACTTACTACAACTTATCAGCGCTTTATAATGAAACCGGTAATTTCTCAGAAGCAGGAGAAATGCTAAAAACCGCTGATAAAATAGTAGAAAAAGCATACGGATATAAGAGTCTGGAAAATGTTTTTCATCTATTTAAAAAGGGAGTCTTTTATCGTGAAACGGGAAAATTCAATGAGAGTATGACAGCTTTAAACGCTGCAGAAATTGTTGGAGATGAGATTTTCCTTGAAGACTCACTTACCATACGATTGTTAATTGAAATTGGCACAACCTACAGACACTTCGGTGATTTGGATGCAAGTGAGAAAAAACTTGTAGAAGCCATTGAGTTGTCAAAAGCAGGAGGAAATCAAATGCTTTACTTAACCGCCATTGATAGACTCTCAGCTCTTAAAATTGAACAGGGGGAATACTCAGATTCGGAGAGCTATTTGCTTCACAATCTGGAAATGAAAAACAAAGACTTTCCAAGTGATTCCATTCTGGTCCTGGAAACGCTCAATGGTCTTGGACTACTGTACTATAAAATAAATGATATTCAATCTGCTCAGAAACATCTTGAGAATGCTTTGGAGCTCACTCAGGACATGCGAACTATCAGGCCATATATGATGAACAACCTGGCAACTATCTATATGCGGCAAGGAAAAACTCAGGAGGCTTTGGATTATTTCAAAAAAAGTGCTGAAGGGTTTCGTGATTTATTTGGTAGCATGCACCCGGATTATGCCAGTTGTATTAATAATCTCGCACACACCAACAAAGAATTAGGCAATCTCAGCGAAGCACTAAACCTGTATATGAAAGTGCTTGATATGGACAAGGTGATCTACGGTGAGCATCATCAAAGGTACGCTACCACACTTAACAATATTGGACTCATATATATTCAATTAGGCAATATTTCTTTGGCCGGTAAATTATTGTATAATGCCAAAAAAGTTAGAGAGGAATCACTGGGGAAAAATCATCCAACCTACATCAAATCCTTAAATGACATGGGCTTATACCATCTGGCAAGTGGAGACACCACTAACGCCTTGAAAGTACTTAATGAAGCTCTTGAAATTGAAATTCAACATATGCGTCAGATCTTCCCGGTTTTGACCAGACAGCAACGCCAGCTTTACTTCAAAGAGACTAAAAACAATGTTGAGAGATTCTGTGCTTTAGCCTTTTCAGATAAATATTTTGACACCAAATGGTCAGAAACAGCACTAAATCATTTCATCAATACAAAAGGTGTTTTGTTTTATGCGGCTGACAAGATGAGAAAGCTGGTTCAGTCTAGTAATGATCAATCCATTAAACGAACATACGAGGAATGGAAAGATGTAAAATACAAATTGGCCCAGGCCTATCTTTTATCTGAGGAAGATCGTTCCATGCATGGTATTTCGCTCGAAAAGCTCGAGCAGGAGTCTGATGATTTAGAGAAAAAACTATCGCTTAGTTTCAAGGTATTTTCTGATCAGGAGAATTCAGGATATTATACATGGCAGCAAATTGGTGGAGTGTTGCCGGACAGCTCAGTTGCTTTGGAGATCATTCAATACAGAAACTACTCCATCAAAGTAGAAGACGAAAAGATCAACCAGGGGTTTGAAGACAGATCTGATTATGTAGCCTTTATTATTGAATCAGATTCCAGTTTAAAATCTATCAAATGGTCGAAATATGCTGATTTTGATAGGGGGTTTTCAAAATACACCAACCTCCTGAAGTTCGGGTTAAAAGACACCACAAGTTATGGGACGTTCTGGAGAGTAGTGGACCAGCAGATTCCAGATGTCAAGCGCGTATACATGGCTCCAGATGGTATATTTTACAAAGTGAATCCTTCTGTATTTTATGATGCAAGTAATGATCAATATGTATCTGATAAATATGACATCATCAATATTACAAGTACTAAAGATTTCCTCGGTAAACAAAAGAAACGCCTAAAACGTGAAGCAAGAATATTCGGGAATCCGGCATTTACCACTTTAGGCGAAAATTATAAGCTAGCTCCATTGCCAGGGGCTGAAAGAGAAGCTCAGGATATTACCAACATATTGGATGTCAGAAAGTGGCGGTCGGAGACTTTTTATTATAATGATGCGACTGAAGATAAAGTAAAGGCCTTAAATAATCCCGGTGTGGTACATATTGCAACACATGGTTACTTCAACGAAGATCCAAGTTTTACCGAACCATTAAATAGTAGTGGCCTATACTTAAGTAAAGCAGGAAATGAAGACGGTATTCTCTCTGCGTATGAAGCAATGAATTTGGTGCTCGATCAAACTAGTGTCGTGGTATTGGCAGCCTGCGAAACGGGATTAGGAACAGTAAAAAATGGTGAAGGTGTATTTGGTCTTCAAAGAGCCTTTTTAGTGGCAGGTGCTGATAATGTTTTGATTAGTTTGGTGAAAATCAATGACCAGGCTGCAAGAAGGTTTATGAATTTGTATTACGAACAATTAAGACAAGTTGAAGACCCACAAGAAGCCTTTTTTAATGCAAGAAGCATCTTTAAGACTGAAAATAAAAACCCATTCAACTGGGGAGCTTATGTATTAGTTTCTAGAAATTAAACCTACAAACAAATATTTCGTCTCCTGCAGCCAAGTCTCCATCAAGCTGATTGATTTCCATCAACAACTCCTCTGGTGTTCCAAACTTACTAACAATTGACTGAACCGTCTCACCTTCCTGGACAACATATGGAAAGAACTGATATTTGATATCCGATTCTTCCAGAAAATACTTGATTGGCACCACTGAAATATCCTTCCCAACCCTTATGATCTGACCTCTTTTTAAGGTCTCACCTCTCAATTTATTCCAACTCAAAAATTCTTTCTGAGTGACTCCAAGAACAGATAAGGCATCTGAGAAACTGATATCTTGTCTAACAAGAAGTAATCTCGCTGTATTTAATACAATATTTCCTTCACTATAGATATGAATTTCTGCCCGTCTATTAAAAACATGATTGTACCAGGTATCATTTTTGGAAAGCAAATTATTCTCTCCATGAGCGCTTACTTCTATCAAATCTTCGGGAAGACCTCTTGCTATCAAAAATCTTTTTATTAAATCTCCTCTACTTAAGCTCAATTTCAAATTATACTCGGAGCTTCCAACATTATCCGTGCTTGATACAATTACTATTTTATTTACTGGGTCAGATTGAGTCTTCAGTTGATCAACCAAATTATGTAGTGAAATCACTGTCTGGTAATTCAGTTGTTTGGACCCAAAATCAAAATACAGCTTCTCAAATTCAGACTTATTCAGGCCTTCAATGTCTTTGATTTCTGCAGCAACAAATTGAGAAGTGTATTGCTGCTCACTGTAATAATCGGAAGAGTTCTTTTCAGGCGACACCTCTGGCCGATAGGTGTTGGTTGTTTGATCTGATGTTGAACTGGTGTTTGATGCAACTACAGTTGTGGTCGTTTCGGTTGCCTCTTCCCCAAACGGATTATTACTAAGTAACGATGGTTTTGGTTTTTCCCTTTTTACCGGATCAAAAATCTCAAACCCTTGATAATCTTCAACCCTAAAGGTGGTCAAATCCAAAGACCTGATATCTCTATAACGTGCTACAACTCTTTCATCAATCAAAGATTCCCCTGAAATCAGAAGTGACAGATATAACCTTTCATCTGAAACCTGGAAATTGTAAAGATCTAAATTCCTTTTATCTATTCGGTTTGAAGCAATAAATCCTACACTATCTGTTATGTAAAAATAGGTGTCATCAAGAGCTGAATTGAATGGGTCACCCAGGTTATATATTTGAGGTTCAAAGAATGATTCTCCTTTTGCTGCAAAAATGTCATACCCTCCATAACCCACATGTCCATCACTAGCAAACAGCAAACAAGAAAATTTTGACGAATAGAATGGAGTGATCTCATTTGAAGCAGTGTTGATAATGTCTCCCAGGTTAATGGCAGGGGTCCATGAACCCTCATCATAACCCTGTAAGCTCATCCAAATATCGCTTCCTCCGATTCCTCCTGGTCTGTCTGATACAAAAAACAAGGTATCTCCACCCTGAGTAATGTAAGGATGTTTATTCTCCACTCCAGGCATGTTGATGAAATCATTTAAAGCTTGAGGCTCCCTCCATTTATCGCCCTCCAACTTACTGACCATAATTTTACAATCAGCTCCATCATTGGACCGACAAGAAGTGAAATAAAAAAACTGACCATCCGCAGTGAATGATCCAGATCCTTCTGACCATTGCGTGTTAAACTTGTCGAAACCATCTTTGGAAGTGCTATTACGCCATTTATCTCCTTTCCTGGAAAATTGAAGGAGATCCGGCAACAATCCTTCGTATTGTATGGCATCAAATTGGCTTTTCCCTGTATTTCTTGTACTTACAAATACCATGGTCCCACCAGCTTTGTTCAATACAGCTCCAAAATCATGATATTCAGAATTGAATTCTTTCATCTCAGAAATTCTAAATCCCCTATTCTGCTTTTTCTGATTGATTGCTAACTGACATCCCTCCTGTTGTTTTTTGGCTAATTCCAATATTTCATCTGGAACACCAGGCTGTTTAAGAAGATGTGCGAAAACTGTATCTGCTACCTCAAATGAGCTGCTAAGCTTAAGAATATTCCCCAGATAATAATTTGCGAGATGTTTGTAGTCAGGATATTGGTTTTCGAAGAGAAATCGATAGTGTTTCTTGGCTCTATCATATTGCAAAGTCCTGTATAGAGACATTGCTAACTTGTATCGAGCCTCTC
This sequence comes from bacterium, assembly GCA_024743255.1. GTDB lineage: Bacteria > Bacteroidota > Bacteroidia > Cytophagales > Cyclobacteriaceae > JANSWY01. The sequence continues at coordinate 5,183 of JANSWY010000024.1, read as the reverse complement.
CAGAAATCTTGTTGAGCTTAACTACCCGTGAATAGAACTCTATTGCTTCAGTGTATTGTGCTGCTTCATAATGCTCATTAGCAATTTTCATCAATCTTGGAACCGATGACTGTGCCATTGCCAATGAAGAAACCGTAAGGGCCATCACTATGATCGTAGCTCGCAACATGTTTTTCTTTAGAAAATAGGATTAGAAACTCTTTTAACCTTTTTAGATCTAGTAATAATATACGTCAAACTAACTTCATATGAAGGATTTGACTGACTAAAAACGATGTTATCAGAGAAAGATTCCGAATTAAGATCAAAACTTGCCCCTATCTTGAGCTGCTGCACCTGGAAGCCTCCAAGCACAATAAATGAGTCTCCTTGTCTATACCATGAACCAGCATGCATGAGTACACTGGTTTTAGATCTTACTGAATTTAGGATTGTCGAGAAGTAACATCCAACGTTAAATTGCAAATTACTTTCATCCAATAATGTTAATACTGACGGGTGCACATACCACCTTGGTGTCATTCGTAATTTCAATGAGCCAAATCCTTTATACAAGATATTCTTCCTCGTATTTGAATCATCACCAGTTTTAGGTCTATTCAGGTTATCCGCGCTGATCCCTACTATTAAACTTTTATCACGGATGTAAATGTTTTCATTGTCATATACAGTATACATTAACCCAAAATTCACAGTGGGATAGTAAAATGCACCTGTTGCAATAGTTTCTCCCTGCCTCGAATCATCAAATCCAAAATACCGATTGAATTGTGATCCCCAGTTAAGTACTTCATCGGATAGCTTGGTTTGAACTACTCCGGCTTGTAGACCAAATACAAGTCGGTTTTTAATAAACTGACTTAATTTGATTGAATAAGCACCTGTAGCTAAAATCTTCTGTGCAGTGTAGATTCCTTGAAACCCACGTCGTTCTCTAAAGAAGGTCGCTCCAACTCCCCCTACTTGGTTTGTGGAACTGGTAGTTACTTTCAATGGAAAAATGAAAGTCGCCTGAGCCAACTCGAAAAAAGCATCCGTATCAAGATTGCCGGACCTCTTAAAGTTTGATGAGAATTCCATTTCAGGCCTAACTCCCGCATATGCAGGGTTAACCAAAGTGGTGGTGGTAAAGTACTGAGAAAACTGACCGTCCTGAGCGGAAACAGAATACGTCATAACCAATGTAAGTATGTAGAATATTCTTCTCATCAGTTCACCAAAATAAAAGATCCGACCTTTTTATATTCATTCCCTCCTGCGACAATACGGATATTGTAGTAATAAACTCCTTCATCAGAGCTTTGTCCACCAGATAACAGTCCGTCCCAACCATATGCACTTAAATCAATGTTATCTCCATTCTCAGAAACCGAATACAACCTATTCTGGAATTGATCAAAAACTTCCATTTGCAGAACCGTAACATTAGCACCTGTGAAGTATGGTCTAAAGACTCTGTTTTCTTCAAATGATGCGGTAGGAGAAAATGCATTTGGAATAAAGAATGCTGGTCTAAGCAATTGTGGAATCAATGCAACACTTAAATAAGTAGGTTGTTGACTAACATAGAATTTGTCAGCACTGGTTAAAGTTCCGGAACTCAGGTTATTAACATCTACCAAATCATCTAAAAGTTCCGCAACTCCTAAATCCTGATAGATTGTATCGTTTGGTCCCAGTTTAACAACAGTTGGTGAGTAAGCCTGGGCTCTAATAGATTGACCATTTGAAAAGCTCGTCAAATCTACCCCACTGAATAATGTAGAAATTGAAACTTCGACAGAATCCAGGTTGGTGGTGGTAATCACCCATTCCACTTCATCAGCGATTCCAACCATATCTTCTGTAGGTCTTAATCTTTCTGACAAAGGTAACCTGCACTCAACTCTAAAAATTGCATTTAGGTTATCTGTAGACAGAGTGATGTAATTCGGATAATCATTGAGTCCCATTGGAAATGTAAGTGTGCCATTTGATGCTAAACCCACAAGATTCCCTTCTACATACCCATCTGCACCGCCCCCAAGTGATGATCCAGTTACGATTAAATCTTCTTCATTTTCTGAATCGATTACCCCATTTATCACATCTAAGGTACCTTCTACAACAACTTGTTCAGAAAGAAGAATTACTTCCCCACTTTCCTTATCCACCTCAAAATCGATTACCAAAATAGTATCACCTGATATGCTTTGATCACCGGGTCCCACAAATGAAAGACTTCCAACCTCTGAGTTTTCTCCGAAATCAATATTACTATAGCTAATGATTTCACCATTATTAATAAGCTCTCCATCAAACGTGGTATTTCCTCCCGCATAGAATTGTGTACTATCCCCAAGGCTGAATATGGTAGAATCAGCAAAGTAGAATGAACCTTGTCCATGAGACAGGTTAAACACGCAAAGAAGTAATATGAATATTAAGTACTTTCTCATTACAATTATGGTTGAGCAGCCCTTCCTATTTCTATCCAATTATTGATAGTTCCACCAACATACATTAGGTGCAGTGTGCTTCTTGGCGTCATTGTATATTGAGTATCATTATTAAGAAGGATATTCACAGCAGCTGAACCCAGAGATTCAATTACAACATTTCCTGTTCCTATATTAACTATAATTATCTCCTGACCATCTACTGCTCCTACAATCTCGTTCAATGCACCTCCACCACCTGGGCTCTCCACGCGTACGTACTTGTGATCGCTCGGAATCACCAAAGTAACATCAGCATCTACAACAGCAGGATCAGGTTGGTTGATTATACTTCTTCTCAATGTAACATCTCCAAAATCCGCGTTATTGGCAGCTGTAATATTTCCAAGGTTATCTACAGACATTGGACCCAAATTCAAGGAAGTTGCAATTTCCACATCACCATTTTGATCAATTCTCATTCTGTCTTGAGGAGAATTTTGACCATTTGCAGAAGTTCTAAACAGCATCTCGACTCCTCCATTCGGATTATGGTTTTCTGTTGCATTTACAATGATCTGAGCTGCATCTGTAATTGAACTTATATAAGTATTAAACTCTATTGCTCCCAATCTATCATTCAACTGTGGGCTTGCTGGAATAGCGGCAGAACCTCTGGCCCTCACAAATCCCAATGAAGACGCGTCATCAGCGGCAGTACTAGAATAATTGACAAATGCTGTTCTCAATGGAGACCCTTCATTTACTACTCCAAAGTTTTGACCCAATGCAAAGTCATTGGAACCTACTAAAACTGAGAATCCATCACTAAAAATATTTGATGATACTTGTCCTCCTCCATCGCCCCTTGGGACTTCATTAGATGCTGAAAACGCAGAGCTACTAGCCCAATAGGTGCCTCCTGATCCATCTGAAGTTAGTGTTTCTCCATTTGCTCCTTCACTTGGCGGCAAGACAAAATCCATAGGTCCTGGTAAACCAGCTGGAGTAGAAATTCTGGCAGCATTACCGTTATCGCTAAAGAAAGTAGCTCCTCCGGGAACACCTCCACGTTCAAACACTTCTATTCCTCCATCATTTATTTCCACTATTGGAGCCGGTGCAGTAGACCCCAAAGGAACTGTATGTATTAGCAAGCTGGCTCCAAAACCAGTGGTACTATAATTTTCTAGAGCTGTACCAGTAATAAATGCTGCTGGTTGATAATCAGTACCATCGTATCCTAACCAGGCGAATGAACCAAGATTATCTCCTCCTGTAACGGTTGCTTCAGAAGCAATTGTACCACTTGCTTTTGAAACACTAACTGTACTTCCATCACCTTGAACAGTGGTTGCGGTAACCGTAGTATTATTATATTCAGTGCCACTATCAAAAAAGAAACTCGCGCCTAGAGGCGAACCTGATCCAATAGTAGTTGGGCCATCAATAAACACTTCTCCCTGCAAACCACCACCATCTTGTAATCCGCCTGACAAGTATAAATCTCCACCATCTGCACCACTTGTGTTTGCTGCATCACCAGCGTGGATTACTAAATCGTTTCCTGGACCTGTAGATGGCTGAGCGACATAAATTGTACGGATTGACCCATCAACAAATTCTAAATCAGAGTCAAATACTCCAGGAGTTCTCCAATATAATTCACCTAACCCATTGGTAGCTAATACATCATCTAATCCACCATCATCATCAGGTAAAGTCCAAACCGTATTACTTACAACAGTATTTGGTGCTCTGAAACCAACAAAGTTAGAACCCAAATCCATCCACTGAAGCTCCCCTGTGTTGGATCCACCACCTTCAGGATTAATTCTTAATGCATTAACCTGCCCATTATCTGGATTAATCTGAAGCTTAGCTCCGGTTGTAGGACCGGCTCCAATTGCAGTATTGTCATTTAGAACAATAGTACCATCGCCTTGAATCCTAAAGCGATCTTGCTCAGAAGATGTTCCGTTCGCAATTGTTGCTATCGTAAATTGCGAACCATAGTTGGATCCTGCAGTGTGGTTAGCAGTTGCATCCACTCTCATACTGGCAACCGAAATGAAATCAGAAGTCCCGTCCCATACATTGTAAGCAAAAACACCAACTGCATCATTCGACTGAAGAACACCCTCACCACCAGGTGTACCTCTAGATCTAAGCACAGCAAAATTTGCTCCTTGACCCGGTGTATCTGAGAAGTTGGCCCCACCAAAATTTAGGTTAGTTGACTGATTAACTACTGCAAATTTCACATTTGGCAATGTTGTCGGGATACCAATAGTTACCTGATTTGTTGCGTCACTAAATATATCTGAAGCTATTTGTCCACCAGCACCATCTCCTTTAGGAATAGCATTTAATGTGCTAAAGGATGCAGCGTTAACTGGGCCCCAGTTTGTTCCATTAAACTCTAGCCTTTGGCCAGTAGTTGCCCCTCCAGCTGTAAGTGCAACAGTAGGATCAATAGCCGTATAACTAACTCCACCAACTCCATCAGCAATTAATGGAAGGTTCGTATCAGGTGCTGTTTGAGTTGGCAACTCTATCTCATTATTTGGATCACCATCAAGCTCTGCAGCATAACTCACTCCGCCAACTCCATCTGCTTGCAAGAATAGGCCAGCATCTGGCGCAGTTTGAGTGGGTAATTCTATCTCGTTGTTAGGGTCGCCATCAAGCTCACCTGCATAGCTTACTCCACCTACTCCATCAGCCTGTAAGAATAGACCAGCATCTGGTGCTGTTTGAGTTGGG
>JANSWY010000014.1 GCA_024743255.1 bacterium | reverse complement strand
TGGATTCAGATTGATCATCCCACTTATCCTGATGCCAACCTCTTCCAAGAATCCATTCTCCTTCTGGTGTGTCCTGCGCGGCTTGTTCTACAACCTGAACCAATTCCTCGTAACTATTAACCTTCATCAAATCGACATTGAGAATGTTGTACCCAACTCCCATTATATGGGCATGACTTTCAATCAAACCTGGAGTCATTGTTTTACCCTCCAGATTAATCACCTTAGTAGAATCTCCAATAAAGTTTTTGGCGTCATTCTCTAATCCAACAAAAATGATCTTTCCATCCTCTACCGCTACACCTGTAGCATTTGGTGAATTACCGTCCATTGTATAGATGGTTCCTCCGTAAATAACTAGGTCGGCGGACTTCTGATTAGATGTGCATGCAGACATTACTAAAATCGTAATTACTGCCAGGTTTAAGTATTTTCTCATGGTTAGGTTAATTTGAGCCTGAATTTAGAAAATTATTAACAATTATCCTGTCTGGAATAAAATAATCATCAGCATTACATTTTAAGATAAATTCTTTAAATTTGCGGTCCATTCGAGTGAATGGGCCTTTTCAATTGAATTGAGAAGGTTATAAAATAACATAATCTGTTATTGTTCGACTCAGCGATGACAGTGTAAACTACGAGTCAAAAAAACATGGAAGAAAATAAAGAAAAAGAAGTTCAAGCTGAAGAGGTGAAGAACGAGGAGACTGTAGAGGAAACTCCAAAGGCTGAAGCTAAAGCTGAGGAGGCTCCAAAGGAGGAAGCTCCAAAAGCTGAAGAAGCAAAAGCAGAAGCTCCTAAGAAAGAAAAAGCTCCTAAAAAGGAGAAAGCAGCACCAGCTCCTGCAGCTGATGTTGACGTTCTAGAGCCAATCGGCGATGATTTTGATTGGGCTTCTTTAGAGTCAGGAGGATTTGGTGATACTTATTCTGATGACGAAAAAGGTAAAATGGCTGAAGAGTACACTGGTACTTTAACTTCTATTGAAGAAAAAGAAGTAGTTAGTGGTAAAGTCGTTGGTATTAATGACAGAGATGTTATCCTTAACATCGGATTTAAATCTGACGGTCTTGTATCTGCAGCTGAATTCAGAGATATGCCAGAACTTAAAATCGGTGACGAGGTTCAGGTTTATATCGAAGAGCAAGAAAACCAAAAAGGTCAATTAGTTCTTTCAAGAAGAAAGGCGAAGATTGTTAGAGCTTGGGAGCAAATCCAGGGAGCTCTTGACAATGACTCGATCATCGAGGGTATGGTTAAGAGAAGAACTAAAGGTGGTCTTATTGTAGATATTTATGGTGTAGAGGCATTCCTTCCAGGTTCACAAATCGATGTGAAGCCTATCAGAGACTTTGATGTATTTGTAGGTAAGAAAATGGAAGTGAAAGTTGTGAAAATCAACTACACTAACGATAACGTTGTTGTATCTCACAAAGTACTTATCGAGAAAGATCTTGAGCAGCAAAAAGCTCAAATCCTTGAGAACCTTGAGAAAGGTCAGGTACTTGAAGGTGTGATCAAGAACATGACTAACTTCGGTGTATTCATCGATCTTGGTGGTGTTGATGGTCTACTTCACATCACTGATATCTCATGGGGTAGAATCAATCACCCAGAAGAGGTATTGAAATTAGATGAGAAAGTGAACGTTGTAGTTCTTGACTTTGACGATGATAAGAAGAGAATTTCTCTAGGTATGAAGCAATTGACTTCTCACCCTTGGGATTCACTTGGTGAAGACATTGATGTTGGATCTAAAGTTTCTGGTAAAATCGTTAATGTTGCTGATTACGGTGCATTCCTTGAAATCATCCCAGGTGTTGAAGGTCTAATCCACGTTTCTGAAATGTCTTGGTCTCAGCACTTGAGAAACCCACAAGACTTCATCAACATTGGTGATGAGCTAGAAGCAGTTGTATTGACTATCGACAGAGACGAAAGAAAAATGTCTCTTGGTATCAAGCAATTAACTGAAGATCCTTGGACTAAGCAAGACGTATTGACTAAGTACGCTGTAGGAACTACTCACAATGGTGTTGTTAGAAACCTTACGAACTTCGGTCTATTCATCGAACTTGAAGAAGGTATTGACGGTCTTGTTCACGTTTCTGATCTTTCTTGGACTAAGAAGATCAAGCACCCTTCTGAGTTTGTTAAAGTAAATGACGAGCTTGAAGTTAAAGTTCTTGAACTTGATGTTGATAACAGAAGATTAGCTCTTGGACATAAGCAACTTGAGGAGAATCCTTGGGATACTTTCGAAACAGTATTCACTAAAGGATCAACTCACAAGTGTACTGTAATTTCTAAGTCTGACAAAGGTGCATTCCTTGAATTACCTTACGGACTAGAAGGTATGGTTAGCTTGAAAAACCTTAAGAAAGAAGACGGCACTAACGGTGAAATCGGAGAATCTTTAGATTTCGTAGTACTTGAATTCTCTAAGGACGACAAGAAGATTATTCTTTCTCACGTAGCTACTTACACTGAAGTGAAAGAAGCTGCACCTAAGAAGAAGAAGCCTTCATCTAGCAATCAAATCAACAAGATCAACAACGATGGAGAGAAATCTACATTAGGAGATCTTGAGGCACTTTCTGCTCTAAAAGAGCAAATGGAAGGTGGTTCTCCAAAGCCAGCAGCTAAGGCTAAGAAAGCCGAAGCTCCTGCTGAAGAGCCAGCAAAAGAAGAGCCTAAAGCGAAAGCTAAGAAGGAAGAGCCTAAAGCAGATGATTCTGCTGAAGCAACTTCAGAAGAAGAGAAATAGAGATATTTCAAAATAAATAAAGAAAAGGTGTCATAAGACACCTTTTTCTTTGGTTTATTACATAGAATTTCTATGTTTGCAAACCTAATTTTTAAGGTCGAGTGGCCGAGTGGCTAGGCAGAGCTCTGCAAAAGCTCGTACAGCGGTTCGAATCCGCTCTCGACCTCAGAGAGAAAGCTCATCGTAATGATGGGCTTTTTTTATTTAAGTTCTTCATTGTCAGTTGTCAGTTGTCAGTTGTCAGTTGTCAGTTGTCAGTTGTCAGTTGTCAGTTGTCAGTTGTCAGTTGTCAGAAAACGGGTTGCGGGTTGCGAGGTTGTTCTCCTGCGGAGAACTTGCGAGTTATTAGAATAATTATTTACTACAAGTTCATTCCGGGATTTCTGAAATGTCAGGGAAAAAACAATCTGGAATCCCGAATTATGAAGCAGTAACGATTACGTGAGTGTCTGGAATCCTGATATATTCAGTTAACAATAGTATTTTATTGGGTACATAACTTTTAAGGTAATAAACAATCCATTGTCTCCCTTCATGGGTTAGGGGTTTGAAAAGCGTAATAGTCCAGGAAAGACGGTCTTCTTCCTTCCAATATCTAATTTCTAACTTCCAACTTCGGTCTCCGGTCTTCCGTCTTCTAACTTATTTACCCATTCTAATTTCATAATACCTCCATTCTATATTAAATTTCTAGTCTATGAACAGAGAGATATTGGAAATCAATGATTTCATGGTCCTGCTTGAGCAATCCAGCTCAGAGCAAACTGTTATTGAAACATGTGATTTTGAGGAGCCTGTGATTGGTATGGCATTTTACGGCTCTGGAGATGTTTCTCTGAAAATTGAATTTGGAGATCAACACGAGATCTTTGATACCACCAAAGGTTATGCAATGTCATTCTTTGCAAATCAACACGCAAAATTCATTCATACCATCTCTCAGGAAAGACCATTACAATGTATAGTCATTCTTTCATCCATTAAAAACCTCAAAAAACTTCCAGCAGAAGAATCTGAAGCTTATTCATCTTACATGAATGAGTTGATACAAACAAAGGAGCATTTTAAAAGGGGGCCTTCCTTATTTATGAACAATGACATGCTCACTGCAGTAGACAAAATCTTTACCAATACCTACACCAACAAGATGAGATCCATGTTCCTTAAAAGCCAGGTAACAGAACTCATCTCACACTTCTTTGCTATTGTAGCTGATGAAAACTCCTCTGAAGAAATTGTCAATACAGACGAAAGGAAAAAGCTTTATGAAGCAAAGGAAATCCTTGCTAACAATATCGAGTCCCCTCCCAGCCTATCCGAATTGTCTAAACAAATTGGGTTAAACAGCTACAAACTAAAAAAGAGCTTTAAAGAACTATTTGGAGTTCCTGTGTTCAAACACCTTCAAAATGAAAGGCTTAATAAAGCCAACTCACTCCTAAGAGATGAACAGGTCACCATTCAGGAGGCTGCATGGATGGTGGGATATGATAGTGTTAGTTCATTCTCAAATGCATTCACCAAAAAATTTGGTTTTCGCCCAAGCGACGTAAAACGATAATCCTTTTCGAACAAATCAGAATCCTTTTCAAACAAATGATTGGCTAGCCAAACACGCAAGTTTGTATTGTCAATAATTAATGAAAAGGAAATGAAAACTTTAGTATTAGTCACAGTTATCAGTATCACTTCTGTATATCAGAGCCCTGATAATACTGACCCAATAGAGCAGCAGGCATTAGAGATTCTTGAAACCAAATGTAATATCTGCCACCGCAAACAAAATCCATTCAAGGTATTCAATTCAAAAAACATGAATCGACATGCTTCGAAAATCTATACCCAGGTTTTTGTCAAAAAAAGAATGCCTAAGGGAGATAAAGTCAAACTCAGTAATGAGGAATATGACACTCTAAAGAAATGGTTAGACACTCAAAACATCTAGTAAAATGGAAGAGTCAATTAAAAACAGCACACAAGCTATCGCAATTCTGCTTACAGGACTATCTGCAGGGCTATTCTATGCCTGGCAAGTATCTGTAATTCCAGGCACAAAAAAGATCTCTGACCAATCCTATGTAGAAGTAATGCAAAACATTAATCGTGAGATCCTGAACCCTTGGTTCTTTGCCATCTTTTTCGGATCCATGATTGTCCTGATCATCTCTTCAGGGCTTGAATACAGGTCAGGAATTAGTCCGGTGTTTTGGTTGACAGTTATAGCAGCAGTGTTTTACAGTTTTGGAACATTTGGTGTGACTGCCTTTGGTAATGTCCCTCTCAACAATGCTCTTGAAGCAATCGACTTTTCAGATATGAGTCTGGAGAAAATTAATGAGATCAGACTGAAGTATGAAACAGACTGGAACAAGCTACACCTAATCAGAACAGTATTTTCAGTACTCGCGATGGTCGTGTTGATCGTTGCGACCAAAATCAAATAATCAAACCAAGCAAATCAATTATAACAATTAAACAAAAACGAAAAATGAAAGATCTAAAAGTATTAGTAATCGGAGGAAACGGTAAAACCGGCAGAAAACTGAATAAGAAGCTGGTTGACTCAGGAATAGAAACTAGAGTTGTATCCAGAAGTAGCGAAGTACCATTCGACTGGACACAACCAAAAACCTGGGCTGCAGCTGTTGAAGGTATGAACGCTGTTTACATCACTTTCCAACCAGACCTTGCTGTTCCAGGATCACAGGAAGCCATTCAGGGTTTCACTGATTTAGCAATAAGAATGGGAATTTCAAGAATAGTACTTCTGTCTGGCAGAGGTGAAATAGAAGCCGAAAAGTGTGAGGATATTGTGATGAATTCAGATTCTAAATGGACCATAGTAAGATGTGACTGGTTCAATCAAAACTTTAGTGAAAGCATGTTCCTTGAGCCAATATTAGCAGGACATGTAGCGCTACCAAGATCAGAGGCTAAAATTCCATTTGTAGATACAGATGATATCGCCGATGTGGCATATGAGTCATTTATGGATGAAAAACATATTGGACAGATTTATGAATTAACAGGTCCAAGATTGTTAACATTCAAAGAAGTAACGGAAGAAATTGCAGCAGCCACTAAAAGAGAGATCCAATTCACAGAATTGAGTTTTGAGCAATACAATGCCATGTTAAGAGAATTACAAATTCCTGATGATTATATCTGGTTGGTAGATTATTTATTCACAGAAGTTCTGGATGGAAGAAATGCTAAAACTACTGACACCATAGAAAAAGTATTGGGAAGAAAACCAAAGGACATCTCTGAGTTCATCAAAGAAACTTCAGCTACAGGAGTTTGGAACCCTTAATTATTATTTTAGCTAGCTATGCATCAAAGGCCTCTTCAATTTTGTTGAGGCTTTTTCTTTTAATTATATCTACCTAATATAGTAACCAACTAAAATAACTGAAGTAATTCATTAAACCCCAAGGTTAAATACTCAGATTATGTCAAAGCAATTTTGGAACAGCGAGAAAATCGTCAGCATGGCTGCTATGTTCATTAGTATCTGTACGCTATTCACCATCATTTACCAAACTACCATTTTTAGAGAACAACAATATGCATCGGTGTATCCAAGACTGGAAATTTGGAATAATGGTGGAAACGACAATTACAAATTTACCATGGTTAACACAGGAATTGGTCCTGCATTTGTAGAGGAAGTTAGAATCATCCATGCTGACACAATCTTTGAAGGAGATCCGGCATCCTTTGCGGAACTCTTCATGAAAACTCTTGACTCAGATTCGATCGATAACATAAATTACGGGTACTCGAACATGCCGAAAGGAAGATTGATTCGTCCAGGGCAGAATGTAAGCCTGATCACAACTAATCAATCAAAAAAGTCGACTCAATTCTTCAGGAAGCTCTTCGGCAACCAAACGGCCAAACTTGAAGTAGTTTATTCCTCTGTTTACGGAGAAAGATGGAAATTAACCGGAATGAGCTTTAACCCGGAGAAGCTGGAATAGGTTGGTTTTGTATTTCATTTCTATATTGCAATATCAATTTGTCTAAATCACGCTGAAATGAATAAGTCTCTGCTAATATTAGCATCATTATGCCTGTCAACCATAGTTTTCTGTCAACCAAGCGCTAATGTAGATAGTGCCAATATATGGCATGACCGGGCGGAATATTTTTTCGATTCGGGAATTTTCGATAGTGCAACATATTACATTACAAAAGCAGAGGAAGCTTACGAAGCTTTAGAGCTCTGGGAAAAGCAGGCTGTCTGCCTCAACAAAATTTCAAACGCTTACTGGTCCAGAAGAAACCTTGATGACGCACTAACTGCTGCTCAAAAATGTCTTGAATTAAGTGAGAATCACCTCTCCAAGTACCATCTGGAAAAGATTAACGCACTAGGAAACATTGGCGTGGTGCATTTCTTCAGAGGTGACTATGAAATAGCTGAAGAATCGATTTTATCAGCTATCAACCTTTTTGAATTAGGAAAGCATCCTCAAAGTGAGGTTAACGCAGATCTGTATAACAATCTTGGTCTTGTGTATCTAAGAACCGGTAAATGGGATGACGCAATTACTTACTTTAAGAAATCAGATTACACCAAAAGGCAATTTCGTACTAGTTACACAAATGAAATGATTGGGACAATAAATAATATTGGAGGTGTATACTGGAATATGAAAAATTATGAGGAGGCATTAAAGTACTTTCTAAGAGGAAAGGACTTGCGTGAAAACCTTATTGGTCCCGATCACCCGAGTAATGCCTACAGTCATAATAACATCGGATTCCTATATGCTGACATGGGCAAACCCGAAAAAGGAATAATTCACTTATTGAAAGCCGCTGAAATCCGAAAGAAATCACTCGGTGACAAACATCCATTATTAGCCTCGTCATATGCAAGAATCGGTGAAGCGTATATTCAAATGGATCAATTAAACGAGGCTCTTCAAAACTTCCAATACTCTTTTGTTGCAAACGATCCTAACTTCGAAAACTCCTCCTGGGATTCCAACCCAGTAATTAATGAATATATAGATCCAGTAGTATTCCTTAAGGCATTAAGGTTAAAAGGCAATACACTTCTTAGACTTTACGAACAAGATTCTTTAGAAACCAATTTGCATTTGGCGCTATCTACTTTTGTATCGGCTGACACTCTAATTGATAATATGAGAAACTCCCATATTCGCCAAAGGGACAAAAGAAGGGTTAGTGGTTATGCTGCAAATACCTATTTGGGAGCAATTATTACCTCAAAAAAACTGCTGGATATTACCAGGGATGAAAAATATATGGATAAAGCTTTTTACTTCTCTGAGAAAAGCAGATCCGCCACGTTAGCGAATAGCTTATTGGAATCACAAGCAAAGGTCCAAGCCAATTTGCCAGAGAAAATAAAAAAATTCGAATCAGAATTGCGTATTGATCAATCAAAGTTAAGATCCCGACTATATTCTGAGAAAGACAGTATCAAACAACTTGACATACAGCAAAAGCTTAGTATGACCAATAGTAGAATTGATAGCTTGACACAAAAGCTAGAGGAAAACTATCCTCTTTATTTTAGCTTGAAATACTCAAAAACTAATCTCAGTATTCAGGACATAAAAAATCGACTAACAAATAATCAGGCCCTGATTGAATATTACTCAACACCTGATTTGGAAGAAATATATGTTTTTCTTGTCGCAAAAGATAAAAGTGAATTATTTGTAGTCACCGACAATAATATAAAAGAAACAATCTCAGACTTCAGACAATGCTTAAGCGATTTTGACGAAGCACTAGAAAAGCCAAATGAGTCAAAATCCAAATTCATTCAGTCTTCCAGTCAACTGTTTAAAACTCTTTTCTCAAAAGTGATTGAAGAATTATCTCCTGAGATAAGTCAGGTAATTGTTTCGTCCAATGGAGAATTAGCTAGTTTTCCGATGGAATTATTATTAAAATCTACTCCATCTGAAGACGAAAAATATAGTAACATGGACTACCTGTTAAATTCCTATTCTGTAAGCTACACAAACTCAGCAAGCATACTATTTCAAGATTTTTCTAAAAAGGAATCTTCCAATAATTCAGTCCTTGCAGTTGCTCCAACCTATCCACTAATCGACAGTACAAATAATCTATACGTCAATTTGAGAAGTGAATTTCGTGACCAATTAAATCCGTTAAAATGGAATGCAGGTGAAGTACAGCAGATTACAAAGATCCTGGATGGTAAACAACTAACAAATAGTACCGCAACCGAAAAGCTTTTTAAACAGGATGCTCCAAATTACAAGATTCTGCATCTGGCTATGCATGCATTTGTAGACCATAATGATCCAATGCTTTCACATTTAGTGTTTACGCCTGATCAAGACTCGATTGAGGATGGAATGCTGCATATTCACGAGTTAATTAATTTGAACCTAAGTGCTGATTTAGCAGTGCTAAGTGCTTGCAATACCGGAATTGGAAAAATAGAAATAGGTGAAGGGCCAATGAGTCTTGGAACTGCATTTTCATATGCAGGCTGTCCAAGTACCCTGGTCAGTCATTGGGCTGTTGATGACAATAGTACTTCCGAGCTTATGGCGCTTTTTTACGATGGACTTTCAAATGGGTTATCAAAGGATGAAGCCTTACGTCAGGCAAAATTAGAGTTTCTTAAAAAAGGAGATGAATTGAGGTCACACCCAGCATTTTGGGGAGGTTTTGTAGTAATCGGAAATTCGTCACCTATTGCGATAGGTAAAATCCCATTATATGGATATATATTAATTGTAGCTTTCTCCTTGCTCGTACTTTTCTTTTTCGTAAAAAGACGATTTTCATAAACATTAATTACTGGAAGGCGCCAATCACAATTAAAAGTGAGGTATTTTAGTCAAATATCTAGCAGTTTTAATATTATGAGGTTACACAAGCTACTGTTTGTTTTTGTATTTTTCTATTCTTGTCAAACATCTAAAACTGGGGATACTGTAGATATAACACTTTTACAGTTGAACGATGTTTATGAAATTTCGCCAGTAAGTGGTGGCCAACTTGGAGGATTTGCCAGAGTTCAAACCCTACTTAATGATCTTAAAGCTGAAAACCCAAATACATATTCTTTCCTTTCTGGGGACATGCTAAGTCCTAGTGCTATTGGAGTTGCAAAATACAATGATTCCAGGATTGCTGGAGAGCAAATGGTGGATGTACTTAATGCCATGAATTGGGATTATTTCACCTTTGGAAACCATGAATTTGACCTCAAAGAGCCAGACTTGCTTAAAAGGTTGAATGAGATGAAGTTTAAACTCATTACAGATAATGTATTGAATAGTGAAGACCAAATGTTTCCAAACACTCGCAATTATGAGATTATAACTGTGGGTGGGATTCAAGTAGGCATCATGGGTGTCATGTACAACACTTTTAACCCTAAATACGCAAATATCTCTGATCCTATTGCAAAAGCGAAAGAGGTGGTTGCCGAAATGAAAACTAAAAACGTTGATATAATTATTGCCATGACTCACCAATCTTTAAGCGCAGATGAGGAATTAGCCTCAACTGTTCCTGAAATTGACCTGATCATGGGAGGTCATGAGCATGAAAATATCAACATACTAAGGGGAGATAATTACACTCCGATTACTAAAGCTGACGCAAATGCTAAAAGTGCGTTTGTTCATTCACTTAAGTACAACAAATCTACAAAACAACTAAAAATCAACTCAGAACTGGTTTTTATCAATGACCAATTAAAGAAAGACCCGTCGATTGATTCACTGGTGAATAAATGGACCAACAGAGCATATAAGGCTTTTGAAGAAAAAGGATTTAAGCCTGAGCAAGAGATTTGCACAATCAACGAAGTGCTGGATGGTAGTGAGAGTGCTGTTCGGAATAGAAGCACAAAACTTACAAAACTTATTACACAAAGCTTTTTAACAGCATATCCTGAAGCAGATATTTCAATTCTGAATGGAGGAACAGTTAGATTGGATGATAAATTTCAACCTGGACCGATTACACAATATGATATTATCCGGATTTCTCCTTTTCTGGGTGAAATTTCATTAGTGGAGATGCAAGGAAAAACGATTTTACAAACCATTGATGTGGGAAATAGAAATGCAGGAAGTGGCGGTTTTTTGCATTTTGGAAATATCAATAGGGAAAACAATACGTACTACATTGACGGTGAAGAGATCAAAGCAAGGAAGTGGTATAAAGTAGCGATTACCTCCTATATGGTTGAAAGAGGTGACAGAAACCTTGGCTTTCTAACTTTTGACAAAGGTCAAGTAAAAAAGACAGATGACGCCAATCAGAAGTTCTATGATGTGGTTGCCAACCAATTCGTCCTTAATTATACCAAATAAGAAGCTACTAAGGCATCCATTTCTGTTCACCTAGCATTACTTAAGAAATAGCACACATGATTTCCCGTCTATTCCTTCTTATCGTTTTATTCCACTTAGGTAACATTGCCTTTGCACAATATAAATCCCCAATTCAACTAGTTGATGGTTGGAAAGTCAATCACCTGGACTCTGTTGGAATTAACTCAACTCCTATCAATCATCTCTTAGAATCTTTAGAACAAAAAAAAGATCATAAAATTCACTCCTTGCTGATTATCCGGGACGGGGAACTATTACTCGAGTCATATTTTAACAATCAGGAACCTGATCAGCAACATGATCTCAGATCAGCAACCAAAAGTGTAATTTCAATATTGATGGGAATTGCAATAGACGAAGGTTTTGTTGGTGGAGTAAACGATCCAATATCGAAATATTTGAGTGACCATTATGATTTTTCAGAAGATAAGTCCTCCATCAGAATAAATCATCTCCTTACCATGAGCACAGGTATGGATTGTAATGACGGAGATAAATCCTCAAAGGGTCAGGAAGATAAAGTGTATAAAAAGAAAAACTGGATTCAATATACACTGGACCTACCAATGATCAATGATCCCGCAGAAGTCTCTAAATATTGTTCCATGGGGACAGTTCTGGCAGCTGAAATAATAGAAAAATCCTCTGGAATGTCGTTTCCAGATTTTGCACAAAAATACCTCTTTGATCCATTAGGCATTAAAAGTCCAAAATGGGGACACACAAGCAAAAAGTCTAATATCCCTTCATCTGCATTCCGTCTTTATTTAAAATCCAGAGACTTTGCCAAAATCGCACAACTGATCATCAACAACGGTAATTGGAATGATCAACAAATAGTTTCATCTGAGTGGATTCAGAATTCCACCTCACATAAAACTGAACTTGGCAACATACCATATGGCTACTTATGGTGGCAAATCACCTACCAAACACCTTACGGTCTTAGAGTTGGTATTACAGCCAGGGGAAATGGAGGGCAATACTTAATGATATTCCCCAAAGACGAATTAGCGTTTGTATTTACTGGCGGAGCTTACAATTCACCTGAAGCCATAGTTCCATTTAGAATAACTAATCAATTGCTGCTTCCATTATTTTCCCATTGATTGGCATCATAGTTGTATCATGAAATGAAAAATACAACTATGAAACATCTGCCAATAGCTTTAGTCTACTCCCGATTATTAATCTCTGCAATAATCATTTTTCTAGCATTCCGAGATAATATCTTTGCCAACCACATCATATTCGTCCTGATGCTAATCGGCTTGTTAACTGATATATTTGATGGAATTATCGCAAGGAAACTAGGTGTATCCACAATCAAACTCAGAGAATTGGACACCAAAGTGGACAGAGTTTTTTGGTTCTCCATACTTCTGTCACTTTCAATACTTGAACCAGAAGCTATCAAAAATCAACTGACTCCAATTACAATTCTGATTCTATTTGAAGCATCTGTGTATGGTCTCTCAATCATCAGGTTTAGGAAAATCCCGTCACCTCATAATTTGATTTCCAAACTATGGGGGCTGATGGTATTCTTCGCATTCTCTGAAGTCCTACTCACATCCAGTGCCGCAATAATTTTTGATTCAATGATCATTGTTGGAATTGTTTCGAGGATAGACAGCTTCCTTATCTATTCAATTCTAAAAAAATGGGATCATGATATCCCAAGCTTTCATCATGCAATAAAAATAAGAAAAGGAGAAGCTATCAAAACGCATAGTTTATTTAACGGATAAGCATGTACCACAATCATTAATGGGTATTTGATTCATTCAAAGCAGGTCAATCATTCCAATATTGGTTGAGTATAAAATCAATGGAATAGCAGCTTTATATTTAGAGTATTCTTTAAATTATAGCATACAACACCTATTACAATGAAGCAGCTACCTCTAACCACAATCCTGATTATTTTCCTTATTTCTTGTTCGGAACCCAAAAAAGAAGCTCCAAAACAGGAAGTGAAACAAACCCCTAAAACTGAGTTCAACCTTGGTAACAAGCAAGCCATTTTCTATACCACTGCTAAAGACACAGAGCTTCGACTCACCCAAGGTGACAACAAGTCTTTCTCTGATGCTGAGCAACCATTAGAATCAGAGGTGAGCGTTTTCGTAAATCCTAACCGGACTTTTCAGGAGTTCATTGGAATTGGAGGAGCAATAACTGATGCATCTGCAGAAATCTTTCATAAACTACCGGAAGACAAGCAACACGAGCTACTTAAAGCTTATTATGACATTAATGAAGGTATTGGTTACTCATTGACACGTACAACGATTCATAGCTGCGACTTCAGCAGTGAAAGCTATACCTATGTTTCAGCTGAAGACAAGGAACTGTCCACATTCAATATTGATCGGGACAAGGAATTTAGAATCCCAATGATCAAAAGAGCTATTGAAACTGCAGGTGGTGAATTAATGCTATATGCAAGTCCATGGAGTCCGCCAGCTTTTATGAAGGACTCAAAAAATATATTGCAAGGTGGAAAACTACTAGAAGAGTATTACCCATCCTGGGCGAAGTATTACACCAAATTCATAAAGGCATATGAAGCAGAAGGAATGCCAATCTGGGGAATTACCATCCAGAATGAACCAATGGCAGTGCAAAGATGGGAATCCTGCATCTACACTGCAGAAGAAGAAAGAGACTTTCTAAAAAACCATTTGGGCCCTACTATGGAAGCTGAAGGGCTGGGAGATAAGAAAATTGTAGTTTGGGATCACAACAGAGATTTAATCAACAACAGAGCAAATACTATTTTTGATGACCCTGAAGCCGCTAAATATGCCTGGGGCATTGGCTTTCACTGGTATGAAAACTGGGCCGGTGGGGATCCAATGTTCAACAACCTTGGTCATGTACAGGAATCCTACCCTGATAAAAAACTACTATTTACAGAAGGCTGCAATGAAAGATTTGATGCTAATAAATACCAATTCTGGCCAAATGCTGAGAGATATGGCAAGTCAATGATAAATGACTTCAACAAAGGAACAGTGGGCTGGACTGACTGGAACATTCTTCTTGATCAAAACGGAGGACCTAATCATGTGGGTAACTTTTGCTTTGCTCCTATTCACGGTGATACTGAAAAAGGCGAGTTGATATACACCCCCTCCTATTACTACATAGGTCACTTCTCTAAATTTGTCAGACCGGGTGCTCTCAGAGTAAGTACCGTACCTAGTAGAAGTCATTTGTTAGCAACATCATTCCTGAATAAGGATGGAAGCCTTGTATCGGTCGTTATGAATCAAAGTGATCAGGAGATTACTTATAAATATTACCTTCAGTCGAAATATACTGAGATGACAATTCCTGCAAGAGCGATGCAAAGTTTGATAATTAATTAAATTGCGGCTGTAACCAATACAGCCCATGAGCAAACAATCAAAATCGGAAAAAGTATGGAGCTGGTTCCAGGAAAACAGCAAAAGACTGGAATCATTTCCTACATTAGAGGAATCCAAACAAGAACAACTTGAAAACGAATTCCTGAAGCATATTCACGCTTTCAATGACGGACTATTCTTCGAAGTGGATGAAGAAGAGAACGGGTATGCATTAACCATTACTGCAGAGGGTGATGCGGATCTTTTTTCGCATGTGGAGGAATTGGTTGCCTCTGCTCCAAAAGTTGAAAACTGGACAATCCACAACCTCAGACAGCCATTAGGTACAGAAGTAGTCTCGGAATATGAAGATTTGCTTTTTGATCCTGAAGAAACTGTTTTTATACCTCTTGTGAATGAGCAGGACCCATTTGCAGTGGGGATTGAAGTATGTTACGATGATTATACCAAACAAAAGCATGATGAATGGCTTATTGGCACGTTTATGATGCTTGATACTGTAATTGGAGAAAAGGCCACCGCTTTGGACATAGACTATGTTTCTGTGAGGGATACTCCAAAGGATATTGAGAATATGGATTACTATGCAGTCGCAGAAATCGGTGAATACATTGCAGAAGTAAAAGGAAGAAAGTCAGACGATTAATCCTACTCTTCCTGAATTCACCTTGTGTTTCAATTTAAAATAATGTTCCTTTAAGAACACTCAAACCAAATTCACTATGAAAAGATTAACATCAACTATTGCATCACTATTCTTATTTGTTGTGCTACTATCGTCTTGTGGCGAAATCAAAGAAGAAATTACTTTAAACTCTGATGGAAACGGTAGCTACAGAATGTCAGCAGACATGATCCCTATGATGAGAACTATGATGTACAGCTTTGCGAAAATGAGTGCAGAGGAAGGTACAGATAGCCTGGAAATCATGGCAGAGGTAGAAGAAAAACTTTGGAAAGACTTTCCTGATGAAATTGATTCAGTTCTTAATATCGCTAACAGGTTAGACGAAGAAATTAAAAATAACCCTGATAAAATGGCCCTACTGGAATCTACTACTATGTTTATGAGAGGTGGAAAATCAAAGGGATATATGCACACAGGACTTGAATTTGATTTTGCCAATAGTGAAGAATTCAATCAACTAATGGATCTGGTACAGGAAGGGCAACAAAAAGACAAACAAGCCAATATGCTTGGTAAAAGTGAGACTGAGATAAAAGTGACACCTAAGCTATTCTATAGAAAAACTACTCAGGTTTCGGAATTGGACTCTGACAAACTTCCTCCAAATATGTCGGGGATGATGGATGAAATGAAGGTAATAACTGTGCTGAAATTTGAAAGAAAAATTAAAAAGGTTGAAGTCCAGGGGTATACAGTAATTGAGAAGACCGATAATCAGGTGACACTAGATTATGACCTTTCTCATAGATTAAACAAAGGAGATTTTACAGAAATCAAGGTTCAGCTGAAATAATGAAAAAAATCATCTTAATCTGTCTTACTGTTCTTAGTTCAACTATTGGTCAATCTCAGCCTTTTGAAAAGTTAAAGCTTGACCAATACTTTGACTTGCTTGAAGAATACAATAAGGGAATGGGTAGCATTTCCATCTATCAGGACGGCAAAGAAGTATATCAAAGATCCATTGGATTCCTTGATGTAGAAAAAAAGGTAAAGCCTAACGCTGATACTAAATACCGTATTGGTTCTATTTCAAAGACCTTTACAGCTGTTATTGTCATGCAATTGGTTGAAGAGGGAAAAGTCAAATTGGATGATAAGG
Organism: bacterium; assembly: GCA_024743255.1. GTDB lineage: Bacteria > Bacteroidota > Bacteroidia > Cytophagales > Cyclobacteriaceae > JANSWY01. Next base: position 67,096 of record JANSWY010000014.1, on the reverse strand, counting down.
TATCTGAATTCTTCCCCGCCCTTAAGAATGCGGAAGTAATCACAATAGAACAGTTACTCAGACACAGAAGTGGAATTGCGAACCTAACGGCTCAGCCTGACTTCAACAGATACATGGAGGAGACACTTTCACGTGAAGAACTTCTTGAAAAAATTCACAATCTCCCTGTTGCCTTTACACCAGGTGAAAGAGCTGAATATTCTAATACCAATTATCAACTCCTTTCTATAATCATCGAAATAGTTTTGGACCGACCTTATGATCTGGTGCTTTTGGAAAGAATTTGCGAACCCTACGAATTAAATAACACCTACTATGGAAGCAAAATTTCAGTTTCCAACAATGAAGCCAAATCTTACACTTATCCAGGCTCGTGGCAAAGTATGCCCGAATCTGACATGAGCATCCCTTTAGGTGCTGGAGGCATAGTTTCAACTCCTTCTGATGTTAATAAATTCTATTTCCAGCTGTTTAATGGCAAAATATTATCAGATGAATCCGTTACCCTGATGACTACATTGAAAGATAATTATGGAATGGGGTTATTTGAATTTCCATTCAATAGTAAAAAAGCATTCGGACATACTGGTGGAATTGACGGCTTTTCATCGATGGTTGGTCATTTCCGAAAAGACAACATGACCATTACATATATTGGGAATGGGGTTATCACATCGGTTAATGATATATTGATTGCAGCGTTAAGCATCTACTTTGGCAAAAAATATGACCTCCCCGATTTTGAGAATGAATACAAACCGAATGTCGAAGATATTCAATCATACCCTGGTATCTATGCTACGGCTTCAATGCCACTGAAAATCACAATTACGGTAAATGGAAATACTGTTACAGCTCAAGCAACAGGACAACCAGCATTTATGTTGCAAGCTGTAGAAAAACACAATTTTAAGTTTGATGCAGCCGGATTGAAAATGGAATTCTTACCAGATGAGAATGCTTTCATTCTCAAACAAGGTGGTGGAGAATTTAAATTTGTGAAAGATGAGTAACCATTTTTTTGAATCCCGGTAACCTAAAAAAGCGTAATATATATCATGCAATTGGAGGCAAAGAACTTTTTTGGTACAGAAAGGAAGAATAGAGAACTGTCTAATTACTTTTTAAACATCACTCATTACGAAGCTGGAGAGGAATTACCAAGTCATTATCATGACCTCCCCTACCTGAGCACTCCTATCAAAGGCAAGTATCTCGAACGAATTAACTCTAAATCCAAAGAGGAGGAAATTGATTACTCCAACATTCTGGTAAGGCCAGGTGGTTATCAGCATTCCAATAAGTTTTGGTCAAGTCATAGTATTTGCTTCAATCTGGAATTCAAGAAAAACAATAAAAGTGAAGAACTGGGATTCAACCCTGAACAATTCACAAGTCTGCGACAAAATGCACATTTCCATAAAATAATTCATGGCTTTATCCACGGATTCCACAACGATGAGCTGGAAACACTGATTGAAGAATATCTATCTTCCTACTCAAGTGTATTGAATACAACGAAATCATCCGTAGTATCAAAAGCCACAGACTATATCCATGAGAATTACAAAAAGGAGCTATCACTGAAATTAATAGCAAAAGAACTCAATGTGCATCCTGTTTATTTAGCAAGATGTTTCAAACAAAAGCTTCATACTACTATTGGAGAATACATTAGAAATGTAAGAGTATCAGAAAGCTTATCTCAGCTAATGAGCTCTGAAAAAAGCTTAACACAAATAGCTTTTGATGCCGGCTTTTTTGATCAATCACATTTCATCAAAACTTACAGAAACTACTTCCAAAACAATCCGAATCTAACAAGAAAACTAGCCAGGTTAATCTGATACAATTTCGGGATTAAATTATTGATTTAGTTTACCAAAATTTAATCCATGAACAAGCTATTTTTCAGTCTACTCCTCACCTTTTGTTATGCGTCTTCATTGATTGCTCAACATCACCCAAATGCCCTGGATCCCATATACACCAACAGCATGCACGGAAGAGCTGATATTGGTTTAAAGATTATTGACACCCTGGACATCTCTAAATTATCATCAAAACATCAGTCATTTATTAAAAAGTACAAGGACAGGTTCTCAGGAAACAATCTGCACTTTGAGTATACTGATAATGATCAGATTAATGAATTATTGAAACTATTCCACTCCTATTGGATCCATGTATTTACCGAACCCTCTGAACAGAAAATAGCAGATAAGAATTTGGAGGAGAAAGTTATTAGTTTGCTAAAACAACAACCTCAATTTGCAAAATTCTCAAAGGGGAAATTGGCAAGAACCACCAGTGATTATTGTAATCAATACATTGAGTCCTTAGGATATTATGGAAATGCCTTCTCAAAGACAGCTCACATCAGAGATATATTTCTCTGGAAAAAGACAGACACTAAACATCACGACATCACACTCCTGGACAATAAGGTATCTGTGGAAGTGAATGAAATGTCTGGTTTTGTCTCCAGGGGATGGCTGGGTTTTGCAACATTCGACAGATCCCATGCTGGTGGATGGGCTACTAAAGAAGCATTATTCGCAGTAATTGAATCTTACGATACCACAAGTGAAGATTATGAGATCAGTTATCTGCATCATGAAGGACAACACTTTAGTGATTATCAAAATTTCCCCAAACTAAAAGGACCAGACCTGGAATACAGAGCTAAGCTTACTGAGCTGGTATTACTAAATGATGGTTTCTGGGACAAACTTGACATGTTCATCCGGAATGGAGCCGATCTACCAAACCAGGCTCACCCCATTGCGAATTTCAGGGTAATAGAACATCTTTCTCAAAGACTACTCAACAAAGACCGGGAAACAGATATTGAAGTCTGGGAATCGATCGGTAAAGAAAAAATTCAACAAGCATGCAAAGGCCTTTATGATACTCATACTGAAAACCTGAAGAAAAAAGGTGCCAAAAGGGTCAAGGAATATATCGTAACCGCTGATTAACCATGAGAACTGTACTCTGGCTTTTCCTGCAGAAACACTCATAACCGCTGCAGAAACATATATAACCAGTGGTTTGCCCTTTTTTGCAATGGTAGTTTGTCTTTCTGAATTGACGTTTAGTCGTTGAATCATTCTACCAAAACCCATCCTCAATCCAGCACCATATAATCTCTTATCTAACTGTCGAATTATAGTTGGACTGGTCTAATACAATCCTTTTGGTCATGGAATTTCTATTTTTCCACTTTGGTATTCATGCAATAATAATGGCTAAAAACTAACCCAATCTAATACTGGTTGGAAATAGTTGAGCAAAAACAACATTCAAAATAAAGTTTTAATAGATTTGCAACCAGAAAATTATTCTTCTAATCAACTATATCCCATCTTAGTATGAAATTCACATATTTCACCATTATTGTCTCGATCATTATTTTTAGCGCTTGTAACAATGATGAAGAACCAGAACCAGAGCCAATTACAATAGATGTATTTTCAGGATTAGTTCAAAAGGGTCCCTTTTTAAACGGATCTTCTGTTATTATTTCAGAACTAAACGAATCTGCTTCCCAAACGGGAATTTCGTTTAACACCACCGTTTCGGATAACAGTGGATATTTTGAGGTAACTGATTTAACTGTAAATTCTCCATTTATTCAAGTATCAGGTAGTGGAAATTACTTCAATGAAATTCTGGGATCAAATTCTACAAATCAAATCACACTCTTAGCCTTCTCAGATATTTCTGAGAATGAGACAGTAAATGTTAATGTCCTAACACACCTGGAAGTAGAAAGAACAAAATTTTTGATTGGACAAGGACTATCATTTAACGAGGCTAAAGATTCTGCTCAATTTGAATTACTTAATGCATTTGGGATATGGAATGAGCAAATCTTGGCATCTGAGGAATTGGATATAGTGGGAACTGGAACAGGTAACGCCACATTGTTGGCATTCTCTATTATTATTTCATCAAGCAGTGACGATTCCGAATTAATAGACCTTTTAAGTGGATTTAGTGAAGATTTGAAAGATGATGGTATTTTGAGCATTGATCCCAAACTATCACAAATATACAACTCTGTTCAAAATCTTGATCTGTCTGAAATACGAGAAAATATTGAAAATAAGTATTCGGAAATTGGTACAAATGTAAATATTCCTGATTTTGAATCAATTATTCAACTTTATTTGAGTTCACAAAAACCATTTGACATAGAAGTTGAAGTTAAAAACATTTCTTGTCAAGGATTGAGCGATGGTGCAATTGATATCACTATAAATGAGGGGACACCTCCATTCAACATTCAATGGTCTAATAATGTCACAACGGAAGATCTTTCAGAACTAGCACCTGGATTATATTCGGTATACATTGTTGATGCCAATGGGTATGAGATGGTGATGGAAAACATTGAAGTTTCTCAACCCGATTCTTTAATGGTGGAAGTTGAAGTGGAAAATGCTTCAGCTATTGGACTTGCAGATGGTATAATCGAATTATCAGTAACTGGTGGCACACCTCCTTATACATTCGAGTGGTCCAATGGTGCAAATTCATCAACTATTGTAGATTTAGAAAAGGGATTCTATTCGGTAGGCATAACAGATTCCAATTCTTGTTCAATAGATCTTGATGTTGTGATTATGGAACCAATTGAAGTGGACTTTGATATTACAAACAATGATTGTTTTGGTGAAACGGAGGGAGCTATTAATGCCTCAATTATTGGTGGTTTAGAACCTTACATGATCAGTTGGTCTAACGGCTCTAATGATTCTTCTATAAATGAACTTGAAGCAGGTTTTTATTCAGTCACTATTTCTGATACTTTAGGATTTGTAGGGATTTACTCAGCCGAAGTAACGCAACCAGACGAAATAATTGTTACTGAGAACATATCGCATGTATCACAAATGGATCTTTCTGATGGTTCCATTGGATTGGAAGTTAGTGGAGGTGAAGCTCCGTATACGTTTGAATGGTCCACTGGCTCAACCAACTCCAACATAACCAACCTTACAAAAGGTAAATATTCTGTCACAGTAACTGATGCCAAGCAGTGTAGTAAGGAATTCGAATATAATGTTCAGGAACCAATTGAGTTGGCAATTTTAAAAACTGATGTTAGTTGCTATGGTGAATCCTCTGGTGCAATTTCATTACAGATCTTGGGAGGTTTGGAACCTTACGATATCAATTGGACTAATGGCAGCAAATCTACCGAACTATCAGATTTATTTGCTGGTATCTTTTCTGTTTCAGTGACCGATCAACTCGGATTCACAATATCCGAATCTGTTGAAATTACTCAACCCGATATGGCATTATCACTAAGCTCAACTGTCACTCATCCCAATGAAACTGGAACTGGATTGGTTGAAATAAATGTTACAGGAGGCACACAACCATATTCATATGCCTGGTCAAACAGCTCAACAACTGATAACAGTGGTGATTTAACAAACGGAGATGTATTTGATCTGAATGTAGTTGTAACTGACGCAAATGAATGTACTATTGAAAGTACTTTCAACCTCGACAATAGTTTTTATGATTCAAGAAACAATCAAACTTATTCATTGATAAAAATCGGAGATCAAATTTGGTTTGCAGAAAACATTAATTATGATATTGGTGATGGTTCATGGGCATACGATAATGACGAATCAAATGCGGAAACATATGGTCGACTTTACAATTACAACGCAGCATTAACTATATGCCCAGATGGATGGCATTTACCTACACAAAATGAATGGCAAACTCTTGAAAACTACATTGGTGGTGAATCTAATGGTGGAAGATTAAAAGCAACTGGTACCAGCTTATGGGTAGAACCTAATACCGATGCTTCAAATGAGTATGGGTACAACGCTTTACCTGCGGGTGTACAAAATGGAATGCCTTTTGAAAGCCTGGGTGAAGCGACATATTTTTGGAGCAGCACAGAGAGCAATTCCGGAACCACGTTTATTAGGTCACTATTAAGTGTACACGGCAACTTTGCAGAAAGTTCACTTGACCAGGAATTTGGAATTTCTTGCAGATGCCTGAAAGATAAATGATTTTTGTATTTCTAAAGGGTACCGATACAAAGTCGCCAGCTCTATACGCCATGAAATCGAGTAATAGATCTGGCGGAATTATACACTACTAATAAATTACTTCATTCACTTCTCAAAAGCCTCCAACCAACTATCATAAGCCTCCCTACTCTCTCCATCTTCATCAAGAAGACCGGTATCTCTCCAGAGTTTACCAAGGTCTTTAACCTCATCAGGAAAAGTCTCCCATAATTCATCAAAATCTCTGTGGGCCCACCAGATTATGAACTCATAATTCTGTTCCTGAGCATTGATTAATAGTGTTTGAAGATATTCGTTTTGTTCTGTCTCATTGCCTGTAATGAAGAGATCAAGGCCGGTTACTGACAAGTCTTCTGCGAGATGAGCAGTTTCTACAAAAGCAATTGGTTTACTCACATTGCTATGTAGGAAATCAAAAGCAGCTTGATATTCTACGATGGTATGCTGTTGTTTGAAAAACGGATAGAAACTAATCGTCACAAAATCCAGGTTATTCATATGAGGAATCACTTCATCCAGATAGGCATCCACATCTGCAATATCAGGGCTGTACAGGTTATGTAACGTCATGGATTCCGATATCATCAATGAAGGATACTTGGTGGAAATTTGATTAGTAACATCCGCAATCATCAGCTGATATCCCTCCCACTTTTCTGGCGAATTGATTAGCAGCTCATTAGCTTCAATTGAGATCACAAGATAAGTGGGATCCAATTCTGTCACCAGGTAATCAATGTGCTTGTAATAAGCCTCCACAATATCTGGATCATTGAAGCTTGTATATTCTGGTGTTTGTCCATCAAAGTCATTTGCCAGATCACTTCTATCTATATTAAGGACACTTACCGATAATAGGAAATCTATTCCTGATATCTTATTTGATTTCTTGAAAGCTATTTCATTCGCAAATTCTGTTGGCAAATCCTGGTCATTTATCCAGGCTTCCCATGGAATTGAATTATCGACATGTTCTGTGTAGATATCACCATTTGAGGCCAGAAATGAGTAGGTATCGGAGACATCCGCAGCATCCGGCCCATACGGCCAGGAAGTGAATCCCATGGAGAAATTTCTGGATTCGTATTGAGAGAAGAAGCCATCTTCTGGTGGTGTAGTTGTACCATCATCAGAGGCGTCATCATCTTTCTTACAACTTAGGAAAGTAACACTAATCAAGATCAGTATTGGAACAAATCGTATCATGGCAGAATTCGTTGTTGTTGATTTATAACAAGATAGCCCAAAATTTATTATGTTATGTCAAATGTTAATTGGATTGAACATTTTCTAAAAAATCTTGGTTTCTTTGAAAAGCACCGATCATGATCAGAAGAGAATTTCTAAAAACCTCCGCTATTGTTGGAATGGGAATAGCTGGAACCTCAATACTAGTGAGCAACTCCGGAATGTACCACTCTGCTTCCAGAAGAAAGATTCACAGGATTTTGAATTCCAAAGGAGTAGATGTTGGAACCCTTCCTGTAATGCGTGCTTTTGCTGGTAATCATGTTGATCATGTCTCTCCTTTTGTATTGTTAGATGAGTTTGGACCTGTTAACCTTCAACCAGGAGCTGATCCATTGAGAGTGAATGCACATCCCCATGCTGGAGTTACTCCTACTACTTATTTTCTGCAGGGATCAGGACACCATAAGGACAGCTTAAATTATGACTTCCAAATCAAGAAGGGTGATTTCATGATGTTTAACTCGGGCAAGGGAGCAATTCACATGGAAGAATCCGGGCAGCAGTTATATGAAGAAGGTGGTTCGTATCACGGATTTCAAATCTGGTTAAATACTCCATCAAAATATAAGTTTATGGATCCAAGTACGCTTGTCAGGAATCAAGCGGACATGGGATTGATAGAAAATGATAATTATTGGGCTCAGGTAGTATTGGGTGAGTTATTTGACGCAAAGTCTTCAATCGAAACATTGACACCAGCGTTCTATTACCACATCAAAATGAAGCCTGATGGAAGAATTGATATTCCTACTGATCCAACTCACAATGCATTTATTTATCTCATTGATGGAGAACTAGAATTGGATGGAGCCAGGAAACTAAAAAGACATCATCTTGCACTATATCAAAGAGGAGAAAGCATTATTAATATTTACTCTGAAAATAAATCAGAGTTTCTTGTAATGGGTGGTGCTCCATTGAACGAAACTGTATTTTCATACGGCCCATTTGTAATGAATAATGAAGAGCAAATCAGACAATGCATCAGGAATTACCAAGCTGGTCTAATGGGTAATCCTGATATTGTCAATAGGTAATTATCTAAAAGACTCCCACTGCCCTTTTCTTTTTACTTGTACCTCAATGTCCTTCACGGCTTTAACATCCTGGAATTTAAATTTCAGTTTCGGTGTAGAACTTCCAAACCTGCCAACAGCCCATTTCTCACCCTTCCTGAAGGCAATGTGGTAATAAGTAACTGCCTTTATTTCATCATATTCAGGCTCAAAATTGAGGTATAAACCATCTATAAACTGTTTATACAATCCGTATTTACCCGAACTCTCAACAATGTAATAGGCCGACTTATTCACAAATACTCTTTCCTTCAGAATATGATCCTCAGCAATTTCTTCTTCAAGTGTTGTTTCAAATCCGCTTTTGGACTGAATCTCAAAGATCAGTTTCTTACCACCTTTTGAAGCGTAATAAGCATTTAGATCCGGAATACTGGCTGCATAAATTGAATCAAATTCAAAAGGGATAAGTACTTCGCCATCTATTGCTACCACTCCTAATTTGCCACCTTGCTTTGCTTTGGCATATCCAGGATAAAGGTCTCCAATCTCTTCAAATGTCTGACCATCAAGTAGTGACTTCCCATTTGGATCTTCGAATGAGATAAGCCCATTCATTTCTTTTCTAATCAAATAGCTATTAAAAATCACATCTCTATAGTACTTGGGTTCTAAACTCCAGCGATCAATCATTTTATCAAACAAGTCCTCTCCTAGTTCTACATCAAGCGGAATCATATATTCAAAAAAGAATGACTCCTTATTGTCATAAAACTTCTTATAATACAGAACAGGCTTATACTTCCACTTTTCATTTTTATATAGCTGAGCAAACAAATACCAGGACCTGTTTTCCTCAGCAATATCAATTAGTTCCTTATAGTTTGGCTTCAGCTTCTTCATGGATATATCACTTCTTGTACTTTGTAATACTTCCATCATGAATTGATCTGAATCAATGACATCCTTAATTTTTTCGCGCTCCTCAACTGTTATTGACTCCTCAGCTCTTTTAGCAATCTGAGTAAGAAACATAGTATTTTGTTCCTCAAGGGATAGTTTGTCTCCGAGTAACTTTCTAACCTCAAAATCCCATTCATATGCATAATCATGGGGGTATTTCCCATAAATATCTGTAGCCTTAAGACTGACTCCCCTATCAATTAGGTATTGCATCATTTCCATTTGCCTGAGAGCAGCAGCTTGATGAAGAAGGTTTTGTTTTTTGGAATTCACTACATTTAGACTGATGTCAGTGAGATCATCCAGTTGTTTTAAAAGAAGCAAATCTTTTGTACGTACTGCATTTTCCTGAATGGTCTCTTTAATATGATTCCGTTGATCAAACCTTGAACCACCATCCCACAGTTTCGTAATAATCCACTTATAATCATCTCTACAATCACCGAACTGAGATTCCAAAACATCAATTGCCTTTATACCATATTTGCGCCTGGGGTAAACTCCGTACTTTTTAATCATAGCCTCCACTAACTCTGTAGAATCAGAGCAAAACCCATATCTGACCAAATGTGTCTTGATTGCGGACCATCCATATTTGTTGGCCGTGTAGTTTATGAATGGGTTGTATCGTATCTCAACTGCCTTACCAAGTGCCACAACATCAGGATTATCCTTTTTACCTATGATCCATTTTAAGGTTACTGTATCTTTCAGGTTATGGGTGTGCTTCAAAAAATCCATGAGATGCCAAAACCCTATCAATGAACTTTTCTGGCCCTTTTCCCTAATCAGAGCAACTATTTGATCCCGCTTCTCACTGTTTTCATGGGACAAAATCTTTTCAAGCAGATCAGTGCCACTTGCTCCACCTTTTGGTTTCCCCATAATTACCTCATGTAATTTACGTCTTCCACCGCCACCTGTAATGATTGGTGCCAAAGGGTCGGAACCACTATTTATCGCATTGATTATCTTATCATAATCCCTTCGATATAGCGCATTATGCATGTCTCGGTTTCCTAATTTTTGAGAATAGGAATCTAGACCCAAGTATGAAATCACAACTACTAATAAAAGTTTACGAAGCATATCTAAATATACTGTGGACAGATTATAAAAAGTATGAACATCCGGCCTTTTTGATTATAAGTTTCATGATAAAAAAAATTAGTGATGAACTAATTGGTCAGGCAATTGTTACTTTTGAGGCGATGACAATAAAGCCATCAGCCACAACACCGACATGAACAAAAAACTAATCCCTGCCTATCTCTTACATTTCGTAAATGTTTTAGGTTTTAGTATTCTAATGCCAATTCTTCCTTTTGTTGTTTCAAGTTATGGAGCACCTAAATGGGTATATGGGTTATTGCTTACGTTTTATTCCATATTTCAGTACGTTGGTTCACCATACCTGGGAGCACTTTCTGATTCCAAGGGAAGAAAACCAATATTGCTTGTTAGTCAGGCTGGCACTTTGCTTAGTTGGTTCGTATTCCTATTTGCCCTATTCCTTCCTGATGTTCCATGGTTTGGCTTTGCATTACCACTTTGGATTATCGCCCTTTCGAGAATATTGGATGGAATCACAGGTGGGAATGTATCTGTTACAAATGCTTATGTAGCTGATATCACAACACGTGAAGAGAAATCATACATCTTTGGTTATCTGGGAGGAATCACTGGTTTGGGAATGATAATTGGTCCAGGGCTTGGAGGTTTTACGGCATCAGGTTCGTTGGGGTATATGGGAACATTGCTTACGGCAATTGGAATAAGCGTCATCACCTTGGTTACCATTTTTCTTTGGGTAAAGGAATCTCATCCTACAAGCGACAGAGACAAACAAAAAAAGCAATCTCTGGTCAAGAGTCTTTTTATCTTTAAGAGAATCAAAGAAGTGAACCCAAAGCCAATCATCAAGCTGATCTTCACAATGAAGTTTTTCTTCTCAGTAATGATGGCATGTTATATCGCTACTATAGCTCTTTTTCTGATAGACCTATTCAACTTCAATGAAAAAGAGTTGGGCATCTTTCTATTTGTAGTTGGGATTTTTCTGGCTTTTAATCAGGCCTTTTTATCGAAGAAGTTTATCCAAAGGTTTGGTGAATTCAATACCCTCATTATTGGAATCTTCTGTTGTGTGGTGGGATGCTTTTCAATTACTCTAACGGATAACATCTATCTCTTCATTGCTTTTTATTACATTATGAACCTGGGGCTTTCACTTAGTTTCCCAACATTTGCTGCACTTACAGCAATTCATGCAAATCCCGAGAAACAGGGTGAAATCATGGGAATTAGTGAATCCATTAGCTCATTTGCAATGGCAGCATTTCCAGTAGTTGCAGCTGCTGTTTATGGTATCATTGGGCATTACGTTTACTATTTTATTAGTGCTTTACCATTCGTTAGTTTAATCATTGCACTTGTTTATAAAAATAGGTTGAGAAAAGCTAAGCGTCCAGAAACATCTGTTGTAAATTAACAACATGCAAAAGCCAATCATTTTTACAGATCGATTAAAGCTTAGGCTTGTTGAGTTATCTGATACTGCTGCAATTCATGAAATTTATTCCTTCCCTGAAGTAGATTACTTCAATACATTAGGGATACCTGAAAATATAGAAGATTCCATCAAGGTCGTCAGGCAGACGGTTAGTGCTCATGAACAACCTGATATTAAGAATTATTGCTTTGCAGTTGAAGACCAGGAGACAAATACTTTCTTGGGTATGGCTGCCATTCATTTAGGAAGCCCTAAATACCAAAGTGGAGAAATATGGTACAAATTCCACCCAAATCATTGGGGAAAGGGTTATGCTACAGAGGCGTCACTTGGATTACTTCAATTCGGTTTTGAAACTTTGAGTTTACATAGAATAGCTGCAGGTTGTGCGGTTGATCACAAAGCATCCATAAGAGTAATGGAAAAGATCGGAATGACCAGAGAAGGAATGTTCAGAAAAGCCCTACCTCTTAAAACCGGTTGGTCCGACAACTACATGTATGCAATCTTAAAAGAAGAATTTAAGCAGTAACCAGATTTTCTTTCTTGCCTAAATCCCTCAACATCTTGAAGTGCTTCCAAACTGCACTAAAAAATGTCTTCTCAGCAAAATAAGGAAGATTATACTCCTTGGTTGTTGCTTGTACTATTTTGGCAATCTTAGGATAGTGGATGTGGCAAATATTCGGAAACAAATGATGCTCTACCTGATAATTTAATCCGCCAATAAACCATGAGAGCACCTTATTGTGCATGGCAAAGTTTGAAGTGGTAACGATTTGATGAACTGTCCAGTTTTGCTCAATTATTTCAGAATCCTGTGAAATAAATTCTGTTGAAGGCACTACATGGGCGGATTGGAAAATTAAACTCAGTAAAACTCCAGTAACTACTAACATGGTAGCCCAAAGTGCCAAAATGATCCAAATTGATAAAGGTGTTAATAACACAGGGAGACCTATGAATATCGAATAGTACACTATTTTTCTAACCACCATTTTAGCGTAAAGTCTTCGAAACTCCTGTTTAGATTTGATTAAGCCCTTCTTTTTATAAGTAACTATCTTGACAAAATCACGGTAAGTCACCCAAAGAATTGTAGACATTGCGTAGAATAGCACGGCGTAAATGTGCTGATATCTGTGAAACCATCTTTTAGGCTGATTTGGAGTAAACCTAAATACATATCGACTGGCAATATCTTCATCTGCATGTTCAATATTGGTATAGGTATGATGCAGTACATTATGTTGAAACTTCCACATGTTTGGGTCCGCACCAAGCATAACTGCTGAAATTCCCATGATATAATTAACAGCCTTATTCTTAGAGTATGAACTATGAAGTGCATCATGCATTACTGCTGTTCCAATAAAAGAAGCGCTTAAACCCATCAATAGATATAATCCAAAAAGTATCCATAAGTTGGTTACTCCGCTGAAAAGAACGAAAGCAAAAGGTCCAAAATACAATGAAAGCGCTACAATAGACTTCACAATCATCTGAGCTCCACCATTTTGGCTAAGGTCAGTTTCTTTGAAATAGGCGTTGACACGGCTCTTCAAAATTGCAGTAAATTCTTGATTAATCTGTTTGGAAAACTTGTATCGGATCATGTTTCTTGCTTAAAGCACTCTATTGTCCCAAACTGTAATATAATATTGAATGAGGAACAATTATGCCGTTAACTGTACAAATTGAACCTTTGTTCAAAATATCTTGTGAAACTAATTGCATTTAGGGTATCCACAAAATTTTATGGTAACTAATGCTTAATTTGGTCGGAAATCAGGACAATCGGTAACATTAAGCTAATTTTAGATTTATTTGACGCTATCAAATCACAAATAATTCTAAACATAGCACGTTCTATCTCAGGATTCTTGTATTTTTAAAGTCTTATTTTGTGTTGCAACAAGTGTTTTACAGAAGAATCATCATATTGGTATTGATTGCCATGCCTTTATTAGGTAGTGCGCAAAATTTCTTTGGTAACATCTTTAATGATCGTTATTTCAGCACCAGTATTGGTATTGGAAGAAATGGTTACAATGGAGAATTAAACCATGGAAAACTACTTGCTACTGGCATCAGAAACCTAAATCTTGGTTTTGAGGCTCGTCTTTACGATCATGTTGGTGCTCGGGTAGAATTAACATTCTTTGGCCTTAAAGGCAATGATACCAATGCCGCAGATTCTTCCTTCGCCAGACAAAGAAACCTTTCTTTTCAATCCAATAATATTGAGTTCAACCTACAAGGGATCTTCTATTTAAATAAGTATAGTGGCAAATACCACAAAAGAAGAACCTGGGACCCTTTTGTTGCTGTTGGCGTTGGGGTTATGAGATATAATCCATACACCAAATTGGGAGGCGAAAAACTATTCCTAAGGAAGTATGAAACTGAGGGACTGAAATATGGGAAATACAGTTTGGTGATTCCAGCAGGAATTGGATTCAAGGGACGAGTTACAAAGTTTATGAACGTCATATTTGAAGCGGGTTATCGGGTAACATTTACAGATTACCTAGATGATGTGTCAAATACCTATGGAGGACCATATGATAATCTCACTCAGGAATTACTTTCAAACAGAAAGGATGAAGTTCCATTAGTCAATGTGGAGGCTTATGATCAAATGGTTCCTGGTGGACGTAGAGGAGATGCAGGTAACAATGATCATTACTGGATGGCAGAGGTGAAATTAGAGTTTTTCCTTCCTATAAACGTTCGATAATCCTTTTAAACGAATCTATTACATACTCCTGGTCTGGTAAAGTGAGACCAACTCCACTTGGAAGGCATATTCCGTTATTGAACAAATCCTTGGACACACCGCTTCCAAAAAATGTAGCTTCTTTATATAAAGGTTGTAAATGCATCGGTTTCCAGATTGGTCTACATTCTATATTGCATTCCTGATCTAATTTCCTGATGAGTGCATTGATCTGAACCGGAACTCTAAATAATCCACATGAAAGCCATCTGCTACTAAAATACCCGTCGGGTTCTTCAAGGAAGTCCATGTAGTCTCCTAAATGATTTTGATAATTTTCAAAAATCTCTCTTTTTCTTTTCACCCGATGATCAAGATCAGATATTTGAGCCAAACCTAAGGCTGCTAAAACATTGCTAAGTCTGTGGTTGTATCCTAGCTCTGAGTGCTCGTAATGTAATGCCTCATCCTTTGATTGGGTTGCCAATTTCAAAAAGTGGTCAAGCTCCTTTTTTGAACAAATTACTGCTCCACCACCTGAGGTTGTAATAGTCTTATTACCGTTAAAAGAAAGAAACCCATATTCTCCAAAGGTACCAAGTGCTTTTTTATAATAAGTGCTCCCCAGAGCCTCTGCGGCATCTTCAATAAGTGTAATCTGGTATTTCTCACAAATTGAGTGAATCTTTTCTATCTGGGCTGGCATGCCATATAGGTGAACTACAATCACAGCCTTTGGCTTTTTGCCTGTTTCAATTCTACGTAGGATAACATCCTCAAGAATATCAGGATTAATATTCCATGTAAGTCGTTCGCTATCTATAAGAACTGGTTCAGCACCCATATATCTAATTGGATTGATGCTTGCCACAAAAGTTAAATCACTAACCAATATTTCATCACCTGGATTAACTCCTATCTGACTCAATATTAAATGTAAAGCAGAAGTTCCACTGTTGACAGCAAGCACTTCTTGTCCAATGATACTTTTAATTGAATCCTCAAAAAGTTTTAATTCTGGTCCCACTGTAGACAACCAGTTATTTTGCAGAACCCGGTTTAATAATTCCTGTTCTGTACCATTTTGGTAAGGAGGTGATAGATATATTCTTTTAGTTTGTTTCAATTTTTATTGGTATCCTTTAAATCTGGGCATTGTGATACTTGATCCCATATCAGGCTTTAAGAAAAGATTTCTGAAAGTAAGTAGAACAATTTTCAAATCAAGTAAAAATGAGATCTTTTTAGTGTATTGGTAATCCAGATCCAGTCTTTCTTCCCAGGATATAAGGTTTCTACCATTTACCTGAGCAAGTCCGGTTATTCCCGGCTTCACATCATGTCTTTTTTTATGGGTTTCAGAGTATAGCTCAAGATATTCCTTAAGTAATGGTCTGGGTCCAACAAAACTCATTTCACCTTTCAACACATTAATCAACTGAGGTAACTCATCAAGTGAAGACTTTCTCAAAAACTTTGTGAAATTATTTGATGGACTTTCATCATCCATATCATTATATCGAAGAGTTCTAAATTTATACATATTGAAAACTTCCTCTTTATTCCCAGGTCTTTCCTGGACATAAAAAACATGACGTTGGGTTAACCTTAGAATTGCCATTATCCCAATCATGAGAGGTGTTGCGAGCACCACAAGCATCAAAGCAAGTAGCCAGTCCAAAATTGGTTTTATCACTTGAGGATACATCATTATCAAATCGGATAATTATAACAATTTTAATATTGGATGAAAATTATGATAATCATCTAAATTATTCTATTTTTCGCGCATGAAAGTACTCCGGTTCATTTTTACAGCATTAATCACTATATCTCTTACCACTTTTCTAAACATCAAATACCAAGATATTCCACCATTGGGAAAACTACTAAACCCATTTAGTGGAATTTGGGCAAATGGTGAAAAAGAATCATTATCAATTGATGAAATCATCTCTCATCCCAACTTACAAGCAGAAGTTGATGTGGTTTTTGACGAATTACTAATACCACATATCTATGCGCAGAATGATAATGACGCATACTTTGTGCAAGGTTACCTTACAGCCTACCACAGACTTTGGCAAATGGAAATGAGCGTGAGAGCAACTGCCGGGAGAATCTCTGAAATCCTTGGTGAAGGAGCTTTAACGTTTGATAGGACTCAAAGAAGAAAAGGGCTGACATTTGGTGCAGAAAGGCTACTCGAAGAAATCAAAAAGGATCCGGAAAGTATGGCCATGTTAGAAGCTTACACAAATGGTATAAACGCATACATCAACTCACTTTCTTTTAAGTCTTATCCAGTTGAATATAAACTGGTGAATTTTGAGCCAGAAGAATGGACTCCATTGAAAAGTTGTATCATGATGAAGTCAATGGCCAATATGTTGTCCAGTGGAGAAAGTGATTTGGAAAACACCAACGCTTATAGAATGCTTGGCCCAGAGTTATTCAACAAATTGAACCCTGATTACTTTCCAGGAGTTGATCCCATCATTCCTGTCGGAACAGAATGGGCTTTCCAACCAGAACCAATTGGAATACCTGATAGTACTTACCCTGATATTACTATCAAAAACACTATTGAAAAACCAAACCCTCAAAATGGCAGCAACAGCTTTGTAATTGGCCCATCCAAAACAGCAAATGGCAAAGTAATTTTATGTAATGAACCAGATCTGGCGATCAACTTGCCTTCAATATGGTATGTAGCCCACCTGAGCAGCCCAACGATGAATGTTATGGGAAGTACGGTACCGGGAATGCCAGGAGTAATTATCGGTTTCAACGACAGTATTGCATGGGGAAATACCAACGCACAAAGAGATTTGGTTGATTGGTATTACATAGAATTTAAAAATGATCTACGCGATGAATACTTATATGATAACAAATGGCTGAAAACAGAGAAAAGAATTGAAGAGATTGGCATTCTGGGTGGAGATACCTTTTATGATACAGTGGTTTATACACACCATGGACCTGTTACTTACGATGAGACTTTTCTTGGAAACGGTCAGAAAGTTAATTTTTCAATGAGATGGACCAGCCATGATCCCTCACTGGAGTATAAGGCCGTTTATAAGGTTAACAGAGCAAAAAATTATGACGATTTTGTAGAAGCCTTCACTTACTTTACCGGGCCTCCTCAGAACTATTCTTTCGGAAGTGTATCAGGTGATTATGCATTGTGGATTCATGGGAAATATCCAATAAAGTGGAAGAATCAAGGTAAGTTCCTGTTGGACGGAAGGAAAAGAAGTCACGAATGGCAAGGCTTTATTCCAAGAGAACAAAATGTGCATGTGAAAAATGATCCACGTGGATGGGTGAGCTCAGCGAATCAGCACCCGGCAGACTCCACATATCCTTATTACATATATGACCACTCATTTGAGTTCTATAGAAACAGAAGGATTAATGAGAGATTACTTGTTATGAATGATATTACTACCAAGGATCTTATGGAGTTGCAAAATGATAACTTTAATTATATCGCATCTGAAAACTTACCTATGATGCTTGACTCTTTGGATTCTTCACAACTGGTTGGGGTGAAATTGGAGTATGCAGATTTGTTAAAATCCTGGGATTACTTTAATAACCCGGAGAACAAAGCTCCAAGTATCTTCGAAATGTGGCAGGATTTCCTTCTTAAAAACGCTTGGGATGAATTTAGAAGTGATAGTTTGGCGTTAAGAAGACCTAGAACTTACAATTCCTTTTACGCCATGCAAAACTACCCTGACCTGGAGTTATTCGACATACAGGAGACAGACAAAGTGGAGACACTCACAGATATAATCAACTTATCATTTGTACAGGCAGTGGACTCTGTAGAGAACTGGAAAAAAGAAACTGGTAAGACAATTGAATGGTACAAATTTAAAAATACCAGAGCCCAACATTTAGCACGTCTGGATCCTTTTACTGTTTCCGAAATTAAGATTGGGGGAAATCACAATATAGTTAATGCTGCAAGTACTACCCACGGTCCAAGTTGGAGAATGGTCGTAGAACTTGGAGATGGCCAGGTAAAAGCCTGGGGAGTATATCCTGGAAGTCAATCTGGAAATCCTGGAAATCCGTTGTGGGGACATATGATTGAAGATTGGGCAGATGGGGAGTATAATGAGCTATTTTTTGGCTCTAAGGATGAGATTAAAATAGATCAGGTTGTTGGGCAAGTTAAATTTCAAAACTAAGAGGATATGAGATTAATATTAAGAATAATACTTTTAGCAGGCATTTCATTTTTTGCATCCTCGGTTATGCCTTGGTGGAATATAGTACTCGTTGGTTTTGTGATTGCAGCTCTGATACCAGGAAATGCTTTTGGGTGTTTTGTGAGTGGGTTCCTTGGAGGAGGAATTCTATGGTTAGGTTATGCCTGGAAGGTAGATACTGAAACTGACTCAATCATGTCCACTAAAATCGTTGAGCTAATTCCAATGATTAATGATGTAACCTCCTTACTAATCCTATCTGCGATTATAGGAGGAATAGCAGCCGGATTTGGAATGTTGGCAGGAAACAGTTTCAGAAGAATATTTCAAAAAAAGAAAACCTCAGGATTATATCATTCCTGAGGTTAGAATCAATTTGATATCTTTTGCAAGTTAGATTTTAGAAACCAAAACTCCTTCTGCTTCAAATACTACTTGTTTCTTGTCTTCTGTGATGGCATCAATCTCTTCTTGTGATTTACCAGCATCTTCAGCATAGTGCTTTAGCTCAGCTACTGGAGTAATCTTTCTTAACGCCTTACCTTCTATTACCACCTTCTTACCAGCAATGTCCTTTGGAACAAAGAATCCATAGTCCTTGAAAGTAACCTTCATAGTTTCTCCATTGTCAAGGTCAATATTCATCCAGCATCCTTTCTTTTGACAAACTGCATCCACTTTGCCGGTTAGCTTTACAAATGTAGAATCATCATTGAAAGAACTTAAAAAATCTGTAGCAGGCATTGCATTCTCTGAAGTAATGGAAGTTCCAAAGGTTAAGAAATCACCTGTTTCAACTTGAGTTTTAACAGCTTCCTGATTCCCTTCTACTTTCGTGCTATTCTCAGAATTTGTAGAACAAGCAAATAGAATCCCCATCATTGAGATTGCTAATAATAATTTTTTCATTATCAATTTTCATTTGGATTAGGGGACAAATGTAAAAATATTCTCCTGATAAATCTCAAAATTCAGTTCTCAAAGTATATAATACCGTTATTTGTAAAAAAGAATTCAGAACTAAAATCAAGATCAATTTCATTATCATATTATCAAATGATAACACATTATATTGCGAATTTAAAAATATTATTCAATCATTTTGAAATAATAAAAAATTACACTTCTTTTAGAATCTAACCAAACCATTATTTCATTATGTATAAATCACTCAGATGGGCAGCTATCTGTTGCCTTTTTTCTATTGTTGTTTTTTCATGTAAGCAAGAAGAATCTGAAGCACCACAAGCTCAGGAAATTTCGCAAGCCGTCCTTGATAAAATCGAAGCTTTGGGTTTCAGTACCGAGGATGTAATTCTTTATAATAACACATTGATTATTGAGAAAGACATTCACATCTCATTGACTGATCTTGATAAAATGAATCCAGGGAATCTTGTTCCAAATGTTGAACATTATTCCACGGACAATTTAGTTACCGGAACCCCAAGGGTAATCAGTGTCTATGTTAACATGCCTCAGAGATATGTTGATGCAACAGATATTGCAATTGCCAGATACAATGCGGAGAGCTTAACAATAACTTTCCAAAGAGTATCTAGTTCGAGTGGAGCTGATATGACAATAAGAGCTTCTCCTTGGTGGTATAGGTTCTTTGGTATTCTTGGTTCAGCAGGGTTTCCAACTGCATCAGGAAATCCCCATAACGAGATCTTAATGACCAGAGCTTATTATGACAATGTGTCGAATATTAATGGAATTGCAACTACAATCGCTCACGAAATGGGGCACTGCATTGGTTTCCGTCATACAGATTATATGGATAGAAGCTATAGTTGTGGAGGATCGACTGATAATGAAGGTGATGGAGGTGTAGGAGCAAATTACATCCCTGGTACGCCTACCGGTCCATCTGCAAATTCATGGATGTTGGCTTGTGGAAGCCCGGAAGGTGACAGACCATTTACTTCAAGTGACCAAACAGCATTAGGAGTACTATACTAGAAAAATTTAACTACTCTATTTATTAGTTTAAGCTGTAATATCAGGCTGACCTTCTATTGTCAGCCTGTTTCTTTAAAAGTATCTTGCACTAATTGTTTGCCCACTCAATGGAGCCAAATCGTAAGCGATCATAAGTTCATGAGTACCCACTGAAGAATTTATTAAATCATTTGTTGGTAACTCAAAAGTATATCCAACTCTAAATTGCTCATTTATCTGAACCTGACCTGTTAGAATTGCGCTATTAAGGTTTCTAAATGAGATTCCAGCCCATATCATATCACTTAAGATGAAAGTTGCTCCCAAATCAACTGATGTTCCTCCATTCACTACTCTAAGCAACGAACTCAGTTTGATATCAACAAAGTTCTTGGTATTTAATACATAACCTCCTGAGAAATAATAATGTCTTTTATATCGAGTGCTTTCCTCAACACCATCTTCCAGACTTACTTCAAGTATTCTAGGAATTGAAAAACCAACATAATATGATGGAGCTAAATAGAATATTCCTGTTCCGAAATTCGGTTTAGTATAATCACTGTTAGTCAATGCCAATTCTGGATCTCCAAGGACATCTTCATCCAGCTTGCTAAGATCAAATCCATAATTCACAAGACCACCCTGAATTCCAAAACCAAATCTATTTAGACCTGTATTGATAAAGTACGCACCTGAGACATTGAATTCGGTTGTCCTGTTGATTCCAAGTCGGTCATCAATTAACATAGCTCCTACTCCTACCGAGTTTCCAATAGAGCTACTCGCTGTAATGGTATTGGTAACCGGAGCTCCTTCTAATCCGGCCCATTGCACTCTTGTATTAGCTCCCAAACTAATTCTTTTGTAGGCACCAGCATATGCAGGGTTTATCATTAATTGATTAAACTGATACTGACTGTATAGTGGATCTAACTGTGCTTTGGAGTCAAAAGGGACTACAAAGACCAAAACACCAAGTAATAAAATAAATATCCTCATTATCTTATGATTTCAAAAAATCCACTTGCTAATTCCTTTCCATTTTCAGTTATCACATAGAAATAAGTGCCTTCTGCTAGCTCCTGAGTATTTCCCTGATTTGAAACACCAGTAAATCGAATCTCATCATTGTCGTAACCAACTACTTCATATAGCTTATTACCGACACGATTAAAAATAGTAACTACCCCTTTAGGGTATGCGGTAATGTTTTCAATTTCCAGAAAGTCATTCCAACCGTCACCATTAGGTGTCAGTAAATTCAAAACATTAACCGGAGGTCGGTCCTCTACGCCAAATAGCCTGGCTATAGTAAAATAGGGTCCTACTAAGCTCTCCTTAGAAACCACAAAACCTTCGCCAGGATCTCCCCCTCTACTACCCCAGGTTTGATCTTCAAATTGATTAGAAAGATCATCCGTTTCTGCAATAGTAATGTTGGATACATCTCCAATAAAATTCGCATTTCTAAATTCCAGTCTAACCTTAGCTTCTGAGGTTGTTCCTTCAATCAAGTCAGTCTCCCAATAATAGTCTGGACTAATTGCCGATATCGTGTTGTCAATAATAGTTGATGCCTGACCTTCATGAGCAATTACACCAATAACTGCTTCTGTATCCTCAACTTCAGATAATGTCACTGGCAAGTAGAGCTCTTCAGTCCCTACAGGATAGAATCGATTAGATCCTGATGAAATATATAATGACCCCACAACATAACTAGTTTCCGAGCCTCCAGAGACGATCGCATTTGGACCAACTATAAGTCTGGCTCCATTCTCAGAAAACAATTTACCATCTGAAAAATCAATTTCACCTTCTATAGTCAGGTCGGCTTCAAAAATTTTGTCGCCACCAGAGATTGTTACATTATTAAATGTTTGAGCATTGTGATTGATATATTGCTCCTCCTCTCCATTCAGGACTATATCTCCTTCAGAGTCACTGCTGTAAGTACCATCATTTTGCCAATCCTGACCAATTACTAATCTTCCATTATTGATTACAGTACCTTCATTTACGAAACTCTGGCTCACACTCAGCACCCCGTTTTCGGAAATACTTAAAGTACCGTTTACATTATATAGGTTTTGAGCACTCGCGCTCGCTACCCAGAAAAGTGACGTTAGAATAATTACTATTTTTCTCATTTTCCTCCAGGTCTAAGTATTACAACATCCCAAAAGTTATTGGCATAGGACTTCTCCATCCAATATCCAAGAGCAGAGACATACATTAAGGTAAGAATATCCCCATCCCCGATTGATCTGGATGAAGCAGCTAGTTTGATTCTTTGCGTAGCGGGTGTATCGCCTGATTCTGATGAAAAGAAAGTCAATGTCCCTATTCCGGAAGGTCCACCGATTATTACCAGTTCCTGACCGTCTTGGCCAGCTGAAATTCTTGTTACAGAAGATGCATCAGCACCAGATTCCACAATCACAGTTCGTTCAGAAATTGCTGTTAAGGTTTGGTTTGAACCTGAGATTGTTGTAGTTGTACCACTTGGAGGAGTCAAAATATTATTTGTGATTGTCACATCTCCAGTAGATCGATCCATAGAAATAATATCATCTACAGTTACTGCATCCAACTCTACTGCTCGGAATTTCAATTCATTAGTGCTTGATTCATAGAAAAGATCAAACCCATAATCTGTTCCAAACTCTTCAGTAAACCTAATTCCTGCCCCCTCACCTGCTGTATTAAAAGGGCCCTCCACTTCAATTAATGAGCTTGTAGTACCGTTGAATAAGTGTAGTTGTTTATCTGGGGTGCTTGTCCCAATACCTACATTTCCTGAGTTATAAAAAAGCAGCCCACCTGATAGAGACCACCTCGGAGAAAAACCAGCAAGACTGACTGAGTTTCCACTTGTAATTGATAAATCAGTTCCAGATAATGAGAGTGTCTGCTCATCTGTATTATCAAGATAGCTCGTCAGATCAATATTTGTAGCTGACGTATTATTCGTAATAGATAATACATCAGAAGCAATTTGAAGGTCCTGAATTTCATTTGTTGAATCTGAATCATTTTCTGAAATCCATGTACTTAAATCAACATCATTACCATCTGAAATAGAAAGTGTGCTTGTTGCTTCATCAAAAGTCAGGCTTTGTATTTCATTTGTTGAATCTCCATCTACTGTTGCAATCAAATCACTTAACTCTACGGAATTTCCATTTGATATTGAAAGCGTGGAGCTAGCACTATCATAAGAAAGTGTTTGTTCATCAGTATCTGTATCGATTGAACTTAAATCAATGGCTGTTGCTGAAGTGTTATTTGTAATAGTTAAAGTAGTTCCACTTAAAGACAGGTCCTGAATCTCATTGGTGCTGCTTGTATCAATGCCAATCGATCCTCCGTCACCTGATAAAAAGAGTGTATCATTTGAAAAAGTGATTGTCTGCAATTCATTTGTGGAATCTGAATCGTACTCATCAATGAATACAGAAAGATCAACTGTGTTCCCATTATCAATGCTCAATTGAAAAGTTTGATCATCAAATGACAGGTTCTGTGTATTCGATGATTGGGAGAAGGTCATCCAATCATCATTCACCCAGAAAAAGAATTGATTTAAATCTGTATCATATACAAGAAGACTATTTTCTACTGATGATAGGTTTGCTATAAATGCGGCATCAGTTCTTTGAGCTGTGGTCATCCTTGGCACTAGTAATCCCTGATTGTTATTTGGGGAAACAAGTTCCAGGACGGCATTAGAATTTGGAGTTTCAGTACCCATTCCAATTGACCCTTGTTGCGCAGAAAGTGACATTGCCGTAAACAACATAGGTATTAGCAAAATTAATTGCCTGGCAGATTTCATGATTTTAAATTAAAGTTGTTAAAATGTGTTATCCTCTTCCAGCCGCGATAGAATAGCTTATTTCAAGCCATCCACCTAAAGCTTCATTATACACTAAGTGAATTGTGCTTCCAGCTCCCAAAGTATGAGAATTAGCGGATAAAATAATTTGGCTAGTACCCGTTCCACTATCCTGGTTCACAAAAATCGCTTGTGTATCAACTACTATACATATCAATTGTTGACCATCCACTCCCGGTTCGATTGCCCTAACGTTTGCTGCATCAGCACCTTTTATTTGGATGATCTTACTAAATTTTATTTGATCTCTGGTGATTGTATTACCTCCACTAGAAATAGAAATTATCTCCGAGTTGGGTCTTGCTACGAAGTTATTGGCCGTGGCATAATCCCCTGAGTATGTAACTGTGCTCCCATCGTCGCTCCATGGGCTTGAAAATGTATCATCCAGTTCACTCAAATTTACAGAAGCACTACCAGAAGTTGATATTGACAATGCATTGGTAGTTGCGTTATAGCTAAGTCCTTGAAGCTCATTACTTGCATCCGAATCTGCATCGTTTACATTATCAGTTCCCGCAACCCAATTAGCTCCATCATATACTAAGATGTCACCTGTAGTCGCAGTTGAAGGTAGTTCTATTTCATTAGTCGGATCGCTATCTGCGTCGTTTACGTCATCTGTTCCTGCAATCCAAACTCCTCTTGCATATGTTAAAATATCACCGTTATCTGCTGTCGCAGGTAATTCAATCTCGTTCGTGGCGTCATTATCGGCATCATCCACATTATCTGTTCCTGCAACCCAATTTGCACCGTCATAAACCAAAATATCACCTGTAGTTGCTGTAGAGGGTAATTCTATTTCGTTGGTGGCATCATTGTCTGCATCATCCACATTATCCGTCCCAGCTACCCAGCTTGAACCATCATAAACCAATACTTCTCCTGTAGTTGCTGTCGAAGGTAATTCTATTTCATTAGTCGGATCAGCATCGTTATCATCTTTTAGGTCTGAAATGTCGATGGTATTGCCATTTGAAATACTAATTGTATAGGAGCTTGAATTATCATATGTCAGGCTCTGATTATCTGTATTGGTTCCAGAAAAAGGTGAAAGATCGATTTCGGTAGCAGAAGCATTTCCTGTAATCGTTAGTGTATTTGAGGCTGATAATGAAAGGTCCTGAATTTCATTTGTGGGGTCTGCATCAGAATCATCTACGAGAGTAGACAAATCAACTGAATTTCCAGATTCAATTGATAAATCTGTGCCAGATAGTGTTAATTGTTGATCATCTGTGTTGTCAAGATATCCTGTAAGGTCAATATCCGTTGCTGATGTATTATTAGTGATCGACAATATATCTGAAGCAATCTGTAGATCCTGGATTTCGTTGGTTGAATCTGAATCGTTTTCTGATATCCAGGCGCTCAAATCAACATCGTTACCGTCAGAGATAGAAAGTGTATTTGTAGCCTCATCGAACGTTAAGTTTTGAATTTCATCACTATTATCGGCATCAATTGCTACTGATCCTCCACCGTTTGATAAGACCAGTGAATCATTTACAATACTAATAGTCTGAATTTCATTAGATGGGTCCGCATCGTCATCACCGGAATTGCTAATTACTCCATTAGAAATCTCAATCCCATCCCCAGCTGTGAATTGAGTATTCCCAACTTCAATCCATTGGTCTGTCATCCAAAAGAAGAATGCATTTTGGTCAGTATCAAATACCAGCAAACCATTTTCCAGGTTGCTTAAATTGGAAGTAAAATCTGTATTTGTTCTTTGAGCGGTTGTTAGTCTGGGTACAAGTAAACCCTGGTTGTTCCCAGGAGAAACTAATTCCAGCACGGCATTGGAATTTGGAGTTTCAGTTCCAATACCTATAGAACCATTGTCTTGTGCCCATAAGTTATTTGAGAGTGGACAAAACATCACTATCACTACTACAATTAGTAGTGACAACCTTTTTTCATGATAAGCCATTTTCTGCACCATTTAGCCAACTATTAATTAGTGTATTATGCTCCTAGCCGGTGAGTATTTATAATATACTATAATAGTATATATCTCTGGTGATAATTAATACGCGCTTTTGATTGAATTCGTAACAGTGGACCGGTTTGCTGATTAAACCAGCTTAGCAAAAATACAATTAAATAATAAAAAATTACAATTAGAAGTGCATTTTGTTCAAAGATGGATTAGTCCTCCTCTTTTATTAATTCATCTAACTCCGATATTAGATGCTCCAATCTTACCTTAATCTCATCATGGGTGAGTGATTTGCTGGCAAGAAGGGAATCTATTTCGTCGTAGATATGAATCTCGTAATCTTTTTTATGACCGCTTGAAAACCTAAGTGCATTTTTGAGGTGAAGCATTCCATATTTTAAAGCTACAATTGCTTGTTCATCGTGATCTGTTTCAAGTAATAATTCAGAAACTTTTAATTCAGCAAAAGTTAATGCGTCTAATGCTCTGGAGAATGCATAATCCATATCAGACAAACTAAGCGAGTCGTCTTCAATCTCTTTGTGTATTACCATCAACTTATCTATGGAGCCTTCAAGAATAGAAACACCCTCATCATCAAGTTGCTCTTCAATTTTTCTCATTGCCTGAATCGCCAGATCCAGATGGTGCAAGCTTCTATCATAAGCATGTTCCTGAACGTAATATTTCGAGTTACTCAATAATAAATCAGGTTTCAGGGCTGCTTCAGATGTCACCAGATCTTCATTTTTATGAAAAATAGTGGATGTAATGAATATTCCAAGAAATACAACAGCAAGAAAAAGAAAGTAGAATACACCCTTCATAGAATAATTGGTTTAAGTTGATTACGGTTATCCCGTGTGGTACTAATTTATAATAATTTTAATATTATTAATTGAATTATTAATCTAATGCTATATCTGAGGGTATGAAATACTAAAATTTTCGATTATCTGCTATTAATTGACGATAAGTATCAATAATGCTTGGGAAGGGTAACAAAAAACTTTGAGCCTACTCCGGGTTCACTTTCTACGTCCATTTTACCATTCAACTTTTCGACAGCTCTACTCAGAATATACATTCCTAATCCGGTACCTTCCGCAAGGCTATTCGCCTGGTAAAACATTTCAAAAATTCTATCCTTAGCTTCGCTATCCATTCCAATCCCATTATCATGAATTGCAATATGTATATGAGTATCTGAGGATTCAACCTTTATAATAGTTGATGGTTCTTCCTGATCAATATTTGCGTACTTAATGCTGTTCTCGATAAGGTTTTGAATTATTGTATTCACAAACGCCCATTCAGCTTCATAGATGATGGCGTCTGAAATCTCAGTAATGAATTTAACATGACCAAAATTTCCTAAATATTGATAAGAAGAAATACAATCCTGAATCATCTTATCAAAATCAATATTTTGTTTTACATCAGATTGATGGTTCATTCTGGTGATCTTAATTAGTTCATCCAGAATATTGTTTATTCTGCGTACTTGTGAATGGAAAATGTCAAAATAGCCAATGGCTGTCTTGTCTTTCACCTCTTCACGTGCAGCAAAATCTAATCCGAGGAGACTGGTTATCGGTCCTTTTAGATCATGGGACACTCTATAGAAAAATGAATCGAGTTCAAGGTTTTTCTTTTCAATAATTTCGGCTTTTTCCTTTTGGAGTTCCGCCTCTTTTTCCAGGGACTCAATTTTAGTAACTGCTTTATAGCTTTCAATTACTTTCATTGTCCTTGAATTAATCACCGACTCTTTTTCCTCAACATATCTTTCCAGGCATTCCAGGGACTCTTGTATTTTCCCTTTCTTCTTGGAGAGCTCATATTGGTGGTAATAGCAATTGAACTTTATAAGAGCAATATTATACTTGGTACTTACTTCTAACGCTTTTGTAATTGTTTCCTGGGCCATTTCGTATTCTTCCATTTGAAGATACAATTGACCCAGCTTCCTTAAAGACATACCACAACCCAATCGCTCACTCATTTCGTCGTGGATTTCAATTGACTTTTTGTAATCTGCCTCAGCCAATTTATGTCTACCAGTTTTAGCGTATATTTTTCCTCTTCCGTATAATGCAAATGCCAGTCCACGGATGTCGTTATTATCCCGCTTCATTTGGATGGAATCTTCAATCATCTTCATGGCTTTTTCCACATTACCCTGATTCAGATAGATTCCGGAAAGAGGATTGTAGGCATTAGAAACTATGTTTTCATCGCCTATTTTCTTCCCAGCTTTGATACTATTCTCATACGAAATAATTGCGCTGACATCATCACCGAAATACTCATAAATTGTACCCATGGACTTTTGTACACGGGCCATATTATAGTAATCATTAAATTTCTTGTAGATTGTAAGACATTCAAGAAGGTAAATCAGACCAAGGTTGAAGTTATCGGTTTTGTAGTAGATACCGGCCATGCTATACATAGCGTCTGCCATTCCCTGCTCATTGCCAAGTTCCTGGTAGGTTCGAAGTGAATCTTCTGCGAGCTTGAATGCATCTTCATTCTCGCCCATGATCATATAAAAAAGGGATAGTTTGCTAAGACAATCAGCAATCAGATTTTTGTCTCCCAACTCAACACTCATTGCGTATGCCTTTTCAGCAAGCATAACGCTTCCCTTCAAATCATTAATTCTGTTTGTGTATGCCTTACTAAGTAAGTCAGTAATACTACTTTTGACGATCTCTAGCTCCATTTAAGTCCCCAAAAATTGGCTCACCGCTACCATTTTAGAATTGGTGTGTGTTCGGTTAAGTCCTTTTCTAACTAAAATAACCTTCAAATCTAACAATAATCCAAATCAATCAGCATTAATTAATATTAAGCAGGAATTATTTTTGCTGAACGGGAAATAAGTGTTCAAAGTACAATTATAAAGCAATTATAAGTCCTACCCACAATATTCCTAAAAAGTGCCAGAACAGACTCACATTATTTGCAAAACTTATTCTTCTGGAATGGATTTCAAATTGTCGCATTTTAATTAATTGAACGACTAATAAAGCAAGTCCGATAACGATGTGTAGAAAATGAACAGATAGAATTGGGATCAAGATATTGCGAGGTACATCCCCATACATTAAACTTCCTAATGTACTGACCTGACTAATGCCAAACAATGCACCATTTAAAATCACCAAAATCATCAGACCCTGTGCACGTTCGAAATGGTCATTTTTCAAATCATAATTTACTAAGACCAAGAAAACACTTGAAAGAAGAATGCTAATTGTACTGACCTTCAAATAATTTGGCCAGGTTACATCAGGTAGATCCTGAATAGAAGCAATTAAAAGGAAGACCAAAAATATTACAGTTGATGCCCCTAGAAAAAGAATGATGCTCATTCGCATCGCTTCGTGCTTTCTCTGTTTTTCAGTAAGTCTGGATTCTACAATTTTCTTAACGTGCATAATTAGCTGATTTAGTTGATTCAAAAAGTCATTCCCTCTGGCTTAGTCCCCGGCAAGTGCTTTCTTATAAGTATCTAACGCCCTTTGTCTAGCAAACTTGTGTTCAACAATTGGCATTGGGTACTTACTTGTACCTAATTCAGGCACCCATTGTTTTATATAATTTGAATTTGGATCAAATTTTTCTGCCTGGGTATATGGATTAAATACCCTGAAGTATGGAGCAGCATCAACACCAGTACCAGCAGCCCACTGCCAGCCTCCATTATTTGAAGCCAATTCAAAATCCAGAAGCTTGGAAGCGAAATAAGCCTCGCCCCATCTCCAATCAATAAGCAAGTGCTTAGTCATAAAACAAGCGACAATCATCCTAACCCTATTGTGCATATGTCCGGTAGCATTCAATTCCCTCATTCCTGCATCAACAATTGGGTATCCGGTCATACCATTTTTCCATTTTTCGAATTCATCCTCATCATTCCTCCACTCCACCAAGTCATATGGTTTCTTGAAGTTTTCATTGACTATTCTTGGGAAATGCCACAATATGGCACTGTAGAATTCTCTCCAGATTAACTCATTTAAAAACTTTTCATTTTGCTTGATGGCGTGCCCCACAAGTTTTCTAATACTAATTGTACCGAATCTTAAGTGCACACTCAGTCGGCTAGTACCATGAATGGAAGGGATGTCACGTGTTTTGTGGTAGTCTGAAATAATTTTATCCTTTATCTCTGCTGATGGAAATGAAATACCTGACCGCTCAAACCCTATATCTTTCAGAGATAACATTTCTGTAGGTTCTGTTTGACACCAGTTATCTGCATTTTCTGAAAGGAAAGGCTTAATCATATCTTCATGAAATTGCTTTTTCCAGATTTTACTATAAGGAGTAAATACGGTATATGGATTACCATCACTCTTAACCACCTGATCCTTCTCAAAGATTAATTGATCCTTGTAGCCTGAAAACTTTATACTTTTAGATTTTAGAAACTCGTAAACTTCCTTGTCTCGTTGAATAGCGTATGGTTCGTAATCTCTATTGGCATAAACCGCCTTAATGTCATACTCCTGCAGTAGCTCATTCCAAATCTCAATGGGTCTTCCCGATTTAACTAATAATGAGCTTTTACGATAAATCAATAATTGATTGATCTTTGTTAGTTGGTGATGAATGAAAGAAACTCTTGCATCAGACTTATCTTCTAGTTTTGATAGAATCTCGGTATCGAATATGAAGATTGGCAGAACCGGATAACCTCCATTTAATGCTTGAT
Organism: bacterium; assembly: GCA_024743255.1. Taxonomy (GTDB): domain Bacteria; phylum Bacteroidota; class Bacteroidia; order Cytophagales; family Cyclobacteriaceae; genus JANSWY01. The sequence goes on along the minus strand of JANSWY010000014.1, from coordinate 35,813 downwards.
ATAAACCGTGATTATCCTCTATTCGCAGGTCTCTTCTAAACCAAAAAATACTTACCTCAGGCTTTCCTTGCTCCATGTGTTTGATTTGTTCTAGGGAGATAACTGAGCAAGACAGATCTTTGTTTGCTAGATATTAAATGCAATTCTCTTAGCCATATTTTTGAATATGAATAAATGAAAAGGGATAACAAGATACCAATATAACCTTCCCATCAAACCAAGAGGTCTGAAAGTAGCTGTCTGTAATAATTTGTGATGGTCTCCGCACTTCTTAATCTTAAACTCCAGCCAGGCCTCACCTGGAAGTTTCATTTCCGCAAAAAGGAGTAGCCGCTGTTCTTCTTTGTTCACATACAAGACTCTCCAAAAATCCAGTGCATCTCCGTTCTTAATGTCAAACTGATCTCTTCTTCCTCTTCTCAGACCAACACCTCCTACCATTTTATCTAAAAAGCCCCGAAGTTGCCATAGGAAATTACCATAGTACCATCCATTCTCCCCTCCTATCTTCCATATGTTTCTCGCCACTAATTCAGGATCGTGATTAAATTCTATTTCCTGATGATCAAGTAAGCAACCAAATGACGGAGCTTCCATTTGATGGATAAATAGTTTATTGAATTCAGGGCTATAAAAAGAATCTTTCCAGGAACTTTCAACTTGTTTTTGTTTAATCTTTGTGAAAGCTCTTTGCAAGGCTTCTTGATAAGATAACTTATTGTTCAACTGAAGTATCTCATCAATGTCAGAATCCTTGGCTATTACTTCATTTTTCATACTATCTACCAGATTTCTTGCGAGGAAATATGAGGTTGATGTAACGAAATATAACCACAAGGAAGATAGTCGTGGGGTTAATACTGGAACAATCATTATTCTCCTCCAAAGTTTGCGGACTTTAGCATAACCCAACATCATTTCTTTGTAAGTAAGAATATCGGGACCAGCGATATCAAAAACTCTGTTATAGCATTTCTCTTCATTGATCACACCTACCAAATAGTCCAAAACATTAGCAATACCAATCGGTTGACATTTGGTTTTGATCCATTTAGGCGCTACCATGAAAGGTAACTTTTCCACTAAATCCCGGATTATCTCAAAAGAGGCGCTTCCTGATCCAATTATAATACCAGCCCGCAGTACAGTAAGTGGCACATTTGATTCGGATAAAGTTGATTCAACTCCTTTTCTGGAATCCAAATGCTGTGATAGTTGTTGATCATTGGCAATACCTCCCAGATATATAATTTGCTTAGCATTTGTTGTCTTAACATATGAAGCAAAATTTGAAGCTGACGTTTGTTCAAGAGATTTAAAATCCTGGTCTTTAGATGCTAAGGCATGAATTAGATAATAGGCCACATCAATATCTTTTGGTAATTGAGATAATGAGTCCAGATTATTGAAATCACATTCCACAACTGTAACATGCCTTAGGAAGTCCTCACTAAAATCTTCAAAATCAAACCTTCGGTTATCTCTCACTGGACAAACAACATGGCAGCCTTTTGCAACTATAAGCGGTAGCAATCTCCTTCCGATGTATCCTGTCGATCCTGTGAGTAAAACTTTCATTTATAGATTTCTTATTGATGATAATCCTCCGTCAACTGGCAGTATCTGTCCGGTCACCCAACCAGACGAATCACTTAATAAATACTTTACTGCCTCTGAGATATCATTCACATCTCCTACTCTATTCAAAGGATGCCTTTTTGCTGAAGCCTCAATCTTCTCTTCACTAGATACGAACCTTGAGGCTAAAGGAGTATCAACAATTGATGGAGCCACGCAATTCACTCTTATGGATGGTGCTAATTCTGCAGCTAGTGACCTAGTCAAACCTTCAATTGCTCCTTTAGCAGCTGATACTGAACTATGAAAAGACATTCCTGTTCCAACGGCTACTGTACTAAATAAAACAATTGAAGAGTTTGGAGCTTCCTTTAAAGCTTTCAAATATTTCTGAATTACTTTGACCGCACCTAAAACGTTAATTTCAAAGTCTTTTTGGTAATCAGTAGTCTTAAGGCTTCTAAATGGTTTTAGGTTAATGGAACCCGGGCAATAAACAAGTCCGTCTAATGAGGTATCCAGGTGTGGTAGATTGTCTTCGCTTAAAACATCGACTGAATGATGAGAAAGTGATTCTGAAGATAAATTCGGGGACGTTCTAGACATATTGATCACTTCATGTCCTTCGGAAATTAACTTCTTGATTGTATCAAGCCCGATTCCGGAACTGCCGCCTACAACTAAAAATCTTTTTGGCATTATAAGGTTTTAGCTGTAAAACCCAATAGCTACTGTAAATGTTTGGTTAGTATCTTGCTATAGGGATGATAACCTCTTCCAATAAATAGCAATAGAATTCGTGGATTAAAATTTGAAGTCCCATAGTAGTAGTTTCGTTTAGTGACAATATGAAATTGCTAAAAAAAAATCACAAAATCAGAGATGTTCGACTACAGGGACTCCATCTTAGATAAAACCTTCAAATTAATCGTTTAACTGAATTTTTATAACAATTCCAATAATTACTATAACAATTCAAACATTAACTAATTGATCCAGTGACTCTTTTCATGAAGTCATTCAGAGCATCTTTTTCAGGTTTTCCTCCTTTTATATCTTTAGCAACTTCAACAGAACCATATAAATTCGAAAGGAGTTCTCCAATTACATCAAGTTCTTCATCCTTGATACCTTTGGCTTCAGCCAGGTGCTCCAACAATTCGATAGTTTCTACAACCCAGTCTTCATCGTTCTCATCGATGAATTGAACAACATGCTTAATTATTGGTAACCTCATTCAATATGTGCTTTATAACTTCTTCTTTGTTACCAGACTGTTGAGCTATTAATTTACCTCCTTTGAAACCAGCGAAAGTTGGTAAGTAATTAACATCAGCTAATTCTTTCACTCCAGGAAATTTCTCTGCATCGGCATATACAAATTGAAAATCAGAATTTTCACCAGCAAGTCTTTTAAACTTTGGCTTCACAATTCTGCAATTCCCACACCATGTTGCTCCAAACTGAACAATCACTTTATCGTTTTCAGCTACAATTTGCTGTAAGTTATCTTCCTGTAATTCAATCATAAATGTATTATTTGCGGCAAAGAAATAAAGGAAAAACTATAATTCAAATCGATAGTTTCTATTCTTGTATAACTACTATCTATAATTAAGTCAAATCAAGTGTTGAGATATAGGAGGGCCTATTTTTATGCTTATTCGGATCCAATTTCCCGTTTATTTTCGCAATTACACTATTCGTTTTAGGATGATTCACTTTTGATATAAAACCTTTGTTAATACTTGAATAAAATCTAAATAGATCACTTTCCTGATCAGCAATTGTCATTGCAACATGGTGATTTGTTAAATGCATTATTGATTCAATCATTGGTTCTATTTTATCCAAATGAGCTTCCTTAAAAAACAATGCCTCCAAAGCCAGAAACGAAAAATTCTTTTTGATTAACCGCTTTAATAACGGCAACTTTGAAAGAACCCCTAGCATGAGACTACCACTTAATCCTGGTAATTCATGAATAAACCATTTTTCTTGTGTTGCCTGAATCCCCGCCACAATTTCACCATTTACTTTATAGACATAGTAGCTATCCTCAAAGAAGATGTTTTCAAGATTAAAATAGTTATAGTCTTTATAAAACTCTTTTAGCTCACCTAGCACTTTATTTTTCTCCTCGTTGGCGACTTTGGTTATTTCTAATCTTTTTTTAGGTGAGAACCTGCTCATCAATATAGATTGGAACCTTCGAACCTGTTGAAATCCGAAACTTTCGCAGATTACTTTAGATCTTTCGTTGGAGGGGTCGAGGTATGCATAAAATACTGTTGGATTATTCTTGGGATTATGAAATTCTGTTCCTTCCAGAATCTTTTGAACATCAGTGCTGATGTCCCCTGATCTTAATTTGCTTGCTCCTTTATTTCGCTTAACGCGATTAGATTGCTGGAAAGCAAAGTACCTAATGTAGTAATTGATTTGATCATCCTCAGATCTCTCACAAAAGCAACATGTACCGATAAGGTTTCCATTTCTTTCCAGGTTCACGTAGAAAGGTTTAACAATATGCTGTAGTTTCTCTTCTACCTTCATATGTTGGTATACCATGCTAACACCAGGAGTTCCAATCGGATTATTCTCAAGTAGTAGCTTTATTTGATCTGTGTAAGTATTGTAGATTTTTAGAACCTTCAGAGACATTGAAGGAAAACTAATTCAGAATTGAGTTGTCTGCAAATAAAAAAAGAATCAGAATCTGATTCTCTTATATCACCAATTGCAAGCGTTAATTTTTTCGTTTTAAAAACACTGGCAGAATGGAACTCCAAAAGGTGTTCCAATTCTTGCCAATGCACCGCCAGATAAGATTTTTACACTCTATTTCCTCTTCGTTAATTTCTTCGTCTCAGCGATCTTTCCAAATTCTTTCCTGTTCCCAACTGTTAGGCAAATAGCGTTCCTATTGCGATTACGAACAATAGGAGCGCGATTATGCCCATGCGGATTAGAATCCACCAGTCAAAACCGTAACTAAGATGTTTTAGCTTTGAACTCCACTTCATACTATGATTATTTCCAAACGCTTCTGAATATAAACTATGACACATGCCAGAAACGTATAATGCAATTATCGGCACTTTCCGAATTTGTTCAATGAGTAAGGAGTAGACATTAGGGTGACACATTTAGAAATTCTTTAAATTATCCATTAAAAATCAGCATCAACATGAAGAAACTTGGTCTTATTTCGATTTTTAGCTTGTTTTTCTATTTTTCTTATTCGCAATCACCGGAATGGATTCTTGGGAATTGGGAGGGTGAAGGTTCACTTTTTAACCAACCCGCCAATTTTCAAATGACCTGGAGTGATCAATGGGAAGGTAAATTCCTGAAACTAGAGTTTTCTAATAAGATCATTGATAGTCAATATCCTAAGTTTGAAGTAGAGGCATACTATCAACCTATAGATGGAAATCGCTACAAGGGTTACTGGTTTGATTCAAGGGGGTGGTTTGTTGAAGTTGGATCAAAATTCAACACAGAAACAAATACATTGACTTCAGTATGGGGATCCCCGGAAACAGAACAAGGAAAATCTATTTACCAGTTGCAACCAGATGGCACCATAGCGGTGGAAGACTATGTACTCAGGAGCAATGGGTATGAACTGTTTGGAAAAGCTACTTATCAGAAAAGTGAATAAAAAAGCCACTCCCAAAAATGTGGAAGCGGCTTTACAGTGCTCAATTTATTTTCTTTATTGAGCTACGAAAACGAAATCACTATCTTTTTCGTTTGCTCCAAATTCTCCTGTTCTTGGAAGAGTCTTTAATCTTTGCATTACTGGATATATCTCCTGAAGAGTAATTATTCTATCCTCTCCTCCTCTTGATTTTAATACTTCAATGAATTTCTGTGCAAATGGTGAGTGTTGACCAGGAACACCATCAGATACATACTCCTTACCACCTGATGTCAGATATCGTCTTGTCTTCTTTGATAGCTTTCTTACCAAAAGCTCTGCATCATCCAGATCTTCATAGATTGCTGATCTGCTTTTAGCAATCACAGGATCAAAGGTTCCGCTAAAACATACATCCATTACCAGCAGGATGTGCTCGCATGGTATGTTATCAATCACGTTTCTCAAGACACTGTGAGGAATGTAGGTTGTTTTAGCCTCATCATTCATTAAACTACCTTTTGTTACAATATAACCTTCACCAAAAGTCTCGTCAAACTGACCATGACCTGCTATAAAAATTATTAACTGATCTTGTGGCCTGTATTTCTTTTGAGAGTACTCCTTCAGTTTAATCAGGAATTCTTCTTGCGATGGGTCTGTCAACAGTTCAGAATCAAACCCATAATTATCTGCCAATATTCCAGAAATAGTTTCGGCATCATATACCGGGTTTACGAGATCTGTCCAGTGATCATATTTATCTGTGCCTATTACTAATGCATAATCTTTTCTGTTAATATCAACAGCTTTAGAAATTGCATCAAAACCAACCAGAATGTTTCTGTAATCCTCAACAGCTCCTCCATTTTTATCAATTACCGTTACACCAATTACATTTTCACCGTCAAACAAATTGATTTCCTTATCCAGTCTGTATTTCAAAGTATTCTCTGGAACTTCAACTGTTCTTGTCGCCATGTAATCGCCGCGCTTCTTACCAATTCCAATTAAAATCTTATCAATTGGTGTTGATGACTTAATAGTTGCCACAAACTGCGCTTTGTTCTCCTGAGTATTGGTGTATTCTCTTGATGGAAACTCCCAGGCAATTGTTGGAAGTATTACTTCACCTTTAAGCGGCTCTGCCGTGAAGTCTAACTTGATTGCATTCGTCTGATCTCCAACCAGCTGACCAAATGTCAAGCTGGAAATCAGAATTAATGATATACTTACTAATATTTTCATTTTACTGAGATTCTTTGAGTGTAAACATTTTCAATTCCGTCGGAAATTACGGAAAGCTTGTAGATATACATTCCTGAAGGAATTTGATTGTCTGGCGTAATTTCAAACTGGTAATTACCCCCACCTAGTTTATGGATCTGATTTGAGAATATCTGCTTACCAGATAAATCAATAATTTCCATATTAATATCGTATGAACTTCCTGTTGACGGTAAGCTTACAGGAACAAACATGGTATAATCCATTGGATTCGGATAAGCTGCCATTACTGCAATCTCATCAAACTCAAATGTATCATTCGGATTAGTGGAATACATAATACTCAACTCAGTAACACCATCTGTATGAACTTGTATTGAGCTGTTTTCACGCATGTCAATTACTCTACCCGTGCTCTTGTCTAATAATTTTAGATAACCAGAGTTGAACTCTTCAGCATCCCATGAGATTGAAGAAGCTCCAACAGTACTGGACGAAACCTCGATATCCCATACATACCTATCAGAAAGTGGAACAATATCACGATTGAACTTTCTGAATTTCTCATGTTGATGAACAGAGCTGAACTCAAGGTACTCAAACCATCTTGGAATTTGCAGTCTATCCAGTCCGTCAAATGCCTGATCTGCGTCTATATCCATACCAATACCAGCCGTTCTAAATTCCTCATCTTGAGTGATCGTGATTGGTAGATACCAGTCTATTTCAGGGTTTTCCTCTTCAACATACTGTTCCATTCTACCGAGGCTTAGAATTGCATCAGCATAACTAATATTGAGCGTAATATCTTCAGTAACCTGAACAAAAGCTCCTTCAAACTTTCTCAACACGGTACTTGTTGGCCATGTTTCATTGTTATTTGGATCTAAAACTCTAAGAGGTCCTACAATTCCATTGGCATTATTGTTATCTCTTACAGAATTCCAATCAACATCAAGGTTGTATGGGTTACCAATTAAGTTCCAACCCGCTTTTAACTCTATCGGGAAAGGATCTTGTAAATTAATAGAAGCTGCTCCTACAGTAATCTCCTGTTGTTCAACTGCAATAAAGAAGTATGCTTCACCAAGCTGAATTTCCGAAGTAGCTGTTAGATTGATAAGTGAATCTAAATTACTATCATATCGGATAATTCTCCAGGTTTTATTATCCGGAATACCACTAGTATACTCATCAAAAATTTCGATGACACGATTAGCATTTCCCTCAAATTTGAAAGGAATAGACAATACTTGATAATTATCAACTGTTCTTCCAAACCTTTGCACCGACTCAACAACTGGTGATGACGAGCCACCTTCATATTCTAATGCTAGACCAGTTCTTGCAGAAATTGCGTCATTACCAGCTGCATCTACTGCACCAAAATAATACTCAATCCCTGCCAATCCCATATCTTCTTCCGCAATAGTTATTGAGTAAACATTGTTTGTTCCAGTAATCACTTGCGAAGTGAAAACAGTATCTGTGAGTAGCTTAGAGTAGAATCTCACTTCCCCAATTCTAAAGTCCGTAACGGTTGCTTCCAATGTCACTGGATTACCTCCAGAAAGAAGGTTCGTTGGATTTAAAAGATTAGGAGTAATAACAGGGTCCTCCCGATCTACAAACGCTTCAATAAAAATGTCAAATTCTCTTGTTATACTTGCCGGGGGATCATTATCATCGGAAGCCATAACAGAAATAGTAATTGTGGAGTCAATTTCAGTTTCGAATACCGCCGTATTGAATAATTTATCATCGACATCAATATCAAAGTATTCGCTACCATCAACTACCTCAAAACTGAATACGTTATCAGTCTCGTCTTCATCCTCAGCCTGGAATGTTCCTATTATGGTTTCTACAGCATCATAACCTGTAAATTGACTTGAGGTTAGAGTAAATGTAATATTATTAGGTGCTTCATTAACGTCATTAACGTTTATTGTAAATTCAGCCTGTCTTGTTCCTCCAAACCCATCATCAGTTTGTGCTCTAATTCTAAAGGTATTCGCCAATTCAAAATTAAATACTTCGTTAGTCACCAATTGATCACCACTAATGTCGAACCGACTATTGTCTGTATCCCCTGTCCCAGAAACTAATGAATAAATGAACGAAGTACTAGCATCGTCATCTGATCCAAAGGTTCCTACTACACTTCCAATTGGTAGGTTTTCATCAACATCCTGTGGACTAAGAGTAAGATCACTTGGATCAGCATTTGTGTTAAGGATAATAATATTAGAATTCCCAGATGCCCCAGTTGCATTATAAGCTCTCGCACGGTAGTAGTATGTAGTTCCAGAGTTCAGTCCATCGAACACGTTGGTGTTTGTAAGAACAGAATCAGTTTGCAAAACTGAACCAAAATTATCATTAGAAAGCTCGGCAATATATCCTGCTACGCCTGTTTCTAAACTCCAGTTTGCTGTAAAAGAACTTGCCAGAACATCTGTAGACGAAGAAGCCGTAGGTGTTGCAGGTATCGTTAGTGCAGTCACAACATTGGAATTAGCAGATTCACCACTTGCGTTATTAGCTCTTACTAAGACCCAATAATCAGTACCTGGATCCAAACTAGTAGTTCCTAAATCAGAACCAATCACCAAAGAAGTTCCTGTTACAGTCAATGGATAATCAGCTAACAATGTTGTATCAACACTAAAGTCAGTGCTGGATACTTCTACAATGTAATCACTTATTTCCCCGGAAGAAGCTGCCCAGCTCAAGCTAAAAGTAGTTTGAGTAATATCAGCACTTGTAATAGAGTTTACTACCGGTGCTTCAGGTAAAGTAAGTACAGAAATTTCATTAGATACTGGAGCCGACCCTGTAGCGTTTATCGCCGAAACTCTATACTTATAATTTGATGCACTAGACAAGCCAGTTATAGAAGTCGTTAACTCAGTTGTTAATGTTTCTGTAAATACTGTAGTTGCGAAATCATCTGCTGACACTTCCAGGTAATAGCTGTCTGCTCCTGTAACTGCATCCCAATTTGCAGTAAAACTGGTAGTTGTAATATTAGAAGCAGTTGTCGCATTTACAGTAGCTGGTAGTGTTAAGAATGACACCACATTACTGTAGCCAGATAACCCAGAACTATTTTCTGATTTTATTCTAACCCAATATTCAGTTGCTGATTCTAATGCCGCAGTGCTTTGATCAACACCAAATTCAAATGTTGTATCTGTTACGCTTACTGGAAAATCTGTAAGCAACGTAGTAGCAGATGCAAAATCTGTACTTGATAGTTCTACTGAATAACTATCAGTTCCTCCTGATACAGGGTCCCATGATAGTCTGGCAGCAGTTTGATTGATATCATCTGCCACAAAATCAGTAAGTGTAGGAGTATTTGGTTTTGTAAATGCAGAAATCACATTTGAATAACCCGATATTCCAGTCGTATTTCTAATTGATACTCTTACAAAATATTCTGTATTAGGCGAAAGAGCTGTAGTTGATGAATCAACACCAATCACAAAAGTAGATGTATCCAATGTTACTGGATAATCTGCTAAAAGTGTTGTAAAATCAACGGTATCGGAAACTTCAATATCATAAGTATCAAATATTGTTGTGTCATATTCCCATGACAGCCCAATTGAAGTTTGAGTAATATCCGCTGTATCCGCATCAGTTAATACAGGATCTGCTGGCTTAGTTAAAATTGCCACTGTATCAGAGTAATCAGAGTTTGTCCCGATAGAGTTTGTAGCACGGATTCTTGCATAATAATAACTACCAGCGTCCAGGCTTGAGACAATTTCTTCGGTCACACTTGGTTCAGAAATTGTTAAAGGATCATATCCTGTTAAGAAAGAACTAAAGTCATTTGCTTCGCTCACTTCAAGTGAGTACGATTCAGTATTAGCTGTCTCATTCCATGTTAATGATGTTTCAGAGCTAGATGTCTGTGATGCATCAAAAGTTAAGGTTGGTGCTGATGGCACAGAAATCACTGTTACTACCCAAATTTGTTCAGTGCCATCCTCTGCTGTTACTGTATAATTTACACTTGCACTAAAATCCTGAGCCATACCTGATTCTGGTGAAACTGTTGCTCCAGCTGATAGTTCGACTGTTGGAGTTAATGCTGTAACATCAGCGCCATTTGTTACTTCCACGTCTATTGTAAATGCAGCAGCATCTATAGTTGTATTTCCTGTTGATTCTGGGAAAGTAAAACTTGTGACGCTGTTACCTGTGAAGTAACCCAGATGCAGAGGAAAGTTACCACCACTTAGAGAGGCCTCATGTAAAATATCCAAGTCTCCATCCTGATCAATATCTACTATAACTAAAGCCTTTCCATCCGCTTGTGACTCTAATGAAGTAGCAGTGCCAAAATCAAGTGCAGTATTGGTAAACTGCTGTAAATTTTGATTAGTCCCATCAGTACGCACTCTTGCAATATCAAGATCCCCATCTCCATCAAGGTCACCTAATTGCATATTCTGAGTAAATGTATCTCCTTCGTCAACAATTTTCACCGCGGTACCTAAAGTACCTGATCCATCATTCAATGTATATTCAACTGTACTAGTAAAAGTTGAAATCTGATCATAAGTAGAAAATACGATATCCAGGTCATCGTCATTATCAAGATCACCCAGTTGTACAAAGTCAAGATTTGAAAGACCCGTTAACAGATCACTATCGGTAAACACACCAGAACCATCATTTGCCATAAGAATAATTGCATCTCTGGAGGCATTGGCGCTAACCATGTCAATATCACCATCTGCATCCCAATCTACTGGAATACCTATACCTGATGCTGGGGTCATAACCTCCGCGAATGTTCCTCCACCACTATTCTTAAATAATGAAATTCCAGAACCAGATGCAGTAATAATATCTAAATCATAATCTCCATCAGCGTCAAAAACCTCAATGCTATAATCAAAATCCGTGTCAGTTACTGTCAATTCTGAAGCGAACGTGCCATCTCCATTATTTTCGAACCAACCGATACTTTCACCGGCCGCAACCACATCAAGGTATCCATCACCATTGATATCAGCAGAAGTTAAATCAGCAATTTCACTCCTTGAGGTAGCAATTGTAGCTATACTTGATACTCTACCGTTCTCTAATGTCGCAATTTTCAGATTGCCAAAATCATCAAATGCCACATCAACATCTCCATCTTTATCGAAATCGCCTATAGCCATTGTATTAACTACAGAGACGTTGAAGTTAAAATCCGACTCAGTGTAGTCATCAATAAATCTATTGGCATCTGCCAAAAGAACATTGAAATTTGCGTCATTATAAGATCCTGACGCATTACTTGCGATAGAGAGCGTATTTCTTCCAAGGGATGCATCCGATGGAATAGTAACTGTCAATTTATTGGTGGTTGCACTATTTACAGTTACTGATTGCCCTCCTAGAGTCACCACATTATCAGTGGTTGTTGTACTAAATGACTGACCAAAAATTGTTAGTTCCGTACCAGGAATACCAGAAGTTGGAAACAATGCTAAATCAAACTGTGGATTCACAACAGAAACTGTCCATATAGATGAAAATGAAGTGTTTTCTGCCGTCACCACATATTCTACAGGATTAGTAAAGTCTTGAGTACTACCAGAAGCTTTATCAACCATCGCTCCGGTTGAAATTGTAAAAGTTGGTGAAAGACTGGTTACATCTGTAGAAGGATCAACAACAATCTTTATAGTCCGAGAAGCAGAATCAACCTCAATTGGAAGCACCGCTTCGGTAAGGGACATTGTCAGAATCTCAGAGTCACTACTCTGGTTAGAAAGAACAAAACTATCAAATGCGAAACCTTCATGACCATATGCTCCAGATTCAACATTTGTTTGTACTTCAAATCTAAAATAAACCGCTGCTTCTCCAAATAACTCTGAAGGTATAGCATGTGATGCCTGAAGCCATCCACCGGAATTTTCGGTCCAACCATCTCCGGAAAACCCAGCGCCATTATACCAATTTGTACCTGTTCCTTCAGAGCCTAGTATACTCCAGTTTGAACTATCAGTACTATAGAGGAACTGCATAGCATCGTATTCCCCAAAACCAGTATTAAAGTACAGATCATAATTGATGCCGAATGAAACTGTACCTGTTGTAAAAGAAGACAAATCGTATGACTGTGATGTCAACCAAATGACTTCAAAATTTGTATTTGTAAATTCTCCGTCCAATTCGGTAACCCAGGCATTGCCTCCTCCCTCATTATCATCATTTATTTGAGTCGCGTTAGGAACACCCCACTCCCAAAAAGTACCTGAAGGACTAGAAGCTGCTCCCCAACCTCCATCATCTGTATTAAAATCATTGCTTACCTGTGCACTTGCTCCAAGAACACAGAAAATTGCTAGTATTGTTAGTATCTGTTTCATGGAAGTATCAGTCAAATGGTAAAATAGGATCATCTAAAAGTGGTACATCTTCAGCACCACCACCTTCGCCTCCTAAATTGGAAACCAGTAAGTATCCGGTAGAACCGCCTAAGCCTGCCAAAGCGATATTGACATAAAGCGGCACTTTCCTTTTTATCTTGAATGTCGGTGTGAACACCACGTCTTCCTTATTTCTTTGGTCGGTGATTTTGATTCTGTAATCACTACCAGGTTTAACATCCTTAGGTATTTCCAATTCATACTCACCAACATTCGCGATATTGGTGAAAGTGTGAACTAGCTCGTTCTGTTTATTGTAAAGATCAAACGTTAACACATTACTTCCTCTTCCTGCAGCCCAAGTAACATTATAGGGTCTACCTCTTTTCATTGAATTGATATCATCAAAGTTGTTGAGTGTAACGAAAGGTATGTAAAGCTTTCCTTTGACTTCAAGGGCAACATTACCTTTAAAATCATCGCCAAGCTCCTTTTTTGCATGCCAAATGATTTGCTTATTTCCGCCTACGGTTAAATCAACACCTACATCGCCCTCTACTTCTTTCAAAGGTTGCACGTAGTTGTCTGTTGAACTGTAAAGGCTCAGATTGTACTTATGATCCAAATCATCATCATTTAGATCAAAGTTGATGAGCACATCCTCTCCTTTGAGGACTACTGAAGTAATTGTTAAATCTTGGGAAAAAGATGTTGTAGCTACAAGGGTAAGCACCAAAAATGGTATAACCTTCATAGCCCACTTTCCACTGGTGAACATTTTCATTTCTAAATAATTAGGGTTCCAACAATATGATCGTTTATAGCAATCGCGATCAATAGAAAAAGTACTTGTTCCTTTTTGTAACCTCCTCATTCTCTCTAAGCTTTCATCGGTGTATTCCAAAGATTTAAGACGAATCAAAGTAAAGATTGGAGAAAGTATCCGGCTCTTAGATTCCATAATGATCATCCGCATTATTTGCTTGCAATTGCATCATTACACATAACCATCTGATTGTTTTTCACTCTTGTCATAGTCGCAAATTTTAAGTTGGAGACATTATAAGATTGTCTCGATTTTATAGTCAATACAAATCTAGTTTGGTCCAACTCCTTTATAAAGGAACTACTGTTGACAAAGCGCTACACTTTGATCACGAAGCGTAGACAAAGTGTTACATCAGAAATAATTTCACACAATAAATTTTGGGAGAACGGTGTTTAGTTATCAAATCGATTCGTGTCTGTATTGATGAAAAAAACAGGCCCGATTCTGGCTACATCAATAAATTTGGTATGTAAATCAAATTAAGAGTAGACAAAGTGTTACACCTCACTTTAGCTGCAGAATAAATACTGACAATTTAAGTTAATTTGAATATTCAGGTTAACACTCCCGCTACAACACAACCAAGAGAATATTAAAAAAGGCTTAATAAGATTATCTAATCTGATTGTCAATGGTTGATCGATTTAAAAAATTTGTGTTTGCTCTGTTTAGCACCAGAGCTGCTGGATTGTACATTCTTTTATTTGCAATCGCTATAGGTGGAGCCACCTTCGTTGAAAATGATTTCGGGACAAGTGCGGCTCAGAAACTAATTTACAAATCCTGGTGGTTTACACTCCTTCTTTCTCTGTTCGGAGGAACTATCATTCTTAATATTTTAAGGTTTAGGATGGTACAGCAAAAGAAATGGGCATTGCTGGCCTTTCATGCTGCTATCATTGTAATACTGGTTGGAGCAGCTGTTACAAGGTATATAGGATATGAAGGCGTAATGCATATCAGGGAAAATGGGCAATCCAATAAAATACTGTCGTCTGAAACATTTCTGCAGTTCAAAGCTGAGAAGAATGGCAAATCCTACACATTTGACGAGCAAGTACTTTTTGCTTCAATTGGAAATAACGCATGGAATGAATCTTATCTCATTGATGGAAGTCTTGTTGAAGTAGAAGTTGATCAATTTATTCCAAATCCTGTAAGGAACATTGTAAGCAGTCCAAACGGGGTACCATTACTGAAAATAGTTGTTGGTGGTGCAACAGGAAGAGAAGAGTATTTCTTGGCAGAAGGTCAAAGAAAAAGAATCCACAATACTCTTTTCAACTTTAATAATAAGCCAATACCAAATGCCATGAATATTTGGTTAGAAAATGGGAATCTGAAATTTCAAACTACTCAGACCATTTCCCAAATGATAATGGCTACTCAGTCAAAAAGCACCTTAACTCCTAAAGAAGGTCCTCACCCATTACTGTTGAGATCTTTGTATACACTCGGTCAAGATCGCTTTGTATTTGCTGAGTTCTTACCTGATGGAGTTGTTGAGTTATCATCTGAAGACCAAAAAGTCAAACGTGAAAGCTTAACTGCACTAAAACTCAATATTACTATTGACGGGATTGCACAAAAGACTTATGTGTATGGCCAAAAAGGTTCTCCGGGCAAGCAAGTAAATATTTTATCGGAGAATTTAAGCCTGACCATTTCATATGGCTCAAAACCAGTTCAACTCCCATTCTATCTCTATTTGAACGATTTTATGATGGAAAGATATCCCGGAACAGATAACGCGGCTTCTTATGCAAGTGATGTGACTTTGTATGATAACAGAATCAACCTGGAAAAGGATTTTAGGATATACATGAATCACATTTTGGATTATGACGGATACAGATTCTTTCAGTCCTCATTCGACAGAGATGAAAAAGGAACTTACCTAAGTGTAAATCATGATTATTGGGGCTCTCTAATATCTTATATCGGTTATTTCCTACTAACTCTTGGAATGATCTTAACGCTTCTTCATAAAGGTAGTCGCTTCTATCAGGTGAATAAACAATTAAAGCAAATGAGAATGGCCACCACGGTAATTCTTTTATTAGTAGTAAGTCAGACCAATGCTCAAACGATTATCGATCAAAGAAATCTTCAAACTACAATTAGTGAAGAACATGCAAAGAATTTCAGTAAAGTAATTGTTCAGGATCATCGTGGAAGGATGAAGCCAATGCATACACTTTCCAGGGAAATATTAAGAAAGGTAAGTAGAAAAGAAAAGATTGAGGGGCTAAATGCAGATCAGGTTGTTCTGGGAATGTTCATCAACAAATCAGATTGGTATCATATCCCATTAATTAAACTAGGCAAACATCCAGACCTCAAGATTTTGCTGGGAACTGATGAAAAATACGCCAAATACAGTGACTTCTTCAATGCAAATGGTAGTTACAAATTAAGTGATCCCGTTAAGCGGGCCTATGGATTGGAACCAATAGACCGAGGAACTTTTGAAAAAGAGCTTCTTAAGGTTGATGAGAGGGTCAACATTCTTAACATGGTATTCTCTGGACGAATGTTTCGGGTAATCCCAATTCAAGGAGACCAAAATAACACATGGGTTTCGAATGTCTCACATGGACGCAATCATAACAGCAGCTCAGTCAGCAATCAATTCTTTACCAGTTATAAAAATGCGCTGAGAATAGGAATTGAATCAGGAAACTACTCACAAGCCAACCAATTGCTTGTTGATTTAAAAAATTATCAAGAAGCCAATGGAGCTTCCGTAGTTCCTTCTCAATTAAAAATCGGTTTAGAGATACTATTAAATAATCTAAAAGTCTTCAACCGACTGGCCCTCTTTTATACGCTGATGGGGTTAGCATTTCTTTTCTTTTTGTTCTATTCCGTTTTCAGGCCGAAGAGTAATACCAGAATCGCTTTTAAAGTTCTGTTGGGAATATTGATTGCAGGATTCATATTTCACACAGGTGGGTTGGCAATCAGGTGGTTTGTATCTGGGAGAGCACCATGGAGTAACGGCTATGAATCTATGATATACATTGCCTGGACAACTGCACTGGCTGGAATCATATTCACCAGAAAATCCTGGGGTGGCTTGGCTGCTACGAATATCCTTTCGGCAATTATTTTGCTCGTTGCATTACTGAGTCACATGGATCCTGAAATAACACCTTTGGTGCCGGTGCTTAAATCTTATTGGTTGACCATACATGTTTCTCTTGAGGCCGGGAGCTACGGCTTTCTAATGCTGGGAGCCATGATTGGAATCATTAACCTGATCCTATTGATTTTTCTTTCTAATGAAAATAAGGACCGCATCAAGAGAATAGTGAAGGAAATGACCCTATTGAGTGAAATCACACTTATTGGAGGTCTGATCATGATCAGTACGGGAACTTATCTTGGAGGCATCTGGGCAAATGAATCCTGGGGAAGGTATTGGGGATGGGATGCCAAAGAAACCTGGGCGCTGGTTACTATTCTGATTTACGCATTCATTCTTCACATGAGGATCATTCCTAAAGTGTACAACCTGTATTCATATAACCTGGCTACAATATTTGGGCTAGCCTCAGTGATAATGACTTATTATGGAGTGAATTATTATTTATCTGGACTTCACTCTTATGCAGCAGGAGATCCGGTTCCAATACCAACTTGGGTTTACCTGGTTGTAACCATGCTATTCGCAATCAGTGTAGCAGCATACTGGAAAAAAAGAAAATTTAAAATCGTTCTCTAAATGAATAAAGTAGCACATATCATTTACGTGGGAACAATGGTCGCCATCACGGTTTGGGTAACTGGTTATTTATCCTACACAGGCTATCAGTATTACACAACCCCGTTGGAAGAACGCTACTACCTGGAAAATCATGATTGGTTTAAACCAAGTGGACTAATGGGGCATGGATTAGGTATTGTAGGAACTCTACTAATGTTAATTGGCGTAGTGATTTATATCCTTCACAAACGCTACGAATTTCTTGGTAAGTGGATCAGACTCAGGTATCTACTTGAGTTTCATATATTCCTCTGCACTGTTGGACCGATCATGATCCTTTTTCATACGGCCTTCAAGTTTGGAGGAATCGTTTCAGTCGCATTTTGGAGTATGGTGGCGGTAGTAGTTAGCGGAGTAATTGGACGGTTCATATACATTCAGATTCCCAGAACCATTGAAGGTAGAGAATTGAGTTTACAAGAAATTCATGAAGTTCAAAATAGCTTATCGGCTTCTTTACAAATTCAATTACTGAATGATAAGGATCTTAGCATTTCCATTCAAAACTTAAAAGAAACTACCGACAACCACAATTCAAGAAATAGAAGGAAGAATTTAAAATTGATCAAGAAGCAGCTAAGATCTACCTCATTTGATCAAAAAGAAAAGAAATCCATTTTACGAATAGTAAAACAGGAGTTGAATTTAGCTGGTAAGATTTCCAGATTAAAGAAGATGCAACAGCTATTTAAGTACTGGCATGTTGCTCACCTTCCGTTTGCTCTGATCATGTTAATAATTGTTGTACTTCATGTGGCAGTAACACTGGCATTTGGCTATACCTGGATATTCTGATGGTGATGATTGAAGAAATATTGATATATGGAATCATATTCCTGATGTGCGGGATTATTGTTTTCTTCTATTTGAGGCAACACAACAGGAAGTCTAAGGAAGTAGAGGAAAAAGTAGCAATAGCCAAAGAAGAAGGTATGTTTGAGCCAGTTTCGCTCTATCCGCATATTGACTTAAACACTTGTATTGGAAGTGGTGCCTGTGTGAAAGCTTGTCCTGAAAAAGATATTTTGGGATTGGTTGATGGTGTGGCTACTGTGATTAACACAACCAACTGCGTTGGTCATGGGGCCTGTTTCCACGCCTGTCCCATTGAAGCGATTACCTTAAGAATAGGAACAGAAAGCCGAGGAGTAGACCTTCCTCATGTAAATTCTCAATTCGAAACCAATATGAAGGGTGTTTACATAGCTGGTGAACTTGGAGGAATGGGACTAATCAAAAACAGTGCTGAACAAGGACAACAAGCACTGGAAAATATCGCAAAACACAGGAAACCTTCTATTGATGGAGTACTTGATGTCGTAATTATTGGTGCCGGTCCGGCAGGGATTTCAGCTACTCTTGAAGCTAAAAAGCAAGGACTGAGCTCTATTACTTTGGAGCAGGACTCCCTCGGTGGAACAGTTTACACCTTCCCAAGATCTAAGGTAGTGATGACTGCCCCGATGGAATTACCTCTTCATGGAAAAGTGAAACTAACCATTACATCAAAAGATGAATTGCTTGAATTGTGGAATAAGATCATTGCCGATCATGATTTAACCATTCATGAAAACACCAAAGTTGAATCTATTATACCTCAACAGGATGAGACTTTCAAAGTAAAAACCAATACTGGTAAAGAATACATCACTAACCAGGTGCTCCTTGCAATTGGCCGCAGAGGAAGCCCTAGAAAACTCGGTATACCAGGCGAAGACTCACAAAATGTAGCTTATCGACTACTGGAACCGGAATTAATATCCAATAAAAAAATTGTGGTTGTAGGTGGTGGAGATTCTGCCGTTGAATCTGCTATGATGTTGATGGACAATAACGATGTGCTTCTCTCCTATCGTAAAGACAAATTCTCCAGGATCAAACCAAAAAATAAGGAGAAAATTACCGATGCAATTGATCGAGGTACTTTAAAAGTGTCCTACAACTCCAATCTGGTATCAATAAATAAAGGCTCTGTGTTACTAAAGGAGGAATCAGGCACCAGAGAAATTGAAAATGACAAGGTATACATATTCGCAGGAGGAGAATTACCTACTTCATTCTTGCAGGGTGTTGGTGTAGAAATTACTAAAAGATTCAACTATATACTGAAAAAGCACGGATGATAAAGATCAAATTACATATCGTCCTCTTGCTTTTAGGGTTTACTCATTTCTCCGTTGCACAAATATCTCCTGGGAAACTATCAGATGCTCACGCTGAATACGAGGGAATTTCCAATTGTACACTATGTCACGACCTGGGAAAATCTGTCTCCAGCACGAAGTGTTTGGACTGCCATGATGATATTCAATCATTAATAGATTCCAATAATGGCTACCACTCTAGTCGGGAGGTGAGAGATCAGGAATGTTTTGCGTGTCATAGTGAACACCACTGTGAGACTTTTGACATGATGAGGTTTGACGAAGACACATTCAATCACGACTTAACTACCTACATTTTGGAGGGGCAACATGATGTAATAGAGTGCAGAGAATGCCATAAACCCGATTACATTGAAGATCCTGAGATAAGAGAAAGAGAAGACACTTTCCTTGGACTAAATGAAGACTGCATCTCTTGCCATGATGATTTCCACCAAGGGACATTAACCAACAATAATGATTGCGCATCTTGTCATGACATAGAAGCATTTCGCCCTGCTCCATTATTTGATCATGATGAAACCGCCTATCCTTTGGAAGGAGCACATGTTGATGTGGATTGTCTGGAATGCCATCCAATGACCACAAGAAACGGCAAGGAATTTCAAGAGTTTGCAGACCTTGTATTCAATGATTGCAAATCATGCCATGACGATTCCCACAATGCCCAACTTCCAGGAGATTGCATGCAATGTCATGAGGTAGCATCCTTCACATCGTTTATTGGTGATCAGGGTTTCAATCATAATCAGACAGAATTTGAGTTAAGAGGAAGCCATCAGTCTGTTGCTTGCTACGAATGCCACCAACAAACCAGCGATCCATTAGCTGCATTTCAGGATCAGAATGGAATTAATGAAAACTCATGCTTCACTTGCCATGAGGACGATGATATACACGAAGGAAAATTTGGAACTGATTGTTCTGAATGTCACAACGAAGAAAGTTGGTTCGCTCTGGGTGACCTTTCTGACTTCAATCATGATCTAACAGATTACCCTTTGGTGGGAATGCATATCCCAGTTGAATGCAAGGAGTGCCATACAACTGAAAACTATACTGACCCAATAGACTTTTCCGAATGTCAAAATTGCCATGAAGACTATCATGAAGGTGAATTTGTCACTAATGGAATTACTGAAGATTGTGCTTCCTGCCATTCTACGGAAGCCGGTTTTGAAGAGACATCCTATTCTGTTGAAAGACATGCAGAAACAGATTTTCCACTTGAAGGTGGACACATAGCCACACCATGTTTTGAATGCCATTTAAACGAAGAAAAATGGACCTTTAGAAATATTGATTCTGAGTGTGTGGATTGTCACGATGATCAGCACGACAGCCAATTTCTGGTTGCAGGAGTAAATGACTGTGCCAGGTGCCACGATGCTGAAAATTGGTATCCAAGGTTATTCGACCATGATGAGACTGAATTTCCATTGGAAGGCAGACACGCAGTTGTTGACTGTGATGCTTGCCACAAAACATATGAAAAGGCGGATCAGTCCTTTGTTGAATATAAAATCCAAAGATTCGAATGCGTAGACTGTCATACTCAATAATTGCACTCCTCATATCCTTGACTTCAATGGCTCAGGAGGTTTCTCCTCATGGAGAGTCCGTGCATGAAGATTGCAAAGCCTGCCACATAGCAGGTGACTGGTGGACTCTTACCGAACCATTGCAATTTGATCACGACACCACAGAATTTGCCCTGAATGGTAGCCATGAAGAAGTAGATTGTAAATCGTGTCATGAATCAATGGTCTTTAGTGAGGTATTGTCAGATTGTGCATCATGTCATGAGGATATTCACAGTGGGTCCGTAGGGAGAGATTGTGCCAGATGCCATGATGAGACCAGCTGGTTGGTGGATAATATCCCAGAGCTTCATGATCAAAATGGGTTTGCGTTAACTGGTTCTCATACCACTTTGAATTGCGTAGACTGTCATGCCAATGAAGTTAATCTAAGATTTGATCGGTTGGGAAATGATTGTATTAACTGTCACCTGGAAGATTTCAACACAGCCCAGAACCCAAATCATATTGAAAAAGGATATTCAACTGATTGTACGGAATGCCATGATGCGATAGCATTTGGCTGGGACGATCAGATGTTGGATCACAACTTCTTCCCTCTCCTGGGTGGACATGATGCGGTGGCTTGTACAGATTGTCACCAAAATGGAAACTACGACGATGATATTTCTGATGACTGCTACTCCTGTCACAGAGAAGATTACATCGCCACCACAAACCCGAATCACAGACAAGTTGGTTATGGAACAAGTTGTGACGATTGTCATACTATTTTTTCCTGGTCAACATTGGGAGCTGGGAATCATGATTTCTTTCCTCTAATAGATGGACATGACATCAACGATTGTGCTGAATGTCATTTATCTGAAAACTTCAGCGAGGCGTCACCTGAGTGTCTAAGCTGTCATCTCGAAGATTATAATGAAACCACCGACCCAAATCATCAACAAGTAGGATTTTCAACTGATTGCGCTTCTTGTCACGATATCACAAGATGGGAGAATGCAGATTTTGATCACGATGATCTTTACTTCCCTATCACAAGAGGAAATCATGCAAGAGGAGTCTGGAATGAGTGCACAGAATGTCACATACAGCCAAATGACTATTCAGTCTTTAGCTGTTTGCAATGCCATGAGCACAATAGAAATGATATGAATGATGAACATGATGATGTCAATGGATACTCCTATGTGAGCACAGAATGTCTGAGATGTCACCCTAACGGGAATGAATAATAAAATGATGTATATGAGAAAGTTCATGAAAATATTACTCGCATCAGCATCAATGACTGCTATTTGTTGTGTTTCCTTAGCTCAGCAAAAAGCTAAACCTCAGTCTGGTAAGGTTTCATATACCACTTCCAGCAGAGTTTATATCAGATTTGAAGATACAAGCAGTATTTTGGCTGGAGATACACTTTTTATCAATAAAGACAGCACTCAAGTGCCTGCTGTAGTGGTAGAGCAGAAATCTTCACTTTCATGTGTGGGAAAGCCTATTGCAGGAGTGAGCCTTTCAAAGGGAGATCTAGTTCAATTTCAAGGAAGAATCATAACAAAGGAGAAGGCCGACGAGATTGTCTCAAAGCCTTTGAAAAAGAAAAATGAAAAAATCAGAGGTTCTGTATCGATAGCCACTTACACAAGTGCCTCCTCTCCAGAAGACTTTTCCTCCAGAAATATGGCAAGGGTTAAATTCCGGGCAGATCAAATAAAGGAATCTAATTTTTCATTTGACTCCTATCTCATATACCGGCAAAACCTCGAAGCTTCAGAAACTGGTTTATATCAAAGTCCCGGACTATTCAATATCTACAAATTTGCGATAAGACACGAAAAGGCAAATTCCCATAGGATCAGCTTAGGTAGGGAAGTAAATAGACGGGTTGCTTCTCTTGGGATGGTTGATGGAATTAATCTGGAAAAAACAATTGGGGGTGTACATATTGGTGGAATCGCTGGATTTAGGCCGAACCATCAGAACAATCAGTTTGATAGTAATCTGTTTCAATATGGAGTCTATCTCGGGACTTCTTTCTCTGGCAAGAAAAGTGGATTTGAAACTACAATTGGAGTGCTTGAACAAAAAAACAGTGGAGCAATAGACAGAAGATATGTTTATGCTCAGGGTTTGGCCAATTTGGGTCATGGGTTTAATTTCTTCTCTTCAGCAGAACTTGATTTATACAATCTTAACGAAGAAGGAAACCAGTCTGGATCAAGACTTACAAACCTTCACTTATCCGCAAATATGAGGTTGCAAAAACGGGTAAGATTATCGCTGAGTTATGATACCAGAAGAAACATAATATTCTATGAGACTTTCCAAACACATCTGGAACAACTTATTGCAGATGATCAGATGAGACAAGGGATTAGAGCAAGAGTCAATTTGAAGGTGATGAAAGGTATCAATGTCGGGTTTGCCTACGGAAAAAGATATCAAAATAACCTGCAGAATGCATCAGATAATTACAACGCTTTTGCAACCATCAGAAACGCTCCGATAATTGGAGGAACTCTAGGTGGCAATTTAAATTTCAATCAATCTTCTTATCTAAATTCGCTTGCCACTACATTCAGACACAACAGATATTACTTTGGTAACAAAATCAATATATCTACCTATTTAAGAAGTGTATTATACAGTTACAATCCGGAAAGAGACACAACTATCATTCAACAATTCATGGGAGCCTCTGCCAATTATCGATTTGGACAAAATATGACAGTTAGAGGATTGGTAGAATTGTCTCTCAGAAAAGCGGAGTATAAAAGCAGAATCAATATTCAATTAACTAAAAGGTTTTAATGATGACAGGATTAATAAAACAACTTGTAAAAACAGGGATTAACGTTTCACCGGCTATTTTATTGATGATTTCATCAGCATGTTCAAACCAACCGAAAGTAATTGAAGCCGATGTTGTAATGACAAAAGAGAATCCATTCAAGCAAGTTGAACTTCCGGAAGGTCATCAGATTACATTTGATAACAAACAAGAAACTCAACGATCAGATATATTTCATAAAGTGGTGGTTCAGGAAGTACTTCCAACATCAAAATATGTCTATTTAAGAGTCACAGAAGCTTCACAAGAATATTGGATTGCTACAAAGAAAATGGATGTTAAACCTGGTGCTATCTATTATTACAAGAATGGATTATTAAAGACCAATTTCGAAAGTAAGGAATACAAAAGAACTTTCGACAAATTATATCTGGTCTCTTCAATTGTTCCGGAAAGTCATGGAACGAATGAACCAGTTAAGCAGCATATTGAAACTCATGCTTTTGAAGGTAATAATCAGATTAGCACTACGAGTGGTGGTGCAATTTCAATTGCGGAATTAGTCAGTAAGAAAGATCAATTGGAGGGAAAAATGGTTACCCTAAAAGGTATCTGTACAAAAGTCAATGCCAAAATAATGGGAAGGAATTGGATTCATTTGAAAGATGGAAGTCTGGATGATTTTGATTTGGTGATTACCTCCTCTTCAGATGTCCCTTTAGGTCATGAGGTTGAGATCACTGGAGTGGTTGCACTTAAGAAAGATTTTGGTTCAGGGTATTTTTATGATTTAATCGTGGAAAACGGAAAAGTGTCTAACAATTAATATCATTCTAGATAAAGGCCACACCACAAGCCAGAATAGCGCACACCAGCCAAAAGGCTGCAATTAATCTCACTTTTATAATAAAACTCAAATCGGCCTGTGCTGTATTAGCATATTGTTTTCCGTGATTTTGACTTGTACCCGAAGCTAGTTGTTTTGAGAATAGTTTTAGTTTTTTCATAAGTCGCAAATTTTTGAAACGTCGGTAAAACCATTGTTTCCAGTCATTTACAAAACTAAATATTGAATGTGGGTCCTGAAATAGATGTAAGTTGACAAAGCGTTGACATGGTTGGTTTCTGAGTAGACAAAGTGTTACAGAAAATGAATTTGTAAGAAAAGTCAGACTGGAGCAGTCTAATCAATCAATTCACTATTGCCATTACCTTTGAAATGTTGGTAGCTAATTGATTGAAAGTGAAGGGCTTGTTAAGTACAAAGGACATCCCAAGATCTGAATAAAACTTAATTTCATTTTCCATCGCATTAGCCGTCAAGGCTGCAATTTTTGGTCTTGGCAGATCATTTTCTTTACAGTAATTAAAAATTTCATTGGTAGCTTCAACACCTGTTAATTCAGGCATATTGATATCCATCAGAATCAAATCATAGTTGTCAATTTTAGACTTCTCCACTGCCTCTTTTCCATTGAATGCAAAATCGAAATCATTGATTTCATTATTCTCAAGCATTTTAGTTACGATCAGTCTATTCACTTCATTATCTTCAGCAATGAGAATTTTGAGGTTTTTGATATCATCTATATTGATTGGAATCTCCTCCTTGATTGCAAGTTCATTTGTTACCTGTAAAGGAAGAATAACAGTGAATGTCGTTCCTTTTTTATGAACACTTGTGAAATCAAGTTCACCTCCCATTAGATCAACAATTTTCCTGGTAATGCTTAAACCCAATCCAACGCCTTCTTTGTGCAACTCATCTATTCTGTAGAATTCTTTGAACAGTGAATCTTGTTTTTCCTCTGGAATTCCAATGCCTGTATCCTTAATAGTAATTTTAACCTTATTGGTCTCTTCAGATTCAGAAATACTTTCAACTATCACTTCAACCAAACCCTCCTCAGTGAACTTAAAAGCGTTATTAATAAGGTTGATTAGTATTTGCTTTAGTCTCGTCTTATCCGTTTTTACTATTTGCTTCAGGTCATTGCTCACCAAATATTTAAAATCGACTTTTGGGTTGTCGGCTTGCTTGAATCTAACATCAAGTAGTTCTAATATGTGGCTGAGCTCATCATGTAGCTGGAATGCGGAAGTACTAAAAGACAATTTATTACTTTCAATCTGTGTAAGATCAAGTACATCATTAACAAGCCTGTGCAATATCTTATTGCTCTTTTGCAGGGTCTCAACATAATTCATCTGATTATTATCGAGTTTGGTTGTCGATAATAAATCTGTCAGCCCCATTATGCCATTTAGAGGAGTTCTAATTTCATGACTTACTGTAGCCAAAAACTTACTTTTAAGCTTATTATGCTCGGTGAGTTTAATATTTTTCTCCTCTAGTTCCTCTTTGGTAGATTCAAGGTTTAAAATAGCTTCCTTCAGGTTGTTTCTACTCTTAGATAAAGAGTTTCGGATTTTAAGTAATTCCTGCACAAAAAAGAGTACCACTATATAAATCATTGATGCCAGAGTACAGGTATTAAGAATTAAGAACCAAAGGGAAAACGGTTCTAAAATGTCTGGTTTAAGGTTAATTTTCGCATAGTCATTAAAAAACCATGCAATTGCTACAAGCCCTAAAAACAGAAATAACCATGCAACAGATTTCCTTTTAGAGTCGTAACTCAAAGATCCAGTCAATGCAATCAAAGACCAAATCATGATAAACCCTGATGATTCAAAGCCACCTAATGCCAACTGAAACAGAAATGGCATAACAAAGCTTATTGTGTTTTGTATAAATCTAAAAATTCCAAAATTTCTGGTACTATGGAAGTAGTATAGATTGAGGCAAGTAACTAACGTATATCCAAAAGGAATTAATGATCTGGTATATAGCCCAAAATAGACGGCTATAATCCCCCAAACTATTCCTCCTATTCCAATAAAAATCGCAAGATAAACCTGCAGTAGTCTTACTGTTCTGAGGCTCTTCTTTTCGTTCTTAAGGTCACCGATTTTTAAAATAGCATTTAGAATAGATGCTGTCATAAGAATACTTAGTTACTTAAATATATTCCAGGTCTACTTATTTTCTCATTTTATTCGATTGTTCTTGGATGATACAGGTTGAATCATAAAATACTGATGATGAAGTAGTATGGGAGCACATAGAATTTACGATTTCTCACCTATTATCCTGATTGTGCTCGGACTGAAGTTAAGAATAGCTAGATAGAAGATCAAAATATTAACCAATAAAAAAATCCCAGGTGATAAAACCCGGGATTTAACCAGCACTTCGGATTGACTAGATCCGTAGCTTGCGACTAGATTTTAGTTCCCATTCTTCGTCTTCTCTAGTCAGGAAGACCTGTAAAACTATTTTTTTCTGGACTTGGCAATCTGCCTGATTCCGTATGCTCCTCCAGCTGCTAACAGCAGCGATAGTCCACCATCAATTGGAGTTGCAGGAGGACCTCCCTGAGCAAAAATTGTCATTGGTAAACAAACCATCATTACGGCTATTGCTATTCTATAAATCTTATCTTTCATGTCTTTCAAATTTATTATTAAGAAAAAGGGGCATGGTGCCATTTTGATCTACCAGCTAAACACCATGCCATTGGAATTCAAGTACATTACTCCACTTTAACCTTTTGTTTCCAAATACCCCTTTCTGTTTTAATCATTAGTATGTAAATGTTAGCAGGAATCTTGTCTGTAGCCACCTGCCATCTGTTCGCATTAATTTCGGAATTCTGGTTAAGAAGCATTCTTCCTGAGAGATCCAAAATCTTAAAGTTGGCATCTTGAATTTCATCTGTTTTGAAGATCACATAAAGATTTCCATCGTCAGAGTAAGAATACACTTGCTGATCCAATTGAGAAGTACTACCTGTAACTACACTTGGAAATGCATGCAATACAAACCGATCATTGGTCTCTCCTGCCTCAACATTAAATGTGTAAGACTCCTCAGTTATATTAACCATTTCACCAGTCAACTTATCTTTCAGAAATACAACTTCCAAAGTACCAGGATTATCAACATCCATCATTGAAATAGTCTGTTGACCTTCCTCTTCAACTGATATTCCAAGAGGAATTTCATCACTGTATTCTAATGGAAGTCCATTTATTGCTAATCTCTTTCCTCCAATTACAGAATAAAATGCATAATCTATTCCACTCAATGTTAGTGCATCATATTGATTATCCATTTCCAAAGTAGCGTCTTCAACAAAACCAATTACAATTGCTCTGGATGATTTTCCATCACTTAATTTTAACTTAATTGATTTTTTCTCAGAATTATCTACTCTGTAGAATCCACCATCTGAATTGTTACTACCTACTCTCATCGCATTTGTAAAAGAAACAGCAGTAGCAGAGTTAGCTTTAACGAAGAAACCTTGTCCAGTCCGAATATTTCCATCCCACTTTGCTTCTCCGTTGCTTCTACTATCAGTGTTCCCTAGAGTATTGACAATTAAGTAGTCGGAATTATCCCCCCTTGATACTTGAGAATCGAAATCATCCCATAAATAGATTGATCCATTAATATCTGCCCCTGAGTTTCCTGATATGAAACTACTGTAACTGATTGCAGCTGGATAAGGATTGGAAATAAGATTAAACCCTTCAAAATCCGTTTCTTCAGAAGCTGCATGATCAGTAAAATCAAGTGAAACATCAATTGTACCTGTATTTGGAGTTCCAATGAAATTAACTTGCCCATTAACGTCACCTGTAAAGGCACTGAAATAACCTCTACCAACTTCCAATTCAGTAATTCCGAGTGTAGATGGTTTTTTAAACCTGTCTAACCCTTGATTCCCTGTAGGATCATAAAGCTCCGCTTGATCATATCCATAAACCAATGCTTTTGAACCTAAAACTGAGAAACTTGCATTGTTTACAGGAGAACCTACAATACTGTACCGTCCAGTGTTTTGGTCAAATGTTGTAATTCTTTCGATCTGATAGTCGCTTCCAATTACCTGGCCATTCGTAATTAATGATCCTCCTGACTCTACAACAACAGTTCCTTCGTTATTTAAGTTGTTGTTATCAGTATATAGTGTCCCTGTACCAACTGTTAATGTTGCGCCAGAAGAAACTATTGTAGTTGCGGCCTCAACAGAACCTGACACTGAATAATCTGCGTCAAACCTGATATCCTCATTTGTCGGAACACTACTACCGACATTCCAGACACTACCATCCCATATGTATGGGTTAACCTGAAAGTCAAAATCGAAAGTCTCAGTAGTTCCCTTATTGTCATCTGCGGTTACCGAAATCACCGCAGTTCCTGCCGTTCCCACTTCTGTGATTGTGATCAAGTCAGCACTTTCACTAACTGACACAACTGAAGCGTCTGAACTGGCTACCGACACTGTCAAAGCATCACCCTGAGCATCCGTGAACATACCCGAGATATCAATTTGGGAACTCGTAAATTCAGGATCTTCTAATTGATCTGCAATTGTACTATTAATGATTATACCATTAATGTATAATGAAAGAGGAATATCCAACCTTTCATTATTAGGATCATTAGTCACAACCTGAAGAGGTAATTCAAATGTTCCGGTGGTAGTACCCAAAGGATTAAATTCAACTGTAATTTGTTGAGATCCTCCTGCTGGAATCACTCCCTGTCTGGCAGAAAATGTAACCGCATCATATTCTGGACCAATTGCAGCTTTTCTAGTATAAGCAAAACCACCTCCCGTTAAATTCTTTGAAGTATAAGATGAGAATACCACATTGTAATATTGCTGATCAGCTTCTGAGTATAAGGATACTGTTTGACCAATTAAAAGCTCAATGTTACCAGTAGTACTTGGAATATTGTTAAGGTTTTTATAATCCGAAAACGATGTATTTTCCGCGTCGGTTGAAGCCCACTTTGTGCCACCTGGTGTGCTCCCAACATCGGAAGACTCTGTAGCGATATTAAAAATATCTGCGTTGTTTCCACGAGTAAGCCAAACATTGTCAGTTATTCTATCTTGGTTCTCAGCTAATGTCCAGTCCGCATTATCAGGTTTGTTGAAAATTGTCTCTGTTTGATCTGCACCCAAGCTCCATTCAAGATCAGCGCTTCCAGTGTTTTGTATTGTGAAAGTTTGCGTTGCAGATGTCCCAAAGAACAATGAAGCAACAAGTTCTGATTTATTAAGAACTGCTGTCGGAGAACTTATGGCTGAACCAGTCAAGCTTACATTAAATGCAGGGTTTGCAACATCGTCACTATTGATTGTAAGAGTACCTGCATATAATTGAATTACAGACGGGTTAAAGTCAACTGCGATTTGAACTGTGCCCCCGGCTTCAACTGCAATTGGCTTGTTTGACACACTAAATACCGGATTATCAATACTGACGCTTGAAATATTCAATGTTGAATTCCCACTGTTTGTTATTTCAAGATTAGCAGTTGAGCTTGTTCCGGCAAACACATCGCCAAACTCTAGGGTATTATCAACACTAAGCTGAGGAGCACCCAAAACATTTAGGTTGACTAAAACTGTTTGACTAGCCTCAACACCATTGCTGCCAAGTACCAATTCACCAGTATAGGTTCCTGCATTTAAATTAGCGGCATCAAGAGTGACTGTCATTGTTTGATCAGCTCCACCAACTGCAATGCTTCCTGACTCTTCAGAAACTGATAACCATGTTGCAACTTCATTTCTTGTATACGCAAATCCACCAGTACCAACATTTCCGTTCCCACTTGTCCATGAGTTGAAATACACATCAAAATATCTATTTTCTTCAGTCAAATGTAGTGATAAAGTGTTGCCTCCCAGACTACTCATACTACCCGAAAAAGCATTTGACATATCATCATCATAGCTAGGTAGAGTTCCTGAAATCACGGTCTTATTATTCGCCCATCCGATAGAGGTCATATTCCCAAAGTTGCTTCTTTCGAAAATATTGAAGAGCTTGCTGTCGTTTCGTCTGGTAATCCAAACATTTTCAGTAATTCTATCCTGATATTGCTCTTTTGTCCAGTCAGCACTTTCAGGCTTCTCAAAGAATACCTGACTATTTGATATGTATTTACTATTAACAGTCCAATTTAAGCTTTGCTGACCTACATTTGACAGCACCAAATCAGCAGAGCCAATCCCCCCGGTAACTACTGTCACATTCAAGGTGGTTTTGTCTAAATCCAAATCCGGACCTTCTATCCCACTTCCTATAACTCCAAAAGTAATCGGGCTTTCATCTGGGTCATCACTGGTAATTGTGAATCCACCTTTGTAAGTACTTACTGTCGTAGGAGTGAATGAGACATTTAATATTACATTCTTTCCGGCCTCCACTTTAAAATTGGTCTGATCAATGCTGAACGCAGGATTATCAAATGAAATACCTGAAACACTCAAGGTAGAATCTCCGGCATTATTGACAGTTACAGGTAATGTTGTTGTCTGACCAATAATTACATCTCCAAATCTTACAGAATCAGATGCAAACGTCACGTTGATATCCGGAGTACCTGTTACGTGCAATTGGAAGGTCACTGTTTGCTTAGGATTTGATGCGTCATTTGTAATCACATCATAAGTGAATTCATAATCTCCACCACTTAAATTGGTGGTCTTAAATGTTGCATTTATGTCCGTTTGCCCTACACCTGAAATTGTTCCTGATAAATTTGCTAATTCCAACCAAGGAACAGCTTCCCTTCTTGTATAAGCAAATCCTCCACCATCGCCACTTTCTGTCCACTTAGAATAGGCTAAATCAAAGTAGCTATCTTCTTCCACCATGTACAATGAGGTGGTATTACCTACCTGATCACTCGCACTTCCATTAAAAGTAGCATCAAACGTGCCATAAGTAGGCTGACTAAAAGTTTTACCGTTTCCAAATAAGATGGAGGTATGATTCTTTATGTAATTAACTGACTCCTTGTAGTTGTATACAGGCTTTTCGTCTCCTCTTGTTAACCATACCAAATCCGATATTCTGTCTTGCGCAGATTCAGTATTTGGATTATCATAATCAACCTTTTCAAAAGCAATTTCTCCATCAATACTCCATTCAAGATCACCGGCTCCATTGTTGATCACACTCAATAATTTGACATTAGTCTGTCCAGCAGTCAGAGTATCCTGGATCAGAATAGAAGCAACTTGAAAATCAGCAGTCGCCTGTCCAGTACCTGTTAGTGCGATATCAAAAGGTGAATTAGTAGGATCGTCACTGGTTATTGATAATGTAGCGTTATAGGTCTGGACCAAGGTTGGTGAAAATGTCAGCGGTAATGTATAATTACCAGCAACCGGAACAGTAAACGAAGTTGTTCCAATACCAAAAGCTGGATCATCAACAGTCACATTAGAAATATTTAATTCGGCATCACCGGTATTAATAACCTCTAATGAGAATTGACTCGTTTGATTCACTATAGAAGATGTCGCAGCTGTTGTTGCTGTTGTTGAAATATTAGAAGATCCTCCTGAAACGGTCACAGAAATTGGAAATTCTAATGTCGGTGTTTGTGGGTCATTTGAGGAAATAGAATATTTTCCATTAAATGCACCATCTGATAAGCCACCACCATAGAATTCAATATCTAGCATTGTACTTCCCGTTGCTAATGTGGTATCTCGAAGTACTGTAGCAGCAATACCCGGGAATACTTCCGTTCTATTGTATGAGAAGTTCGCAAAAGGACCCGAAGGAGCATCATGACTTAAGATTTCAAGATCAAAGTATCTATTTTCAGCAATAATGAAAAGTGAAATTGTAGAACCAACAAAATCAGATCCAAGTGTACTTCTAATAGTAGCTATATTATCTATATAGTCCGATTCCTCACTTAAAGTTGTAGACTTTGGAGACCATTTTATCGTGGTACTAGTACTTTTTGCATTTACTGCAGTAGGATATTCTACTTCATTGTATATCTCTGTGGTACCCGCTCCAATAGCCTGTCTTTTCAAAATGACGTTTGAACTTATATTATCTTTAGTTCCCAATGAACCTACAAAGTTCACAGTCGATCCTTTAAAAACAATTGGCGCATCTAAAGTTGGAATCAGACTCCAAATCAAATCAGATCCACCAGTGTTATTAATTGTTACTTGTGTTGAAACTGTGTCGTTTACAGTTAATGTCTGTGAAATGCTAGCTGGGGTAGCGTCAATTACTGGAGGGTCAAGTGCCTCACCTGTGAACGGAATTGTATTACTAACCTTTGTTGGATCATTTGTAGTGAAAGTCAAATTTCCATTTACAGTTCCTGCTGATGATGGTTCAAATCTAAACTCTAAAGAATGATTACCTGAGAATGGTAATATTGCTAAAGAGTCAACCAACAACGATACTGAAGCATCATCTGATGCCGCGTTGTACACAAATAATGTATCATTACCACCATTTGCAATATCTAGGGTAGCAGTTGAGAAGTAACCTACATACGTATCGTTCAATGTGATCGATGAGCTTGCAAATACCGCTCCCGGTGTTCCTGATGACCACATTGATATTGTCATTGTAGGACCAGGATTAGACGGATCGTTGGTAGCAAAAGTGATTGGCCACTCATAGTAGCCATACGTATTAGCATCAAACGTTACAGTAATTGTAGCTTCACCGCCTGCAACGATTGTTCCACTGTATGCATCCAAAGTAACTAGGTTCATTGAAATTGGACGACCTGCTGTACTTGTTGACCAACTTAATTCTGAACCTCCAGTATTTAGGATCTTAAATGTTTTGGTGGTTGCAGCATCATCAATAGCTATTGTATCACCAACTATTGCATCTGAAATTCCGAAAATAGCAGAAGGTAGTACTTCTAGTTCTGTTACTACATTTATTGTAGGATTTGCTGGGTCATTTGATGTCAGAGTAATAGTACCGTAATTCAGTCCTGACCTTAAATTTGTTCCATCAAATGTAATTTCGATATCGTTAGAAACTGTATTTGCAAGATCTCCTGATTTAGTACCTGTAAGTGACAGGAAGTCGTACATTGGCGTTCGTGTGTAGCCAAACCCACCTCCTGAGTTCCCGCCAGAATATGACGTAAATGCTACTTCGTGGTATTCATCATCTGTAATCAAGTGTATTGTCGCAGTGTCGCCAATCAATGAACCTGGGCTACCTCCATGCATTGTTACAAAAGGAGAAAATGATAAAGCTGCATTTGCACTTGTCTTTGACCACTCTGTATCGGCAGGAGAAATACTATTCGTAGAAGTTGTTTCAGATCTCGCATTGAAGATACTTTTGTTATCACCTCGGGTTATGTAAACATTATTGGTGATTCTGTCCTGATTCTCTGCAAGTTGCCAACTAGCAAAATTCGCTTTGTTAAAAGTAACTGAATTCCCATATCCTAAGGTATCATTTGCGGCTGCTGACCAAGTAAGGCTTCCTACTCCAGTGTTTGTGATTGATAAATTGGCAATTGTAGTCTTACCTGGTTCTACCTGAACTTTAAGAGTATCGACAACACTAAGAATTGGAGGGTCTGTAACTTCAACAGATCTGGTAACCTGATTAGCACTGCTACCCCTGGAATCCATGACATCATAAGTCACTGTATAGTTTCCTTTAACACTTGTATTTACAGGGTTATTAACTACAATACTAGCAGTAACATCTCCATCAATTAAATCGAATGCTGTTGCACCAGCATCAATATAAGTTGAACCAAAACTTACTGATTCATTAGCATTTCCAATTAGCGTTATGACCGGAGGAGAATCAACAATTGTTGCCTGCCCCTTAGTTGCGTCAGCACTAAACGTGTAGTTTGTTGAACTAGCTGTTCCAACATTTACTTCCAAGTCATAAGATGAACCCAAGGATGAATAGTCAATACCAGGAGCGGTTGCTGCTATTGTATTAAGATTTGCAATTCCAGTTAGGCCAGAAATATCAGTATTACCATCAACACCATCTCCGTTAGCAAAACCTCGATATTCGAACGAAATAGAAGGTAAGGACCCTGCGTTTAATTCAACATTAGTATTTTGAGCTCGTACATCCAGCACTGCCTTATTTACGATTAGTGGTTGCATTGCTTCAGCCCTTCTATTCGTTGCGTCTCCTTCTTGAATAGCGGTAATATTGGTAGTTCCGACTCCCACTATGGATACAGTAGAACCTGATACTGTAGCAACAGCAGTATTTGAACTTGTGTATGAACTTATTGGTAATCCCGAAGAAGAAGATGCTGACAAAGCAAAATCTGCATCTGCATATGATTTATCAGCTAAAGCATTAAATGTGATTAACTGATCCGTATACGGTGCAGCAATTCTGTTGAACCCAGAGCTTACAAAATTACCCTCAGAACCAGTGAGACCAAATCCTACCAGAGAACCATCATTACCTTGAGAAGTAAGATCCTTAATTGTTGAAATACCAGTATTATCTCCTCCAATTTCTCCTTCATTGAAATTGTAATACAATACCAGGCCTGATTCATCTCCTTTCAACTCTGTGTCTTTGTTATCGTTGATTTCTGTTTCTGTACGAACTACGTCCCAAAACCTGATTTCTTCCATAGCTCCATCAAAAGCATAAGGATCTGTTCCAGAAAGGCCTATTTTCAAGACATTGTTATTCGGAGTAAGACTTGTGGATGCTGCTGTTTGAGAAGATACCTCAACTCCATCTACATAAATCGTAGCTTTAGTTCCATCAAATGTAACTGCCACATGGTACCATGTAT
This sequence comes from bacterium, assembly GCA_024743255.1. Classification (GTDB taxonomy): domain Bacteria; phylum Bacteroidota; class Bacteroidia; order Cytophagales; family Cyclobacteriaceae; genus JANSWY01. The sequence continues at coordinate 201 of JANSWY010000014.1, read as the reverse complement.
CAGCGGTCAAATCAGACCATACGTAATCTGTAATATGTGCTCCAAATCCGTAATGGTACATTCTTAACGTCTTATTAGGAGCATACACCATCAAGCCATATGACTCGTTGTATCTGGATTTGGTAAACAAACTTCTCCAACCATAACCTGCTGTTGAGACATTAAGTTGATCAAACTTCACCCACATCTCAGCTGTGAAAG
>JANSWY010000083.1 GCA_024743255.1 bacterium | reverse complement strand
TGTAGTCAATAAGTGAATTAAAGTCTTTTCAGCTCCTTCTGTATCACCAGCGAACTTCTCATCTCTCCACTTCTTAAGTAATGCAACTTGCTTGAAGTGTAATCTCTTCATCATGGAAGCTCTTAAGTAATTGGAGTAATAGTGTTGAACTCTTCTTTCTTCAATTCCTTTTTCCAATAATAAATCCAGTGCTTGTCTGGTCTTATCGAGTTCAGAACTGAATAGTCCCAGAAACTTCTCTTTTATTGCCTTATCAGTTACCAGACTGGCATATTGCTTCATTATTTCAACATCAGTTGCAGCAAGACTTGTATCCACATTTGTTAATACGTAACGAATAAACGGATCAGACTTAGTTGCTTCTTTAATTTTAGCAAACCCTTCAGGATTTCGTTCTCTGAAATTAAGCAGGGTTGTTCCCAAACCATACCAACTCGTCATATTATATCTGGACTGACTCCATGAGAATACCCAAGGAATGGCCCTCAAATCATCAAGAGAATTCATTCCCTTTCTTCTTGAAGGTCTGGAACCTATTTTACTGTTCTCAATTGCATCAATTGGCGTTGACTCCCTGAAATACGGAATAAACCCAGGCTCATTTAGTAATGCCGAATAAACCTCTTTACTTTCCCTTGCCAATTCATCAAGAATATCGGCTAAGGGATGTCCTACCTTTTCAGTGAACTGACTTGTGATAGATTTTGATGCTGTACTTGCTGCCAATAGCTCAAGGTTGTACGCAGCATTTATCTTATTGGCATATTTCTGCTCAATTGTCTCACCTTGCTCCGTCAATCTCATATCTCCAGAAACTGTAGAGTGAGGTAGAGCACTTACGAAATAATGAGTCGGTCCTGCACCACGGCTAATGCTTCCTCCTTTACCATGGAAGAATCTGATTTTTACTCCAAACTCCTCACCTACTTTTTGCAGTTCCGATTGAGCTTTGTATAGATTCCACTGGCTTGCCAGGATACCGCCATCTTTGTTACTATCACTGTATCCAACCATTACTTGTTGAACCAGGTACTTTTCTCTTTTCTGCTCTTTGTGGTACTTGAGACTTCTCTGAGTAAATGGATGGGAAAGGAAAGCTCTCAATATATCTGGACCTGCCTGTAAGTCTTCAATTGTTTCCAACAAAGGAACAACCGGGATCACACAAATAGATCCATCATCAGTTTTCTTAGTAAGTCCCGTTTCTCTAGCCAACAGATATACCCCAAGCAAATCTTCTACGGATCTGGTCATACTTACAATGAATGATCCAATACCGTCTACACCATATTGCGAAACATGCTTTTCAACTACTTTGAACACCTCAGTAACTGCTTTGGCATTTGGTCCAATTTCCATGTTACCATGAGTAAAGGGTCTGCTAGATTCTAATTCCTTATTTAGAAATTCAGATCTCTGTTTTGAGTCCCAATTGATGTATTCATCACCTGATATCCCTGCTGCAATCATCAATTGCGTGATTGCATTATCATGGAAGTCACTATTCTGACGAATGTCTAATGCGGCTAAGTGAAAACCGAAAGTTGAAACTATTCTTATTGCATCATTTACGTCATAGTAAGCAATCGTTTTAGCACCGTAATGTAGAAGCGCTTCTTTTAGAAGTTTTAGGTCTTTTACTAATTCAGTCTTATAAACATAAGAACCTTTAAACTCTACAATTCTGGTGGCATGTCCCCTTTTGGTATCTAGTGGCAGTTTGGTCAACATCAGATTCAGGAATTGCCTGAATGCCTCCCCCTTATTTCTCAATAATGCATCTAGTCCTTTATCACCCAGGTCAGCCACTAGTTGGTTAACCCTCATTTTCATTGGATCATAGGCATCATCAAGCTCTAATGCGAAACTTATATTTTTGATCAGTTTGATTAGTGACCTTCTTACTACTACAAATGCATTGAGCCTCATTGTTCTTAATGCATTGGCAGTAACATCGGCAGTCACGAGAGGGTGACCATCTCTGTCTCCACCAACCCAGTTACCAAATCTGATTCTAGGGAATGCTCCTTGCTTCAAGACTGGTTCAAGATCATACCCCTTGTCTTCCCAGGCTTGCAACATTCTTCTATCAACAACTGGTATAACCTCCGGAAACACATTTGTCATGTAGTGCATTACGTTTCTAAGCTCGGAATCAATGTCTGGTTTCTCGATAAAGATTTCACCGGTTTTCCAAAGTCTGTAAAGCGAGAATTTAATATTTTGACGGATGTTCTTTAGTTCATTCTCCGTGTACATGGAGTTTTCCTTCATCACCATTGAAACATATAAATCTCTATGATGCTCAAGAACAGTTCCTCTTTTTGCTTCTGTAGGGTGAGCAGTTAAAACAGGCTCAACTCTTATATCCGATAATCTTTTAACAATTTCTTCCTGCGGGATATCCTGTTGTTTGAGTTTATCAAACCCATTAGCCCAAAGTCCTTTTACGCTATCAAGCTGTTCACTTTCCTTTTGACGTCTGTTTTGTACAGCACCATTTACCTCTACAGTATTCACTAATTGGAATACAATACTGTAAAGCTGGATGTGTTTCAAAGTGAATTTCTGTTCGTCAAACTCCGGAACATCATTGATCCATGGAATTTGATTTGCCATTTCCTCTTCACCATTTTCTATCAAAACCTCCTTTAATGCTTCCAGAAGGAATTCAAGGTCTTCATATGGCTTACCTAATTTGTCTTTTACACTTTGAAGAATACTCATTTAATCTGATTTTTAAGAGTGGATTATAATGATATCAGATCATTTTTGGGAAACCAAAGAAAGTACTCATTTTCAATAAAAGCAAAGGTACAAAATGAAAAAGCCGGCTAAACCGGCTTTTTATTCAAAATATGTTAATAAAATAACTTATTCTTTATCTAAGAATGGATATCTATAATCTACAGGAGGTACAAATGTCTCTTTTATAGTTCTTGGTGATACCCATCTCAATAAATTTAACATTGATCCAGCCTTATCATTAGTACCAGAAGCTCTACCTCCACCAAATGGTTGCTGTCCTACTACTGCTCCGGTTGGCTTGTCATTGATGTAGAAGTTACCTGCAGCGTTTACAAGCTTCTTAGTTGCTAATTCAGCAGCGTATCTATCTGTTGAGAAGATCGCACCAGTTAAGGCGTATGGCGAAGTTTGATCAACAAGTTCTAAAGTCTCCTCAAATCTTTCATCTTGGTATACATAGATAGTAATCACTGGGCCAAAGATTTCTTCACACATAGTTGTAAACATTGGATCCTCAGCTTTGATCACTGTTGGCTCAATGAAGTAACCAGTAGATTTATCATATCCTCCACCTGCTACGATTTCAGCAAGATCACTTGATTTCGCCTGATCAATGAATCCTGCGATTTTATCGAAAGCTCTTTCGTCAATTACTGCATTGAAGAAATTTGAGAAATCTTCGGGACTTCCCATTTTCATATCTTTCAGGTCTGCCTGAACATATTTCTGCACATCATCCCACATGCTTTGAGGGATATAAGCTCTTGATGCAGCACTACATTTCTGTCCCTGGAATTCAAATGCTCCTCTCGTAATTGCAGTAGCAACTTCTTTAGCATTTGAAGAAGGGTGAGCAACAATGAAGTCTTTACCGCCTGTTTCACCAACAACTCTTGGGTAAGTCTTGTAGTTATCGATATTCATACCGATTTCCTTCCAAAGGTGCTTGAATACACCAGTACTTCCTGTAAAGTGAAGACCCGCAAAATCAGGGTGTTTGAAGATAATGTCTCCTGCAACAGGTCCGTCTACATAGATCATGTTAATTACACCGTCAGGTAGACCAGCTTCTTTGAATACATCCATGATCACCTTAGCTGAATAAACCTGAGTATAAGCAGGCTTCCAGATAGTGGTGTTACCCATAAGTGCTGCAGATGCAGGCAGGTTACCAGCAATTGATGTAAAGTTGAATGGAGTAATTGCAAACACAAATCCTTCAAGAGGTCTGTATTCTAATCTATTCCACATGCCTGGTTGAGAACCTGGTTGCTCAGAATAGATTTCAGTCATGTATTGCACATTGAACTTTAAGAAATCAATGAACTCACATGCAGCGTCAATCTCAGCCTGGAAAGGGTTTTTAGACTGTGCAAGCATAGTTGCCGCATTGATTTTTGCTCTATATGGTCCTGCTAGTAGATCAGCAGCTTTTAAAAAGATACTAGCTCTGTGCTCCCAGCTTAGGTTTGCCCAATCTTCTTTAGCAGCTAAAGCAGCATTAACAGCCATTTCCACATGTTGCGAATCACCTTCGTTGAAATAACCTAAAACATGTTGGTGATCATGAGGAGGGCTCATTTTGATTTTTTTATCGGTAGTTACTTCATCACTTCCGATATACATAGGAACATCGATCTCTTGCGATCTCATGTTAGCCACCTCAGCTTTTAAAGCTGCTCTTTCCGGAGTACCTGGAGCGTAGGTTTTAACAGGCTCATTTACTGGCACTGGAACTTTGTAAATTCCCTTTGGCATGTTGCTTATTTATTTAAAATTTTGAACAATCAAATTCAGACCGCAAATCTACAAGGAATAACCAGAATTTCTAAGCCTTTTGAAGTAACCTTTAGAGGATGTCTTTTAATTCAATCAGGCTTGTCACTTCATGTGTCACCCGATGGTTCTGGCTTGGATTGGAAGGGTTGAAGTAAATGTGATCCATGCCAAAGTCCCTAGCTCCCATAATGTCGGTATCCAGGTTATCTCCTATCATAACAGAACCTTCTTTAGAAGCTCCAGCTTTTTCCAAAGCATGATCAAAAATTGTAGGAGAGGGTTTGCGGGCACCAATGGATTCAGAAGTGATTACTTCCTGAAAGAATGGCGATAATCCTGAGCTTTTAAGTTTAGTATTTTGGATATCGTTGAATCCATTTGTAATGATATGCATTGAATACTTTCCAGACAGATAATTTAATATTTCATCAGCGTGGGGAATCTTATGTGATTTGGTCGGGCATAGATATAGGTAATCATCAGCAAATCCGTAAGGAAAGTCACTTAATGGTAATTTCAACCGATCGAAAATGATCTTAAAACGCTCTGTACGGATATATTTCTTATCGATTCTGTTGTGATTGTAATCGTCCCAAAGCTGGTAGTTCACTTCAAAGAATGTTGATACTAATTCATCTTTTGAGAAGTGATCACCGGTAAATCTGTATTTATCAAATAGCTCTTCGAGGGATTCTCTGGCATTGGCATCATAATCCCAGAGGGTATGATCCAAATCGAAAAATATGTGTTGGTATTTTAACTGCGCCAAGCTTTCTGTTGCATTTTGCTCAAAGATAGTTCGCGATTACTCTCCATGATGTCGAAAGTCTCCAAATCTTTTTCTAAGAGTGAATCTTTATTAAGAAATTCAAAAATTTGTCCAACAAAATCGATCACTTCTTCCTTTATAGAGTAGATAACCCATTGATCTTTTTTTCTTGAACTAACTAATCCGGCATTTTTCAGATAAGCGATATGTCGTGAGGTTTTAGTCTGAGTGAAATCAAGTATTACCTCCAAATCTGAGATACAAAGCTCTTTTTTCCTGTAGAGAAGGTGGATTATTCTTATTCTTGGTTCTTCAGAAAAAGACTTAAAAATCTGGGTGCCATACGTAAGGCTAAAGTTTTTTAGTCTCATGTATTTGGGGTTTTACGTGATTGTTGTGATAAATACCTCTATTATTTGTTAGTTTTGTGTATTCGTCAGTAAACTTTTTTTGCTTACAACACATTTATAAAGAAAAACGAAATTTTGGTAAAAGCTGGTTACAAGTTTGCATTTCTTTTTATACTTCTGATTGCAGCGGGTTCTACGCAAGTATTATTTGCTCAGGAAACAGCCGATGATCCGTATAAGGATGTTGTGCAGTTCACTGGTATCATTGTAAGTGAATCTGACAGTACCATTGGTATTCCTGGTGTACACATTTATGTACCAAAAGGAGGACGAGGTAGCACAACTAACCCATATGGATATTTCTCTATGCCAGTATTGATGGGAGATAGTGTTGTAGTAAGTGCTGTAGGATTTGAAAAGAAATCATTTATCATTCCAAGTGATCAGGGTAAAAGTCTATCAGCAGTTATCGAACTTGTGGAAGACACCACATACCTTAGAGAAATTGCAGTATTTCCTTATCCAACGGAGGAACTCTTTAAAGAAGCTATTTTAGCACTTGAATTACCTTATGAAGACAATCTGAATAATCTGGATGAATTCCTAAGTCAGGATGTATTAAACAGAATGTATTGGGAGATGGGTCCATCAGCTAGTTTGAATCACAGATTCTTCATGGACCAACAGTTCAGGGCTCAACAATACAGATTCCAGGCTCCAGCCAATCCATTGCTCAATCCATTTGCATGGGCCCAGCTGATCAAGTCGATCAAGCGTGGAGATTATAAGAGGAATAGAAACTAAAAAAGGTCTGTATTCCTACAGACCTTCGTATTTCTTGAGTTTAACTTTTTTCTAGCTATTGGCTACTTCAATTACTTTGTTCCAAACCCGGAATGTATTCTTGTAGCAAATCTTCTCAATCTCTTCTTCTGTATATCCTCTTTTCAATAATTCGAAAATTAGATTAGGATACATTGATACATCCTTCAATCTCTCTGGTAAAGAATTCCCAACTCCATCAAAGTCAGAACCAAATGCGACGTAATCGATACCAACCAGATCTTTCACGTGATCAATGTGATCAGCTGCTGTCTTTACATCTGCAAACGGATCATTTTGCTTCAGATAGTTGGCTTTATATTTTATGAATACGGAATCATCTTCTGTGACACCTTCATTAACTTTAAATTCCTTCATTGCTTCATCCATCGCTTTGAACTTATCTCGAGACTCTTTTGAAAGGAATGTTGAACCAAAGTTGATATGGATTACGCCACCATTCTCAGCTAAGACTTTAATCATATCATCAGACATATTTCTCTCAAATCCTGGAGTGTAAGTTCTGGCTGAGGAATGTGAAGCAATCACAGGAGCTTTTGTCACCTTTAATACCTGATAAAAAGCACTATCTGACACGTGTGATATATCTACCATAATCCCAACATCATTCATGGCCTTCACAACTTCAACTCCAAACTCACTTAGTCCATTATGAGTATCCATTGTATCATATGAAGAATCACATATTAAATTATCCTTAGAGTGAGTCAAGGTCACGTACCTGATTCCCTTATCGTAGAAGTACTTCACATTATTGACATCATCCTCAATAGGAGCACCATTTTCCATCCCTAGTGGAAGTGAAATTTTTCCAGCTTTGAAGTTTTCCTCGATTTGAGATGGTGTTGTTACAAACCCAAATTTATCTGGATAAGTCTCTGCAACCTGTTTAGTCATCCGAATTAAAGAGTCCGCAAATTCTTTGGCGCCTCCTTTTTTCTGATATCCAGCAGGCACATAAATTGACATAAACGGCGCATCCAATCCACCAGCTTTCGCTTTTGGATAATCGAAGTTTCCACTTGTTTCTATTGATACATCCTCTACTGTCTTGGAAAGCATGAATCCCTTTACTTCCATTCGGTAAGGCAGATCCACATGCCCGTCAACTATAATAAATTTCTGCGTAAGTTTTTCAGCCAATTGAATCAACTCTTCATCAGACTTGACTGCTGTTGTATTTTCTTCTTTTTTTGGGGGTTCACATGCTAAAACAAATGCCAGTGCCCCAATCATCAAGAGCTTCTTAATCATAGGTAAAATTGATTATGTTTAGTTACACCAAATATAATCTGCTATTTCATGCTGGTAAACAGCATTACAAGAAAACTATTGTACAATTATTTTAGCGGTAGAAAAGTAGTCTCTGGTTTTAATAGAATAGAAATATACACCAGGATTCAACCCATTAAAATCAACAAAATCAAATTCCGCATTTAAATCTTTCTCTAAGACTAAACTGCCACTGTTATTGTAAAGGCTGAACTTTGGGACTTCTCCATCAAAATTCTTTGAGAATATACTTAGCGTTCCAAACCCTGATATTGGGTTGGGGAATACCAAAAATGGGAGATCACGTAGGTAATAAGCTTCCGAAAGATCTGTAACAATCTTTTGCCCATTAATTAGATTGACGGTAGCTCTGTGCCTGTTGAAGCCTTCCTCTGGATTTGTATCAACAAAAACGACATTGGTCGAATCTGGTGTCACCTCTGCCACCAAAGTGGAAATATCTCCATCTACTCGTTCAAACACAACAGAAGAGACACCATAGGTTGTTCCCAGAGAAAGGACCAACTCAATTCCTGTATCAATGGTATTTGAAAAGAATGTAGCCACAAAACACCCAACACCTTGCCTTTCATAATCGAAGGTCCTGCTCATTATGGCAGGTTTGTCATCAATATAAGGCTGAAGACCAAATAAGGTAGTGTTAAAGGCCGACTTAGTAAGTACTACTGATGTATCGCTTAGAGTATTGACAGTCCTCAAAAAATTACCATCTAAATGTGTTAAATCATACTGATCAATCACTTCTGAAGCAGGCCATTGAATTAAAACAGAATCATCACAATTAAAACCAACGGTCATTCTAAGTGGCTGGGAAATTACAAATTCATCAGTTTCAAATTCCTGATTCCCTATAACCATTCTTGCAATTGCTATTGAAGTTATCTCTTGTGGTTGCCATCTATGAAAGCCTTGAGTTAAATCAACCTCATCAATATCAATCCAGGTAGCTCCGTCATTTAATGAATACTGCAAAACACCTGTCTCCTCAGACAATGTACTTTCCCATCTGAAATATGTCCCTGTCTCACCATTGTATGGGAAATTTGATGACCCAAGTGGGTTGGTCCATCGAAAGGCCTCCGCTTCCTCCCAGCTATAAACCAAACTGTAAGATTGGGGTCCTTGAGAAACATCAAATCCCTCCACTTCAATCGTGAATTCCCCTGGCTCAAAAAGCTCTAGTGTCACTTGCTCTACATTATTCAAAGCATCTTTTTTGCGCACAGCCGGAGAGCTCAGTGAGTTTAATGTGGCATTTTCATCCAATACCCATGGAAGATATGTGGCCCCTTCCTGCTTTAGACGCAAATCCAAATCATTAACCAAAGCATTAGACGAGCCAATCTCTCCTGCAGGATCATTCCAAACCAATGTTACTTTTAAGTTTCTGGTATTAGCGGGGATTTCAATTAAATACTGATGCACCTCATCAGAAAAAATAGTTTCCTGGATATGATTATCAGAAGTTATAGCTTCAATTGCTTTAAGACCGTTAACATTTCCAAAGCCGGTTTTAAAATCTACCTGAGCAAGATTCACGTCATCCGCAGTATTGATCAAGACAGCTTTAACTAAATCGGAACTGGGAATCTCATCGAATTTTGATTCATAAGCTTGCTGCATCAGAATTGACAATCCAGAAACCAGGGCAGCAGAATTGGAAGAACCTACCGTACTGTAAGCCACCAATTCCGGTTTTACTCGACCATCAAATGTCGGTCCCGCACTTGAAAATGATATAGGAATTCCGAGAGTGTCCACCGAACCAACCACTAACGTATTTTTTGAAAACTTATAATTACCTGTAAGATTTGAAAAACCATCAATACCGGCGTACGCACCATCCAAAGGCGATGAATTTCCTGAATTTCCAGAAGAGAAAATATGAAGCAGCTGCTCATTATTATTCGCACTCAGATCATACGCCCGAGCTTCCGCTCCATAAGTGGATTCAATGTCTGTTCCATAAGAATGATTCTGAACCCAGACACTCCTATTAACATATTCGATATCCTCATCAGGTAAAACATCTGCAAAATCAGACGAATATAACTGTGCACGCCAGGCAACACCTTTTCCTGTCACAAAAGTATTTCCAGCGCCAGCAGCAATTGTTGCCATTTCCGTCGCGTGATTGTCTTGAAATTCCGAAGAAAGCATATCAATAACTCCTCTACCCTGCAAATCCTGGTCTTCATCATCAAAACTACTTTCCTGGATAGAAATAGAATATCCTTCACCTGTTATTTCAGGGTAAAAATGATGTATTGCATTAATTTTATTAGGGTTTAGATTTAGATCCAGAACATTACTCTCTGGCCTAGGGTTTGTAGCAGCCAGTGTGATGGAAAGAACCTCATTCCAGGTTGCTACAGTTTTCTGAATATACTGAGATGAAGCCCTAACCTTTGTCAAATCAAACTTTGTGGAAATGACTTCCAAATTAGAATCCCACAGAAGTTTACTCGGATCTGTACTTTGAAGAATAAAGACGGACTTGCCTTTGCTAACACTGGCTTCCTTTGACAATTTCCATTGATGGTTGATAGTCCAATACCTTAGGTTATGAATGAGCGTGTTTTTCGATACATCGATTGGCAAAACAATATAATGGCTTTGATCGAGCTTCCTGAGCACCTTAAAACCGTTGTTAGCTATTGTTGAACGGCTTAAAGGAATTTGAGAAGTTACTAATATAGGAGCCTCCTGCTCTTTATATTCACTCCACTTCATTTCTGCTTCCTTGAGATTTTTAAAATCCCCCCAATCCTGCGAAAAAGCCAATTGACCAAAGAAAAAACTGGCTACTAAAAGAAAAACTCTCAACATATTTTACTGGTTAGCAAGAGTCAAATATAATGTTTTGACAACCGTTAATCGCTATTCAAGAATTATATTCTAAAATTTCAACAAAACGCAATAATATATTTTAAAATTAAAAAAACTTTAAAATAATATTGCTAATTACAAATTTAGTAGCCAAAAAAAGTTTTTTATTTGGTTTTAGGCATTATCTTCGGTTTAAATTATTTGCTAACCAAACATTATTTAATTATGAAAACGAGAGATCTCGTAATGAGAGCGCTTGCTCTTTTTATTGCCTCCGCACTAGTATTTTCTTGTACACAAGATGAAGTAACAGTTCAAGAAAATGATGTTCCAGATGAAATACTTACTGCTTTATCCGATTTGGGATTTGCTATTGATGATATTGCAAGGGTAGAATTCACAAATCCTCTTAGTGGAATCAAAAACACCGAGCCAACTTATATGGTTGAACAGGATTTGATGCTAACTGAGAGTCAAATAGCAGAAATGCTTTTGACAAGCAAAAACATCGAGCTCCCTAACAAGGAGCAGTACAGAACTAGTGCTTTAGTAGGTGGTCTTCCAAGAACAATTTCTGTACTTGGTTACACAGGTAGCTGCTGTGCTCTTACTTCTAAAATGAGAACTGCACTTCAGTGGGCTGTTAACAACTACAACAGAATCAACACTGGTCTTACTTTCACTCTGACGTACGGTTCTACGAACTGGCAGTCATATGACATGGTTGTTTACAACAACGGTGCTTCTGGTGGAGGTGGATCTGCAGGATTCCCAAGTGGTGGAGACCCACATCAGTTAATTCAAATCAACGCTGGTACAGATGCTTTCTCTACTAACGTAAACGAGCACGTGATTACTCACGAAATGGGTCACTGCTTAGGTTTGAGACACACTGACTACTTCAACAGATCACTTTCTTGTGGATCTGGAGGAAATGAAGGAAGCGGAGGAGTTGGAGCAATCCACATCCCAGGCACTCCTACAGGAACTGACTATAACTCTATCATGCAAGCATGCTTCAGCAACAATGAAGATGGTGAGTTTGGGTCTAATGATGTAATTGCTCTAGAGTACCTGTACTAAGTGGCATTTTCATCTTACAACAAATTCAAAACATTTTTTTAAGCCGCGGTAACCCCGCGGCTTTTTTATTTCACGGGTTCCATAAATGTAATATCCCCGATCCATTTCATTTCATGCCGGATTTAGCTATATTATTAAGAAACATCTCGACACCAGCGAATGCTTCTGAAACTACTCCATCATATCCACAGCATTATTCTTATGCTCATTGCTATCCCCGGGATATGCCAGATTAGTGTCACGAACTTTGATCACCTCAGCTCATCAGATGGTCTATCCGACAATAATGTAGAAACTATTTTCCAGGACAGTAAAGGTTTTTTGTGGTTTGGGACCAGAAATGGTTTGAACAAGTTTGATGGAAATCATTTCAAATCGTTCACCATGGACCCCAATAACCCCAATACAATTTCAAATAATGTCATCTGGGATATTCACGAGTTTCAACAACAACTATGGATTGCAACTGAACAGGGCCTCAATGTATTAGAAAGTGACGGAAATCGATTTAGAAGGTTTCTTCCGTCCAATGATCAACAGGGAAAATCGGTCAACTACGGGTTTATTAAAACCTTAGAAACCAATCATGATGGGAAATTGTGGGTTGGTACAAATGGTGGTGGCATTAATATTTATGATGGAGAATCTTTCGAGTATAAAACCTCACTAAACTATCCAACTCTTAAAAGTGATTTCATTCAGGATCTATTTCTTGATTCCAGAAACATAATGTGGGTTGCAGATCTTACCGGCCTCTATTTCTGGGATAGCAAAATAAGCGATTTCAAAGCCATTGAGATATTGGGGAGGATCGAATGCATAACCGAAGGGCCTGACAATTTTATTTGGGTAGCATCTACCTACGGAATATTTAAGGTTGACCCAGAGACTTTAACCACCCAGCACTTCACGGTTGAGAATGGACCAATCAAGTTAAAAAGCAATGAAATTATGTCATTGCATTTTTCAAATAAAGAACTATGGATTGGTTCGCGCAGAGGTGGACTCAGCGTTTTTGACCTTCAAACTCAAAAGACCACTATTTCTTTACATGAAACAAATCCAAACTACGGATTATCCAGCAACGAAATCTGGGATATCTACGAAAGTCGAGATGGTGTTATATGGATTGGTACTTACAGAGGTGGTGTTAATCTAATTAAGTCTAACCAATCAAATTTCGAACAGCTAAGATTCACCAATATCAAAGACAATAATCCTTCTGGCTCTGTTATGAACATTATGGTGGACAAGAATGATGCAACCTGGTTTGGTCTGGACGGAGGCGGAATCATTAAGCTGGATCAAAATGATGACCTAAAGCATTGGCAGTATCAAGAAAACAACAAATCAAGCCTTTTCTCGAACACTATCCTGACTCTTCATGAAACAACAAATGAGATATGGATCGGGACTTTTAACAATGGGCTGGGATATTACAGTAAAACAAACAAGACATTTCACACTTTTAACCTCCCTATTTTGCCAGGCTCTGAAAATAGTCCTGTAACAGTGTGGGATTTGGAAACTGATCAAAACAACAATCTTTGGATTGCTACAATGAATCGTGGAGCTTTCAAATATTCATTGACGGATAAATCAGTGGAGAATATAGTTATTAAAGAAGCAGGTACAACCAAAAACTCAAGTCATAATAATGTCTGGTCCATATTAAATGATAGTAAAGGAAATATTTGGCTAGGAACTCATGATGGGGTTGTAAGAATTGACTCAAAAACTCAGGTGCAAAAAACATATTATAATGACCCAACTAACCCAGCAAGCTTGAATAATAATTGGGTTCATGTGGTGTTTGAAGACAGTGAGGGAACTATTTGGGTAGGGACACATGGAGGTGGATTGAATGAACTAATAGATTCAACCCAAACTTTTCGTCACTACACGGTGAGTGATGGCCTGAGCAACAGTGTGATTTTCGGAATTCTGGAAGATGAAAATAAGAGACTCTGGTTAAGCTCGGATTATGGAATCTCCCGATTAGATCTTGAAACCAAAGAAATTAAAGCATTTAAGGCTCAGGGTATGAAAAGTCAGGATTTTAATCTTGGCTCGTTTTGTAAGAAACCTAATGGGAATCTGTTATTTGGGAACTTAGCAGGATATATTGAGTTTGATCCCTCCAATCTAACACAAAACCAATACAATGCTCCACTTGCCATTTCCGGATTTGGTGCAGGACGAAATTACAAAAACCAGGCAGACCAGCAATTTGATTCCCTGATCAATCTGCAAGAACCAATTATTCTGGAACCAAATGAGAACTCAATATTCATAGAATTTGCTTTACTCAGCTATTTTAATTCAGATGACAATCTTTATAGCTATAAACTAGAAGGTTATGACAGTACATGGAGTGCTCCTACAGCTAATAATCAGGTGACATTTACTTCGCTCCCGCCAGGTGAATATTCATTTCACGTTAAAGGCAGAAATTATGATGGATACTGGATAGACCAGGAAGCTTCTGTGCAATTCACTATTATTCCACCCTGGTGGCAGACCGGCACCATTAAGGCAATCGGTGGATTCTTTTTAGTCGCACTTTTATATTTCCTGTTTAAATCCAGAACCAGCTATCTGGAAGGGCAGAAAGACAAGCTGGAAAAAATGGTACAGAAAAAGACCAGTGAAGTTGAGGAGCAAAATAAAAAGATTATTGAAAGCAATCACAAATTGCAGGATAGTCTGGCCTACCTAAGGGAAACTCAGGATCAGCTGGTTGCTTCTGAAAAAATTACAGCGTTCACTCAGGTAGTGTTTAATTTATTGCATGAGCTAAATTCACCACTTGGAGCAACTAAGTCTGGTTTGGAGTTAACTAAGAACGAATTATTCATCGAACTTGATGAGATTCCAAATCTACTTAGAGAAATAGAAATGGAAGAACTGGACATCTTCAAAGGATTCATAAAAGAAGTAATTGACAATAGCATTTATCCAACTAGCCCTAAGTTTAAAGAGACTTTGATGCGTCAACTTGGAGATGATCTAAAATCCGCAGGGGTAACAGAAGAAAAAATTACTGAAAAATTAATCTCTATGGATTGTTTTGAACTCGGAGAGAACGGAGTGAAATTAGTACAATCCCCAAATTGCTGTAAAATGCTTGATGCAGCAGAAAACATCATCTATAAATACCGCAATATTCTAACTATGGAGAAATCTGCTCAAAGGTCAATCTCCATATTAAACTCCCTCAAACCTTACGACACACAGAATTTTGACTCGTTCTCATCTACTATTGATGTGGTGGAAAGTATAGAGCTCGTGTTGTCAGAAAAAGCCCATATGCTTGGAGATGAGATATCATTAGAAACAATCTGGAAGACCTTCCCAAAAGTAAAAGGAAACGAAGAGCAAATGACCCAGATCTGGCTGAACCTAATCACAAATGCTATCCATGCTATGAAAGGAAAGGGAATCCTAAGCATTGAAGTAAAGAGTAATCTCTCATCCGCAATTATAAAAGTAACTGATACAGGAAGCGGAATACCAAAAAACCTTCAAAAGCGTATTTTTGAGCCCTTTTATACCACTAAACCATTAGGAGAAGGGCGTGGAATTGGACTTGATATTGTGAGCAGAGTATTAAAGAAACATCATGGAGACATTCAACTACAGAGCTCACCCGGGAAAACTGTTTTTACGATAACCCTGCCTTTAGAAGAGATGGGAAGGATCGTTAAGAAAAATGAGGCATAAAAAAAGCCCCGGAGTTCGGGGCTTTCAATATTTTATGATGAACTATTCTTAGTTAGCGTCTTCTTGAACTAGAATATCCATTTCGACATAATCCTCAGCTCCAAAGAAACTTCCATCACTATCTCCATCAACGATAGCTTTTATAAGGATTAACCCTTTCTTAGCTCCCTTGTCAGCATCAGTGGAGAAAGCATAAACTTTGTCAGCTTCCACAATTAGTGATCCAGCTTCGTTTGTTCCAGCTGCATACGCATCATCAAGCTGAGACCAAAGCGTTGTTTCTGCAAAGTCAGTACTTGTAAGAGTAGTTTCTTTAAACATTGTACCATTTAAAGTACCCCAGTTTTGACCATTTGCTCCTAAATCATAAACGTTAGCATTGTAGCTAGCAGGAGAAGATAAGTAAGCAGCAGAAGTGTAGTAATACCCAAAGTCAACATCAGCAGAACTTGAAGTGGAAGCAACGATTGCTGCAGAAGAAATTCTCTCTCCAAGGTTTGTAGAGAACCAAGTCAAAGAAGTTCTTTGGTCACCGCCAGTATCAGGATCTTCAGCAAGTGGAGCAAATAATAATACTGTACTATAAGCTCTTGCTGGAATACCAGAAACACTAACAACAACATCAGCAGATGAAGTTTGTCCGGTATCTACATCATCAACAGCAGTAGCAGTGATTGTAAAGTTTCCAACTTGGTTCCAAGGTCCAGTGCTTGCAGAAACTGTAGCAGAAGTAGCACCTGCATCAAGTCCAAGATCAGTTCTTGTGAATTCTGCAGTAACAGCACCGCTTAATCTGAAAGTATTGAATCCTCCTGGAGCAGTGATGTTGAATGTCCAGTCGATTGTACCACCGAAATCAACAAATACTGTATCCATAGTAGAATTTAACGTACCGCCTGTTACAGAAAAGTCGATTGAAGGTGCGTCTGTAGTTGGCTCTGGCTCATCCTCACCACAACTATATAAGAAGATGAACGACCCAGTTAGGGCAAATAAGAATAATTTGTTAAAGAGATTCTTCATAACGCAAATTGATTTGTTTTTTAGTTTGATTAAAGAATTATTAATGTGAACAAATGATAATTATTGTAAACAATATTTAAAATTTCAACCCTATTAGGACACAACTAGTCTCAAAAAGGTTTAAATTCCGTAGCAAATTTCGTGATAAAATGTTGGAGTTGTTATACTCAAGAGCAGCAAATTTAATTTTTTTTATATTTTTTATGGTTTTCTTACACAAAATTTGCAATTTGAGTATATTTGAACTTAACATAAACACCAACTACAGCTTAATCTTATAAAGTTAATTGCTATGACAAAAATCGAACCTGGTCTACTGGAAGCTTGGAACACTTACGGCGAGTATGCAGCCTATGGAATAGCGGCGATTGGAGTTCTAATTCTACTTGGTCACTTGGTAAAACTTGCGACAAGTAAAGAATTCAAAGCCAAGTATGATTACATCAACATGCACGAAATCAACTATCTCTGGTATAGTGCATTGTTAGTAATTGTAGGTGGTGCACTTTTCGCTAACACTATCTCATCTGATACAACCTGGCTTTGGTTCTTCGTAAGATTGTTTGTTAGTTCTATGCTTGCAATCATTGTAGGTGTAGTCGTACAAAACATTCTTAAGTTTTACTACCCATTCTTCATTGAGAAGAGATTAAAGAAATTGAGATACACTCCTCGGATTTCTCCTGACGGCAGAAAGATGAAATTACTTTCGGAGGAAGAGGAAGATGTTTACCTGGATGAAGGTATGCAGGCTGAGGAAGACGCTTTCTCTGTTGATTACGATGTATGGATCGACGAGGTAAGTGGCTACACTAAAATTGAAAAGTATAACGGTAGACTTCACGCACTACAGTGCCCAGAATGTAACTACCAGACACTGAAAGTAGAAAGAGAAGAAATCATTCAATCTCCTACAGTACACGAAGAGGGTGAGCTTATGAAGTACTTCACATGTGGATACTGTGGTCACAAAGAGAGAAAATCTTTCAAGATTGCTCAACTAAAAGAAGGAGAGGAATCAGCAGTGTAGGAAACACAAAGATTATTACTGAGAAGCCATTCCGTTTTGGGATGGCTTTTTTTGTTTACGGGGTACGAGTTGCGGGTTAGCGAGTTTCGAGTTGCGGGTTTCGGGTTAACGAGTTTTATTGATAACGTGCAAATCCTGAACCGTACCTTCAGCAGGAGCTCCGTATTGTCAACTATGACCATCGCATCTTCAACGAGCTGACCGTATTGTTGATGGGGGGGTACCGTAATCAATGAATATCGAAGAAACAAATTATTCCAAATCAAGAAAACCATTCCTATAACCCCCTGACCCTGATAATTCTGTGCAGTCAAATTGTCAACAACCTCCAAAAGCACAAAGTCTCCGCCACCACAATAACTCGTTAACCCGCAACCTTATACATCTCTGCAAATAACTGACAACCGACAACTGTCAATAGCCCCTACATACACAAAGTCACAGCTACCTCAATAACTCGTCAACCCGTAACTCGCAACCTTATACATCTCTGCAAGTAACTGACAACCGACAACTGTCAACAGCTTCTAAAAGCACAAAGTCTCAGCTACCACAACAACTCGTCAACCGCAACCCGTAACTCTTACAATCAAAGCTTCACACAAATATTCTGTGGCTCAGAGAAAAACCTCAATGCCTCCTCTCCTCCTTCCCGACCTACTCCAGAGCTTTTCATTCCGCCGAAAGGCGTTCTAAGATCTCTTAGTAACCAGGTATTGATCCAGATTATTCCTGCTTGAATCTGATGTCCAATGTTATGCGCCAGTTTTAAATTTGTGGTCCAAATGGTTGCAGCAAGACCATAAGTTGTATCATTGCCCAATTCCACTGCTTCTTCAACAGTATCAAATGGCATCAATGTAACTACCGGGCCAAATATTTCTTCCTGATTGGTTCTGCAAGAATTTGATAATCCTTCAATTACGGTAGGCTCGAAATAATAACCCTCGCTATATTCTCCTTCCAGAAACTTTCTGTTTCCTCCTTGAAGAATTGTTCCTCCCTCAGATTTTGCAAGGTCTACATAACCCTGAACTTTATTTAAATGTGCTTCAGAAACTAAAGCTCCTAGATTTGTTGTTTCATCTTCTGGGTTAGACACTTTGAGTTTAGCAACTTCTGCTACAAATGCATCTCTGAACTTGTTGTATATAGATCGCTGAACAAATATCCTTGAAGCACACAAACAGATTTCTCCTTGATTAGAAAAGGAAGCTCTTACCATCTCTTTTACTGTGTGATCAAATTCACAATCCTCAAGAATAATTGCAGGGTTTTTACCACCAAGCTCCAATGAGGCCTTTTTGAACATTGGACCAGTAATAGACGCAATGATCTTTCCTGTTTGAGTTCCTCCAGTAAATGAAATTGCCTTAATATCCGGATGCTTCACTATTTCCTCTCCTATCTCATAGCCAAAGCCATGCACTATATTAAGTACTCCTTTAGGTAAACCCGCTTCAATGCAAATCTCGGAAAGCAAAAATGCAGTCATAGGAGTTAACTCTGACGGCTTGGCTATTACACAATTGCCCATTGCCAATGCAGGGGCAATTTTCCACGTAAATAGATACAGCGGTAAATTCCATGGAGATATACAACCAACAACCCCGAGTGGAGCTCTCCGGGTATAATTAACAGCCACATCTTCCATTACATGAGCCTGACTGGAAAAATTAACAATTGCGTTAGCAAAAAACCTGAAGTTAGCTGCGGCTCTTGGAATATCAACTTTCCTTGCCAGCGACAAAGGCTTTCCATTATCCTTGGATTCTGCAGCAACCAGATCATCCATTCGAGCTTCAATACCCTCACTAATTTTCAGCAATACTCTGGACCTGGCTTCAATACTAGCAGTAGACCAATCCCGAAATGCTTCTTTCGCACCAGCTACAGCTGTTTGTAAATCCCCTGAATTACTTCTTGGAATCTCACTGTATACTTTCCCTCTGGATGGATCAATATTATCGATATAGGACCCATCAACGGGAGCAAGTAACTCCCCATTGATGTAATTCTTTATTTGCATGTTGTTTATTTATAACGATCCGGTTCTCCCACCATCTACTGGAATGCTGGTTCCGTTAACATATCCCGCTGCAGGCGAACAAAGAAATGCAACCATTGCCGCAACCTCCTCAGGAGCTGCGAATCTATTAGCTGGAGTTTCCTTTTTCATAGTCGCCACAATTTCCTCCTCAGCTTTGTCAAGTTTTGATACTTTGTTGTCAATGATTTGTTGCAACCTATCAGTCTCAGTGAATCCAGGGAGCACATTATTGACAGTGATTCCATCGCCCCCTAATTCAAACGATAGTGTCTTAGACCAATTTCCCATCGCACCTCTCACTGTGTTTGATACTCCCAAACCAGGAATTGGAATCTTAACTGAGGTGGATATTATATTAACAATTCTTCCATACTCAACATCCCTCATAAAAGGCACCACCTGCTGAACCAATAAATGACTTACTTTCAAGTGCATTGTCAAAGCATCATCAAATTCTGATAAACCAGCATTGATTAACTTACCACCAGGAGGTCCACCAGCGTTATTCACCAGAATATGGAAACCTCCATTCAGTCCTATGAAATTTCTTACCTTATCTGCTACATATTCAGGATTGCTGAAATCAGCAGCTATATATTGATGCTGTTGGCCCGCAAAATTATCGAGTTCTAAAACTACATTCTGGAGCGACGATTCGTTTCTCGCTAATAATACTACCTCAGCACCCATTTCTGCCAATTCCATGGCAGTGGCTTTTCCTATTCCCTGGGTACTTCCGCAAACAAGTGCTCTCTTTCCTTTAAGATTCAGGTTCATTAAATTGTGTTTATTATTGTGACTAATTTAGAAATTTGTAATTAGAACTTAGTTGATCGTCCAACAGAATTTAAATTCTAACATTTTTTAATCACGATCAGTTATTTTTGACTACAAGACAAACCCAAATCAAAATGAGTGTAAGAAGACCATTTAACCTTAAAAACTGGATTGAGGAAAACCGCGATTTACTCAAGCCGCCTGTGGGGAACAAAAACCTTTATACAGAGGCTGGAGACTACATTGTAATGATCGTGGGAGGGCCCAATGCAAGAAAGGATTACCATTTCAATGAAACAGAAGAGCTGTTTTACCAACTTGAAGGAGATATTACTGTAAGAATTCAGGAAGATGGCCAACCAATGGACATTGAAATCAAAGAAGGTGAAATGTTTCTGCTTCCTGGCAAAATTCCTCATTCTCCAATCAGGCCTGCAAATACAGTTGGGCTGGTAGTTGAGAGAAAAAGGGAATCTGCTCATCAGGATGGGTTAATGTGGTTTTGTGATAACTGCAACAACAAACTTCACGATACTTATTTTCAATTAACAAATGTCGAAAAAGACTTTCAGCCAAGATTTAGGGAGTTTTATGGATCTGAGGAATCCAGAACTTGCAATAACTGTGGGACTGTAATGGAAGTAGACGAAAGGTTTGTTTAGGAGAATTTATGGAGTTTGAAAGCAATTTAGCATTTGCTCAAAAGATGGATCAGGAAGATCCGTTGGTAGAATTTAGGAGCAAATTTCATATCCCTCAACACCAAGGGAAAAACACAATATACTTTTGCGGCAACTCATTAGGTCTTCAACCAAAGTCCGCTAAAGAACATATTTTAAGAGATCTCAAAAACTGGGAAGAACTGGGAGTTGAAGGTCATTTCACTGGTGATTGGCAATGGGTAGACTACCATAAACGATTCAGAAAGCCTCTTTCCAATTTAGTTGGTAGCCTGGAATCCGAGGTTGTGGCAATGAACAATCTAACAGTTAACCTTCATCTTGCTATGGTTAGCTTCTACAGACCAACAAAAGAAAAGTTTAAAATCATATGCGAGGGACATGCTTTCCCTTCAGATCAATATGCCTTTGAATCTCAAGTTAAGTTTCATGGATACAATCCCAATGAAGCAATAATTGAATTAGTCCCAAAAGAAGGGGAAGACACTCTCAGAACAGAAGATATCATTGCGACCATTGAACAGCACAAAAATGAAACGGCTCTAATTTTAATTGGTGGTTTACAATACTACACTGGTCAGTTTTTTGATTTAAAAACAATTGCTGATTATGCACAGCAAAACAATATCACGTTTGGTGTAGATCTCGCTCATGGTGTAGGCAATATGCCGCTCAAACTTCACGATTGGGGAATTGATTTTGCAGTTTGGTGTAGTTATAAATATTTGAATTCTGGTCCTGGTGCGGTATCGGGAATGTTTGTTCATGAAAAGCATCATCAGAATGTAGATCTTCCAAGGTTTGCGGGATGGTGGGGACATGAAGAAAAGGAAAGATTCATGATGAAGAAGGGATTTATTCCTATTTCTTCTGCAGACGGATGGCAACTCAGTAATTGCCCGGTATTCAACATGTCTGCACATTATGCTTCACTTGAGATTTTCGAGGAAGCAGGAATTGACCGATTGAGAGAAAAAAGCCTAAAGCTTTCCGGCTACCTATTGCATTTACTTGAAGAACTCGATTTTATCAAAGTAATCACACCGAAGACCGAACAAGACCGAGGTTGTCAGGTTTCAATGTACGTGGCAGAAAATGGTAAAAAGATTTTCGATTATTTGCATAGCAAGGGAGTGATTGCAGATTGGAGGGAACCTAATGTAATTAGAATTGCACCAGTGCCTCTATACAATACTTTTGAAGAAGTGTATCAATTTTTTAATATCCTCAAAGAAGCAAAAAACATCATAAATGACTGATCAGCCCAATGCTCATATTGTAATCCTGGGAGCCGGATTGGTAGGCTCATTGTTGTCTATTCATTTAGCAAAAGAAGGTTACCTGGTGAAAGTCTATGAAAAAAGACCTGATCCAAGAAAGAAAGATCTATACTCAGGAAGATCGATAAACCTTGCTTTAAGTGATCGTGGCATCAAGGCTTTGAAAGGAGCTGGAGTGTATGAGCAAATTGCAGATGAACTTATTCCTATGCACGGAAGGATCATTCACGATGAAGCAGGGAATACCAATATGCAGCCTTACGGCAAGGAAGGTCAACACATCAATTCTGTTTCAAGAAACGATCTGAATTGCATGCTGGTGGATGAAGCTGAAAAGTTAAATGTACATTTCATGTTTGAGCATCAGTGTGAGAAAGTAGACACGGATGCCAGTGAAATTACGCTAAAAGATCCTAATGGCGTTTTATTCGTTGAACCAGCCGATCTAATCATTGGGTCTGATGGAGCATTCTCAGCGGTTAGAGCAACTTTGCAGTTTAAACAGGGATTCAACTACTCTCAAATGTACCTTGAGCATGGATATAAAGAGTTTTTAATTCCCCCGAAAGACGGAGAGTTTGCTTTGGATCCAAATGGGTTACATATCTGGCCAAGAAAGTCATTTATGTTTATTGCCCTACCAAATCCTGACAAATCATTCACTTGCACCCTATTTTTCAGGCTTAAAGGTGAGCAAAGCTTTGAATCAATAAATACAAATGAAGAAATTAAATCCTTCTTTGAAACCTATTTCAAAGACCTAATTCCTCTCACACCAGATTTACTGGATCAATATCATAATAATCCTGCATCAACGTTGGTCACAATCAAATGCTCTCCTTGGGCATATAATACAACTTTATTGATCGGAGATGCTTCTCATGCTATTGTTCCATTTTACGGACAAGGAATGAATGCTGGATTTGAGGATTGTACCGTGCTCATGGAAACACTCAGAAAGCACAACTTTGATTTTGTCAATGCAATACATGAATTTCAAAAGGAAAGAGTCAAAGATGCTAATGCCATTTCTGATCTTGCATTAAAGAACTTTATTGAAATGAGAGATAAAGTTTCTGATGATGAGTTTATCCAACGAAAGAAGACGGAAGCCAGAATACATCAACAATTCCCGGAGATATGGACGCCACAATATTCTATGGTAACATTCAGTGAGCTATCCTATTCCCAGGCATTTAACCTTGGATTACTGCAAGATGAAGTAATGGAAGAAAATAAGGACTTATGGTTGAATCAAGAGCCAAGTGATGAAGATATCAAACACCTGGCAAATCAGTTCAAATTAAAACTCGAGAGCTAACCTTTCTGAAAGTTCGTCAATTGCTTCCTGCTCATCCTGAGAGATACCATCCGCTACATTTGCGAATAGATACATAGTCTCCACGATGAACTCTTTGTCAGACTTGCTGTCTTTGACGTAATCTTTCAGCGTATTAAGGAACTTCTTGCTCCACTTGTCCATGTTGTCAAGTAAGTATCGAAGCTCAGTTCTAAAAATTCTGGAAATTTCTTCAGCAGGAACTGATTCATCCTCCAGACTGTAAGCTTCCGCCAGGCTATCTGTGATTTTAAGTACACCCTCCCATTCTTCCTTATCAAGTTTACCATCACTCATGCACACTACCATTGCTGGAAATAAGTTGCAGATGTAAGTGAACTGATCAAAAGTCAGGTGAATGTTTCTGTTTTTATGATACTCCTCGTACAGTTGTTCGATGGGTTGTTTCATTGCGACATCATTGAAAGTCTCCATGGTTAATAAAATTAGTTAAAAGAAGTGAACTATTTGCGTTAATCGAGTTAATTACCTGTAGCAACGAGTATACCCAGGTATAAAGTTGCAATATTATAAGATTTTTTTGTCTTTTTTGTATAAAATATCGATAAACAATAGTTTTTAAAGGTTCTATGGGCAAAAACAAGGTTGCTATTATTGGTTCTGGAATTGCTGGGATTGCGACATCAATTCGGTTAGCGGTCAAAGGTTATGAGGTTGAGGTATTTGAAGCGAATGACTACCCGGGTGGGAAATTATCAGAAATTAAATCTAAAGACTTTCGGTTTGATGCTGGTCCATCTCTGTTCACAATGCCAAATTACGTTGATGAGCTTTTTGAATTAGCTGGAGAGAATCCAAGGGATCATTTCAATTATCAAAAAATAGATACGATTTGCGAATACTTTTATGAAGATGGCACACATGTTAGCGCTCATGCGGACCATGTGAAGTTTGCTGAGGAAATAGAGACCAAAATTGGAGAGCCCGCTCAAAATGTATTGAACTCAATAGAAAAGAGTGCTTTCCTCTATAATCATCTTGGTGATTTATTTGTGAGGAGACCAATACATTCTATTAAAACCTTTCTTAGTAAGGATGCTTTCAAGTCCTATAGACAGCTCCACAAACTAGACTTCTTCAGGACTATGAATGAAGCTAATGAGGCTGGCTTTGAAAAGGAAAAAACCACTCAACTATTCAACAGATATGCAACCTACAATGGCTCTGATCCATACCAGACTCCTGCTACCATGAATATAATTCCTCATCTGGAATTTAGTATTGGTGCATTCTTTCCGGAAGGTGGTATGATTAATATCACAAGAAGCCTCTTTGAGCTTGCAAAAAGATGTGGAGTCAAGTTTCACTTCTCTCAAAAAGTACAGGAAATAGTAATAGACAAAAAAAATGCTATTGCCTTAAAAATTGGTGATGAAACTATAGCTTTTGATCATGTGGTAAGCAATATGGATATGGTAAACACCTATAAAAAGCTACTTCCAAACACTTATCACCCAAAGCGATTACTGAAGCAACCAAAGTCAAGTTCCGCTTTAATATTCTACTGGGGTATCCAAAAGAAATTTGATCAATT
>JANSWY010000073.1 GCA_024743255.1 bacterium | reverse complement strand
TATAGGTGCATTGATACTGGTTGTAACTAAAGTAGGTAGCTGGAAAACAATTGTTAGTTGTTTCGCTGGTGGATATTTAATGGGTCTTCTGTTGAATGCAGTTGGAGTTAACGAATTCACTCAGGTTCCTGCTCACTATCACTTGATTATGGGAGGTTTTGCTTTTGGAGCTGTCTTCATGGCGACTGACCCAGTATCTTCTGCTCAGACAGAGCTTGGAAAATGGATCTACGGATTTTTAATAGGTGTTTTAACAGTTATAATTAGGGTACTAAACCCGGCTTATCCAGAAGGAATTATGCTAGCGATACTATTCATGAATGTATTCGCACCATTAGTTGATTTCTATGTTGTAGAAGCTAATAAGAAAAGGAGGTTACGTCGTGCAACAGTCTAACGCTTACGTTATAATATTTTCTGCAGTTCTTACTATAATATTAGGAGGCCTGCTATCACTTGCCAATGTTGGGTTAAAAGAAAAACAAAACGAGCAGGTTGAACTAGACACTAAAAAGAAAATTTTAGGAGCTGTTACAGATATTTCAAATATCACTGACCCTAAAGAGATTCTTGCATTGTACGAGAAAAAGGTTACTTCTTTCGTAGTTGATATCAACGGTGAAAAGATTGAGAACGACAAGAAAGGAAATCCAATGGTAGCTGAAAAGGTAAATATCCAAAAGAACTACAAGTTCAAAAAAGAGGATAGAGTTTACCCTGTTTACATGTACATGAGCGATTCAGACCCTTCAAAAGTGGAAGCTTATATCTTCCCAATGTTTGGGGCAGGTCTTTGGGATTGGATCTCGGGATATATGGCTCTTCAAGGTGACTTGAACCAGGTGAAAGGTATTGCTTTTGACCATAAGCAGGAAACTCCTGGACTTGGAGCTAGAATTACAGAACAAGGTGTTCAGGACAGATATAAGGACAAGAAAATATTCGATAATTCTGGAAACTTAGTATCTGTTACTATGGTGAAGGGCGAAGGAAACACTGGATTGTCTGATTACCAGGTTGATGGTATGTCGGGAGCAACTATGACTGCAAAAGGTGTTAATGCAATGATTAAGCAATACCTTGAGTGTTATACCCCTTTCATCGACAAAGTAAAAGGCGAGAACAAAGTAGCTATTAACTAAGACTTTAAATTACTAGATATATGAGTACTGAAACTCTAGAACAACCAGTAGTAAAAGAGCCAGCAGAGCCGTTATTGTCTAAGAGAAGAAAGAAGATCATGTCTGATCCTCTTAATGATGATAACCCGATTACCATTCAGGTGCTTGGAATCTGTTCTGCACTTGCTGTTACCGTAAAAATGGAGCCGACATTTGTAATGTCAGTTGCTGTAATTTTTGTAATTGTATTCTCTAACTTGATTATTTCAATAATCAGGAACCTGGTACCTACCAGGGTAAGGATCATTGTACAATTAGCAATTATTGCAACACTAGTAACTCTTGTAAGTGAAGTGCTAAAGGCATATTACTATGATATGTACAAGGTATTGGGAGCATTCGTAGGACTAATCATTACCAACTGTATTGTAATGGGTCGTCTGGAAGCATTCGCGATGGGAAATAAACCTTACGATTCAGTTCTTGATGGTCTTGGTAGTGGTTTTGGATATGCATGGATTATTTTGGCAGTAGCTTTCTGTAGAGAGTTATTCGGTTCAGGATCGATCTTCGATATTAAAATCTATGAAGGCCTGTCTAATTTGACTGGAGGATTTGTAAATATCCAAACTAACGGACTCATGGTTGACTCAATCGGAGCATTCATGGTTCTGGGAATATTGATTTGGATACAGCGAACAAAAACTGGATACGTAGAACATTAAGCAAAAATTTACAATGGAAGCATTCAATATATTAATTAGAGGAATTTTTATTGACAACATGATTTTTGCTTACTTCCTGGGAATGTGTTCATTCCTGGCAGTATCCAAAAAGGTGTCAACAGCTTTCGGTCTTGGAATGGCCGTTATATTCGTATTAACAATTACAGTACCTGTAAACTGGTTGTTGCAGGAATTTGTATTGAAAGAAGGTGCATTAGCATGGATTAGCCCATCTTTTGCAGAGGTAGACTTAACCTTCCTTCAGTTTATAATGTTCATCGCTGTAATTGCATCAATGGTACAATTAGTAGAGATGGTGATTGAGAAATTTTCTCCTGCACTTTATGGATCTCTAGGTATCTTCCTTCCACTTATCGCTGTAAACTGCGCGATTTTGGGAGCATCACTTTTCATGGTGCAGAGAGACTACACAATTCTTGAGGCAACATCTTATGGGTTTGGCTCTGGAGTTGGATGGTTCTTAGCAATTGTTGCTCTAGCTGCTATTAGAGAGAAATTGAAATACTCTGATGTGCCTAAAGGGTTAAGAGGACTTGGAATTACAATGCTTATCACTGGTTTGATGGGACTAGCTTTCAAATCATTCATTGGAATAGCACTATAAGAAAAATCTATTCAATATAGAAAAAGGCTTTGCTTCACGGCAAAGCCTTTTTTATTTTACACTCACCGAATCAAACTTAAACTTTATGAGCCCAGATGAGATTTTTGGATTAGCTAATTTGTTAGCAATGATATGTTGGATCATTTTAGTCATATTTCCTTTTGAAAAATGGGCCTCAAATGGCGTCTTTGGAATAGCCATCAGTATTCTTGCAATATTCTATGCTTTTATGGTTTTCAGTTCCTTAAATCCTTCTGATTTTGAAAGTTTCAGCACTTTGGAAGGTGTAATGAATCTTTTTACAGCAAAGGAGGCAGTACTTGCCGGCTGGATTCACTATTTAGCTTTTGACCTTATGGTAGGGCTTTATATCGTCAATGATGCAAAGCAACATGGAGTAAATAGGTGGCTTCTGATTCCATCTTTATTCTTTACATTTATGCTGGGGCCAGTTGGTCTTTTGATCTACAAAATCCTAAAATTCGCCAGAACGAAGAAGGTTTTGGCTTATTCGTAACTATTTATTCAATCCACAATATATTATCATGAGCAGCTCAACCGGAGAAAAATTTCAGATTAGAGACTTCTTCCAATATTTTTTAAGAGGCCTGATTTTAGTAGGTCCAATTGCTTTAACTGTCTACATTGTCTTTGTTTCTGTAAAATGGGTTGACGACCTGATCCCAATAAAAATACCTGGACTTGGCTTAATCATTGTCCTGATTGTAACGGTTTTACTTGGCTATTTGGCAAATACACTCTTTGCAAAGCCAATTTTTACTATGCTTGAAAAGGCAATGCGAAGAGTCCCGCTGATCAATTTTATTTATACATCAATCAATGATTTGGTTAAGGCTTTTGTTGGAGATAATAAGCGATTTAACACACCTGTTTTGGTAAGTTTTGACAAAGAGGGAATAATCCAAAAGCCAGGATTTATTACCTCTGAAGATCTGGAACAAATAGGTCTTCCTGGCCTTGTGGCAGTATATTTACCTCATTCCTATAACTTTTCGGGTAATTTATTTATCGTTGATAAACAATATGTAAGGCCACTAGATGGCAATAATTCAGACATCATGAAATACATCGTAAGTGGCGGAGTATCAGGCAAGTTTGAGGTGAAATCTTAGCTTGATTATATTCCATTTATAATAACGAATTGAACTGTTCATTAAACCATTTTTAAAAAAATCCGTCTAACCTCTTGACATTTACAAATTACGGACTGTAAATTTGTAGCATCTTAATGGCAGTAGTATATACCATATCACCCCTAGTTTCTAGGACTTTTTTCAGGCCCGCATTCCCGGGTAGGCGCTAGGCCTATATATACACTTTTATAGATTACCTATGCGGTAATCTCATTTCGCAGAACATCATTTTTCCAAATTTCATTTTCACAATTAAAAGATATTAAACCAATGGGTCAATTTATTGTGTCCGTTGCGGATGAATCACATCTAAAATATGCCGAAAATATATCGGCACTGATTGAGGAAAGCGCAAAAATGCGAGGAACAGGTATTGCCAAAAGATCACCAGAATACATCGCATCTAAAATAAATGAAGGTAAGTCCATTATTGCCCTAGCCAAAAATGGAGTACTTGCCGGTTTTTGCTACATCGAATCATGGGGACATGGTAAGTATGTAGCAAACTCTGGATTAGTAGTTAATCCTGAATTTCGAAATCAGGGGTTGGCTATGAAAATCAAAGAGCGAGCATTTAAGCATTCAAGAACTTTATTTCCAGCCGCTAAATTATTCGGTCTTACAACAAGTCTGGCAGTTATGAAGATTAACTCAGATCTTGGTTATCGACCAGTAACATTCTCAGAATTAACAGACGACAAAGAATTCTGGAAAGGATGTAATAGTTGTGTCAATTATGAAATTCTTCAAAGTAAGGACCATCATCATTGCTTATGTACAGGTATGCTATTTGATCCAGAAGAGAAGAAACGTAAATGGGACCAGAAGAAGAAAAAGGTTCAGCAAAAATTAAAGGTTTGGAAGAAAACGGTAAAAGTACTTTAGAGATGAGCAAGAAATTAGCATTAGCATTTAGCGGAGGTTTAGATACAACTTACTGTGCAATTTATCTGCAACAGCAAGGATATGAAGTATATACCGTAACAGTAAACACTGGTGGTTTTGACAAAGATGAACTGGTAGAAATTGAAGAGAAGTCAAAATCATTAAAGGCAGTAGCGCACAGAACTATCGACGCGACACAGGAATTTTATGAGAAGTCAATCAAATATCTGATTGCTGGGAATGTGCTCAAAAATAATACTTACCCTCTTTCAGTAAGTGCGGAAAGAGCATTTCAGGCAACCGCAATTGCACATTACGCAAATGAAATTGCTGCAGACGCCATTGCACACGGTAGCACTGGTGCCGGAAATGATCAGGTGCGGTTTGATATGATCTTTAACATCCTTTGCCCAGATAAAGAAATCATTACACCAATTCGTGATATGAAGTTATCTCGAGAGGATGAAATTCAATTCTTAATTGACCATGGAGTTTCTGGCAACTGGGAGAAGTCGCTTTATTCAATTAATCAAGGATTGTGGGGGACGTCAGTAGGTGGAAAAGAAACGCTTACTTCAAATCAGTATTTACCAGATGATGCTTTCCCATCTCAATTATTAGAAAAGCAGGATCAGGACGTCACTATTCAATTTGAAAAAGGAGAACCTGTTGGTATAAATGGAGAATCATTGTCTCCTGTAGATGCAATTCAAAAACTCAATGAATTAGCTGAGAAATATGCAATAGGTCGTGATATTCATGTTGGTGATACAATAATTGGAATTAAAGGTCGAGTAGGGTTTGAAGCAGCGGCTCCTTTGATCATTATTAAGGCGCATCATGCTTTAGAAAAACATGTGTTGGGTAAAAATCAACTACTGCTTAAAGATCAATTGGCTCTTACATACGGTAATCATTTACATGAGGGACAATACCTGGATCCGGTTATGAGAGATATTGAAGCCTTCTTCGAAAGTAATCAACAGTACGTAACCGGAGAGGTCAAAGTAAAACTTGCTCCGTATCGTTTTTACGTGGTTGGAATTGAATCGGAATATGACCTCATGCAGTCCAAGTTTGGTAAGTATGGAGAAATGAATAGCGCATGGACAGGAGATGATGTAAAAGGGTTTGCAAAGATCTTCGGTAATCAAAATATGATCTATCAAAAAGTACATCAGTCATGAGTGAGCAAAAGATTAAAGTTGGAATAGTAGGTGCTGCCGGATATACCGCTGGTGAATTGATCCGCATATTGATGTATCATCCAGATGTTACCATCACAGGTTGCCAAAGTAATAGTCAGGCCGGAAAGAAAGTTTTTGAAACACATAAAGACTTGATTGGAGAAACTTCATTAGAGTTTACAGAGTCTATCGATTTCACTAACACCGATGTAATTTTCTTGTGCAAAGGACATGGTGAGTCAAAGAAATATTTGGAATCAACCCAAGTACCAACAGATGTTAAGATTGTTGATTTGAGTCATGATTACCGATTGAAGGTTGAAGGGAATGAATTTCTATACGGACTTCCCGAGTTGAATCTGGAAGGAATTAAAGAATCTAATTATGTAGCAAACCCAGGATGTTTCGCTACATGCCTACAACTTGGGCTTCTACCAGCAGCCCAAGCAGGAATCATAGAATCAGATGTTCATTCATCTGGAATAACAGGTTCTACGGGAGCCGGACAAGCACTTTCAAGTACAACACACTTTACATGGCGGAATAACAATCTGAGTGTGTACAAGGCATTTGTGCATCAGCATTTAGGAGAGATTAAGCAAAGTCTTGCTCAGTTGAATGGAGGTAAAGTTCAGGGAATCAACTTTATACCTTACCGAGGTGATTTTACTCGTGGAATTATTATCACAAGTTATTTTAAAAGTAACACTGACATGAAAAAGGTTAAAGAAATATATTCTAACTTCTATCAGTCGGCAGCTTTTACTCATCTCGTGGATCAAAATCCTGATTTAAAACAAGTAGTAAATACCAACAAAGCATTGGTTTACCTGGAACAGCATGATGAACATATCATGGTGATTTCAGTGATAGATAATTTATTAAAAGGAGCTTCTGGTCAAGCGGTGCAGAATATGAATATCATGTTTGGATTGCCACAGGATGCTGGTTTGAAATTGAAGTCGGTAGCATTTTAAGTTTAGTGAAATGAAGCAAAATATAGCCATACTAGGAGCAGGAAATCTTGGATTATCAATTGGTGAAGGAGTAGTTGAGAAAAAATTGGTGAACGCTGATCAGGTTACTCTAACAAGACGCAATACAAGCCATATTTCTGGTTACAGCAATAAGGGGTTCATTGTATCTGATAATAATCTAGAGGCAGTAAAGAATAGCCAAATTATCATGCTGTGTGTTCAACCAAAGCAGGTTGAAAAGCTAATTGACGAAATCAGACCAGCATTAAATGATGATCATATTATTGTTTCTGTGATAACAGGAGTTGAAATATCACAGCTGCAAGAATACCTTCAGTTGAATATTCCGGTAATACGATGTATGCCCAATACTGCAGTAGCCATTGGCCAATCCATGACTTGTATCTGTACAAATGGCACAGGAAAAGATCATTTGGAGCTGATTCAGTCTTTATTTGAAACTGTAGGCAAGACTCTTGTGATAGAAGAGCGATTGATGAAAGCAGCAACTGTTCTTGGTGCATCTGGAATCGCATTCTTTATGAGATACTTGCGAGCAGCTACTCAAGGAGGAATTCAAATGGGATTTCATCCTGAAGAAGCTCAGTTGATTGCGGTACAGACAGCAAGTGGTGCAGCATCTTTAGTTCTGGAAAATGAAACTCACCCAGAAGTAGAGATTGATAAAGTAACTACTCCGGAGGGATGTACAATCGCAGGATTGAATGAAATGGAGCATAGCGGATTAAGCTCTGCTTTGATAAAAGGATTGATGGTTTCTTACGAAAAAATTAAGAACATTCGATCATAACTATTGAACTAACCAAACAATTAAACCAAATAACACCAGCCAACGCAATGAAGAAATTTGATGTTTATCCAATATTTGACATAGAACCCATCCGGGGTGAGGGTTCTTGGATTTGGGATGCCAACGGACAGAAGTACCTTGATTTTTATGGGGGACATGCTGTGATATCAATTGGTCATTCGCACCCTTATTTTGTTGAGAAAATTAGCAAGCAATTGGAGCAATTGGCTTTTTATTCCAACTCAATTGTCAATCCGTTACAAGATAAATTGGCAGAGAAACTGGGAAAAGTATCTGGATATGAGGACTACAATTTATTCCTCGTTAATTCTGGAGCTGAAGCCAATGAGAATGCAATCAAACTTGCCGCATTTCAAAATCAGCGAGACAAGGTTGTAGTTTTTAATAAAGGATTTCACGGAAGAACTTCAATGGCTGTTCAGGCTACTGATAATCCCAAAATCCAAACCTCTCTTGATCAAAACGACCGAATTATCAGAGGAGAAATAAATGATTTAGGGGCGTTGGATTACATTATTAATGATTCAGTGAGCTGTGTCATTATTGAGGGTATCCAGGGAGTAGGAGGAATTCATGAACCAACCTTAGAGTTTTGGCAGAAGCTCAGAGGCAAATGCTATGACTATGGAGTAGTGCTTATTGCTGACGAGATCCAATCTGGTTATGGTCGATCAGGAAAGTTTTTTGCTCATCAATATGGAGATATTAAGCCAGATCTAATAACAGTGGCCAAAGGAATGGGAAATGGATTTCCAATTGGAGGAGTACTAATTGGCCCACAATTCGAACCTTGGTTTGGAATGCTTGGAACCACATTTGGCGGAAATCATTTGGCTTGTACTGCTGGGTTAGCAGTGCTCGAGGTGATCCAAAGACAAAATCTCATTAAGAATGCTGAAAAGTGGGGTGAAGTTTTAATCAAAGAATTGGAAAGCCTACCTGGAGTCAAAGAAGTAAGAGGCAAAGGCCTTATGCTTGGTGCCGAATTTGAATTCCCAATTGCCAATATCAGAAAGGAATTAGTGACGAAAGAATTTGTCTTCACCGGTTCCAGTAGCAATCCAAATGTTCTTCGATTATTGCCACCATTGAATATAGGTGAATTCGAAGTTGAATTCATGATAGAGAAATTAAAGAAAGTAATCAATAAACAAGTCAGTTTGGCTTAATAGAGTATATGCAACAGTTTTTGTCAGTAGAAGATGTAAGTGATCCCATGGCTTTGGTATCTGAAGCTATGTCCTGTAAAGAGTCTCCACTTCAAGCAAGTCAGCTTGGCAATGGAAAGACATTAGGTTTGATATTTTTCAACCCAAGCCTCAGGACAAGGATGAGCACCGTGAAAGCTGCGCAAAATCTAGGATTGGAAACTATTGTACTGAACACAGGTCAGGATAGCTGGCAACTGGAGATTGAGGATCAGGTTGTGATGAATGGAAACAAAGCTGAACATATCAAAGAGGCTGCAGCTGTAATGGGGCAGTACTGCGATATCTTAGGAATCAGAACATTTCCAGGGCTGGAAGATCGGGATACGGATTATCAGGAAAAGCTATTGACTGCTTTTGTTGAGAATTGTGGCCGTCCGGTTGTAAGTCTGGAATCTGCTACAAGACATCCGCTTCAATCTTTAACTGATCTTTTGACCATTGAAGAGCTGAAGAAAAAGGAAAAACCAAAAGTAGTACTCACTTGGGCTCCTCATATTAAACCATTACCCCAAGCAGTAGGAAATTCTTTTGCTGAATGGGTAAATCAAACGGAATATGAATTGGTAATTGCCCATCCTGAAGGGTTTGATCTTGATCCGAAGTTTGTAGGAAGTGCTACAGTAATGACTGATCAAAATAAAGCACTGGAAGATGCTGATTTTGTATATGCAAAAAACTGGTCGTCTTTCAATGATTATGGAGCAGTAGGTGATTTTCCTGATTGGCAAATTACCTCAGAAAAGATGGCCCTGACCAATCAAGCTTACTTCATGCATTGCCTTCCGGTTAGGAGAAATGTGGTAGTCTCTGATGATGTGATAGAGAGTGATCAATCAGTGGTTATTCAACAAGCAGGGAATAGAGTATATGCAGCTCAAGCAGTTTTACAATCAATATTAAAGTCACTATGATGGAAAAACTTACAGTCATAAAAGTAGGCGGAAAGGTTATTGAAGATCCGGTGACTTTGAAGGAGTTTACGGAAAAATTCAAACTAGTTCCAGGAAAGAAGATTCTTGTTCATGGCGGAGGTGTTATGGCTGATAAGATGCTTCAAAGAATGGGTCTGGAGCCTAAAAAACTTGATGGACGAAGAATTACAGATGAGGAAACGCTTGATACTGTTGTTATGGTATATGGCGGCCTTGTAAATAAGGGAATTGTAGGGGTACTTCAAGGAATTGGTGTTAGTGCTGTAGGTGTAACCGGTATGGATGGAGGAAGTATTGTAAGTACAAAACGACCTAGCGAGCCATTTGATTATGGTTTTGCAGGGGATGTACAACAAGTCAATACTACTATGATGAACTCCCTAATGCATTCGGGTTATGTTCCGGTAATTGCACCGATAACGGGAACTGAGGAAGGTCAGCTATTAAATACAAATGCCGATACAATCGCTTCAGAGGTTGCAAAAGCATTTTCAGATCAGTATGAAGTTGAGCTTATCTATGGATTTGAGATAGATGGAGTTCTGGAAGATATAAATGATACCGAATCACTCATTCATGAAATCAAGTATGATGAGTATCAGGTGTTGAAAGAAAAACAACAAATACATTCAGGGATGATCCCTAAGTTAGATAATGCCTTTGGAGCTAAGAAATTTGTATCAAGGGTAATAATCGGTAACTACATCAGGGTCAATGAGATATCATTGAATACAACAGAGAAGTACACAAAATTATCGACTTAAAATGATCACTCAATTAAAAGAAGAAGCTGTAGAATTGTTGAAAGGATTGATTCAAATTCCATCCTTTAGCAAAGAAGAGGACAAGACCGCAGACCTCATTCAAAGTACTTTCGAAAAGCGAAATATCAAGTTTGAAAGGAAGAAGAATAATGTATGGGTTACCAATAAGCATTTTGACCCCAGGAAGAAATCTATTCTACTAAACTCACACCATGATACCGTCAAACCAAATGATAAGTATACCAATCCTCCTTTTGAGGCAGCTGAGAGAGGAGGGATTTTATATGGTCTTGGAAGCAATGACGCAGGAGGGGCATTGGTTAGTCTTTGGGCTACATTTCTAAGATTTTATGAAGAGGAAGATCTGAAATATAATTTAGTTTTTGCCGCAACTGCCGAAGAGGAAATATCAGGGAAAAATGGGATTGCAAGTATTTTAAAATCATTACCAGCCATTGATTTTGGAATAGTTGGTGAGCCTACAGAAATGAAAATGGCAGTTACCGAGAAAGGGTTGGTTGTGCTTGATTGCAAAGTGTTAGGAGAGGCAGGTCACGCTGCAAGGAAGAACGGTAAGAATGCAATTGAAATGGCGCTTGAAGATTTGAATTGGCTCAAAGATTATGAATTCCAAAAGGAATCCTCATCACTGGGAAAGATCAATATGTCGGTTACTCAAATCAAGGCGGGAACTCAACATAACGTAATCCCATCAGAGTGCGATTTTGTAGTGGATGTGAGAACTACAGATGCCTATACAAATGAAGAGGTTGTAGAAATTATCAGTTCGAATATAAATGCTGAGGTTACTCCAAGATCGACCAGATTACAGCCTTCAGGTGTTGATGATAATCACGTTTTGGTACAAGCCGCAAAAGCATTAAAGATTGATACTTATGGTTCGCCGACCTTATCGGATCAGGCGTTGATGGCTTTTTCCACTATTAAAATGGGGCCAGGGAAATCTGAGAGATCACATACAGCAGATGAATATATCTGGTTGCAGGAGATCTATGCTGGAATTGACACTTATGTGAAACTATTGGAGTTGATAAACGAGAAATCTTAAGATATAATAAAAACATTGTTTGGTTAGCAATACCGCTTCTGATCCTCTCCATTGAAATATATGGAGGGGTTGGAAGCACCTTTAAATGCTGACAATCTTCAAAAAAGGTAGGTTTATTGAAGGGCGAAGGTGTAATTTTGAAGTAAATATTAATCCTGAATGAAAAAGAAGCTTTGGCAAAAAGATTTTGATACGAATGATTTCCTTGAATGGTTTACAGTAGGGAAGGATAGAGAACTGGATATCCACCTGGCACCATTCGATGTATTAGGTTCAATTGCTCACGCTAAAATGCTGGCAAAAATTGGACTTGTAACAGCTGAAGAATCAATGCAACTGGTATCGGGTCTTGAAGAGATAGGAAAACAGATTGAGAAAGGAAATTTTGAAATAGAAGAGGGTGTAGAAGATGTTCACTCTCAAATTGAATTAATCCTGACTCAAAACCTTGGTGAGGTTGGAAAGAAGATTCACAGCGGAAGATCAAGAAATGATCAGGTACTAACGGCACTGAAATTATATGCCAAGCACGAAGTTCAGGAAGTTGCTGATTCGGTAAACGAGTTATTCCAATTACTTATAAAGCTTAGTAATGAGCATAAAAATGCTTTGATGCCGGGATATACTCATATGCAGGTTGCAATGCCATCGTCATTCGGGTTGTGGTTTGGAGCATACGCGGAGAGTTTAATAGATGATCTTACTGTTCTTAAAGCAGCATTTGATGTTGTTAATAAAAATCCTCTTGGTAGTGCTGCAGGTTATGGCTCCTCATTTCCATTGGACAGAGAAATGACTACAAAAGACCTGGGTTTTGCAGATTTAAACTACAATGTCATCTATGCCCAAATGACCAGAGGTAAGATGGAAAAAGTAGTGGCAGTTGGATTAAGTACTATTGCTGGAACGATTGCAAAGTTTGCAATGGATGTTTGCCAATATGCTGGTCAGAATTTTAATTTCCTTAAACTTCCGGATCAGTTTACAACTGGTTCCAGCATCATGCCACATAAGAAGAATCCTGATGGATTTGAATTGGTAAGAGCGAAGTGTAATCAGGTTCAGGGACTGCCTTATGAATTGAATTTGATTCTTAATAACCTTCCATCCGGATATCACAGAGATTTACAAATCACCAAGGAGCATTTTATTCCAGCTTTTGAGACATTGAAGAGTTGCATCAAGATGACTTGCTTGATGCTGGCTGAGATCAAGATCAATGATAAACTCCTGGATAATGGCAAGTATGAAGATATGTTCAGTGTGGAGCTGGTAAATGAACTTGTGCTGGGAGGAATGCCATTTAGAGATGCTTATGTGGAGGTAGGGAAGCGAATCGCTAGTGGTGAATACAAGCCTGATAAAAAAGTAAACCACAGTCATTTAGGATCAATTGGAAATTTAGGAAACGATAAAATCAAAGCTGCGTTTGAGGTGGTATATGATTCGTTTAAATAATCCATTACTGTTAATAATCCCTGTTTTATTTTTTCTAACCAGCTGCAAAGTCTCAGGAAATCTTATGGGAGATACTCTTGAAACTGGTACTGCATCTTGGTATGGACCTGGATTTCATGGTAAACTCACTGCCAATGGAGAGAAGTATGATATGAATGGCCTCACAGCTGCTCATAGAACATTACCATTTGGCACGAAAGTGAAAGTAATCAATCAAGATAACGGCAAATCAGTCATTGTCAGAATTAACGACAGAGGACCATATGCGAAAGGGAGAATTATCGATTTATCTAAGGGAGCTGCCAAAAAGGTTGATATGATTGAGACTGGTACTGCAAAAGTGCGGCTAGTTTTGATGCAGCCCGTGATGGATAATTCCAAAATAACTGATATTAAAAAGCCTCATTATACTATTCAGGTTGCCTCCTTTCAAGATAAGTCTTTGGCACAGGAAAAATCAAGTGAAGTCAAAGGCTCCAGAGTTGCTGAGGTAAAGGTGGATAAAAAGAATGTATATCGAGTATATCTGGGCAAATATGAAAATAAGGAAGAAGCCACAAAAGATTTGGAGTTTCTTAAGAAGAAAGGGGTCTCAGGATTTGTTAAGCAACTTGAGAATTAGTGGTTTTCAATCTCATATTCCAGGTCCCATTCCTGGTGGTCCCGGTTGAAAACTTCTCCAACATAGGATAAGCCACACTTTTCAAGAATCTTTATGCTTGGAGTATTTTCTTTTACTGCATAGGCTGTTAGCTTATCCAGGTTTTCTTCTGTAAACGCATATTCGATCAGGCCTTTAGTGACTTCAGTGCCATAACCATTGCCCCAGTACTTTTCCAGAAACCTGTAGCCAATCTCATTCACCGTTTTAGTTCTGACCAAAGCACACGTTCCGACTAATTCTCCACCATCCTTTGGAACAATAGCCCATACAGAAAGAACTTTTTTAGGATCGGAATATTGAGAGATCACATACTTTAAATTGATCATACACTCTTCCTCTGATTCCACATCTCCATCCACATACCTCATTACATTGGGATTACCGTGCATTTCAAAATATGGATTGAAGTCTTCCAAATTTAGTTCTCTAACAACTAATCTGTCAGTCTTAAAAATCGTAACTTCAGAGGTCAAATTGATCATTTAATTTTTGTTGATGGCGCAAATTAATTTAATCCAGGGAGATATTACAAAACTAAATGTAGATGCCGTTGTAAATGCTGCAAATTCGAGCTTGCTGGGTGGCGGTGGAGTAGATGGTGCAATACACAGAGCAGGAGGTCCGGCAATATTGGAGGACTGCAAAAAGATCAGAGCAAAGCAAGGGGGATGTAAAACTGGCGAGGCAGTCATTACTACTGGAGGGAATTTGCCGGCAACATATGTAATTCATACTGTTGGACCAGTCTGGAATGGCGGTCAGAAGGGAGAGAAGGAACTGCTGGCTAGTTGTTACATTCAAAGTCTTAAATTGGCTCTTGAAAACGGAATCAAGACTATAGCATTTCCAAATATCAGTACAGGGATTTATGGATTTCCCAAAGAACCGGCTGCTTCTATAGCTGTGGACACTGTCGAAAAATTGATTGAAAACCATCAAGAATTAGAAGTTACTTTTTGTTGTTTTGATGATGAGAATTTTAGTCTATATCAAAACCTGCTTCAATCTTCTTAGAATCAATCGGACTTTATAACTTAGCTGGTCATGAGTGATCGCCCTTTCTTAATATATAAATCTTCAGCTGGTTCTGGTAAAACATTTACTCTTGCCAAGGAGTACCTGAAACTGGCTTTAAGATCACCCTACTATTTCAGATACATTTTAGCAGTTACCTTCATGAATAAGGCTGCCGAAGAAATGAAATCCAGGATCCTGGAATATCTGAAAGCAATTTCTCTTGGTGAACATGATTTGTTTGATGAGTTGAAAAATTATCTCAAGTTCTCAGATGAGCAATTGATGGAGAGAGCGGGTGAGGTGTTGAGGAATATTTTACATAATTACTCGAGCTTTTCAATCACTACAATTGATACATTCTTTAATCAAGTTATCAGGTCTTTTACAAGGGAAATAGGTCTTCAAGGTGGATATGATATTGAATTGGATACGGATCTTGTTTTGCAAAGAGTGGTTGATGATTTATTAGAGGATGTAGAACAGAATGAGTACCTCAGAGACTGGCTGATTGATTTTGCAAAGAACAGATTGTTTGAGGGGAAATCATATGAATTCAGGGCGGAGATTGCAAATCTGGCTAAGGAGATATTTAATGAACAATACAAATCCATCGAACCTAAATTAAGTTTAGTTCAATCAGATAAGTCCATTCTGGCAAAACTGAATGATCGACTTAATGAGACCATTTCATCCTTCCATTCATCAATGGAGAAAATCGGGGAGGAGGCATTGTCATATCTTGAACAAAACAATACTGATCCAGCCGACTTCTCTGGAAAATCAAGAAGTGTTGCATTTCAGTTTGTGAAATGGAAAAATGGAGATCTTAAGGAACCCACCGCTACCGCTGTAAAAGCATCAGAAGATGTTGCTAAATGGGTTTCAAAATCCGCACCTAATAAGGTGATCCTGGAGCAGTTAGTCAATGAATATTTAATGAATCAATTGGCTAAGGGAATAGAATACTATAATGCACATCACTTATCCTATAACACCGCAATTGAAGTCAGAAGATATTTATACACATTTGGAATACTCACCGATCTCACTCAGAAGATTAAAGAATATAGAGAGGAGCATGAGACCATCCTCATTTCTGATTTACCAGTTTTTTTGAAAAGCATAATTGGTGATAGTGATACTCCTTTCATTTACGAGAAAGTAGGAACCCGATACAGACATTTTCTGATCGATGAGTTTCAGGATACATCAGGGTTTCAGTGGGATAATTTTCAGCCACTAGTAAAGAACTCTCTTGATTCAGGGAATTTCAACATGGTGGTAGGAGATGTGAAACAATCAATTTATCGCTGGAGAGGAGGAAATTCTGATTTATTACTGAGTCAGGTAGGAGAGGATGTCGGAGAGCATTTTGTGAATGAACAACAACTGACTTCTAATTACAGGAGTTCTAAAAATGTCATTGATTTTAATAATACGTTATTTTCAAAAGCCCCAGAGACAATCGAAAATACACTTCAGGAAAAGGTTGATACAGAGTCTTCTGACTTGGAAATTCATCTAAAAGGAATCAGCAAAGCATTCAATGAAGTACATCAGGAGTATCCATCAAAAATTAAAGAAGGTGGCTATATCTCGGTAGAATTTACCAAGAAGGATAAAGACTCAGATGTTTCCTGGGATGACATGGCTACCGAATGGGCCATTAAACAAGTAGAGAAAGCTCAGAAAGCAGGAGTAGCCTTAAAAGATATTGCTATTCTGGTTCGATGGAATAGAGAAGCCGCTCGATTGGTACAAGCATTCCTGGATTACAAGGATTCTGAAGAAGCCGATAAAGAGGTGAATTATGATGTAATTTCATCTGAATCTATGTATCTCACCAGCTCTGTTGTAGTACGGTTTCTATTATCAGTATTTAGATATTTAAAGAATAATAAGGAGCAAATTGCTCTGGCCGAAATAGTCACAATTTATCACAAAGACATCCTTCAAAGCGAGGCAACCATTGATGAATTATTAGGTGTAAGCAACCTGGAAAGACATCTGCCACCAGACTTCACAAAGCACAAAAACATTTTGGTAAGGTTTCCTCTAATGGAGCTTACTGAAGCATTAATAAAAATCTTCCAGCTCAATGAATTGAAAAACGAATATTCCTATTTGCAAGCATTTGAAGATTCAATCCTGGAATATGTAAAGAATGAAAAGTCGGATTTGCACTCCTTTTTAGAATGGTGGGATGAGGTTGGATACAAGCGTACTGTACAACTATCAGATGACCTGGAAGCAACAAAGATTTTGACAATTCATAAATCCAAAGGGCTTCAATATAAGCTGGTAATAATGCCATTTGCTAATTGGTCCATGGATAATGACATGATGCACGATAATGTGTTATGGCCAGAAACTGAAGGATTGGAGGTATTTAGTGACATTCCGGTTGTTCCGGTGAAGTATACCACCAAGCTGGAGAATACGAATTTTTCAAATATCTATTTCAAAGAGAAGATTAAAGCCTATGTAGACAATCTTAATTTGTTGTACGTAGCTTTTACAAGAGCTGAAGAAGGATTAGTCGTGTATGGTGAGTTACCTTCCAGAGCCAGGGGCATTGCAGATGTTTCGGAGCTTCTTTTAATGGAATTACAAAACTGGAAGGAATGGAATGCGGTAACAAACCAAATTGAGTTGGGTGACTACAGATTTAGAAAGGGAAAATCAGATGATAATTCTGATCAGATCCAGCTTGAAAAATATCTCTCAGTAAAATGGCGTAATAAGCTTACCATTAAGAAGCAAAGCTCGGCTCTTCTTGAGGAGGATAACGATGAGAGAAGGTCAAGCATAAACGAAGGAATAGTGACTCATAAAATTCTATCAAATATCAAGTATGAAGAAGATGTGAGTTATGCCATTGAGAAAGCCTATCATGAATTAGAGATTAACAAAGAAGAACTTGATAGGATTAGCCAGAAAATAAGCAACCTCTTTAACAATGAGCAGATACAGGATTGGTTTTCCAAGAAATGGGAAGTGAGGACAGAGGCGGTAGTATTACCTGGTAAGACGGATCCGAAAAGGCTGGATAGAGTTCTGATTGATGATAAAAAGGCAATTGTAATTGATTTCAAAACAGGAGCTAAAAAATCAAATGATAAGAAGCAAGTAGATGAATATATGGCTCTTTTGAAAGAGATGGGATATGAAGAAGTGAATGGGTATTTGGTTTATTTGGAGGGAGTGGAGATTGTTCACCTCATCCCCGGCCCTTCTCCTTAAGGAGAAGGGAGCTACACGATTTATCCAAACCTGAAACATTAGACTAACAAAAACTAATTTGCAGAAATGTAAAACACCTCTCCTTGAGGAGAGGACATTGATCCCTTAGGATCAATCGGTGAGGTGAAAATGAGCGAACTACACAAAGGGACATCCAAAACGTTATTCCAGCTGGCAAAAGAAAATAGGAAAAACCCTACTGAAGCTGAAAGCAAATTGTGGAGAGTGCTAAGGGATAATCGCTTTGAAGGATATAAGTTTAGAAGACAACATCCAATGAGTAATTATATTCTGGATTTCTATTGCCATCAATTGAAAATAGTAGTTGAAGTTGATGGTGGTTATCATCAGAAGACAGATCAAAAGAAATATGATGAATCCAGAGATGAGTATTTGATGGAATTGGGGATTGAAGTGATTCGGTTTACTAATGATAGAGTGTTGAAGGATTTAGATGAGGTGATGAGGGAGTTGAGTGAGTTTATTAATACTATTTAGCTAACACCTCATCCCCAGCCCTTCTCCTGAAGGAGAAGGGAGTTCGATTTTACTGGAATTAAACGTTTACTTTTCTGAGTATCGAAAATCGAAGTAGCAAGAACCTCTCCTTGAGGAGAGGACATTGATCCCTCGGGATCAATCGGTGAGGTGCTAGAACAAATAGATTAAAAGTGAAGGACCAAAAAGACATAGAAAAACAATACAATTCATTCCTCCAGGAAATAGCTGAAAAAATCTATTCCCAATATGGCAATGACCTCCAACATATTCAATTAGTCTTCCCTAACCGAAGAGCAGGACTTTTCTTCAGGCAATACCTATCTCAGCTAATTGATAAACCAATCTGGTCTCCACAAATACTGAGCATTGAAGAGTTTATTCAGAAGTTTACTTCACTCAAGGCTGCCGATCAGATCAGTCTTATTTTTGAGCTATATCAATCGTTTAAAAAGCATCAATTAAGAGATGAAGGATTTGATAGATTCTATTTCTGGGGAGAGATGTTGCTGAGGGACTTTGATGATGTTGATAAGTACCTTGTTAACCCAGAACACATTTTTAGAGGGGTCAAGTCTCAGAAAGAACTGGATGAATCATTTTTCTTCCTTGATGAAGAGAATAAGAAGACGATTCAAAACTTCTGGCAAAGCTTTCTTCCCGAAGCATCCCCAGCTCAACATAATTTTCTCAAAACCTGGGAA
Organism: bacterium; assembly: GCA_024743255.1. Lineage (GTDB taxonomy): Bacteria > Bacteroidota > Bacteroidia > Cytophagales > Cyclobacteriaceae > JANSWY01. The sequence continues at coordinate 8,547 of JANSWY010000073.1, read as the reverse complement.
GTATTATTCCCAATCTATCAGCATTTTCGTGAAACGCTCATCAAGAACAATGTAGGATACAGTGGATTGATCTTTAGAGAAGTGGTGGAGAACCTAAAAACTTCTCAATACAACGATAAAGTGATATTCGCTGGGTTTAATGCGCTCACAAAAGCTGAGGAGACATTAATAAAACACTTTGTTGAACATCATTCGGCAGAGATTTATTGGGATTATGATCAATATTATTTTGAAGACCCAAAACAGGAAGCTGGCCAGTTTTTAAGACAATACGCTGCTGACCCAATCCTGGGCAAAACATTTGAAAAGCAGGTAGAAAATAGTTTTAACGATAAAGACAAGCAGGTTAAAACTGTTGGAGTTAGTCTTGAGATCGGGCAAACCAAAGCAGCTGGAGAATTGCTGGAAGAATTTGCTAAAGACCCTGGATTTCAACCGGAGAAGACAGTTGTTGTACTTCCTCATGAGCATATGCTTTTTCCAATTTTGAATGCTATTCCTGAAAGCATTCAACAGCTGAATGTTACAATGGGATATCCATTAAAGGATGCTCCATTATATACTCTTCTGGATAGTATTTTACACCTCCAGGAATCAGTACAGTTGGATAGAGATCACTTTGTAATGTTCTATCATAAACCGGTTCTGGAAATCCTCTCGCATCCTTATCTATTCCAATCTTTTCCTGGAGAAGTGGATTCTCTGATGAGTGAGGTCAGGAAGAAGAATAAAGTCAGAATCCAAAAGGAAGAGCTTAATGCGAATATTCCATTAATTGATCATATTTTTAGGCATATCTCCAATCCAAATGACCTTTCTGATTATTTGATTGGTATTGTCAGGTTTCTGTTTGAATCAAGTACAGAAGTTCTCGGTCTTGAAAAGGAATTCTTGTATCAATTCCATCAATCACTGGAGAGATTAAAGGAAATACTCTCACTTCAGGATACAAAAATTGAACATCGGACTTTTGTAAAGCTATTTAAACAGATATGTAGAAGCCAAAAAATTCCATTTACCGGAGAACCACTGAGGGGTCTGCAGATTATGGGAGTCCTTGAAACAAGGAATCTTGATTTTGAGAATGTTATAGTTTTATCGACAAATGAAGGAAGTTTTCCAGCAGAAAGTAAAAAGGGCTCATTCATTCCATTCAATATAAGAAGAGCATTTGATTTGCCAACTTATTTACAACAAGATGCGATCTATGCTTATTTGTTCTACCGCTTGATTCAAAGAGCGAAAACAGTTCATTTCTACTACAACTCATTTGCTGATTTTGGTCTGAGCGGGGAAATTAGCCGATTTGTGAGTCAGCTGGAATTGGAATCTGGATTGAATATTCAAAAGCTTCATTTATCCAATCCTGTGAAAGTAGATTCTCCTAATGAGATTGAAATAAAAAAGACTCCTGATATTTTAAGAGTATTAGATAACTATCTGGAAGGAGGACGTTCCAGATTCTCTCCATCTGCACTGAATACTTACATGGACTGTCAGCTCCGGTTTTATTATCGATACATAGCAAAGTTGTATGAACCCAATGACGTTCAGGAAGAAGTAGATGCAGCGATTTTTGGAAATATCCTGCATAAAGCGATGGAGGAGATTTATGAAAAGTTCACTAAAAAGAAGAAAGACAAGGTCATTCAACCGATGGATTTCTTTGGTTTGAAGGGAAGTGTAGATGGTGCTTTACAAGTCGCATTTAAAGATCATTATCACCTCCCAAAAGGCCAGAAATTTAAACTGGCTGGAAGAAATGTAATCATCTATGAAATCATGAGGCGTTTTGTTCTAAATGTCCTGGAGCAAGATGAGAAGTATGCGCCTTTCGAAATAATTAGCTTGGAAGGTGGCAGTAGGGAAGGTTATAAGATGAATGTTCAGTTGAACGACGGAAGAAGAGTTGGTGTAAAAGGAATCATAGACAGAGTAGATCGCAAACAAGGAGTAGTAAGAGTGCTGGATTACAAATCTGGGGCCGACAAAAAAGAAATGACTACTGTAGAATCTTTCTTTGATCCGGATGACAATGGTAGAAATAAAGCAGCTTTCCAGACCTTCTATTATGGTATGTTATATGCCAATCTTCACGGAGAATCAGAGCCAATCAAGCCAGGAATCTACAACATGCGTGAATTATTTCAGGATGATTTTGATATCAGTTTAAGTGTAAAACCAAGTAAGCAGGTAGTATATGATGTTAGACCTTATTTAGATGAATTTAAAAAGGGACTGACGGGTATGTTTGAAGAGATATTCTCTGCTGAAAACACATTTAAACAAACCACGGATTTGAAGAAATGTGGGTATTGTGATTTTAAGGATATATGTAAGCGCTAATCAAGCGGAACGGTTACATTATCAATAGGCCCTGGAACCAATTCACCACCTTCTTCAATAGCTTTCCAATAATAAATCATCAGTTCTTCAGCATCCTCATCATACCCAAGAATATCATCATATTCAATTTTCTCAGACTCACCAGATTCTATTGCATTTTCCTCATTTATAGTAGGGATCCAATCAACATAAGCAACGGCATTTCTTTCAAGTATGATAAAATAAATACTTTCACTAGCCCCATTTCTCAATACTACAGAGGACTTTTTGGTTTCTATCGTTAAATCTCCAGCCATAAATTCATCATCATCGCACCCAAATGTGAGAGCTAATACGCTGAACAATATAATTGAACAAATCTTTTTCAAGGTGAGAATTAGTTTATAGTAATTATCTGTTGGAATATGTCACCGGCAACCTTTTCGCCATTTTCCTTTACAGCTCCCCAGTAGTGAACTACAATTTCTGTTGTGTCATCGGAAGATCCTGTTATATCATCAAACAATAACTCCACGGAATCACCTGATTTAATCTCAAAGTTTTCATCAATCATTGGAGCCCAGGAAATCAGTGCCAACGCATTTCTATCTACTGCAAAATAGTATAGACTCTCATTCGAGTTATTCTCCAAAATCAATGAATTGTCCGTCACAGAGACTTCTAAATCTCCAGCCGACAGGTCATCGTTATCACAAGAAAAAAGTGTAAGAAATAACGCGAAAACAAATAAGGGATATAATTTCATTTTAAGATTTTCAGCTCGTTTTTATCATGACCCGGAATGCTTCAAGAAAGTTGGATTTTCTTTCCTAAAATCAATCAATTTCCTGAACTCAAATCATTACATTTGAAGTTATATCCAAAACTATTTCACCACCAAATTGGATAGAAGACTTAATAAGTCTGGGAAAGAAAATATAACCACTTGAGAGGCAACTAGATGTATTTAATTTTTGATACTGAAACCACCGGATTACCTAAAAACTATTCAGCTCCCATAGAAGATCTTGACAACTGGCCCAGGCTGGTTCAGTTGGCATGGCAGCTTCACGGCCCGAAGGGCGAATTAATATCAGCACAAAACTATATTGTTAAACCAGAAGGATTTACAATTCCCTTCAACGCTGAAAAAGTTCATGGTATCAGTACAAAAAGAGCCCAGGAAGAGGGACATGATCTAAAAGAGGTTCTAGAAATATTTAAAGCTGACCTGGCAAAGACCGAATCAACAATTGGTCACAATATTGAATTCGATAATAAGATTATCGGTGCAGAATTTCTGAGAAAGGAAATTGAAAACAATCTTCAGGAGATTCATGATATTGATACATCTGAGGTTTCTGTAGAATTCTGTAATCTGGCAGGTGGTATAGGTGGTAAGCTCAAGAAACCAAAACTAATTGAGCTCTACGAAAAGCTTTTCGGTGAACCATTTGATGATGCTCACGATGCAGCGTATGATGTGGACGCCACTTCCAAGGCATTTTTTGGTCTTATTAAAGAGGGAGTAGTAAAACCTCTTGATGAGACTCCTGTTGCAGAGATAGAATATGAAGCTCCAGAATTAGCGGATGCAAACTTTGCAAAGAAACAGAAGAAAGCATCAGGCCAATTAGGTGATTCAAAAGTTGATGCCAAAGATATTGAAGGTGCATTCTGTCATTTGCACTTGCACTCGCAGTTCTCAATTCTACAGGCAACTCCAGATATAAAAGGGATTGTAGCACATGCCAAGGAAAATAACATGCCGGCTGTTGCTATCACTGACCTTGGTAATATGTTCGGAGCTTTTCAATTTGTAAGAGAAGCTCTTAAAAATGAAATAAAACCAATCGTAGGTTGCGAGTTTTTTATCTCTGAAGAGAGGTTAAAACATAAGTTTACGAAGGACAATCCAGATAGGAGATCGAATCAGGTCTTGATCGCAAAAAATAAAGGCGGTTATCATAACCTGGCTAAACTAAGTTCCCTTGGATACGAAGAGGGGCTATATGGTCTATACCCTCGTATCGATAAAGAACTGGTAACTCAATACAAAGAAGGATTAATTGCATTGACCGGTGGATTGGCATCCGAGATTCCGAACCTGATACTGAATGTTGGTGAAACCCAGGCTGAGGAAGCATTCCAGTGGTGGCATAATACTTTTGGGGAGGACTTCTATGTTGAATTAATCCGTCACAATCTCGATGAGGAACATCACGTCAATGAGGTATTAGTTGGGTTTGCCAAGAAATATAATGTCAAGGTAATTGCAGCAAACGAAGTTTATTACCTGACTAAAGAAGATGCCGAAGCTCACGATGTACTTCTTTGTGTAAAGGAAGGAGAGATGAAATCAACTCCTATTGGACGAGGGAGAGGTTTTAGATACGGGTTTGCGAATGACCAATATTACTTCAAGTCTCAGGAAGAGATGAAGAAGTTGTTTGCTGACATCCCTGAGGCCATTGAGAACATTACTGAGCTTCTGGACAAAATAGAAGAATATAAACTCGAAAGAGATGTATTGCTTCCAGCATTCGATATTCCTGAAGAATTCAAGGATCCAAAAGATGAAGAGGATGGAGGGAAACGAGGTGAAAATAATTACCTGAAACATTTAACCTACGAAGGAGCCAAGCAGCGATATGAAGAGATCACGGATGATATTAAAGAAAGACTTGACTTTGAGTTAGACACTATTGCCAATACTGGTTATCCTGGTTACTTCCTAATTGTTCAGGACTTTACCTCGGAAGCTCGTAATATGGGAGTTTCAGTAGGACCTGGAAGGGGATCGGCTGCAGGGTCAGCGGTTGCCTATTGTATTGGAATTACCAATGTTGACCCAATTGCATACGACCTACTTTTTGAGCGTTTTCTTAATCCAGACAGGGTATCACTTCCCGATATTGATATTGACTTTGATGATGAAGGCCGGGAAAAGGTTATCAACTATGTGATTGATAAATATGGAAAGAATCAGGTAGCACAAATTATTACTTACGGTACCATGGCTGCAAAGTCATCTATCCGTGATGCCGGTAGAGTGATGGAGCTAAGTCTTCCAGAAACTGATTCCATAGCCAAATTAATTCCTGAAAGACCTGGTGTTAGTTTGTCCAAGGCTTTTGCAGAAGTCGAGGAACTGGAAGCTCTGAAGAAGGGAAAGGACTTAAAAGCTGAAGTAATAAAGCAGGCTACAGTTTTAGAGGGTTCTGTAAGGAATACTGGAACACATGCGTGTGGGGTAATCATTACTCCAGATGATATCACTAAATTCATTCCTGTTTCCACTGCTAAGGATTCAGACATGTTGGTTACACAGTTTGATAACAGTGTGGTTGAGGACGCAGGAATGCTAAAAATGGACTTCTTGGGATTAAAGACCTTGTCCATTATCAAAACTGCAATTCATCATGTGGAGGAAAGACATGGAATCAAAATAGATCCGGATCAAATTCCACTGGATGATGAGGTGACTTATGCACTTTACCAGAGAGGCGAAACAAACGGTACTTTCCAGTTTGAGTCCCCTGGGATGCAGAAACACCTGAGAGCGCTTCAACCAAACAAGTTCTCCGACTTAATTGCAATGAACGCCCTGTATCGTCCAGGACCAATGGAATACATTCCAAACTTCGTCCGTAGAAAGCACGGAGATGAGGATATAGTTTACGATCTGGAGGGAATGGAGGAGTACCTTGCAGAAACATACGGTATTACAGTATATCAGGAGCAGGTGATGCTTCTGTCACAGTCGCTGGCTGGATTCACTAAGGGTGAAGCGGACGTACTTCGTAAGGCAATGGGTAAGAAGATATTTGCCTTGCTAGAGAAACTGAAACCTAAGTTTATTGAAGGTGGAAAAGAAAGAGGTCATGACCCTAAGACTCTTGAGAAAGTTTGGAAGGACTGGGAGGCTTTTGCAGCATATGCATTTAACAAATCACACTCTACCTGTTATTCGGTTGTAGCTTATCATACAGCTTACCTGAAAGCAAACTACCCTGCAGAGTATATGGCTGCTGTACTTACTCACAACCAAAGTAATATTGAGAAAGTGAGTTTCTTTATGGAAGAATGTAGAAACAGAGCCATTCCTGTATTAGGACCACATGTGAATGAATCTGGTGTACATTTCAAAGTAAATGCTTCAGGAGAAATTCGATTTGGGTTGGGAGCAATCAAAGGAACTGGTGATGCGGCTGTACAGGCCATTATTGAAGAAAGAGATGAAAATGGACCATTTAAAGATTTCTTTGATTTTGCTACCAGAGTTAATCTAAGAACAGTAAACAAGAAAACATTTGAGAGCCTGGCAATGAGTGGTGCTTTTGATTGTTTTGAATCTTACAATAGAAGGCAATACCTCACTCCTGATGAGGCTGATAGCACATTGATTGAAAAAGCGATTAAGTATGCTAACAAGATGCAGGCTGAAAAGGCAAGTGCGCAATCATCATTATTTGGTGGAGATTCAGGCGTAGATGTTCCAATTCCAAAGGTTCAGCAAATGGAGCCTTTTGGAAATATTGAGAAACTTAATATTGAGAAGGAGGTAGTAGGGCTTTATATCTCAGGGCATCCATTGGATCAGTTTAAGTTTGAGATGAAGTATTTTACAAACTCCAATCTTGGGCAACTTAATGATCTTAATTCGCTATCAAACCTTTCGTTAGTGAGATTGGGAGGAGTTGTTTCATCAATTAATCACAGAACTTCAAAAAAGGGGAATCCATTCGGTGTAATCACCATGGAAGATTACAATGATTCTTACACATTCTATTTATTCTCTCAGGACTATATAAAATTCAAGGAATATTTTATGCCTGGATGGTTTTTGTACATTCAAGGTGTGATTAAGCCAAGGTGGAAAGGGGACGAACTTGAATTTAAAATCACGGACATTACTCCACTTTCAGAAATAAGAGAAAAGTATACCAAGGGAATTGAGGTGAACATGGACCTGAAACATGTGAATGAAACTACAATTCTGGAGCTTGAAAAAATTGCAGCAGAGCATGAAGGAAATTGCACGCTTAAAATGAGTGTGTCAACCGTTCATGAGAATAGGGTAGTGAATCTGGAAATGCTGTCCAGGAAGATTAAAGTGGATCCAGGGGATGAATTGATCACGAAGTTGGAGGAATTTGAGGAGGTGAATTATAAAGTATTATTGTAAACTACAATGGCAATTAATTCTTTATGAATAAGATAATGTCATTGGCTGCCATAATTACCTTATAGGTTTTATACTTGCCGAAATATTTTTTAGACCATGAAATTCATCAATATTCTAGTTGCTTTCGCAATTTTTTTGGCAAGTCATGCCCATGCACAAGTATATTTAGATACAGCAATTTCGATTAATGAAAAGGCCTACTCTTCTGAAGCCGTTTTTGGATTGGATAATGGTGCTGTAGTTTTTGAGAAATACTTGAAAATTAAAGCTGAAGTAAGAACCGAGGTTAATATTTCAATCTTATCCAATCAGCTGGAAACTCTATTGGAAAGGAAATTGTCGTTTATTGGTAATTATGAAAAAATAGCTTCAATTGAAAAAGGAGAGATGGTTTACAGCATTTTCAATGCTAAATCTCAGGGTGTAAAAATTATTGCTATAAATTCTATTGACTTAAATGTAATGGTTGCTGATGGCAAAGAGGGATTACCATCAATTAAGGAATCGGAAGTAATTATAGCATCTGGCAAACTATATTATTATTCAAGAATTAAAAAGGTTCCGAGTTTAGTAGAATTGAATCCGAAAGACGGCTCTTTTAAAGTAACTCCCATAGTGGTTGATGGATATTTGGGTAAAGATCTTAAACTGGCTGGGATCCAGCAATCTACTTCCGGAGAGTTAATAGTGGAAGTCGATCATTAAATCTTCAAAAGGTGCATCTGCCCTTATATTCACGACAGATCTGAATGCCAATTACATTATATCTTATAAGATAGAAAGCCAGGAAGGACGGAAATTAAGGGATATCAACTGCAGGTTACACAATGATATTATGTATGTAGCCGGAGCGTATTCAGATAACTTTGTGAACTTTGAGGAAGGTGTTTTCTATGGGGCTAGTAATGATAAAGGGTTTAATCTTAAGTTTGAGAAACTGACCGATATGCCTGCTGTTCCAAAAGACTTCTCAGCCTATGGATACAAGGTAAAGAAAGACCAGGTGGGGAATAAGTTGGAAGGCTATACAATTA
>JANSWY010000035.1 GCA_024743255.1 bacterium | reverse complement strand
CTCACTTCCACTAAACAAGACGCTTCTGTAGCGAATTTTGGTGTGTATAGAACCAAGGTAATCAATGCCGTTTTAAGTATGGGTGACTACATTAGATATTTCCCAACAATGATAAATTGGGTTGGTTTTTCTTCCAAAAGCATTGAAGTGAAGCACAATGAAAGAAAGGAAGGGAAAACGTCATACTCTTTAACAGCACTTTTGAACTTAGGTATTAATGTCATAATTGCATTTTCAGATAGACCATTAAAACTTATTATACGATTTGGAATTATAATATGTGTTTTTACTTCAGTTGTAGGAGTTTACTTATTTGTTCAATATTTGAGAGGTAGTATAATCGTCACCGGATGGACAAGCTTGATCTTATCAATTTGGTTCTTCAGTGGACTTATTATTTCCTTGATTGGAGCTGTATCCTTGTACATAGGTAAAATCTTTGAACAGGTAAAAGCTCGTCCAAGGTATATCATCAGTGAAAAGACAAATTTCTAATGATTAGAGAAGTCGATTTGTTCATTATGAATGCAAAGGGCTATTCTGTCTTGAAGGCTCTGCATGCAAATAATTTAGGCAACATCATAACAAATGTAGTAAGTAGTGAAGACAAATCTGTACAGAAAGATTTTTACTTAGAAATTAGAGCTTTTGCTGAAAAGCATGGGTACAATTTTCATAACCGAAAAGACTTCAAACCTAGTCGTTCGGAACGATATAAGATTGCGATAGGTTGGCGATGGCTTTTAAGTGATTTCAAAAACTTAATTGTCCTGCATGATTCTCTACTTCCAAGGTATAGAGGGTTTGCACCTCTTGTTAACGCACTCATTAATAAGGAACAAACTGTTGGTGTTACAGCTCTCTACGCTTCTAAAGAGTACGATGCTGGTCCAATAATTATGCAGAAACAGTTGCCTTTAAATTATCCAATCAAAATTAATACTGTGATCAATATGATAAGTGAGTTGTATACTCAAATTACCATTGATCTGGTTCAGGACATTAAGGCAAATATAGTATTACCGAAGGCCCCTCAAAATGAAGCTGAAGCAACGTATAGCATATGGAGGGATGAAGAAGACTATTTCATCAACTGGAATGATAGTTCTGAAAACATTGGTAGATTTATAGATGCCGTAGGATTTCCTTATGCTGGCGCCAAGGCTCACCTAAATAACGAAGTAGTAACAATTTCAAATTGGGAAGTTTTTCCTGATAAAAATTTTGAGTTAAGGCATGCTGGAAAAATTCTTCTTCTTCAGGAAGGTTATCCGGTTGTAATATGTGGTAAAGGATTAATCAAATTAACTAAGATCACAGACAACAATGGCGAAATTATTTCAATCAACAAATTAAGAAGCAGGTTTAGATGATCCCTTTTAATAAACCCTTTCTAACAGGAAATGAGATAAAATATATACAAGAAGCTGTAGAATCCGGGAAAATCTCAGGAAATGGAATATTTACTAAGAGGTGTCACCACTTTTTTGAATCAGAATATGGATTCAATAAGACTCTACTCACCACAAGCTGCACAGATGCTCTGGAAATGATCGCCATCCTTCTACGTCTAGAACAAGGCGATGAAATAATAGTCCCTTCTTATACTTTTGTTTCAACAGCCAATGCATTCATTTTACATGGCGCAAAAGTAGTATTCGCAGATTCAAATCCGCTCAATCCAAATATTGATGTAGACAAAATTGAGCATTTAATCTCAAATAAAACTAAGGCAATCGTAGTAGTACACTATGCTGGTATTGCATGCGATATGGAGAAACTTAGGTCTTTGGCAGAAAAGTATAAACTGGTGCTTATCGAAGATTCAGCTCAAGCAATGGAATCCTATTACAAAAGTGAACGCCTGGGGTCCATTGGAGATTTTGCTGCATTTTCATTTCACGAAACAAAGAACATAATTTCTGGTGAAGGTGGGCTACTTGTACTGAATAACCCAGTCTATGAAGAAAGAAGTGAAATAATCTGGGAAAAGGGTACCAATAGAACGGCCTTTCAGCGTGGTGAGGTTAATAAATATCATTGGAAAGATATTGGCTCCTCTTATCTCCCAAGTGAGGTGATTGCTGCATTTCTCTATTCTCAATTAGAAAATATTCCAAAAATTCAATCAAGGAGAATTGATATCTGGAATAAGTACAACCAAGAGTTGATAGATTTGCAAAATCAGGAGAAAATTAAATTACCCCACATACCCGCATACGGATATAACAATGGCCATATGTTTTATTTTACTTGCAGGAGTTTAGATGAGAGAAATGACCTCCTTAACCACCTCAAATCAAATGGCATCTTAGCTGTATTTCATTATCTATCACTGCATAAATCAGATTTTTTTAAATCAAGGTATAAAGGCAATCATCTGAAATGGAGTGACTTTTACAGTGATAGCTTAATCCGTTTACCGTTGTTTTATGAATTAACGGAAGAAGAGCAAGCAAAAGTAGTAGATTGTGTTTTTAGTTATTTTAAATCAAGATGAAAATTCAAGAGTTGTTTATAATTTTCTTGGCCAGTTTGTTCTTCTGCATTGCCCTAAATGAGATTAATATTAATTACATCAAAAAGAACAATCCTCAGAATCACCAAATTAATACAAAGAGTCTTGTTGAAAACACAACTGTATACAGTATTGACAACCAATTCTATACCACACAAATTAAAAATATAGAAAAAGGATTTGGCTATACGCTGGACCCTAAGAATCCTGAGATGAAAGTAAGAAGAACTCCGGTATATCCTCTTTTTTATGGTTTTTTCTATTTGGTGTTTGGAGAAAATGCAGAATTAGTGATTAAATGGACACAAGTTTTGCTTTTTGCACTTTCCTCAGTACTGTTAGGTATTACAGTTTACAATTTGTTCCAAAATAAGCTCCATGCCATATTGAGTGCCTCAAGTTATGGGTTAAGTCCATTTATTGCCTCTTATACCTATTTCACAATAACCGAATCACTGACACCATTTTTAATTGTATTAGCTCTTTATTTTTTCAGTTTATATTATCGCTCTAAGTCAATTTGGCTGCTATTGGCAACTGGTAGTTGCATCGGAATATTATTTTTAAATCGACCAGTTGGAGGAATTATTTTGGTTACAATTGGTGCATTTATATTTTTTGAGAATTGGAATCTAAAATTTGAATTTCTTAAAAGAAAAGTATTTCTGATTTTGTTCCTTTCACTCGGATTCGCACTATCTATCACACCATGGACTATCAGAAATTATTTAGTCACCAATGGAGAAATAATTTTGGCAGAAAAGTACTACTATTCTGATCCGATGGATTTTGGCAGAGCCCATATTTATTTTCGGTATTGGATTTCAAGTTGGACCAATCCAGCTAACTACAGTGCTGAAAGATTAAGCAGTGATATGATAATAAATATCCGGAATGGTGAGCCCCAAAAGAATGGTAAACTTATCAATTCATATTTAGAAGCTTTACCAAAAGAAGCTTTTTCCGTGAATCCAAAATCTGAGATTAGTTTAAATTTGGAGCAACTGAATTCTTGTTTTATTGAAATGTTTCATCCTGACTTTGGTAATGGAAAACTATCAAAAAAAGCAATCTCCGAATTAGATTGTCAAAACAAAACTGCGAAACTATTCCAACAATCGATTGAGAAGTATAAGGACGAAAGGCCTTTAAATTATTTTGTGTTTACTCCTGTAAAGACCCTAAAAGAGATCATTTTTCAGAGTAACTCAAGTAATCTCGCCTTTCTAAACCCCGATAACAGAGACTTTAAGATATGGCAAATCTTAATTAAGGCGCTCATGTATTTACTCAATTTTACCCTCTGGGTTTCTTTTGCCGCCACCCTTTTTATTAGAAGTTTCAAAATGAGAATCCCTATTTTCTGCACATTCATTATCTTATATCTAGCATTAAGTCTACTGTTATTCAGATACGTGGAAAGTCGTTATTTTTTACCACTTTTCCCCCTTTTCTATATTTGTTTCGGATTTTTGATGGACATGAGCATTAAAAAAGCTGTTTATTTTAAGAAATTGATAATTACCAAATGAGCAGAAATGTACTCTTTTATTATCCTTCCAACAAAAGGTCCATTCAGATTGAAACTCTACTAGGAGTCTTAAAAGACCAGGGATTTAATGTATTGTTTCTGAGTATCTTAGAGGAAGGAGCGATACATTCAGCTTTGATAGAAAAAGGGATTGATTGCCATTCCGCAAACGCTAAAAACCTTAGCTCAATACGTTTCTATCTCTTTCAGATCCGTGCACTTATTAGTTTTACCAAAACACATAAAATAGATGTGGTCCTTTCAAACCTTCAACAAGCAAATTTAATTGCGGTAATTGCACAGTTCTTTTTTAAAAGTACATTAATCTGTTTTCGGCACCACTTCAAATTTTTGACCAACAAAGCAAAAACTCAATATCAGCTCAATAAAAATGAAAAAATAGGAGATTGGATTGTTAATAAATTAGCAAAACAAATTGTTGTTCCAAGCTCAGGAGTATACAATGGTATGACTATCGTAGAAGGTGTAAATAAAAGCAAGCTTCAAATCATACCATACATTTATAACTTCAATGCTTACAACAAACCAGATAAAGACAATGTGTTTGAAATAAAACAGAAGTACAAAGCAAAACTTCGCATTATTATGGTTTCGAGATTAATCCCGTTGAAAAGACATATGTTTATCTTCCCAGTTTTTAACAGACTAATTAAACAGGGGTTGGATATCAAAGTCTTTGTATTGGATGAAGGTCCGGAGAAAGAAAGACTCTCCGAATATATCAAAACCAACAACCTGGAAAACCATATCATATTGTTGGGATTTAAAACAGATTTTATTGACTACATGGCAGCTTCAGATATAATGGTACATCCTTCGATAACTGAAGCAAGTAATAGTGCGGTAAAAGAAATGGCGTTATTAGAAAAGCCTTCTATAGTTTGTGACCAGGTAGGAGACTTTAACGATTATATTACTCATGGTGAAAATGGATTCCTATGTGATGTAGACAAATTTGATTCAGAATTAGAAGAAATCATGCACAATGTTTACAATGATCCTGAAATATTAGAAGTGGCAGGCCAACAATGTAAGAATTCCGTTTTAAGGAACTTTTCAATCAGTGATCAAAATATTAAGCTTTATACAAATCTTATAAAATGAGTACGTCTCAGCCATACTTCTCCATCATTATCCCTACATATAACCGTGCTCAGACCATCACTAACACGTTAAATAGTGTATACAAGCAAAGTTTTAAAGACTATGAGATCTTGATCATTGACAATAACTCAACAGATAATATTGAGGAAATATTACGCATAGACATTGATCAAAACAAAGTAAAATTCTTTAAAAACGATTCGAATTACGAGAGATCCTACTCTAGGAACAGAGGTTTAGAATTAGCAACTGGGCAATTTGCACTACTGCTTGATAGTGACGACTTATTATATCCATATTGCTTGGAAGATGCATACCAATACTCAGTCCAAAACCCGAAGCATCTTTTATTCCATAATCTATATGAATTTGTAGATGAAGACAACCAAACTTCAAAAGGAACAGATCTATACGACCCTAATAATACTTTCAAATCAATAGCAAGAGGTAACTTTTTAGCTTGCAATGGGGTCTTCATGGCAAAAGAAGTGTATAAAAAACATCGATTTGACCTAAAAGCTGTGGGGTCCGAGGATTGGGATTTTTGGCTTAGAGTAATTGCTGACACAAAACATTTAGGAAGAATAGATAAAGTAAATAGTGCCATTTTTATTCATTCTGGAAGGTCAATGGCGAATCTCGATCTTGATAAAGTAGTGGCAACAAAAACCTACATTTTGAACAAACTAAAAAACGATAAGGAGTTAGCAAGTTTTTATAAACCCTACATGAATTTCATGGTTGCATCTGCATATCTCTTCATGGCAAGCAGTGCAAATACTTGTAAAAAATTTTCTAAATCCTTTCGGTTCCTGGCAATTGCTTTAAATCACCAGCTCAAGGTGGGTTTATCGAGAAGATTTTTCGTAATATTGGCCAATGGATTTCTCGGAATACTGAAATTAAAATAATAAATGAAAGTATTAATACTAGCGGGTGGATATGGCACGCGATTAAGTGAAGAAACAGGTTTGAAGCCCAAACCAATGGTAGAAATTGGAGGAAAACCAATGCTTTGGCATATCATGAAGATTTATAGTACTTATGGTTTTAATGAATTTATAATTCTTGCTGGATACAAAGGTTATGTTATAAAGGAATTTTTCGCAAACTACTTCATACATCAAAGTGATGTCACCTTTGATCTTAAAAACAATAAGGTAGAAGTATTAAAAAATAGCTCCGAACCCTGGAAAGTTACAATTCTTGACACTGGTCAAGGTACAATGACAGGAGGCAGAGTCAAAAGGGCACAGGACTATATAAAGAATGAACCGTTTATGCTTACTTATGGGGATGGGGTTAGTAATATCAACATCAAAGATCTAGTCCTGTCACATGAGCAGTCAAATAGCCTTATGACATTAACTGCTGTTCAGCCAGAAGGAAGGTTTGGTGCTATCGATATTGGATCTGATAATAACGTTAATAGTTTTGCCGAAAAACCAAAGGGTGATGGGCATTGGATCAATGGAGGCTTCTTTGTGTGTCAACCAGAAGTACTGAACTATATAAATGATGACACTACTGTCTTTGAGCAAGCTCCTTTACGAAATATTGCATCTGAAAGCAATCTAAATGCATTTAAGCATAATGGATTTTGGCAATGTATGGATACTAAAAGGGACATGGATAACTTGAATAAAATGTGGGATAATAATAAAGCAGATTGGAAGGTATGGTAGAAGCATTTAATAATATTTATAAAAACAAAAAAGTCGTTATTACAGGAGAAACTGGATTTAAAGGAAGTTGGCTGGCATCATGGTTACTTGAATTGGGTGCAGAAGTTTATGGTTTCTCCAAAGGACTTCCATCGGGACCTTGTTTATTCAATCTACTGGAATTAAGAGATCAAATCTCTCACCAAAAAGGAGATATCAATACATTAGACGAAGTAGAACGGTTAATCAATGATGTTAGACCTGATTTTTTATTTCATCTTGCAGCACAGGCAATTGTAAAGGATTCTTACGAAAATCCCATTAATACATTTAATACAAATGTTATGGGTACAATTAACGTAATGGAGGCACTTAGAAAGTCTCAAACTTCATGTGTTGGTATATTTGTGACTAGTGATAAATGTTATCATAATGATGAAATGGACCGCCCCTTCAAAGAGGAGGACCCTCTTGGAGGAAAAGACCCTTATAGTGCATCAAAAGGAGCTGCTGAAGTAGTAATCAGAAGTTACTATTACTCATTTTTTCAGGAGGGGCCTGTCAAAATTGGAACTGGTAGAGCGGGAAATGTTATCGGAGGAGGAGATTGGGCAGCAAACAGAATTGTTCCTGATTGTATACGAGCATGGGCTGAAAATGAAAAAGTAGTATTAAGAAGACCAGACGCAATCAGACCATGGCAACATGTGCTTGAGCCTTTGTCGGGTTATCTCACGTTAGGTCAAAGAATATTTGAATCATCAATAGTTAACGGTCAATCTTTCAACTTTGGCCCAGACCCTGAACTAAGACATTCAGTAGGGAATTTGGTTGAAAAAATGTCAATTGAATGGGATCCAAATGACAGCAATAATGAACTTCTAAAAATAGAGCCAGAAGGAAAATTTGATGAATCGCAATATTTGAGGCTTGATTCCTCAAAAGCAAATAAGTTGCTAGATTGGAATCCTGTTTTAAGTTTCGATGAAACTGTTTCCATGACTGTCAATTGGTATAAGAGGTTTTATCAAAATCAGGAATCAGCAAAGGACCTTTGTCAAGCAGATATCAAAAGATACACTGCAAAACTCATTGAAAGTTAAATGAATGTTCTGTATTTATCCTATGATGGCCTGACTGATCCACTTGGTAGTTCGCAGGTACTACCTTATGTAGTTGGTCTATCTAAACTGGGTCATAAAATGAGCATTGTGAGCTTTGAGAAAGCTCAAGTTTACAACCAGGGTAAAGCAACAATAGTTAACAAGCTGGAAGGGACCAATATTAAATGGATTCCCCTGAAGTATACAAAGAAACCACCAATAATTTCAACAATTTGGGACCTCTGGAAGCTCAAAAAATGTGTGAAGAAAGTAATCAAAGATGAAAACACAGATATCATCCATTGTAGGAGCTACATTACCAGTTTAATAGGACAAAGTATAAAAAAACAGTTTGGAATACCTTTCATCTTTGATATGCGTGGCTTTTATGCTGATGAAAGAGTTGATGGTGGAATTTGGAATCTTCAGAATCCTATTTTTAATAGTGTATATAATTACTTCAAAAGAAAAGAGAGAGAGTTTCTGGAAAATGCTGACCATACAATCAGCCTTACATTTAAAGCCAAAGAGATTATTCACACATGGGATTTTGGTAAAAATCCAGAGATTACTGTTATTCCAACGTGTGTAGAAACCAATCTATTTGAGCCTTCAATAATCGAAGAAGTAAAATTAAACGACTTTAAAAAAAGACTTGAAATCAGCTCCAATGATTTCATACTTTCGTACATAGGATCATTAGGTACATGGTATCAAGTAGAGGAAATGATGGAATTCTTTAAGTTATTAAAGTCGGAGATCTCGAATGCCAAATTCCTGATAATAACTAAGGATTCCACAGATCAAATCCGCAGTTATGCTTCAAAACTGGAAGTAATGGAACAGGATATAATAACTACTAGTGGCACTAGAGAAGAAATACCATATTTAATTAGTTTATCGAGCTGGTCTATATTCTTTATTAAACCTGTTTTTTCAAAAGCTGCTTCCGCGCCAACTAAAATGGGGGAAATTGTGAACATGAGAATTCCTATAGTATGCAATACAGGAGTAGGAGATCTTGACAATTTTACTAAACGATATAATTTGGGACAAACAATTATTTCAGGAGATAAGGAGAGTTATAATATAGCAATCGAATTTATTAAGTCAAATCAGACTATGGAGATCAATAACGATCTGGTTACTGAATTATACAGTTTAGAGAAAGGCATTACCAAAATTGATTATCTCTACAATAAGTTAGGCAGCTAATTTTCTTGGCTGCAATTTCCGTTTATTGGTTTTAAGCATAATATATAGCGCAGAAAAATACATAGGCATCAATGGGATTTTGTATCGAACCAGAGTACCGAAATTATAGCTGGTTATCCCTACCGCAAACGCAAACAAAACACTAAATATGACACAAAATGATACAAGTGGGTTTAAGGAGATTACTTGAGTTATTATTCGGTGTTTCTCCTTCAAAATTACCCTAATAGTAAAAAGAAGTACGACTAAACTTTCTAATGCAGACAGTAACATAACAGGGTTATTGACCTCCCACAAGTATGGTCTAAATAAAGACACCCAGACGGCACTTGGTGCCAACTTGAGTGATCCCAACAATGTGCCGTCTAACTCTCCCAGATAGTAAGCCGATCCACCTTGGTACATACTTTGAGCATATAGATATTCTGCATTAACTTTCACATACGTTCCAATATTATTTATATCATAACGTGCGTCACCAGCACTAACATTGGTCACTAAATAATAAGCCAATGCACCACCAATTGATAAATATATTGGTATTGTTAGGTACCTAATAGTGACGTTTTCGATATTTTTATTATTCTCAACAAAGACCCAGAGTGCTGCTGGAGGCATGAATGCTAGAAGCATAAACACTCTTATCTCCTTTAGGAGAAACAATACAATTACACCGATAAAAAAGGACACCAAGAGATTCTTGCGTATCACTCCAATATTATAGAAGCAAAAAAACAGCCACCCCAAACAACCTAGTGTAATGGTATCTTTCATTACACCAGACCCCCAAAAAAATACTGAAGGAATGAAAAAGAATGCTACAGCAAATTCTTTACTCAAGTGCGGATATATCTTCAGAAATGAATGGTACATGGCCCATAAGCCTGAGAAACTTAGAATTGCAAAAATCAATGCTGATGCACTGTAAGTATCAAAGGTAAATGCTCCAATTAATGCAACGATTCTGGAAACCATAAATTCAGATTCAGCATTGTACCAATATAATCTTGATGTATATTGCAATAAGTCTGGATCATTATTCCCACCTAAAAAAATAAGTTTAAGCCATTTAACAAGCCCCTCATCCATTGCCTCATTAATGATAAAACTTTCATGGAAATAATTGAATGTATCTCCACCCTGGTAATAAAACTGATATATTAACCCAAGGCTTATTGCTCCAATAAATTTAAGAGTAAGGGCAGGCATGAAATACCTTTTTGTTTGACTATTGGTAAAATAGGGTCTAGTTAAATAAGCTAATAAATAAAAAACCAGCAGATATAGGGGCGTAACCAATAAATCCTGAATACCCATTACACTGCTGTAGTTATGGGGTTAATCAACAGTCTTAACTCTTCAATGGAAAGAATAAAATGCCTACTATCAATCATTACTTTACTTTGAACTGCTAAAGCCTGGTAATAATCCAAAGCCTGATCAATTGACAAACCATTTTTAGGGAAAATCCAGTAATTAGAGTTTTCAAATGTATTTTCAGACTCTTTTGTTCCAATTAATTTCTCATGAACTTTTTCGTGATTTTGCAACCCGATTAATTCCAACTCACAATTAGGAGCTATCAACTTAGCCAAATCAACAATTCTGAATGAGTTCCACTTCGGAATAAAAACTTCACCACCAATCATATTTTCCAGAGCGTATTTGATTGATTCAGCTCCTTCATGGATTGTCCCACAAAATCTGGTAATCTCGAAATCAGTAATTGGAATCCTGCCCTTACTTCTCAACCTCGTAAATAGTGGAACAACAGATCCTGAAGATCCAAGCAAATTCCCTAATCGAACAGCTCCAAACTTGATATTTTCAGTAGAAGCAGAAATTATCAACTTCTCACCTGCTTGTTTCGAGTTTCCATAAACCGAAACAGGCTCCACAGCTTTATCAGAAGAAATAAAAAGAACTTTTGAGACAGAACTGTGATTTGCAGCTTTTATTAAATTTTGTGTTCCAATTACATTAGTCTTGAAGCATTCATGAGGATTACTTTCGCAAGAACCAACCTGTTTCATAGCGGCTGCATGAACAACGATATCCATGCCATCTATTGCCTCCTCTAAACGATCGTAATCGCGAACATCACCAATCATATATTCCAACCTATCCTCATATTGCTCAAATTCAAGCTTCATCTGTTGATGCTTCAATTCATCTCTACTGAATACTCGAACTTTATCTATTCCAATATGCTGCTCTAAGAATAATTTGACAGTCGCTTTGCCCAAAGAACCTGTGCCTCCTGTTACTAATATTGATTGGCCATTAAACATAAATTCAAAAATAGACGGAATTTGAGGAATACTGAAATATTATCGGATTCTAATTAATCTAATTCAAGTACAAAAGTTTTAAGGTCTCATTGATTAATTACTTAATTTCGAGCTCCAAATGAAAATTCTCTTTATAGCACCATATCCATTTGATGAAGCTCCATCTCAGAGATTTAGGTTTGAGCAATATTTCAAGATTCTTGAAGAGAATAGCATTGAGTATGATTTCAAGCCATTTCTTGATCAGAATGCATGGAGGATCCTTTACAAATCTGGAAACATAATTAAGAAAGTTGGAGGTATCCTACGAGGCTTCAATAAACGATTAGCGTTAATCTTTCGAGCAAGAAAATACAAATTTATATTCATACATAGAGAGGCTACACCTCTTGGGCCTCCTTTTATTGAATGGATCCTGGCTAAATTCCTGAGGAAGAAAATAATTTACGATTTTGATGATGCAATATGGTTATCCAACACTTCCTCATCTAACAAAATCGCAAGCAGTTTGAAAAACCATCAAAAAGTATTGAAAATATGCAAATGGTCATACCGTATTAGTGTTGGTAATTCGTATTTGAAAGAATTTGCACTGCAATTCAATGATAATGTGATTCTTAACCCTACCACAATTGACACAGAGCAATTGCACAACAAATCTTTGGTTAAAGGCACTAAAAAAGATCAAGTATTTAGGATAGGTTGGACTGGGACTCACAGCACTTTGAAGTATATCGAACCAATATTTCCGGTTCTTGATGATCTAATTAAGAAAAGTGAATTTAAGTTCGTCATTATTTCAAATCAACCTCCAAATATCAAAAGACCGTACATAGAGTTTATTCCCTGGTCCAAAGAGACTGAAATAACCGATCTGGCTAAATTTGATATCGGATTAATGCCTCTAGAAGACGATATCTGGGCAAGAGGAAAATGTGGATTCAAAGCCCTTCAATACATGGCCCTTGAAATACCTGCACTTGTATCACCTGTTGGTGTCAATAGCAAAATAGTAGACCATGGTATGAATGGTTTTATTTGTGATACTCCGGAGCAATGGCATGATAATATAAAAGTATTAATGGCAAACAGTGATGCCCGAAAACGCATGGGAGTAGCAGGACGAGAAAAAATCATTGATGAATACTCTGTTTTATCAAACAAACAAAACTTCCTCGACCTGTTTAACTAATTAAAGAGTTTTTAACGCAGCTTTTGCACGCTGATAAGAGCCACTGCCTCTTTTGCTGTATTTCTTTGTGAGTTTGTAATACTTCTTGGCCTGCTCTTTATCATCTTTTCGCTTGTAAATATTTCCTGCATGTAGCAGTGAAAAGTGGTAGTACCCCTGATGTGTCACGCCCAAGAACTCTGTATATTCAATACATTTTTTGTAGTACTTTAAAGCCTCATCGTCGTTTGCTCTTAATTCATTGATATGCCCGAGAAAAAAACTTGCGTATCGACCACTTTGCTCTTCGTAACCTACGAAACCTTCATCGATCTTCCTCAAAACATCTTCCGACTCTACAATCGCCTTGTTATATTTTCCGGTTGTATATAATAATCGAGCATAAAACCTGTGGAAATAAGAATTGTCAGGGAAAGTTTCGTGCAAATATTGGGCTATCAGGACGGCACGTTCTCTATCTTGTTTTTCCCGAGCCAAGATTCTCATTAAAAAGTATTGCGCCTCAGTTCGGGTATAAAAAGCATTAGTTGAAACCTCCTTAAGCTGTTTAATTCCAAGTTCCTTATCTCCTTCTGGCAAGAACCACATCAATGGTTTTAGCAATGGATATTCTTCATCTGCTATTACTGCATAGTAGTTAAACAATGCATCTCCGAACAATATTTCCGGACTATAATCGGTGTATTTTTTACATTCCTCCAAATACTTCAAAGCATTTCTACCTGTCGATGCAGCTTTAGTCCATTGTTTACGATCAGAATATAGTCTGGATTGAAAGCCATAACTAGCAGCTAAGAAGAACGCACCTTCAACCTTGTTGTCTTGTTCGTACAACCGTTTAGAAAGCACCAGAGAAGTGTCCATGTAAGCCAAAAACTCATCATCGTATTCTGCGGCCTTCATGAATGGAATCATTCTCCAATAGTAGTTAAGACCCAATAGAAAGTATGGAAGAGGGTGCCATCCATATTTCCTTTTTAAATGCTGAAATTGACTTTCAGATCTTCTGAATTTGAAATTGTACAGATCGTTAATTCCGTCTGTTGCTTCTAATTGAATATTCAAATCAAGCAACAAATTATGAACAGTATCAACAGGTTGAGCATCATCACTTGACGGTTGCGCCGTGATTGTGGATTGTGCCAGTATCGACACAATGAAAAATGTAAAAATTGCAGTTTTCCGCATAAGATTATTAATTGGCTTTTCTGATGAGTTGCAATATCCGTTCCAATTTTGAATTATTGCCTCGATTACCAACTCCTAGGAAAAATATATATACTTTTAAATTTCTAGTAAAAATACGGCAGTGACAAACAAACAGTTCAACATTCGCAAGAAATTTATTGAAGAATGGTTCGATTTTAACCCCGTTTTATTCTTTATCCTTATTTGTGTAATGTCTTTTGTGATAGTATTTCTCAAAAAATCATTCCTTATAGACGAGATGGCTGCCTTTGAAGTTCTTGAAGAACGTGGTGAAATGGGACTGTTCAATATGTTCTACTCATTGCAGTATCTAGTGGTGCCAATCTTCTACGGTTGGAAGCTCACACTTACCGCCTTTCTTTTGTGGGTTGGATGCTTCATGTTTGGTTATAAGTTGACATTCAAAGAATTATGGAAACTTGTGCTATTACTTGAAATCTGGTTTTTTATTCCAGAAATATTGAAAGTCCTTTGGTTTCTGGTAGTTGACACAGATCCAAACTATTGGGATGTCCGTGCTTTTTATCCTTTATCTATTATTAACTTTTTTGATTACGAAAATCTTCATAACAGATGGCATTATGCGCTGAAAGCTCTAAACATATTTGAATTTGTTTACTGGTTTCTGATAGTATATGGAATTTACTTCCTATCAGGAAAGAAACTCTCATATTCTTATGCCATAGTCTTCTCCAGCTATGTATTGTTCTTTTTAATCTGGATAGTCTATTACTTAGTGAGTTACAGATAAACTTCTGCCCAGATTTGTGAGCTTCCTGAATCGTAGAAAATGTAAAATGCCAGCGACTGTAAGTCCTACTAGCAAACCAACCCAGATTCCTAGCAGGCCTTGGTTAAATTGTAAAGCAAGAAAATAGCCGGTCGGTATGGCACATAGCCAGTAAGCAAGAACCGTCACCAAAGTAGGAATCTTCACATCACTAATTCCCCGAAGTGTTCCCAGGCCAACTACCTGCAATCCGTCGGAAACCTGGTAAAACGCCACTATGATGAATATTGGGCCTGCCAAATTTATGACTTCCATATCCGAAATATACAGTCTGGGAATTTCATGATTAAAAATGATAAAAACCAAACAACATAAAAACATGAAGGCGCTAACCAGAATCATACATGCAAAACCAGCTTTTCTGAGATCTGGCCAATTTTGCTCACCCAGGAAATTTCCTACTCGAATTGTTGCAGACGCTGATACACCCGTAGCAATCATATAGGTGACTGCTGACACGTTCAATGAGATTTGATGAGCCGCCTGTGATGTAGCGCCAATCCAACCTGCCATAACTGAAGAAAAGCTAAAAGCGCTAACTTCAAATGCTAATTGCAAACCTGATGGAAGCCCGACTGCAGTGAGTTTTCTAATTTCTGAAAACTGAATTTTGACATCCTTGAATGAAGACCAATATTGCTTAAACCTTGAATGCCAGAAAAAGTAAACAGCTATCATAATTGCCATTATGATCCGGGCAATCAAAGTAGCCCAACCAGCACCATTTAATCCCATAGGTTCAAACCCTAGTTTACCAAAGATCAAAATATAGTTTAATCCTACATTGATCAAGTTGGAAAGAATCGATACCACCATCATGGGACGAGTAATTGCCAAACCTTCCAACATCTGTCTAAAATGTTGAAATATCATTAATGGTAATATGGATGCTCCGGTAATCTGCAAATATGGAATGGCTAGATCCGAAACACTTTGATCTTGTCCCATATAACCTAAAACCGGCGCGATACTGACAACTAACAATAAGAGTAGCAAACCGGTAATACTATTTAATAGCAATCCGTTTTTGAATAGAATAGATATGTAAGAAAAGTTCTTTTTACCATTGGCATTGGCAACAGGTGGAGTCACACCATATGAGACACCTATACCAAACAGCATTGCAACATGTAGGATTCCACCAGCAAGTGCTGCTGCCGCAAGAGGAACTGTACCAACCTGTCCTACCATAGCACTATCAGCCACAGTAACCATGATGTGCCCCAATTGACTCAAAACAACCGGAACAGCGAGATTGATAGTTTTATTAAAGTGCTGCTTATAATTCATTATACATTCTTCATTCGAGCCACTTTCAACAAGCCCGCAATACTTATTGCATCAGTAATTGCTCCTGACATTACCATATCAATTGCCTCTATCAGCTTCACCTTTTTTATTTCCAGTTGCTCCGTATCTTCAAACTCCGTATTTCCATGAGTCAACTCCTCAGCTACGTAAATAAATCCTTCTTCATCTGTTGCAGAGTTGGAAGTATGAATTCGCATAATCTGTGTCCACTTATTAGCAGTCAAACCAGTCTCCTCTTTTAGCTCTCTTTTTGCTGAATCCAATATACTTTTTCCAATCAATCCACCACCCATTGGTATTTCCCAGGAGTACTCTTCAAGTGTAAATCTATATTGTCCCACCAGCCAAGTATAACCCTCCTCATCTATTGGAATTATTCCAAGTGCCTTATTCTTAAAATGCACTTTACCATATATCCCTTCATTTCCACTTGGGTTAATAACTTTATATTCTGTAACTCCAATCCAAGGGTTCTGATAGATTTCGGCTTCCGATAAAATCTTCCAGGGGTTATCAAATTTTCCCATGAGGCAAAAGTACGATTTCCCCAGATATCTCCGCATTTTTAAAGTCTTACTCGGACACTGATCTATATTTTTTTACTTTAGCAGAATGCTTAAAAGCTATCACACCAAAGGATTAGTTGAAGCCGGTTGCGATGAAGCCGGAAGAGGATGCCTGGCAGGACCTGTAGTAGCTGCCGCAGTAATTCTTCCTGAAAAATTCAAACACGACATCCTTAATGATTCGAAGCAACTGAGTGAGAAGAATAGATACGGTTTAGTAGATGAGATTAAATCTAAAGCCATTGCATGGGGTATAGGTGTAGCTACTCATGAGGAAATTGATGAAATAAATATCCTAAACGCCTCCTATCTCGCAATGCATCGAGCACTAGATAAACTAGAAACCAGACCAAACCATGTCCTTGTAGACGGTAACCGATTTAACGCTTACAAAGAAGTCGACCATACATGCATTGTGAAAGGTGATTCAAAATTTTACTCGATAGCCGCGGCATCAGTTTTGGCAAAGACTTACAGAGACGATTTCATGAAAGAGGCCTCTGAAACATACCCTCAATATTCATGGCAAACTAATTATGGGTACCCCACAAAGGCGCATAGAGATGCCATTCGGGAATTTGGAGCCACACCCATTCATAGAAAATCATTTCAATTACTTCCAATACAAATGGAATTGTTTGATTGAAGCATGAAGTAATCGACATTTCAAATTACATTTGCGGCTCATAACATAACCCAAAATTAGTTGCAATGGATATTAAGAAAGTTGCCCTCAACGACATTCATGAAAAGCTTGGTGCTAAAATGATCCCTTTCGCAGGTTACAACATGCCTGTGAGATACTCATCTGATATCGAAGAACACAAATGTGTTAGAGAGAAGGTTGGAGTTTTTGATGTCTCACATATGGGTGAGTTTTTCATTGAAGGACCTGATGCATTAGATCTAATCCAAAAAATCACAAGCAATGATGCTTCCAAGCTGGAAGTAGGAAAAGCTCAGTACTCATGCTTTCCAAATGCAACCGGAGGAATCGTAGATGACTTAATCGTTTACAAACTTGCTGAAGAGAAGTACATGCTGGTAGTGAACGCCTCCAATATCGACAAAGAT
Organism: bacterium; assembly: GCA_024743255.1. Taxonomy (GTDB): domain Bacteria; phylum Bacteroidota; class Bacteroidia; order Cytophagales; family Cyclobacteriaceae; genus JANSWY01. The sequence goes on along the minus strand of JANSWY010000035.1, from coordinate 26,868 downwards.
TGGAATTGGGTAGAACAGCATAAAACTGGAAATGTTACTACGTCAAATCAGTCTGATGATTATTCTTTATTAGCGGTACAGGGACCAAAATCCATAGAAACTCTACAAAAAATCACCGATATAAATCTTGATGACATTAAATTTTACACTTTCAATCAAGGAAGCATTGGTGGTGTAAATGACGTTATTATATCTGCTACTGGTTACACTGGAGAAAAAGGATTTGAGCTTTATGTGAAGAACGAAGATGCAGAAGCTCTTTGGAACAAAGTATTTCAAGCAGGAGAGGAATTCGGCATTCAACCAATTGGTCTTGGCGCAAGAGATACGCTTAGACTTGAAATGGGGTATTGTCTATATGGAAACGATATTGATGAAACTACCAGTCCACTGGAAGCTGGCTTAGGGTGGATCACGAAATTCACTAAAGATTTTGTAAACCATGAGGCACTGGCTCAACAAAAGGAAGCTGGAGTATCGAAGAAACTTGTAGCGTTTAAGCTTACAGACAAAGGTATTCCGAGAAATGGTTACGATATATTAAATGATCAGGAAGAGAAAATTGGTCATGTAACTTCTGGCACAATGTCTCCATCAATGGGAATTGGTATTGGTATGGGTTATGTAAATGTTGGTCACCACACTGCTGATTCGGAAATACTTATTGCAGTGAGAAATCGAAAGTTAAAAGCTACGGTTGTCAAAGCTCCAATTTATAAGAAATGAGAAAAGTAGAAGTCTGCCTTACCCCTTCTTTGATAGAACAACATGATCTAAAAGGAAAGGTCGTTGTTGTTGTTGATATATTCAGAGCAACAAGTTGTATGGTTTCTGGGTTAGCCTCCGGAGTTAAGAGCATTACACCTGTTTCAGAAGTTATGGAATGCAAAGAATTAATGAAACAAGGATACGTTGGTGCCGGTGAAAGAGGTGGTAAAAAGGTAGATGGGTTTGACATTGGTAACAGCCCTTTTAGTTACATGAAAGAAGAAATGAAGGGACAAAAAGTGGCTGTTACAACTACTAATGGTACTCTTGCCATTAATAAATCTCTAGAAGCTGACGAGGTGTTAGTTGGAGCATTTTTGAACTTATCATCAATTGCAGATTATGTACTTAAGTCCAATAAAGATCTTGTTATCCACTGTGCAGGTTGGAAAGGAACCCCCAACCTGGAGGACACTGCTTTTGCCGGAGCTTTGATCAAGAAACTTGGCTCGGAAGTTGAATTATCAAATGATGGTGCTTCAATGGCAAAGGCTCTTTACGAAAATTATGAGTCTGCTTTGTACAAAAACTTACTTTCTTCGGCACATGCAAAAAGGCTTAAGAACTTTGGTATTGAAGAAGACCTAGAGCTTTGTTGTACTATCGATAAGTTTAATATAGTTCCTGTTCTAAAAGGCAAGGAGTTAGTATTGGCCTAGCTATTCCATATCACTCAGTTCCAGATCCAGTGCTTTGGTTGAAATCTGAAGCTCCCTTAACATAATACCTAGTGAGATAAGTAGCATCACCAAAGATCCTCCAAAAATGTACCCACCCCATTCTTTGAGCTCCTGAAATATGAAGATCATGCTCAATACACACATGAAGAAACTTATTACCCCGTAGGTCTGCATCTTTCTAATCAGATGAAGTCTTAGCCTTAAGTTTTCAATCTGTCCGATGATCACATTTGCATCGGGGTTTTCTCTGTGATTTCTATGCAGTTGCCTGATTAGTGTTGCTATGGCAAGAAATCTATTAGTATACGCGAGAAGAAGTAATGAAATGGCGGGAAACAGCAAAGCTGGAGTAGTGAGCGTTATCATTTCAGCTTTTCATTTTCTTTATGCCTTGAAATATCCCTATTGGTTTTCTTGGCAATATTTCTTTCAAGTGCGGTAGTAAGATCAACCCCGGTTTGATTGGCAAGGCATATTAATACCCAAAGCACATCTGCCATTTCATCGCCCAGGTCTCTTCCCTTATCAGATTCTTTGAAAGATTGTTCACCATATTTTCTGGCCATTATTCTGGCCAATTCACCAACTTCTTCTGTAAGAATAGTCATATTGGTTAACTCATTAAAATATCTAACTCCAATGGTCTTAATCCAATTATCGACCTCCTCCTGCGCCTCTTTAATGGTCATTTACTTACTTGTGTTAGCTTCCAGATTTTCATTTTCTTCCTGTACCGAGAACCCTTCTGTATTTAGCTTCTCCAGAAAGTAGGCAAGTCTTTCGTTCTCCATATTCACCAATGAATCTTTATCGGGATCAAACTTTTCAAATTCCTCGTGTGGAAACTGTTTACCTGGCACATAATGATCTTCCCAGTACAAACTTGCAATAATTTCACCTTTGTGGTAGTAGTACTTATACTCAGCAGCGTCATGCTCATCTTTCAGGTTTAGCATATGTCCTGTAAACATCGGTTCTCCGGCATGATCAAAATAAAAATAATCATCTCTTACAAAATGAGAAGTTCGGGTTACTGAAACTAATTTCAAAAGTGCATTATCCATGTAATAACCTCTGATTTTGTGAATAGTATCACCTTCATGAAAGTCATCTTCCACAATTTTCACCCGATGATTGGAATCGATCTCCTTTACACTGTAATTAATAGCTTCAATTAGTCTATCGGTCTCACTTTGACAACCGATTGAAAACACAACAATTAAAAGGGTTAATATCAGGTTGGTAGCCTTCATGGTACTATTTTTTATTTTCAATATAATAATTCCTCCGTTGAAACATTGCAAATAGTCTTCATAATTGCATGAGCAGCCATTTAATCACAATATACAGTAACAATATATTTTAGTTTGCGTGTTACCATTATGTTCGAATTGTTTGGGCTTAAACCAATTTTTTCAAGAAAAAACCACTATTTTCAAAAACAATCTCAGGCATTCCCGCTTGTGATTGATAAATGCAATTAAACTTAAATACACATGAAAAAATCAATTTTACTATGTTCAGTGCTTTTCTTATTTGTTGCAATGGCAAATACAAGTTTTGCTCAGGAAGATAAAAGCAAAAGAAAAAGCCCTCCTGCTCTTGCAAGTAAAAAAGTTAATGGAGTAGATGTAAAAATAGATTACAGCCAACCTTCAAAGAAAGATCGTTTAGTATGGGGAGGATTAGTGAAGTTTGATAACATCTGGAGAACAGGAGCTAATGAAGCAACTACTTTTGAAATCTCTGCAGATGTTAAAGTGCAAGGTAAATTATTAAAAGCTGGTAAGTACGCCATGTTCACTATACCGGGCAAAGAAAAGTGGACGATTATTTTTAATACAACAGCAAACCAATGGGGTGCTTATAGTTATGATCAGTCCAAAGATGCCTTAAGAGTAGAAGCTGATGCTACATATGGCAACAGTTCTGTAGAAAAATTCACAATTGATATCGCTGACAATGGTGAAGTCTCAATGAAATGGGACGACATGGTTACAACTTTCCAGGTACAGTAAAAAGATTAAGATATGAGCATCTTTTATGATAAGGTGCTCATATTATATTCAATACCTGCTCTTTAATTTTCTCCAATTCCTCCTTCATCTCCACCACAGATCTTTGCAAAGTAGCATCATTTGATTTTGATCCGATTGTATTGATTTCACGGCCAATTTCCTGAGATATAAACCCTAATTTTTTACCATTCGATTCCGCGCCATCAAGGATTTCCATGAAGTATTTCAAATGATTAGCTAATCGATCCTTCTCCTCTGTAATATCCAACCTCTCTATATAATAAATCAGCTCTTGTTCGAAACGATTAGCATCTACCTTGTCAGCTCCGATAAACTCATTCAGATTGTTCTCAATACGTTCCATAATATTCTGAATTCTAACAGGGTCTTGCTTCTTTACCTGGTCAAGTCCATTTGATATTCCGGTGATGTAATCTGTCAACTTCTTCGACAAAGCTTCCCCTTCCTGCACCCGAAAGCCTTTACACTTCTGAACCGCTTCCTGTATTACTTTCATAAATACTTCCCAATCCGGCTCGTCCTCTTCTTCATCTTTAGTCTTAATAACATCCGGAGATTGAACTGCTAGTCTGAATATATCATCGTTGGAGATATTTACTTTGTCAGCAAGTTGTTTGAACTGATTGTAATACTCCATAAACAGGTTTTCATTGATAACTTGAGACGGAGTGTCTCCATTACTCAATTCAAACTCAATCAACATATTGATTTTACCTCTTTTTAGGTGAGCAGTGAGGTAATTCTTTATTTCCAGTTCTTTTTCAGAAAATTCCTTTGGTATCTTATAAGAAAGGTCTAAAAACTTTGAATTAAGGGTACGTATTTCAACTTTGATCCGGTACTTATCATCATTATAAGTGGCAGACCCATAACCTGTCATGGATTCAATCATGCAACAAAAATCCCCTTTTCAGCGGATTATCCAAATTTTTTGAGATTTACTGATTAAAAATCATAGCCAAGAGTGAGGTAGAACCTGTAATCCCCTACTTCAAAGTTCTCAATTGGTTTTGCCCAATCAAGCCTTACATAGTAACCCAACATCACGGTTCTCACACCAAATCCAGCTCCAGCAAGCCACGGATTTCTGAAACTCTTGATTGTAGCGTCAAATGGTGTTCCGGTTTCAACCCTGAACGTATTTACACTGTTATCCCTGGAAAAAGGAGCTTTTCCTGACCAGGAAGACCCAATGTCATAAAATCCAATTGCCTGGAAGTTTCTAAGGAAATTAGAAGCAATAGGTCCTTTAGTGAAATATCTAAACACAGGGAACCTCAATTCAGCACTAAAAGTCAAGACACTTGTTCCAAATAATTCACCGTATGAGTACCCCCTGAGCGGTGCTATTTCTGTGAATAATATATTGGTGTTATCCACTTCATTTTGTAGAATGAATGGATAATTACTATTGACAGCTCCCCTATCCAATTCCAACTCATTTCTGATTGGATCATCTGAGAAAGGCCAATTCATCATCCCTCCAAGTAGGAAGCTCTGACGATTACTACCGAAGAACTTGCCATAATTTAATCTCGTAGCAAAAGTAATCTCCCTATGTACTCTCAAATAATTCCTTACATCAAGCCTCAACTTGCTAAAGCTTTTGCCTGGATCTGAAATACTATTGAAAGACTTAAACTGGAGTTTTGCTCTGGTTCCTTCATAGAGATTCAATCCATGAATTTTGGTATTATCTAATACGAGTTCTGCAGCAACACCAGAATAGAATATTCTATTATCTTCAGCGAAATTGGCTGCCTGTGGTTGATTCAAAATTGCATTGTTTTCTAAATTTCTGAATCCAGTATTCAAAAAGAAAGGATTCACAGAAAATCTCAATGCATTGTTTATTGGATATGAAGCTCCAAATGTCAATTGATTCAAAATATATTTCTGCGCGAGTGTAGCTTCCGGAAGCAGATTAAAAACATATACCTGTCTGTCAAACCTAACGCTCAAATCAATTCTATGCTTCAAATATTGGTATTCTCCAAACACATCTCCATTAAGGAAATCAGTCATGAATAAAACCCCACCATAAAACTTATGGTTTTCCAGCATATCATTCATCTCTCCCTCCAGCAGGATTCCGAAGTTCCTGATTGGATCTATCACAAATGAGGTTACAATATTATTCATACTGAACCTTGGGGTGTATTTCAAAGGCCCAACGACAGTAGGTTCGCTCTCCAGGTTTCTGAATGATGAAAGAAATGATAAAGATTCATTCTTGAATCTAGCATCCTCCTCAAATTCGAAATCATCAGCGTCTATATATTTTATATTATTGGTGGTATCAACGTCAACTTCTGTAGTTGTGAGATCCGTATCAATCAGGTCATCTTGAGCCAGGAGGCTATCTGGTAGCAGAGGGTCTTTCTTCTGTTCAATAATTTTGGCTCGCTCATCAAGTCTACTAACCAAATATTTGGCCTGTACAATATCTTGTCTTAAACTTTGGGGAGTGAAAATCGACTCTCTTAAATTGAAGTTCTTATCAAAGTAAACTTTGTACAGACCCTTATCGAGCATTAAGAAAGTAAACTCATCATTGATACTATTCAAGTCATATTCAATAATACTCCTGTTAAATGCCGTGACTTGGGTAAAAGTGCTGTCTGTAAGCTGATACCTGTACAGATTAATAATTCCCTTTTGATCCGACAGATAGAAAATGGTTTGGTTATTCTGAGGATATGGGTAGAAATCCTTACCAAGGTTATTGGTTAATCTGAACAATTCATTTTGTGTGGTATCCAAATCAAAAATGTAGAGACTCTGATTGGTAGACAGCTCTTTCAGATCTGAAATATCTGAAGCTTCATCCAGCATCGGAGTGTTTCTATTTGATGAAAAAACTATTGCGTCAGTCCCTGGAACGAATCTTGGATTTACATCATCGAATAAGTCATTTGTGAGTCTCTTAATTGCATTCCTCCTCATACTTACAAGGAAAAGGTCATTCTTCTCATCTGTGTTAGCACTAAGGATTGCAAGTTTCCCATTATCATTGAAGCTGAAATCGTGAATTTGATTAAAACGATTAAGTGTCTTCAAAAACTTCTCCTTCGTTTCCAGGTCATAGTATCCCATAAAAAACCGGCCTCCTTTATCATACACGTAACCAACAGTCTGTTCATTCATCCAATCTATCAGGGGGATATTGTTATTGGTCTCCTGTGTCAATACTCTATTGCCGCCTTTGTGAATAATTTCTTTAGAACCAGATTCCAGATCTTCAACAATTATCCTGTATTTCCCTTCATAGCTTTGTGCATATGCTACTTTAGTTCCTGCTGGGTTAACTCGTATCTGACTAAAACTGTACTCTGGGTTTCTTTTAACAATAAGTGAGTTTTCTTTTTCAGGAGATATGTAATGAGGTTGTAAACGTTGTGAAGAGGCGAGATAATAGTTCTGCCATTCTAAAATGAATGTCCTGTATCTAATTCCTAAAGTACTTGCAATACTATTTTCCTCATTTCTAATGATTCTGGTAAGATTCAAGATATTTGAGAGGTTACCTTTACCGTATTTGATGGCAATGTAATTCCAAATAGACTGACCAATAAAAGTGGCATCACTCTCATTAAGTCTGTTGAGTTTCCTAATATTTTTTCGATCCAGATAGTCTCTTACATAATCGTCCATTTCTGCATTCCAGCCATAAGTGATGTAATGCGCGGCTCCATCAATAAACCAATTTGGTAGAGAAAGTAGATAAGCGCTCTGAAACATCTCAGCCAGGCTTCCTCCAAACATCATATCGTTTAGAAGCACCTCCGTCAACTTCAAAGACAACTCTTCCTTAAATTTTTCTGCAGAACCAGGATAGGCTACTTCGGTATGCAGTTTTACAAAATTTGTTTGTCCAGCGATTGTAAATTGATCACCATCTATACCAATATTACTTTGTTGAAGATCGGTGTAGCTATTGTAGAGAAATATTGTGGTCTTATTAAAAGGAGCATAACCCAAAATATCAGTAATCCTATTGTACTCTTCATCCAGATAATCAAGAGCCAATTTTGCAAAGTCATCTCCTCCCTGATAGTAATAGATATCAAATTTTTCAGTACTGTAGTAGTACCACTCGAATGATTTATGTTGAAGTCTGTTCTGCCCAAATCCTTCCCTTCTTTCTTGTGAGAAAGAAAGTGACATGCTTCCAATTAACAGAAAACCAATAATAAAAAATCTAATTTGTGGTCTATACTTCATCTAAATCAAATTAACGAAAAAAATCTACTAATATTTACTTCTGGCTCTAAAGCTTGATCATCAAGTAGATTTTCTACAAACTGCTCACTATATAGAACGGCTAAAGACACTCCTTTCGCCCCTAATCCATTAAAAATTCCAACCTGCGAATACTTGGGATGAACACCTATAAATGGTCTTCTATCCTTAGTTGCAGGTCTTATGCCCACTCTATGGCTTATAATTTCAAACTGACCATTGAAAATTAAGTTCAATTTTTCTTTCAAAAAGTCAACTGCCTGTCGTGTAGCATCAAAAGTGAGGTCGTGATTATTGTAGGTTGCGCCTAGTCTAAAAAGGTTAGTTTTCAAAGGTAATAAGAAAACTCCACGATTTAATATTGTATCACGGTTGTAATCTATTTCCACATCCAAAATCTCTCCTTTCACCAATTTATAGGGTAACCAATCAAAAAACGGATTATCCCTGGCTGCAGATCCCTCACAGAATATAACTCTTCTATATTGCTGATCCTCATAGCTACAGTGGTCTTCAAGCACTTTAAGCCCTTGTATATTAAACACCTTCTCATGGTACATTCCCCTATCCTGAAAGTATTTCTTAAATGAATCCAGCATAACAGGAATGTCTAAGTATCCCGAATGGTTCAGTAATAAACCACCATATGGGTCATTCACCATTGGGTCCTTAGATGGATTTTGTTTAAGCTCTTTCACCAAGTAGGAATATGCTGGATCTGATATTTTTCCTTGCCAATCATTCTGTTCTTCAGCACTAAAAAATGGTCTATAGATTCCTATCGGATGCAAAAATTCAGCATTCAACTTACTCTCCAGATCACGATAGTAGTTTTCTAAACCGACAAAGATTTTATCGCAATTCCAGGTTTTGACCATCTTTCTTCCTGTTATGGGATTATAAAGGCCTGCCGCTATTCTGGAGGAGCTATTTGACTGTGTATTATTGATGATATCAACTGATTGATTTCTTTTCAATAATTCATGTGCAAGTAAGCTGCCTGCAATACCCTGTCCTATAATCAAGAAGTCTTTCACTGCTCAGTGTTTGTCAAATGGATTTAATCTAGCAAATTTGCAAATCAAATTAGGGAAATCAAGATGATTGAAATAAAATCCTTTGCATTTAACCCATTTGTAGAAAATACATATGTGGTATACGATGAAAGTAAAGAAGCTGTAATAATAGATCCTGGTTGCTATGAGCCTCAGGAAAAGGAAATTTTGAAAACTTTTATTGCCAGCCAAGGTCTTAAAGTAGTTAAGCTTGTCAATACACATTGCCACATAGACCATGTGCTTGGAAATGCTTTTGTGAAGCGTGAATACGGGGTTGATTTTTACATGCACAAAACTGACTTGCAGACACTAAGATCGGTTGAAGTATATGCTTCATCTTATGGCTTTCAACAATACGAAGCTATCGAGCCTGACCTGTTTTTGGATGAAGGAATGCAATTGACATTTGGTAATTCAAGTATGGATATTTTGTTCGTTCCTGGGCATGCTCCGGGACACATAGTATTCTACGATGCTGAAACTAAACAATTAATAGGAGGGGATGTGTTATTCCTTAATAGCATTGGCAGAACAGATTTGCCAGGAGGAAATCACGATCAATTAATCCAAAATATTCGGGAAAAGTTATTTATTCTTCCAGATGACACTAAAGTATATCCCGGGCACGGTGATACTACTACAATTGGTTACGAGAAGATACATAATCCTTTCTGTGGCATAAATGCTTAAAATTTGAAAATCTTAAAACACCTTCCAAATTTCCTAACCAGTTGCAATGTTGCGAGTGGAGCAATCGGGATTGTTTTCATATTCAATGGCGATTTGATCACTGGGTCCTACATGGTTTGGATTGCCGCGATATTTGATTTCTTTGATGGTTTCGCTGCTAGACTTGTCAAAGTGTCCTCAGAATTAGGAAAACAATTGGATTCATTAGCCGATATGGTGTCATTTGGTGCCCTTCCGGGGTTTTTCATTTATTCTTTGTTAGCTAAAGAAACTGAAAATGAATTAATACCATTCCTTGGGATACTGATCATTGTATTCTCAGCACTAAGACTGGCTAAGTTCAACATTGACACTCGTCAATCAGAGGTATTTATTGGGTTACCTACTCCGGCAAATGCAATTTTCATTACATCTCTTGTTTATTTGAATGAAATGAATCTTTTCAGCAGTTGGCTCTTGACGTTACCATCATTAATCACAATCACTGTAGTTTTTTCTCTCCTTCTTGTTGCCGAAATAAAACTATTGTCACTCAAATTCAAGACCTTCGGTTTTGGACCTAATTTGTCTAGATATTTACTGATTTTGATGTCCGTTGTATTACTATTGGTATGGAATAAAGCTGCTATTTCGTTGATAATAGTGGGATATATCCTCTTTTCGCTTGTTATAAATGTAAAAAACAGCTCTAATACAGAAAAAACCACATAATATCAGGAGGGATTTTTCGTAATTGTGTTGTATTCTATTTACTCCATTGGCTAAAAAACTACTTATATCGCTTTTAATAACATTACTGACTGGACTTTATTCATTCGGACAGAAAGGAAATGTTTCCATTTTCAATGAAGGAGAATGGTATAAACTCGCAGTGGTTGAGAGAGGTATGCACCAACTCAATACAGCTTATTTGGAATCGATGGGAATTGATGTTTCTAACCTGAATCCAGATAAAATAAAACTTTACGGCACAAATACGCCCGGGATGATCCCACAATCCCTGGAGATTGAAAGACCTCAATTAGTCGAACACAAAATTTTTATCACAGGCCGTGCAGATGGAGATTTTGGACCAACTGACCAGGTCTTATTTTATGCTAGTGGACCGGATTACCACGGATACAACTCAGCGACTAATCAGTTTGAATACGAAAAAAATTTATATTCCGATACCGCATTCTACTTCCTAAACATCGTAGGGAAAGCTGGCTTAAGAGTTGAAAACCAGGATGAGATATTACTTGGGTCAACTCATGTAGTTCGGTGGTTTGATGACTATGCAGTGTATGAGAAAGATGTAACTAATATTCGTAGTGAAGGAAGAGATTGGTTTGACAAGCAATTGTTCAATGGCGCGTCATTGGAAATGGAAATTCCAATGAATATTGAAGGAATAACAGATGATAAGCTTCTATCATTCAGAACAAGAGCTTTAGCTATATCAGAAGTAGAATCTTCATTCGACTTCTCAATTAATGGAGAACAGTTTTTGAATGTACCAATTGCTCCAAGGCCAATTGGAGAATATGATCCTGTAGGCTTTCCTGTTGAGACTTCCATCAACAGAGCAGCGTCATTATTTCCCGATATAGAAGAGAATCTAACTGTAGATGTCCGATACAATGCACCAGCTACTGGGTTGGGGAATGGCTATCTTGACTACATTTTTGTAGAGTTTTCCAGAGATTTAAGGCTTTATGGAAAATCAATGAATTTCAGATCCTTTGAGAGTACGAATCATGAGATTTGTAAATTTGTTATTCCGGATATTACCACAACAACAATGGTATGGAATATTACAGATCCGGTCTTACCCGAAGCTTTAGTGATAAATGATGATGAATTCACGACCTGGACAGATCATCTAAAGGAATTCGTTGTATTTGAACGATTACAATTACCTACTCCTGTCAAATATTCTAAAAGAAGTAACTTCAACATCTTGGGAGATGCTAATACAGATGCAGTTATTGTCACCTATCCATCATTTAAAACTGAAGCACAAAGGTTAGCTGAATTTCATGAAAGTCATGATGGTCTGGATGTTGCAGTTGTAACTACGGAAGAAATTTATGATGAATTTTCATCAGGAATGCAGGATATTTCTGCGATTAGGGATTACATGAAGTATCTGTATGATTTTGGTGATGGGCAACTTAAGTACCTACTTCTTTTTGGTGATTGCTCATATGATTATAAAAAGAGGTTCCCAATCAATCAAAACTTTGTTCCGATCTATGAAGCCAGAGAGTCCATGGATCCTATTTACAGTTATTCCTCTGATGATTATTATGGATTCCTGGAAGATGATGAAGGTGAGTGGATTGAGGCTAGTGGTTTTGATCACACAATGGAAATTGGTGTTGGACGACTTCCTGTTAAAAGTAGAGAAGAAGCCCGTACCACGGTTGATAAAATCATCCGATATGAAACTAGTAAAAATGTATTTGGCCCATGGAGGAATGAGATTTATTTTGTAGCTGACGATGGTGACTCCAACATTCACAACAGGGATGCGGAAAGACTCTCAACCATGGTGGACACATCCAATGCCTCCTATAATAGCAACAAAGTATATCTGGATGCATTTCAACAAGAGGCAGGACCTCCGGAAAGATCTGCTGCTACAAGTACCAGGTTAGACGAAATTTTTGCCAAGGGTGGCTTAATTATCAATTACACAGGACATGGAAACATCGATGTTTGGGCTGATGAATGGATTTTAACCAAAAACACTCTCGTAGAATTAACCAATAGAAGAAAGATGCCTGTCTTTGTAACTGCTACCTGCGAATTCGGGAAATATGACTTTCCACTTGAAGATTCTGGGGGTGAAGAATTAATTCTAAATCCAAATGGAGGAGCAATTGCGCTACTTACCACAACAAGACCTGTATTTGCGCATACTAATTTTGTTGTAAATAGAGCTTTTTATGAATCAGTATTCGAGCTTGTTGATGGTCAAAACCCGAGATTAGGCGATATCATAAGAAAAACAAAAAACAATAGCTTGAGAGGACCAGTAAACAGAAATTTTGCGCTACTCGGAGATCCTATGATGAGACTCGCAATTCCTGACTTTAAATTGGATATCACCAATATTGCTAATGAATCAAATAGTAACGATACACTTTCGGCATTAAGTGTAATAACTGTTAACGGAGAAGTAACCACACAAACTGGGGAGTTTGTCTCTGACTTCAATGGTACACTTACAGCGAAAGTTTTTGATAAACCAAGTAATTTCCAAACACTAGGTAATGAGAATTCACCATTCAATTACGAAGTAAGAAATACCTTATTATTCAATGGTGAAGCAAGTATTATTAATGGCCAATTTCAATTCCAATTTGTTGTGCCTAAAAACATATCCTACAATTTTGATAGAGGAAAGATTAGTTTATATGCAGTTTCATCTGATCAACAATCTGATGCAAGTGGAGCTGACATTGATGTTGTCGTTGGTGGGAGTACTTCGGTTTCATCTACAGATCAGACACCTCCTGAGATTGCCATATATTTCAATGATACTGGATATAAACAGGGAGACGATGTAAGCCCAAACCCTCTTCTGCTTGTAAACCTGAAAGACGAAAGTGGAATCAATATATCGAATCGGGGTATTGGTCAAAACCTAACGGGTATATTAGATGGAGGTGATGAAATTGATTTAAATGAATTCTATACTGCCGCTAATGATACCTACCAGGAAGGTTGGATTTCTTATCCTTTAAGCAACCTTGAGCCCGGTAGACATGAAATAAAAATAAAAGTATGGGACACATACAATAATTTTGCAGAAAGCTCTGTTGAATTTGTAGTTTCAACAGAAGCTAAAATTATTTTTTACGAAGTATATAACTATCCTAACCCTATGACCACCAACACCACCTTTGTGATCAGTCACGACCGTGATGGAGAAGAACTTACCATAGATTTTGAAGTCTTCGCGTTGGATGGATCCAATGTTCTCACCAGACAATTTCGATATACAGATCCGGATGAAACCATTGATGATATAGTGTGGGATGGAAAGGATGCCAATGGTTATTCTATCGAAAATGGCATCTACATTTACAGGTTTAAAATGAAAAGCTCGTTGGACGGGGCGACAAACGAAATACACAGACGCCTACTTATTAGTAATTAATTATATCTTTGCGCTTCAGAAATTAAAAAAATGACCTATTTATTTAAAAGTCTTGCTGTTCTGACAGCATTCGTTTTTGCCAGCAGTGTAGCTAACGCACAGTTGGTAACAGGAAGTGACAGCACAAACAGAGTGATAACTACGGCAGTTCCATTCCTTTCCTTTGCTCCTGATTCCAGGGGTGCAGCTATGGGAGATCTTGGTGTTGCTACCTCCCCAGATGCAAATTCCGTACATTGGAACAACGGAAAACTTGCGTTTATTGAAGATGATCTGGGATTTAGTTTATCATATGTTCCTTGGCTAGGTAACATTGTGGACGACATGTCAGTGTCCTACTTAACTTTCTACAAAAAAATTAACCGTATCCAGACAATAGGAGTATCATTCAGATACTTTGATTTGGGTGAAATCCAACTTACAGATATTCAGGGATTACCACAAGGAATAGAAAGCCCTCAGGAATTAGCATTTGATGGAACATACTCAAGAAAATTAACTGAGAATCTAGGTATTGGACTTACTGGTAGATTTATCTGGTCGAACCTTGCAGGTAATGTGACTGGTGCTCCGGATGCCAAAGCAGGTACTAGTGTAGCAGTTGACCTTGGAGTTTACTATACAAAGGATCTTATTTTCAGTGGAAAGAATTCCAACATCTCAGCTGGAGCACACATTTCAAACATTGGTCAGAAAATCACTTATACCAATGAAGCAAATGAAGATTTTATACCTGGAAACTTAAGAATTGGTACTGCATTTAAAACCAATCTTGACCCTTACAACTCAATTACTTTAGGTATAGATGCCAATAAATTATTGGTTCCTTCGCCTCCAGTGTATGATGCTGATGGAAATGTAATCAGAGGTGTGGACCCTAATACCAGATCATTACTTGGTGGAACTTTTGGTTCATTTGGTGATGCTCCTGATGGTTTCAGTGAAGAAATGAAAGAAATCACTCTTTCATTTGGAGCTGAATATTGGTACAGAGACATTTTCTCGGGAAGAATTGGATACTTCTGGGAATCTGAAGATAAAGGAGATAGAAAATTCCTTACAATTGGATTAGGTTTCAGATACCAGGTATTTGGAGTTGACTTCTCTTACTTAATCCCGCCAGAGCAAAACGATCCTCTTGGCGATACTTTGAGAGTATCATTGCTATTCAACATGAACAAGCCAGAAGTAGACGTAAACGGAAACTAAATGCTTGATAGAACTGTAGCTCCCGCAGCTACACCAATAAACAAAATTAAAATCCCATTGGCAGAGAAATCAATCTTAGCCAATGGGATTCCTCTTTATAGCCTGAATATTGCATGTCAGGAAGCCGTTAAAATTGACTTAATATTGCAATCCGGAGTTGTACAGGAAGATATGAACGGCCAATCTTTCATGGCATCCAAAATGCTACAGGAAGGCACAAGTAAGCTCGGCTCATCGGAAATCGCTGAGAAGCTCGACTTCTATGGAGCATTTGTGGATATCAATTCTGGCTTTGACAATTTTACATTTACAATTTACACACTTAATAAGTTTGTAAAGGAAGTACTTTCAATTGTTCAAGAGCTGCTGAGTGATTCTATCTGGCCAGAAGAAGAGTTCGAATTGGCCAAAAAAATCAAACTTCAAGAGCTTCAGATAAATAATGAAAAGAGTAATATCGTAGCGTCAAAGCAATTTAGAAGAAACTTATTTGGATCAGATCATCCGTATGGCACGATTTTAACTCCCTCTAATATCACTGAATTAAGTCGAGAAGACTCACTTAGCTTTTTCCAAAACAAACTCCTGAGTAGTCCACAGATCATTGTGAGCGGGAAGGTCACTGAAGAAGTAAGAGAAACAATAGGTGATGCTTTTGGACAACTACAAATCTCAGAAAACCCAGTTTCTACAGGTTCCTTCGCCATTTTAAAAAATAATGACTTAGTAAGAAAGGACGGCATGCAGTCATCCATCAGAATAGGTCAGATGAGCATTGACAGAAATCATGAGGATGTTCATTTACTAAGTGTTACCAATAGTGTTTTTGGAGGCTACTTTGGATCTCGATTAATGAAGAACATTCGTGAGGACAAAGGATATACCTACGGAATTTACTCAAGTATCGCACATTTAAACGAAGCAGCTTTTCAGGTGATTTCAGCAGATGTAAAAAGGGAGTTTACTCAAAATACCATTGATGAGATATTCAAAGAAATGAGGTTGCTCAAATCGGAATTGGTGGGTGAAATTGAATTGAGAGCAGCAACAAATTACCTTCTCGGGCAATTTCTTTCGAGTCTTGATTCTCCATTTAATATTGCCACAAAATTCAAATCAGTGCTTTTAGCTGGAGTAGATTATCAATACTATTACGATTATCTGGATACGCTAAAGTCTGTGACACCTGACCAAATTCTGGAAACTGCCAATAAGTATTTCAATGAAGATGATTTGGTCCAAGTAGTTGTCGGTGATCTGAGTTAGTATTTCTTGGTTAGATACCTGTAATTAATAGTGTCAAAAATAATTTCCTGAAAGAGCGCTGGGATCGAATAAGTTCCATCATTTTTGAGAACACCCCATCTACCATTAGAATTGACAATCAGCTGATCATTGCCAATATCTTTTATGTAATCATACTTGGGATAAGCTATCAACTTACCAGTTTGATTAACCAATCCCGCTTTCCCATTTTCGTAAACTATGAAGTGGCCATAATCAGTCCTGATGATTTTATCGTATTTATAATCAATTAGTAACTCACCTTTCCGAGATATTAATCCTTCCTTTCCCTGATACCCAACAATTGCAACACCATCCATAAACTGACCTACTTGCTCATAATTAGGTTGGATGATAAGTTTCTCATATATATCAACGAACCCCCATTTATCATTCAATTTTACTGCAGCCAGGCTATCTGCAAATAATTTTATTGAGTCATATCTATTAGCTATTCTCAACAGCCCCCTGAAATCAATAAATCCGTATTTATTGTCCTTCTTAATACCAATGTAGTTTTGCCCTACACCAACTATCTCTTGATAATGTTCCTCCATTGGAATTATCAATCGTCCTCTCTTATTAATAATTCCAAGGTCTTCCTCAATCCGAATTGTGACTAAATCAGTACCTTCAATGTTTTCAATCGCATCATATGCAACAGAAGTGATCATCTGACCATCCTCACCCATCAACCCTACCTTAGTACTATCTCCTCTGACTAAAATTCCAAAATCCCTGAATTCAAGAATTTCAGTCGTTCGTCTCAGTAAATTCCCTTCACCATCATATATTTTCAGGCTTCTTTCTTTCTGTGACAGATAGGTATTGGAAAACACCCTTTTTAATGAGTGTTCAAAAGGAAGAATAACCCAATCACCATAATTATTTGCAAGTCCCCAGGTGTCATAAAACTTTAGGATTACTCTTTTATTCTTAAAATCTCCAACAGAATCGAATTTACACTTTAGAATATTCTGACCACTAAAATCAATAAAGCCCCAATAACCACTTCGTTTTACCGGGATATATCTTTCTGAAGATTTCCGAACGTCCTGATAGCCAAATTTTGAAATCTTGTTCCCGTATTTACTATAAATATCCCATGGGTTAGATTTTCTAAAAGTCTTCGTAAAAATGTATTCATCATCCAGAAAAATAGAGTCATATGCCTCCTTTAAAAATTTATCTCCGTTCCTTTTGTAGATATGATACTTTTCATCACCTCTGGTAATCAAAAACTTATCAGAAATCAAATCAACTTCCTGACCCTGAAAAGACAGTACATGATCCCTGTCAATATTTTCTATTACCTGAATTCCATTTCTGCTAACGATATATAAATCTTTGTCTAGCTCTTTGATTGAATCCGCACTTATAGATGAAATAAGCTCATTCTTAGTATTTCTTAATTCCCATTGCGGAAACTCTTCAATAAACGGCTCATCGTTATCAAATGAAATTGTCTTTTTATTGATCTCAATAAATTTCGAACCATCAAACTTATATGCACCTTGTAACCCATGCTTTTCTACCCGAATCACATCAGATTTTGGGAAGGTTATTTTGTTAAACTCTGGTTCCAATACCTTGCGCCCTTCCGCAGTATTCAGTCCCAGTAAATCTCCAAAAGTTCTTACTATGATATTTCCTCTATCATCAAAATGGACGTCTCTGTAGACAATTGGTATTACCACAACATCTTTATCTGTGATAATTCCGGTCTTCAGTACACCCTCTTTCTGTTCAACCACTAAAAACTTTTGATTATCAATTGGGGAAATTGATCGGTATTTGAAACTTACTCTGGCAGTTCCATCAAAATTTAGAATTCCAAAAAGTAAAGAGTTAGAAAATTTACCTATTCTGGAGGCTAGAATGTATTGATTCTCCAGAATGACTAGATCGTGATAATCAGGAGACGTTAAAATTTTGTTTTTGACAGAGATCAATCCCCAGGAACCATTTCTTTTGTAGCCAATAGCACCACCAACAGGAACATTATTGTTATCCGACCAACCTAAATTCTCGTAGCTCGCAGGTATTACAACCTCTCCAATCTCATCTTTAAGACCAAATTTGCCATTCTCTTCGAAAACAGCATAATTCTCCTGAGCTGCTAAAACAGCAGAAAACCATAATAAAAAGCAAATGGAGGGTACAAGCGATTTTATGTTAATAATTAAATCACTTTTTAAGTGGCTGACTCTCCAGGTCAAATAGATTATTCAAAACGTCGATGAGTGTTTCAGCCTCACCCCGTTTGCATGCAGCTTTCAATTGAAGTACTGGCAACTTGATAATCTTCTGAAGCATCCCCTTGGTAACAACTTCCAATATTTCTTCCTGATCAGGGGAAATGTTTTTCATATGTTTCGCAAGTTCTGCTTTCCTGATATCTTCCAGTGCTCCTTTCAGCTTTTGGATAGTTGGAGAAACTTCTGTTTCCCTTGCCCAGTTGTTGAACTCGGCAATAGATTCTTCAATGATCTTTTCTACAGCTGGAATAGACTTCTTACGAATCTCCAGTGCTGCATTTGCTTTATCATGAATATCATCAATATTATACAACAGTGCGCCATGAACATCTTCTACATTAGCAGCGATGCTTCTTGGCACAGAAAGATCTATAAAGAATTTATGACTTAATATTTCAATGGTTTCAATCGACTTACTTGAAATGATTGGCTCATTTTTTCTAACCGAGCTTATGATTACATCATAGTTCTTAAGCTCCATTTCAAAGTTTTCATAAGGAAGTGTCTTATAACCATGCTCAGCTGCAATCTCTTCAGCTTTAGCGAAAGTTCTGTTAGATATTGTTACATCACACTTGGTGTGTTCATAAAGGTTTTTCACAACATCTAAACCAATCTCTCCAAGACCAATTACCAATACCTTTGGCTCCTGGAACTCCCTTGTTAAATCTTTTACCAAGTCTGTTGCCGCATAAGAAACTGAAGCAGCACCATCTCTAAAAGGAGTTTCCTGCACTACTCTTTTGTTGCTAAAGAAAATAGTATGCATCAACCTGTGAAGGAATGGACCAGCCATATTCTCATCAGCACTCCACTGATAAGCATTTTTCACCTGGTTTGAAATTTGCATATCACCAACAACCTGAGCCTCTAGTCCCATCGCCACATAAAATAAATGCTGAACCGCATCATTGTGATTGTCAATGGCCTCAAAGTATTTGGTTACATCCCCTTCAAGCCCTCGCTCAGATCTAATCACCTTGACAATATCTTCAAAACGCGATTCATTACTTGAGTAATAAATCTCAGTTCTATTACAAGTTGATAAGATCATTGTCTCCTGTAGACCCAGGATATCACGAAGGTCACGCATTAATCTTTTAGATGATTTCTCATCATAGGCGATCTTTTCTCTGATCTCCAGAGGCGTGTTCTTGTACGAGAGGGCAACCGATTTAAAAGTAATATGCATAGGTAATCGTATAGTCTTGCAAAAATAAATTCCAAAGTGTTAACTTGGGCCTGATGATTGTTAGTTGTTTGTAATTTAGAATCATTATAAATAATAAGCAACCATTTGATTCTTAACCACTTACGATAAAATCATCAGTCACACAACATGATAAAAGTCATATTTTCTCATTTAAGAAACCATTTTGGGTTCTCTAAATCAGAATCCAACGGCCTGTTGTTATTAATCCCAACGTTGTTTTTGTGCTCAGGGCTGCTTTACGTATACAAAATTTATCTCTCTAACGACATTAATACTGAACTTAGTCTACAGGAGCTCGAGGAATGGAGGAAAGAAATCAGCTTAAAAAAGAAGGAGCAGGCAAAAAATGTAGTTTCCGCACCAATAAAAAGGGAGTTTCAAAAATTTGAATTTGACCCTAATAAAATCAGTAAGGAACAGATTATTTCATTAGGGTTTACCGAAAGAGTTGCTAATAACTGGACAAAGTTCCTCAATGCAAAAGGAAGGTTTTATGAAAAATCGGACCTACTTAATATTTATGGAATCAATAAATCCAGGGTAAAGGAGTTAGAGAGTTATATAATAATTGAAAAGCGAAAGCCTCAAATATTTAAGACTGAGGTTGAGAATTCAGAGGTTATTTCAAAATCAGATATTAATTCAGCTTCTCTGGAGGAATTGAAGAGTGTGAGAGGAATTGGTAAGGTTTTATCAAATAGAATAATCAAGTATCGAGATAAATTAGGTGGATTTCATTCAGAAGATCAATTGGTTGAGGTGTACGGTTTAAAAGAGGATGTGATTAATAACCTTTTGGAGCAATTCGAAATTTCCAAAGAGGTATTAAAGATTCAAATCAATTCGGATTCTGTTAAATATTTGGCGAGCCATCCATATATCAATTACAATCTGGCTAGAGCGATTGTAAACTACAGACATCAACATGGTAATTTTAACTCTGAACAAGATCTGAGCAAAATTGAAATATTAAATGATACTACCCTTTTCAAAATACAACCTTATATCACTTTCGAATAAAGATTATTGAAGATATATTTAGCCTGTGCAAAAAATTCTCGAATCATACCTAAGAAGATTAACCAATCTTTCCGGAAATAATAGATCTCTACTACTGCTCAGGCTAATCTCTGATCAGTTCATAGATTTGCACGACCTGGACTTTGCCAATAATCAGCCTTCATTTGATATAATAAGAGACTTAATTGCAAAGAAATCTAAAATACCAATTGCTAAAGCAGTTGATACACATGATGACAAGGCCAACAAATTAAGTGGCCGGCTGAAGAAAATAGATCGTATTGAGAAATTTATTTTTGAAGAAAGAGGTGCCAAGGATTTATTTGTAGGTTGGCCATTTGTACGAGGGAAATTTAATGAAGGAACTGCCGTTAGGTGCCCACTCATATTTTTTCCTGTAGAATTAGAGTTATCAGACAACACATGGAACATCAAGCTCCGCAAAAATGTAAACCTGACTCTTAATAAGACTTTTCTACTGGCATATTCTTATTTCAATCAAATTGCACCTGATGAAGAATTGCTAGACAAAGTATTTGATGATTTTGATAACGACTCCACTGTATTCAGAACCGAGTTGTATGAACTGTTAAAGGACAGCAGTGTCGAAATCAATTTCAACCAGGAGAACTTCATGGATGCACTCCATACTTTCGACAATTTCAGAAAGCAGGATTTTGAAAATCTTGAATTGGATGGTCAGTTAAAACTCCACCCGGAAGCTGTACTTGGAATATTTCCGCAAGCAGGATCGTATCTGGTGCCAGATTATGTGCATATGCTGGAGAAGGATGAGTTTAGTCAGATTGAAGAATTATTTTTTAGCAAAGAGTCCAAAGAGAATGATGAATACAATTTCTCATTTGTTAAGAATGTTAAAGAAGAGCTCACATTTACACCCTTTGAATTAGATGCATATCAGGAAAATGCTTTGAAAGCCATCAAACAAGGCAACTCCATAATTGTCCAGGGTCCTCCCGGAACTGGCAAATCTCAGCTGATATGTAATATCATTTCAGACTTTATGGCAAGGGGTAAGAGCATTCTGCTTGTCAGCCAGAAAAAGGCGGCACTGGATGTTGTATATCAAAGGCTTTCTGAAAAAGATCTTCAGGACTTTGTCGGGTTAATGCATGATTTCAAGAATGACCGAAAAACAATATACGAGCAAATCGGTTCTCAAATTGAAAGGTTAAATGAGTATCAGCAAAAGAACAATACTTTAGATTCAATTCAACTTGAAAGAAAATTTCAGCAAGCTAGTCGTACAATTGACCAATTAACGGAGGAGCTTGAAGAGTTCAAATTTGCATTGTTTGATGAACAGGAGTGCGGCAAATCTATAAAGGAGCTATACCTGACTTCTAATCCCCATGAGAACTTTATCGATATCCGTCAGGAATATCGTCAACTTGATTTCCATCAACTTCCGGAAACAGAAAAAAAACTGGGAGATTATCTGGATTACAGTAAATTATTTGAAAAAGAAAGTCATCCCTGGTCGAATAGAAAGTCCTTTGCAAATCATACAATAACGGATTTTGGAAAGATAAAAGACATTATCACTGAGATTCCGGATTATCAGCAAGAATTGGGTGAAAAAGTAAAGGCTGTTCTGGATAATACAGTAGATTTAGAAACAGCTGGATATATAATTTCCAAAAAAGATGAACTTGGAGAGCTCCTAAAAATCCTCTCAGACCCAAAAGTATATAATGGCTTCAGCCATATGGTGGAATCTGATATGGAAGGAGATTCACAGTGGTTATCCAACATGGAAAGAACCTTAATGCAAGGTTACAAGGGATTTGGCCCGGAAATGTCTCTTGAAGCATCTGAACTAGGAAGATTTCAGGAAGTTCTTAACAGGGGAATTAAGGCCAGAAGAAGTTTCATCAGTTGGTTTACCTGGAAGTTTTTCAGCAAGGATAAAACTTTCCTTACCCGCGTACTAGTTGCAAACGACTTAAAAAGCAACAAGCAGGGGTTCAACACCTTGATTGAAAAAATTGATAACAGGCTCAATATTGAGCATATCTTTTCTGAATTGAAGGATACAAAATGGTTACCGGAATTGCCGGGATCTATGAGAAAAATTGATATTCAGAATTGGTTCTATTATCAAAAACTGGCCATTCAGAGTAGAAGTATTTTTGTATCTGTTAGGAATCTGAAAGACTTCATATCTGTGAAGCATCATGACTATGAGCAGTTATCTGATAAAATCAAGCGAACTATCAGGGTCCTTGCAGATCTACCATTAAAGCGGGTGCAATGGGAGATTTATCTTAATCCAGGTCAGATTGATCAGATAGCAAAAAAATCTCAGGTAGGTGAAAGGATGATTGACTCACTCAACAAAGAGTTTGAATCTTTATGCGAGTTTGACAGAATAAAAGAAAGCCTATCAATTACTGAGCAAAAAGTTTTGGACAAACTTCTGGAGGAAAACAGTGCCGATCAAAAAGAGAAAAATTTGATTTTGTTTCAAAACAGTCTGCGGCTTGCATGGATCGACCACATTGAAACAAAATATCCAGTACTTAGATCTGTATCCTCTCTTAAGTTCGAGAAAATGGAGAGGGAGTTACAGAATGCGGTTGCAGAAAAACTTGAGGTCAGCAATGATATTCTGCTATTAAAAGCACGGGAAAAAACTTATCACAACCTTGAATACAATCGCCTCAATAACCTTGTAACATATAGAGATCTTCTTCACCAGGTAACCAAAAAAAGACGTATTTGGCCAATGCGGAAGTTGATCACATCCTTTGAGGAAGAGTTATATGATTTGATCCCTTGTTGGATGGCTTCTCCAGAATCTGCTTCTGCTATCTTCCCAATGAAAGAATCTTTTGATGTAGTAATCTTTGATGAGGCCAGTCAGTGTTTCGCCGAAAAAGGGCTTCCCGCTATGTATAGAGGTAAGCAGATTGTAATTGCGGGGGATGACAAGCAGCTTCAGCCATTGGACATTTATAAAGTAAGATGGGAAGATGATAACGATGAAGATATTCCAGAACTTGAAATAGATTCCTTATTAAATCTTGCAAAAGCTCATTTAATGCAAGTGCAATTGAAAGGCCATTACAGATCTCAGACATTGGAACTAATTGAATTTTCCAATCAACAGTTTTATGGAGGTAAGCTTAACTTACTTCCAGATTTCCACAAAATTAATGAGAAAGAGCCATCCATTAAATATGTGAAATGCGATGGTATTTGGGAAAACAATGTAAATAGAGATGAAGCTCAGGAAACCGTAATCCTGGCGTCTAACCTATTAGAAAAGGAACCGGGCAAATCTATAGGAATTGTTACATTCAATGCAGCTCAGCAAGGGTATATCCTTGATTTAATGGAGGAGTTCGGGATTTCAAGAAAGATATTGTGGCCAGAAAATCTGTTCGTTAAGAACATTGAAAATGTACAGGGAGACGAAAGGGACATCATTATTTTTTCCACGGCATATGCACCAGATAAAAATGGGAGAATGAATATGAAGTTTGGATCCTTAAATGTGGAAGGTGGAGAAAACAGGTTGAATGTTGCAATCACAAGAGCGAAAGAAAAAATAATGATTGTTTCCAGCATTCTTCCTAATCAATTAAATGTAGACGGATTGAAAAACTCAGGCCCCAAGCTATTAAAGAAATACCTTGAATATGCTTACCGAGTCTCAGATGGACAATACAAACCTCAAGCTCAACCTCACGAGCAGCATAATGCGGATTGGTATTTAAAGGATCATTTTAGAAATATCAACTTAATCAACTCTAAAGAAACCGCTCTTGAGGAGAGCTTGCCATTTGCAGATCTGACGGTCACCAACAATGGAGATTATCGTGGTTTAGTCATGACTGATGACAGTTTATACTATGAGAGTATTTCAATTAAAGACCCTCACATTTACAAACCATTTCTATTCCAAAAAAAGAACTGGAGATTTAGAGCATTTTTCTCACGAGAGTATTGGATGGAGAAAGAACTTGTGATTGAAAAGCTTTCTAGATTTATTAATTCAACCGAACCTTAATTGGAAACTCCACTTTCTGTAACCTTTAAACCTACAGAAACAATATCCGGCAACTCCTCCACTCTCATATATTGCTGAAAACTAACTGCGTATTTCCCAGCTTCAGGAAAATTATATGATTCCAGGAAATTGCTTTCTATATCAAAAACATCACTCATACCACTACCAAGTGGCTTGCCTGTTTTGGGATCAAACAATACGACCTCTTCTAATTCGCTTTTCACTAAAGTACCATCCTCTTTAGTAACCCGATAATTAATGTACACATTAGTATATGCATAAGTCAGTCCATACCTTAATGTAACCCCAAGGTTCAACGGTTGTTCTACCTGATCAATGTTAATATCAAAACTGACTAAGGAATCCTGATGCCAGCTTTCCTTTACAATATTGGAATAATCCTCAAAAACCTTATCAGGTCCACCGCAGCTTGTTATTGAAATAAAAGCACTAACCAATAACAAACCTAAAAAAACTCTGTTAAGCCTAGTTATCACCAGATTGTTTGTTGGCCTGAGGTCTGTTTTTATTCGCATTTTTCTTTCTATTGTTTGGACGGTTACCTTTCTTATTTTTTGGAGCCCCTTGCTTATTTCCATCTTGCTTGCCGCCACCCTGATTATTATTTCCTTGCTGTTGGTTCCCTTTATTTTTAGGCTTGTTGTTGCCTTGTTGCTTATTATTCGGCTGCTGCTTGTTATTGCCTTGCTGTTTGCTATTCTTATTACTTGCTTGCCGCTTATTGGAATTCTTATTACCTGCTTGCTGATTTGACCTGTTTTTATCTCCTCCCCGGTTAGACCTTTTGTTCTTCCTTTTGTTTCTTTTACCTTTAGACTTGTACTTTTTATCTAACTGATCCAGATCGCTATTTATTCCTCCAACTTCCAGCTCTTCTGCAAGTTCGTCTTCTGCTAAAGTTGCCGGAGTTACTCCTTCACTATTTAGTTTAAGAATTTCCGCAACTCGGTCCACATCCACAGGGTGCCATGTGTTTTCATTGGCATAACCAAACCACATTATTTTCCTGAAAATATCGGTCTTTTGTAATGTAGCCTCACCTTTTTCTGTGACTAGAGGTTTTTCAACTTCAGGAATATTTTCCAATGCATCCATGTACGTATCTAACTCGTAGTTGAGACAGCACTTAAGTCTACCGCATTGTCCGGAAAGCTTACTTGGATTTAATGATAGATTCTGATATCTGGCAGCAGAGGTCGAAACACTCTTAAAGTCAGCCAGCCAGGTACTACAGCACAATTCTCTACCACATGAGCCAATTCCACCAAGCCTTCCTGCTTCCTGTCTCAAACTTATTTGACGCATTTCAACACGAATCTTAAACTCAGATGCAAGAATTTTGATTAACTCTCTAAAATCGACTCTATCGTCTGCTGAGTAATAAAAAGTGGCTTTTGTATTATCTGCCTGATACTCGATATCTGTAAGTTTCATATCGAGCTTTAGGTCGTCAATTATTGTACGTGTTCTGTAAAGCGTGGGCATTTCACGCTTTTTCACTTTATCTAATTTCTCTAGATCTTTTGCAGTTGCAATTCTATAGATTGACTTTACTTCATCGTCGTTAGCAACTTGCTTCTTCTTCATTTGAAGTCGAACCAGTTCTCCTGTTAAAGAAACGTATCCAACGTGGTGTCCATTTGGTACATCCACAACTACCGCCTCTCCTGTAACAAGATCAAGGTTATCGGAATTTCTGAAGAACTCTTTTCTTCCATTCTTAAAACCTACTTCAACTATGTCGAATCTATTAGAATCTGGAATATCCATATTGGATAACCAGTCAAAAACATTCATTTTATTACATCCGCCGGTCGAACAACCGCCGTTGTTTTTGCATCCAGCAACAGATCCATCTTCGTTCTTAACCGAACTACATGTGCTACATCCCATCCAATTATCTGTTATCCTTCTAATTCATTTGCCAGCGTTCATTTATATCAACATTACTGGCTTTAGCATCTAAAAATAAGTCAAAATTATGGATTAGCAGTAATTTGTTGCGGTCTACTTTGATAAGCGGTTAGAGAGACAACCTTAGCAGGTCTTTTCCTATGTCCTTTCTGTAGTAAATTCCATCCCACTCTACGTTTTCCAGGGCTTTATAAGATTTGGTCAAAGCTTCACCAATATTCTTACCCAAGGCAGAGAACGCAATTACTCTACCGCCATTGGTAACAACTTCATTTCCAGAAAGTTT
>JANSWY010000076.1 GCA_024743255.1 bacterium | reverse complement strand
GTATATCGGGTGGAGAACAAGGAGCACTAAATGGTCCATCAATAATGCCATCTGGTAATGAGACAGCTTATCAAAAAGTTAAGCTCTATCTGGAGAATATTTCGGCAAGGGATAGTGATGGAGTTCCATGCTGTGGATATGTGGGTAAAGAAGGAAGTGGGCATTTTGTTAAAATGGTTCACAATGGGATTGAATATGTGGAAATGCAGCTGCTGGCAGAATGCTATGCGATTTTGAAACGACAAGGCTTAACTAATGAAGAAATTGCTAATGTTTTAGAATCATGGAAATCGGATCTAGAGAGCTACCTGCTTGGCATTACAATTGATATTCTAAGAAAAAAGGAAGGTGATGACTACCTTCTTGATAAGATATTGGATAAGGCTGGAAACAAGGGTACTGGAAATTGGACAACTGTGGCGATAGCCGATTCTGGTGAACCTGCAACAATGGTTCCAGCCGCTCTATTCGCTAGATACCTTTCTTACTTTAAGGACCGAAGAATGGAGATGTCTGCTTTATATTCAATTAAGAATGAGGATGTAGAAATATCTGTTAGTCAATTAAAAGACGCTTATCAATTCAGTAGGATAATTAATCATTATCAGGGCTTTAGTTTTATTGAAACATTTTCAGTTCAAAATAATTGGGATGTCAATTTAAGTGAAGTCGCCAGAATTTGGACAGAGGGATGTATAATCAAGTCGGATTTAATGAAGGAATTGGTGGTTATTCTAAAATCCAATAGTGCGATTATAAGTGATTCCAGAGTTATTAATTTATTAAAAAGTACGTACTTCAGCGCTCGCGAAATAGCTATCACTTGCTTGAAAAATCACATCCATGTTCCGTGCATTTTGGAAGCAGTCAATTTCTTTAATGGCCTGCAAACTGCAGAATTACCAGCTAATCTAATACAAGCCCAAAGGGATTATTTTGGCGCACATACCTATCAGAGAGTTGACGACAGCATCAATTTTCACCACACTATTTGGTGAAATTCAAATTATTAGTATTCCAATGAACTAAATATTTATTGATTTTTAATACGATTCGTACTATATTAATAGTACGAATCGTATTAATATGAGAATTACAACACTGGATTTTGCAATATTAGGATTACTTCTCTCAGGCGATAAGACCGCATATGCCATTAGAATGATCTTTAAGAATACCGCTATGGGAAACTATAGTAGTAGCCCAGGCTCAATCTATCCGTCTTGCAACAAACTTCAGAAGTTGGAATTGATAGCAAAAAACATTGATACTGGATTATTGAATGTTACAAGTGATGGGAAAAAGCGAATTAAAGAGTGGTTGACAGAGCCCATCACGATTGAGCAGGTTTCGAAAGGTACCAATGTTCTGTTGCTGAAATTTGCCTTTATGGATCATCTGGTATCAAAAGAAGAGAAGCTGATATTCCTCAATTCATTTCTGGCTCTGTCAAAAGTTTATTTGCAATCACTTGAGAAATACCACCAATCAGATGAAGGTGCCCTCTTACCTCTTCATGGAAGGCTTTCCTTTGAATTTGGTCTTGCTACTCTCAAAACCCATATATCATGGTTAAAGTCAACATTGAAAATTATTGAAAAAGAACCTTAAAACAGCATATTATGAAACCTCAACATTTAATTCAGGCATTTCTGGCTGCAATAGTAATTACCTTACTGTTGTTTTTATTTGAATTGGCCTCTGGAAATACTTTAAGCAATCACGAATTCATCTGGAACTTACTGGCAAATTTCTTTATTGTCTGCGTTCTTAGTTTATATGTTACACAAAGTCGATATCATTCCATCAGATTATTACTATCAACAACAGCAATATTCTATGTGATTGGGACCTTCAATATTATCGTAGAGGCATTGTTGTTTAAGGTAGTTTCACTTTCTTATTTTATGAAATCGATGTTATTTGGGCTTCCCTATGCATTGGTAGTTTCGGTTATAGTAATTTGGGTTTTTGGAAGATGGAAAGGAGGTAATGAATCAACCCAAGGTTTTTTACCCAGGAAAGTAGGTAGTTGGGTTGGCAAAATTCTAATTGCCAATTTCATATATATCTTTTTCTATCTTATTGCAGGAGTTCTTATACAAAATTCAACTCCGGGATTTTCAGAATTTTATCAAGATAAGCTCCCCCCACTTGAAGTGTTTTTCATGACCAATGTATTTTTTAGAGGGTTTGTCTTTGTGGCAATAGCTATTTTGATTGACCGCAGTATTGATGCAAATAAATTGAATAAAGCCTTGTTGGTGGGGATGGTCTTCTCAATCATCGGCGGTGTAGCACCCTTGATTCCCCCAAATGAATCCATGCCTCAGTTTATTAGAGTGGCTCATGGAATAGAAGTTGGAATCTCAAATTTTCTATATGGAATAAGTGTTCTTTTGATTGTGAGATCAAAGCATAAGGATTCTGAGGTGTCAATGGGGTGAGGTATGATATAATTCTGATTGTTAAACTGAAAGGAGGCTATAATGACTAAATTCCTATTTTAATTTTGGTTGATTGCCGCCATTTAACCGTAGCGGCGATTAACTAACTCCTAAAAAGCCTCCATTTATCAAGACGTTTAGTGACCCATCTTCTTTCAATTAAAATCTCCTCTTCGATTCTCCTAATAATCCTCAATATCTTATCCCGATCTCTGGAAAGCTCTAGGTCTGAAGTAGAAACGTGCCTTGCCAGATCTTGGGCTTTTGAAACTTCAGAAAGAATATTATCCACCATATTCAGAACCTGATCGTCTGAAATTTTAGGTTTTCTGAACTTCCGGTGTTTGTACTTATTGTATAAATTATATTGATCTATCGCAGAATTTAAATGTACAGTGGCTTCATTGTAAATCTTTACTGCTTTACATGTCTCAAGGTAATTTAACTTCTTTTCCAGGTAAGCTAATTGCTCTTCAATCAGATGATTTGTAACGCCAAAAGTTTTTATTCTCCGGATTTCATTTTGAATCGAAGTGAATTCATCCAACTCTTCCAATTGATTAATAGAGTCCTTAAAGTTAAAGCTGCCTTCAAAATTGAGTATGTCGGAATCATTTCCTTTTAGGTCGCCATGACTCAGGGGAGTTTCCAGAAACTGCCAGATCGGATCAAATGGAACATGAGTTTTTATAAAATCCTTGGGCTCATTTAGGAAGTAGAAATCAAAATATTCGAAAACGTATTCCCCATTTTCGACATACCCAGCATCCCAGGTCACATCTACCATCAGACATTCACCTGATGAAAGCCATACTCCATTCCAGGCGTGGGATACATCAGCGGTATTTCCATTTTTCCTTCTTGAGTAGCCGGAGATATAAAAGGATTTAATTCCCTGAGATTTACACATCGCATCGAATAATCTGGAGTAACCTTCACAAACAGCCTGTTTGGTTGCAAGTACATCTATAATTAATTCCTCCTTAGTATCGAAGTGCTTGTCTTCTTTAAGTTGAGCATCATCATACTTAATATTATGACCAATCCATGAATGTATTGCAGTCAATTTATCACGTTCATTAGGTAACTCAGAGCATAAAAAGTCTGCAATATCACGGTAATCTTTGAGTGAATCAGGAACTTGATTTACCCGGTCACTAATAAGCTTAGAATTGCTGGAATTTTGTGAAAATCCAATGTTGGGTATGGTTAATACAATTAGAAAAACAAATGCAGATAATCGATACATGACAGATGTGGATGGTACATAATTATCAACGGTAAATATTTTATTCAAGTTACCTTGTCTAAGCATTTGATAAAAAAAGCGGGTACTTTGTCGAATGAATGGCAGTAATACCATTGCACGAAAGAAACTAACTTCAGGAATAAAGCAATGTGATTTTTGATATTTATTCTTAATTTTAAGTACGCTGCACCCACAAATTCCAGCCCAGGGTGAATTCATGCTTCCGGGAAACAAGCATGTAATACTTCAAAAACATATTATGATGAATGAGAACAGAATATTTTTTCTAATCCTGTTGCTATTAGCAATTTCGTGTAGTGATGATTCTTCTGAGGTTTCCGAGGAGGTAGACAATGAACCTGACCCTGACCCGATCGAAGAAACTGGTAATTTTGTAGACTCCTTTGATGGTTCCGGAGATCTTGTGGATTTTGTTACCAACAACCAATCAGCTCTTCCTGATGTGGGACAAGTAGATGGAAGATACTTAGCTAGCCTGACCGATAATACAGATAATATTACATTACATTTCAATCAGGACCAGGGACGGTTGGATGCCAAGCTTCTTGAATTCCCATTTGAGTTTATTGCAAGAAATATTGGAATTGGTACTCTGGATGATTCCCAGACTGCTCCAAATGATGCCAATGACCCCTACAACTTTGCGGGTGTGCAGGTGCATGTATTGGACCTGGATGACCCCAATTCTTCCCATGTTGTAGTTGGCCATAGAGGCTCGACAAGATTTACCATTGAAGGGAAAAATACACTGAATGGTTCATCATCAGTGAATGACATTGGAGCCAACACTGTTCCTGACGGCAGAGCGGATATACGAATCGTGGGAAATGCAGACAGAACTATAACAGTATATTGGCAACTCCCAAACCTAACCGAAAACCAGTCAGACAATTGGATTCTATATAATGATTCTGGCAACTTACCAGGAACTGCTCCGGAATATGAGAGTTCAGTATATGTAGGCTTAATCACTTATGCATTTGGCTACAATGGAGTGCCTTTTGTTGGTACTTGTGATGAGATCGAGATTATTAGTGATTGATTTTCTGTAGTTGTTATTGAGGGATTTCTTTTAAAATCCGATCAAAATTATTCCATAAAATCCATTACTTTAAGTGGCTGAAACATTAACCTATGATACAATCCTATAAACAAAAGCATCAAATCGACAGCCACTATGATGCAATACTGATCGGATCTGGAATGGGATGCCTGGCTGCTGCAGCTTGCCTGACCAAGGAGGGCAAGAAGGTGCTTGTCTTGGAAAGACACTCCACAGCAGGTGGATATACTCATGTTTTCAAAAGGCGTGGGTACGAGTGGGATGTCGGAATCCACTACATCGGTGAAGTCAATAAGGAGCAGGGAGTTCTTCGCAGGATGTTTGATTACATCACTGAGAGTGAGCTTAAATGGGCTGATATGGGAGAGGTTTATGATCGCATTGTGATAGGAGATAAGACCTATGATTTCCCAAAAGGTGTGGAGAATTGGAAAGCAGCTATGAAAAGCTATTTTCCAGATGAGGAAAACGCAATAGACCGGTATGTTGATCTGGTGTTCGAAGTATCCAAAGCCAGTCGACAGTTTTTCTCAGAAAAAGCCATGCCTGGTTTTATTCAAAAGCTTTCAGGTAATAGAATGCGCAAACCATATTTGAAATATGCCTCCCGAACAACACTTTCCGTTTTGCAAGAGCTTACAACCAACGAGGAGCTCATAAAAGTATTAACGGGGCAATACGGAGACTATGGTCTTCCTCCAAGCAGGAGTAGTTTTGCAATGCATATTTCCATTTCGAAGCATTATTTTGGAGGTGGATGTTTTCCTGTTGGTGGATCCTCCAGAATTGCTGAGACCATTGATCCTGTAATAGAAAAAGGAGGTGGTACTATTGTTATCAATGCTGAAGTTGATCAAATACGGATCGAAAATAATAAGGCGGTTGGGGTTAGATTAAAAGACGGAAAAGAAATAAAGGGTGATCTAATTATCAGTGGTACTGGAATTATGAACACATACAAATACCTGATTCCTCAAAAGGTCATTGAGCAACATCAGTTAACTCAGCAACTTACCCTTTTAACACCTTCCGCTGCTCATGCCAGTCTGTACATTGGACTGAACGGTACACCCGAAGAATTGAATCTTCCCAAAGCTAATTTTTGGATCTATCCCGACGATTTAGATCATGATAAAAGCGTCGAGCGATTTGAAAAGGACATCAATGCTCCATTCCCGGTTGTTTATATCTCATTTCCATCTGCCAAAGACCCAACCTGGAGTGAACGATACCCAGGAAAAAGCACAATTGACATTATTACAGTGATGCCTTATGATATCTTCAAAAAATGGGAAGATAAAAGGTGGAAAAAGAGGGGAGAGGATTACGAAGAATTGAAAGAAAACATCTCAAAGAGATTACTTGAGGTACTTTTTGATAAACTACCTCATTTGAAAGATAAGATTGATTATTACGAACTCTCCAGTCCTGTTACAACCAGGCATTTCATGAATTATGAAAAAGGAGAGCTTTATGGTGTTGACCATGATCCTGAACGATATAATCAGAGGTTTTTACAGCCAAAAACTCCAATAAAGAACTTCTTTCTTACTGGGCAGGATATCGTTTCGGCAGGAGTTGCAGGAGCTTTGTTTGCGGGATTTTTAACAGCTTCTACAATTTTCAAAAAGAATATTATAAAGGATAGATTGTTTTGATTTGGTGATCATCTTTTAGATCTGGACTTGGCAAATAATACCTGAATTAGAATTTTCCTTTGAAAAAATATTAATAGCAGAGTAAACATTAGCGCTTTCTCAACTGTTCATAATGTTCCTAATACAGAACCGTGTGATTTAAGTGTTAAAGTAGACAATCAGCAAATGGTAAAAGGTTTATTTAATAAGGTAGGTCTTGCGACCAAATTGAATTCAAAAACTATTGCAAACTCATCACAGCAAAATCAGGAAAAAGATAAATGGGTGAATGAGACTGTTTTTAAAGCTTGGTTAGAACGATATAAATAGGGTTTTGATTATGTAACCTAACTAAATTAATAGAATTCGAATATCTCATTACTTAACTCTATATTAACCTCAACTTTCTCAATAAAGACTTCTTGTACTACTTGGCCGTCCTGCTTAGTTGCTGTATAAAACGGTATAATCAATCCGTTATCTAACTCTTGATAGTCACTTAGGTGAGTTTCTTGTGAAACACCTTTTTGAGGTCCAGATCGAGCAAAAGTTTTTTGCATGATTAGAACAAAGTTTTGGGTATCGAAATAGTGGTATTCTATCACTTCATCCTTTTCATTAAACCTGTTTTTAATTAATTTCAGTTTGAAACACTCAACCCCGTCTACTTTTTCAGTTCCTTCAAGCATAACCTGATGACCTTTCTTTTTGTAATCGATGAATTTATCTTCGAACTCTGCTTGGTCTTCTACTTCAATTCCTTGTTCCTCAGGCATCTTTTCGGGAGAAGTAGTACCTCCATATGGATTCAATGACCAGGCTATTTCTCCATCATAAGAAGTAGGGATTATTTTGGTTCCCATTACATCAATTTCCATCTTGAACAGATTCGGACTTTTTCGATAGATAATGAAAGTGAAATCACCTTGTGGTGTGGGGAATTTGCCTGCAATTTTCATCGATTTAAGTGATTTCCACTTATCAAGCCCTCCAGTATTTTCAAAGTAGTTTGCTAGAATTTCATCGGCAGACTGAGCTTGAATACTGAATGGTATAAAAAGCATTACTATTACTTTACCCAATAGTCTCATCTTTAAAAGTTTTAATCTAAAGATATACACGATTGACAAAACTTGAATTATTCAGGGAATATTATTCTTGATTCTTGCGTTGTATCGTTCGCAGGTAGGTCTTGCGACCAAATTGAATTCAAAAACTATTGCAACCTCGTCACAGAGTAACCAGGAAAAGATGAGTGGGTGAATGATCCTGTTTTTAAGGCTTGGGTTAGAATGATATAAATAGGGTTTCAATAAGCATAAATTGAAAAAGTCGTCCGGTAAAAACCAGACGACCTGATTACTTACTAAT
Organism: bacterium; assembly: GCA_024743255.1. Taxonomy (GTDB): domain Bacteria; phylum Bacteroidota; class Bacteroidia; order Cytophagales; family Cyclobacteriaceae; genus JANSWY01. Next base: position 19,006 of record JANSWY010000076.1, on the reverse strand, counting down.
CCATAAAACCAAGATCGTCCATAATCACTGTCTTAGTGCCAATGGAAGACCCAAAACTGAACTTCACCTTGTCAATATGTGAAGAGCCGGTTCTATTTCTGAATTCCGAAAGAGGCACTACATAAGTCTGCATGATATTTCTTTCTACCACCGTGATTTGCTCTGCTCTAATTGGTCCACAATCCAGATGGCTCATCAGAATAGCATTGCTCACAGAACCATCATCATAAATCAGCTGAATTGTAGGGTCAATACCAACATCACTGAATTCCTGATAGTCAAAATTGAATAGTTGTCCGGCATTAAATCTAAGGTAGTGACCGGTATTGTATGGATAATCCACGCTAAGATCAAATTGAAGGGTTCTTGTAGGTGGCTTGCTCGTTACCCATCCTATTCCTACGTACTGACTTCTGATCTTTAATGCATTTGTCCAATGAAGTATTTTGGTGTCGTCACCAGTTCCCAGAAGATTCTGACTGTAATATTCGGAGGTTATAAGCCCTTGTGTAGATTTTGTTGTGTATAACATCCATGGAAAAACCCATCCTCCGCTACTTCCCTGGTAATAGATATCATCGGAATTCCGGTAGTATAAAATATTCCATTCCGGGTCAGCTGATGTTTGATATCTGATCAGGTCGTTAAAATCAACACGATCATTGATCAAAAATGCATCAGCTATGGAAGAAATTATGGATTTCGTATGTGATGTGCCTTGGATAAGATGGTTTCCAGGAGTAAGAATATATCCTCTCTCAACTCCCCAACCAAGGGTAGTTTCGAATAATCCCACTTTTGACATGTAAGGGTTATCTATTGAAAAATGCACATCATATCCTGATAAATACTCATCGTCATTTCGACCCTGAATAATGAAGTGTGGGATACCTGAAACATCTGGCTTAACATTTCCAGGCATAAGTCCCAAAGTAGGAGCAATGCCAACCATAGATTTTAGAGAAAGACCTTTCAGGCTTTGGACTGCCGATTTACCTTCATAAAAAACAGCTCTTCCTCCAGCACTGTGACCTATTAGCATCACATCATGACTAATCACGTCAGGAATTGCTGGATTGGCATAGGGCAATGAATTGGTGTACAAAGTGGTACCATTAAACTGCAGGTATAAAGCTTTTAGGTGTTTCTGCAACAATTCATAAAATGAAGTAACAGAATCGTGACCATCGAAACCAATGCCTTTTCTATCTACGCTAGCGACAAAATAACCTTTATTGGCTAATTCAATTGCCATACTTTCATAGCTGTCAAGATCCACGGTGGTTCCATCGGCATGGGCAATCACGATGAGTGGTTTATTTAGACCTAAAGCTGAATAGTAGTATTTTCCAAAAAGGTCTACTGACTCCCCCTCATGCATCATGGATCCGGCATCATAGTAGTCGGATAAAATAGCTATTTCGAAATTGAAATCATCTATGTTCGATTCCTGTTCCAGAACATCAATCTGGTCGTCTGTGGGTGTACAAGCTGCAAAGAATAGCATTCCCACCATTAGTGAAGTAATTAATTTGTTTAACATGGTTTGGTTAGTTGTTTAATGTTTAAAAAATGTCCTCAAAGCACATTAAATCACATTTCAACAACTAACACGGATCTCCCAAAAGTTAACATGCATATAACGGTATAATGTTTTGTTAACGGGTATTATGATTTTCTTGTAATTCAGATAAATTTCGGTCTTAGGAGGGTTCTTCGGAATCAAGAAAATCTGCAAAATTCTTGTTCCCGTTTCTAATTTCTTGAACTAGTTCTTTTATCGATTTGTCTCGGAACTCATGCATTAACCCATTTCTAAAAGGTTCAATGATATGGTGTACAATGCAAGGGTTTTCATGATTACATTTTGGGAGACCCAAAAAGCAGCTATTGAATCTGTCAGGACCATCAACTGTCAAGATTACATCCCATACTGAATTCTGAAGGTTTTCATTATCCATATAAAATCCACCTCTGGGCCCTTTCGATGAAGATATTATTTTCTTTGAAGCTAATTCTCTCATTAGTTTGGCAAGAAACGGAGCAGGAACATTTAGTTTTTCCGCTATTTGCTTTGATCCCAACTTGGTTTGTTTCTCCGACTCGAATGCCAAAAATAGAATAGCTCTGATAGCGTATTTACAAGCATTAGAAAACATGTAATAAATTTTTAAGACTATTGATTTTCACTTATAATAAAAAGTGAATTGGTCCAATTTCCACTTCGGAAATAAAGATAATATTAAATCCCTCAAGTCTGATTTATTCTGATCAACAACATTTTGTGTAATGATTTAAATCATAATAAAAGACTAAAAGATCGTTTTATCTTTATCTAATTATATGAGATGCAATTATCAACTTTTAATTCAAACCTTATGAAAATAATTAGAATAACAGCAGTCATAATTCTTATTCTTAGTTCATGCGGTGGTGGACAAAGTTCAATTGATAGAATCAAGGAACAGACAATGTCTAAGCCCTCAGATCCATACGCCAACTGGGAATCAAACCAAGGAATAGGCCCTATTCAGGCGTTTACATTACCTCAGGATATAGATCAAGCACTTGTAGGAAAAGGTAAAGAAGTATATGAAAGTAAATGCACAGCCTGTCACAAAATAGATAAGAAATTTATTGGTCCTTCACCTGCGGGTATTTTAACGAGAAGAACACCTGCATGGATTATGAACATGATATTAAACCCTGATGGAATGGTGCAGGAGGATCCAATGGCTAAACAATTATTGATGGATTTTAATGGCTCACCAATGGCGAATCAAAACCTAACTGAGGATGATGCCAGGGCTGTATTGGAATATTTTAGAACACTTTAAACACCATTAATTATGAAAATACTCATTCAACCTTCCCTGGCATTATTAGTCCTGGGATTTTTAATTTCTTGTGGTTCCAGTCCTCAAACTGAACAAGCAGCTACAAATCTTGCTGAATCACATCCCAAAGGACAAGCGTCAGTTAAGGACGATGTATCGGATGCTAATATTCTGCAAGTAGCGATTGGTTCAGAAGCTCATTCAACATTGGTCGCAGCAGTCCAGGCTGCAGAAATTGAGCACGTACTTGTGAATGCTGGCCCACTTACCGTTTTTGCACCAACAAACGGTGCTTTCGACTTGCTTCCTGAGGGTACCGTTGAAGACCTACTTAAGCCGGAAAACAAGCAAGCTCTGGCAACTATTCTTACAAGGCATGCAGCACCAGGGTCCTTTAATGTTGAAGCTCTAAAGCGAGAAGCGAATAAGGGAAGAAAAATATACATGGCTACCGGTGATTATTTGGAGGTAGTTGTTGATGGAGAGGATATTATGGTTGGCGGTGCAAAAGTTGTTGGGACAATCCAAACCTCAAATGGAATAATCAATGTAGTAGACAAAGTCATACTACCAGAATAACAATCAAGAACATAAAGCACTTAAATCATGCAAATCAGAAATCAAATAATTTGTTGTATATGCGCCGTAACAATGTTGTTTATTGTAGGATCTTGTAGTCAACAAGGTCAAACGGGTGCGTTGAACAGCAGCTTGGCAGACAGGTCATATGTTGCACCTGGAGAACACGATGAGTTTTACGCCTTTATATCGGGTGGTTACAGTGGACAGCTTTCAATTTATGGATTGCCTTCTGGTAGATTGTTTAGAGTAGTACCCGTATTTTCTGTAGATGCAGAAAAGGGTTATGGTTTTAATGAAGAAACCAAGCCTCTGTTGAACACATCATTTGGATCAATTCCTTGGGACGATTCCCATCATCCGGACTTATCCCAGACAAATGGGAAAGTTGATGGGAGATGGTGTTTTATAAATGGTAACAACACTCCTCGAATCGCAAGAATTAGCTTATCTAGCTTCGAAACAGAAGAAATTATAGAAATTCCAAATAGTGCAGGAAACCATAGCTCCGCTTTTGTTACTGAAAATACTGAGTATGTTGTAGCAGGTACTCGTTTCGCTGTTCCAGTTCCACAGAGAGATATGCCAATTGAAGAATATAAAGGAAATTTTAAAGGTGCACTCTCCTTTATTAAAGTAGATCAGGAGACAGGTAGAATGAATCTTGAGTTTCAGGTAATGATGCCTGGTTTTAATTTCGATTTGGCACACCCTGGTAGGAAAAAATCGCATGGATGGATGTTCTTCTCTACTTACAATACTGAAGAGGCAAGTACATTATTGGAAGTAAACGCTTCTCAAAATGACAAAGACTTTATAGCAGCTATCAACTGGAAGAAGGCTGAGGAGTTAATTGCTAATGGCCAGTTTGAGACAATTAAAACTGAATATGCTCACAACGTATATGAAGAGTCTACTCACATGGCAACTTCGACAATGAAGAAAGAGGTTAAAGTATTGGACCCAGCCAAGTATCCCGGTTTAGTTTATTTCTTGCCTACTCCGAAATCACCTCATGGTTGCGATGTAGATCCATCAGGAGAGTATATCATAGGAAGTGGAAAGCTGGCAGCATCAATGACAGCTCATTCTTTCACCAAAATGTTGGATGCAATTGAAAATAAAAAGTTTGATGGAGATGCATATGGAATCCCTGTGATCAACTATGAAGATGTTGTTTCAGGTGTTGTTCAACAAGCAGGTTTAGGCCCCTTGCATACAGAATTTGATAATGATGGAAATGCTTATACTACATTTTTCATTAGTTCGGAAGTTGTAAAATGGAAAGTTGGAACCTGGGAAGTCCTTGATAGAGCACCAACTTACTATTCTGTTGGTCACCTAATGATACCTGGAGGAAATTCTCAGGAACCATTTGGTAAATACCTTGTAGCTATGAATAAAATTACAAAGGACAGATACTTACCGACTGGTCCCGAATTGGCTCATTCTGCTCAGCTATATGACATTTCAGGAGACAAAATGGAGTTAATCCTTGACTTCCCTACAATAGGTGAACCACATTATGCGGCAGGCTGCCCCGCGGACCTCATCAAACCAAATCAAACAAAGATCTATGAATTAGAAAAGAACAATCACCCTTATGCGGCAAAGTCAGATAAAGAGGCCAGGATAGAGAGAAATGGGAATGAAGTACATGTTTATATGACAATGATTAGAAGTCACTTCACACCTGATAATCTTGAGGGAATCAAAGTTGGGGATAAAGTTTATTTTCATGTTACCAATCTTGAACAGGATTACGATGTTCCTCATGGCATAAGTATAATTGGAGCTAATACATCTGAGCTGCTCATTATGCCTGGACAAACAGAGACTTTCATTTGGGAACCAAAGAAAGAAGGTGTCTGGCCGTTCTATTGTACAGATTTCTGTTCAGCACTTCACCAGGAGATGCAAGGATATATTAGAGTGTCAGGACGAAATAGTAACACTCCGCTAAAATGGAGTCTTGATGGAGATTGATTCTCCTCAGTTAGGATGAAGATCCCACCATTTGGTGGGATCTATTTCACTCAAATTTCTAGATAATGAAAAGATCAAGAATCTTAATGATAGTTGGGGCATTGCTATTGGGCGGTCTTTATTTGTTCCCAATTTGGAATATCACACTTGAAGCTCCTCAATATCCAGAACCCATAGGCATGGATATTTTTATAAATAAGTTTCAAGGGATGAATCCAAATGATATCAAGAACATAAATATCATGAACCACTATGTTGGTATGAAGGATATTCCTGAGCAAATACCAGAATTTGAAATATTCCCATTGGTTACGGCAGGAATGATCATCTTGGGTGTTCTTACAGGGTTTATCGGTAAGAAGAATTTGTATCTCGTATGGTTTGGGCTTATGGTAACCTTTGGAACAATTGCCATGTACGATTTTTACTTGTGGGAGTATGATTATGGTCATGATCTAAAAGAAACTGCAGCTATCAAATTTACTGATTCCGATGGGGAGCCCATGGCATACCAACCTCCATTAATAGGTAATAAAACAATTTTAAACTTCAGAGCTCTTTCCTGGCCTAGAACTGGCGCCTACCTAATGTTTCTTGGTATGGCATTGTCTGTATTAGCTTATTTCCAAAACAAAAAGGAAGCATCAAATTCAAGTCAGCAAGCTCAAAAAGCAAAAGAAGATGATGAAGAACAGTATTCTCATAATGTTGCTTAGCATCCTTGGTTCTCTGTCATGTCAGGTTAAGCCAATGGAAATAAACTATGGAGAGGACGGCTGTCATTTTTGCAAAATGACAATAGTGGATAAGCAACATGCCGCTCAGATTGTAACAACCAAGGGGAAAAATTTCAAGTATGACGCCATTGAATGTATGTTGAACCATTTAAGAGATTGGGATCAGGCGCAACCAGCCTTTTATTTGGTGAATGATTATGAGTCGCCAGGAAAAATGGTTGACGCGCAGCAATCGTACTACCTTATATCAAAACAATTGCCGAGCCCAATGGGTGAGTACCTGACAGCCTTTGAAAAAATGGGAGATCGAAACAATATACAAAGTGCAATAGGTGGTCAATCTTTGAATTGGGTTGAATTAAAAGACGAGTTTGAAGTATCTGAATAATAATATTGTGATATCTATTGAAACGATAAGTAAACTGCTTGTACGAAAAAGTGTCATTTTACTTATCCATATTTCAATATACCTGGTGCCACTCGCAACGACAGCTTCTGTATACCACGTCTGCGAAACATGTCAAATAAAAAGCTTAGGTGAGGCTGTTGTTACAGCAAATAGACATGACACAATAAAAGTGCGATCAGGTAGGTATGAATGTACTAACCTGGAAATAACTAAACCATTGTCATTGATTGGTGAGACTGGAGCAATTCTGGATGGTAAAAATTTAGGTTATGTTTTGAAGCTTTTAGGAGACCATATCACTGTGCGAGGATTCAAAATTATTAACGCTGGTAAGAGTTACACAAAGGACTATGCTGCAATCTATGCTTTCAAGGCATCTCAATTTAAGATCCTTGATAATGAGATGGTTAATCCTTTTTTTGGAATACTGATTGAGAAGTCTGACAATGGTCTTGTTCAAGGAAATTTTCTTTCTGGAGAATCAAGTAAAGAAGATGATTCTGGAAATGGCATTCATCTTTGGCATTGTAAGAATGTGGATATCGTTGATAACGAAATCCATGGTTTACGCGATGGAATATATCTTGAATTTGTAGATAGCAGTAAGGTCAGGGATAATTATGCTCATCATAACATAAGGTATGGCCTGCATTTCATGTTTTCTAATCAAGATACTTATCTAAATAACACCTTTGAGAGCAATGGTGCCGGTGTGGCTGTGATGTTTTCCAAATTCATTACTATGAAGAAAAATCGCTTTTTACAAAACTGGGGTACATCTTCTTATGGGTTGTTGCTGAAAGAGATATACGATGCAGATGTAACTGAAAATGAATTCAAAGAGAACACAATTGGAATATTTATAGAAGGATCCACCAGGGTAAATTACTTTCACAATGACTTTAGCCAAAACGGGTGGGCTGTAAAAGTTTCGGGAGGGTGTTACACTAATAAGTTTTTTAAAAACAATTTCCTCAGCAATGCCTTTGATGTTAGTTATAACTCCCGAATGAATGACAATTCATTTCATGGTAATTATTGGAGTGAATACACAGGTTACGATTTAGATGATGATGAAATAGGAGACATTCCATATCGCCCGGTAAAACTTTTTTCCTACATCGTCAATAAGACTCCTGAGACGATTATTCTTCTCAGAAGTTTGTTTGTAGATATTATTAATTTCTCTGAGCGGGTTTCTCCGGTGTTCACACCCGATGACTTAGTAGATGAGCAACCTTCATTAAAACCTTTTCAATGGTGATCTCAATATCTAATATCACAAAGAAATTTGGTAATCTAACTGTCTTGAAAGGCATCAACTTTGATTTAGATAGAGGTGGAATATTCGCAGTTTTGGGACCGAACGGTTCTGGAAAGACCACTATTCTTAAAATCATTTTAGGTATGGTAATACCCCAAAGTGGTGAAGTGATGATAGATGGTAAAGTTGTTAATAAAAGTTGGGGTCACCGAAAGGGTATAGGATACCTACCTCAAATTGCCAGATTTCCAGATAATCTCACAGTAAATGAATTGATTAGTATGATTAAAGATATTCGTCAAATGCCAGCTGAGGAGAAGGTTTTGATAGAGAAGTTTGGTATGGAACCATTCCTCAACCAAAAGCTTAGTAACCTTTCTGGAGGGACCAGACAAAAAGTAAATATCATACTCACTTTTATGTTTGATTCACCAATTCTTATTTTGGACGAACCTACTGCTGGATTAGATCCATTGTCACTTGTAAGATTGAAGGAATTGATTCAGCAGGAGAAAGAAAAAGGAAAGATCATTCTGATTACAACTCATATTTTAAATCTGGTTGAAAGTCTTGCGGATGAGATCATCTTTCTGTTAGAAGGGGATATCTACTTCAAAGGTTCCGTACAGGAATTAACGAAAAAAACTGGTATGAATGATTTGGAACACTCAATTGCTCGAATATTAGAATGATATCAAAAGTACTAAAATACAGTTTTTCAGATCTGATTAGAAGCAGATGGAGTTATGTGTATTTGGTCTTCTATTTAGTGTTAGGGTTTACCTTATTGTTCCTAAATACGAATTTGTCCAAAGCAATAATTACCCTCATGAATATTGTAGTCATTCTTACACCTTTGATAGGAACCATTTTTGGCGTGATGTATTATTACAATTCGAGGGAATTTACAGAGTTATTATTGGCCCAACCTATTAAAAGGAGTTCTATTTTTTTAGGACAGTATCTGGGGATTTCTCTCTCGCTTACAATCAGTTTAGTGGCTGGATTAGGAATTCCATTTTTAATTTATGGCTTATTTCAATCTTCAGTGATATTAGATTTTATCATGCTCCTCCTTTCAGGGGCGTTTCTTACTTTTATTTTTGTCGCACTTAGTGTAAATATTGCTTTACTCAACACCAACAAAATAAAGGGCTTTGGTTATGCTATTTTAATGTGGCTCTTTTTTGCTGTTATTTATGATGGCATTTTTCTTATCTCGCTGGTGCTATTTGACGATTATCCATTAGATCAATTTACATTAGTTGCTAGTTTATTCAATCCCATTGATCTTTCAAGGATAATGATTCTACTGAAACTCGACATTTCTGCTTTGCTAGGCTACACAGGTGCTCTTTTTCAAAAGTTCTTTGGTACATATTTGGGAAGTTTTATCTCATTTGGCACTCTTTTGCTATGGGTAATTATCCCTGTTTCACTCATGACAAGATTTTCGAATAAAAAGGATTTTTAACAAGGAATTTATTAGAAGTAAATAAAATGGATATCTAACAGGTACCACTTTTTATCGTATCATTAGGGTATGGAATTTCAGGTATCGCTTATTCAGATGATTATTGTTGGTTCAGTAATCAATGGATTCATTTTTGTCTTCCTGGTCCTGGAGAAAAAGGAGAATCGACAAGCGAACCGCTTCTTGTCTCTAACTATAATTTCCATGTGCCTTACGTTCACGCCATTTATTCTGGATATTAGAATCTGGAATTCTTATCAATGGCTTTCATGGCTTCCATTCTCCTTGTCGTATTGGATTGGTCCGGCATTTTATTTTTATATCAAGATTCTGACAGAAGGTTCAAATGCATTTCGAAAAAAGGACTTCTGGCATTTTTCTCCATTAATTCTTAATTATATACACAGTATTTATCACGCTTTCACGGGCAGTAGCAACCCCTGGCCATTCATGCACCACTTTGCTGAACTGTTGGAATCCGCAGCAATTCTTTCTGTCATGATTTACCTGGTATTTTCTTATAGGCTCGTTAAATCATACCAGCGTTCGTTGCTAAATAATGTTTCAAATACTGAGCTAATCGACCTGCGATGGGTGAATAAGTTTATCGTCATCACGGCAGCTTCATTTGTCTTGATATTGATTTTTGTAATTGCAGGTATGCTTGTTGGAGGCAAGTTTGCCCCTCTTCAATGGACCGAACCCAGAGCTTTCATTTTACTCATTTATTCAGTAGTCCTCTATTGGCTAAGTATAAGTGGTTTCAAACAAGCTCAAACGCATCAAGTATTAGAAATGAAAGATGAGCCAAATGAACAGAGTGATGATCAGCTTTCTGAAGTAATTCAAAAGTTAAGCTTGATAATTGAATCCGATAAGCTATTTAGGAATCCGGAGCTGTCACTTTCTAATCTTAGTGAAGCGTCTGGTATTTCAGAACGAGTCATCTCAAATGCAATCAACAATGAGCTGGGGAAAAACTTTTTTCAATTCATCAATGACTATAGGATTGAGGAAGTAAAGGACCTCTTAAAAGATCCAGCTAACGATCATTTGAAAATTTTAAGCCTAGCTTATGGTGCTGGATTTAACTCAAAAGCTAGTTTCAATCGGGTATTCAAATCTTCTACAGGACTTACTCCAATTGCCTTTAAAGCTGCAAATAGATAGTCTTTACGCTTTTTGAGACTTCAAAAACATAAGTTGAGACCATAAGAATTTGCCATCTCAATAATTTGACGACAACTCTCTGAGTGCAATCAATTTTTTGGTAAATATTTTGTCTTAAACATGAAATACATTTCTGCTCTTTTGCTGTTAGTTATCCTTGGATGCGCACCGCAAGAACCTCAAAAATCAACAATGGATTTTCCAATTATGGGTGAACTGCCAATGGGGGAATATCCTGTTGGGTTTAAAACAATATTTACTTTCGATGAATCCAAAAACGCAATTCCATTTTCAGATTGGGAAGGTCATTTGTATCATGAGTATACATCAGGGACTGGAAGACAATATCAAATTAACCTATGGTACCCAGCGAAGAAAGGAACTGGTAAATCCCTGAAATATCAGGATTATATCTTTTTGATGGGGAGACAAACAAACTTTAATGACTCAGAAGAGCAGCAAGCTTTTGCTCAGCAATTATTTATTAATCAAACCCAGAATTTAAGGAAGATCCTTGAACCAGATAGTAATGTGACTCTTAATTCCGACCAACTGAATACCCTTCTGAATTTGGATATCTATGCTCGTGAAAATGCCGAGGTGGAGGAAGGTAAGTATCCGGTCATTATCTATCCAAATGGAAGTAGTCCGGCATACCAAAGCATCACTTGTGAGTTTCTGGCAAGCCATGGATACATAACAGTATCTTTAGCACCAAAAGGAAGGTTTTCATCTGGATTGGAAATATCTACCATTGGTTTGGAAGTGGCTGTTGATGATATAGAGTTTGTACTAAGCAAAATCAGCGAAAACCCAAATGCAGATTTGAACCGAGTCACCATTATGGCTAATGCGATTTCTTCCTCAGTAGGAGCAGCAGCTGTTGCCAGAAATGATAAGATTAAAGCATTGATAAGCTTGGAAGGAGGTCTTCCAAGTTCGTTTGAGCAAAGACTTTTGAACAAATCAGTTTTCTATCAACCTGAGAACATTTCTGTTCCTATTCTATTCATTTATTCACCACATCCGGCTATAGATCCCGAGTTTACATTCCATTTAAAATATGCTGACAAATACTACGCTCGCTTCCCTAAAATGTCTGAGTTTGCCATGTTGAATTATGGGGTATTAGGTGAGTTTGTCCCGGATATTATTGGTAAGCATGATGGTGATGCAAGAAAAGGATTTGAGGCAGCAAATGAATTGGTCTTGAGATTTCTTAATCAAAAAGTAAAAGGAGAGAGCGGTGAATTGTTCGATGATTCTTTTATTAATAGTAGAGATCACATTGACTCTACATTTCAATTAACGGCTGTTCTAAGCCCACCTAATATTGCCGTTTTAAAAGACCTGTTTTGGGAAGAAGGAATCGAAGCAGTTGATAGTATTTATAATGAAATCAAGGAAGCAGGAAATCCTCAACCATTCAATAAAGAGTTCTATGTAGAATACCGTGACTGGCTTGCCTGGAAGAAGGATGAAACTTATGCGAATCGTTTAAAACTATATGAATTGGCTTATGATAGCTATCCTGAATCTGCAAAAATTAATTACTATGTGGCCTACTTTTCAATGAGGCAGGAGCTGAATGATCAAGCAATTAAGTTTTATCGTCAGGCTTTGTCGAAATTGGATACAGATAAAAGCCTGACTGATGAGGAGCGGACTTTGATACGGACTTATTCTAAGGAGGATTTGGATGGTTTAATGGAATAGAGTGAACTAAAACGTCACATCCACATCAAACCGAATTCTCTGCCCATTCTCTTTGAATTCGCCCAGAGCAACCAGTTGTTGAACATTGTAATACTTCGTTTTCAGCGTAATATTTTCTGCGATTTTGGTCCCAATGGTAAATTCAATTCCCTTAAGGTTGGTTAATCTGCCATCAGGAGAATCAAACGATGAATAATCCCACCTGGCCCAATCATTTTGAGCCATGAAGTCTACCGCGGAATATCGCTGCAAATTGGCATAGGTAATTTCAAGAAGCCAATCTCCTTTTGAAGTCAGTTTGCCATAACTCAAGGCCATAGTTAGACCATTTTTTTGTCCCTGCAAGTCTTGAGGAATTGAGTCATTACTCGAATAGTCTTCAAGATTCTTGTACCAATCCATCTCCACTTGAACCAAAGGCGACTTGCTCAATTTCAGGTATCCTCCAACACTGAAAATAGAATAATCCAGGAAGTAAGTTGCAGCTCCGTCAGGTATATTTTGGATGTTTCTGAATAGGTACAGTGAAGGCCATATTGAGAACCTGTCCTTGAAGTGCTGAGAAACAATTTGAAAACCCTGGAAGTAGCTGTCTTGTTTGAATGCGCCACCTCTTGCATTCATGATAAAATGACCAACGTTGAAGGCTATTTGATCGTTCCAGGTTTGGTTTAAAGCGATGGTTTTACTGATGTGCACTCCCTCTGGAAATAAATTATCGCTCCAGAAGAGCTCGTTTTGTTTTTGAAATGGGAAAGTATTTTTTCCTAGCCAAAATTTAATGCTATTCCATTCGCTCTGAAGATAAGCTTTTTCTAAAGCAATCGGCAAAGTACCAAACTCCTTAAAGCCATCACCTAAAGTAAGTTGAGGGTCTTGTTGTTTTCTTGGATTTCCCGTGCGTAATCGAACGCCTACTTCAGTGTGTTCATTATACTGATACTTGAATCCGGTTCTTAACCTGTAGCGCAACCTGGATCTGTTGGTTCTGAATTCTCCATTGGATTTTCGGGAACTCCAGTCTTGCTCAATTCGAAATCTAAAATCCCCTGCAAACTCAAATTTTGATAGAAGTGAATCTTTTTGAGCAAGTAATGAGGAGGAAGATATTAACAGAAAAAAAAATAGAAAATATCTAATCACGTCATAAAGAGTTTGCCGTATTTCGAATCAATCAATCTCTCTCCTTATGATGCCATAAAAGTACCGTTATTTTGAGTTAAATCTGTCGAATTGATTGATCTCCCGTGTTTTTTGGCTCATTACCCACTTTCATTTGATTTTAGAGGTCTAGTAAATAAAGGGGGTAACTAATCTCGAGTTACCCCTTTTGTCACGGAGCTATGAATTAGATTTTATTGTCCATTCTGAGTTTGTATTGTCTTGATAGATTAGTTCTTCATTATTTTTTTGTAGTGTCGCATTCCTTCATTTTGAATGATCAGGAAATAGACTCCCTTGTTTAAATCATGCATATCAAATTGAAAAGCTTTTCCCTCTCGAAGTGGTAGAACTATTTTACCTTTCAAATCTGAGAGACCAACATTAACGACCTCCTCAGATTTCACAATGAGAATATTATCTACTGGATTAGGATAAACATCCAATGATTCTTCTATTATTACTGATAATACAATCTCTGAACTAACCGTTATTGACCAGTCTTGAAAAGTATTTTGGTCTTCTGCAGTGATTCGATAAACCTGAGTATTTGTAAAATCTCTTGCCACTCCACTTTCAACATCACTAGTTGCTCCTTCTGACAAGGTAAAAGCAGGTGCCAAAGAGGAGACATCAGCCCCTGCGATTACCTCTACCAATACAGTATGGTCTGTATTATTTATAACTGCCTCACTTGTTTGCTCATTGAATGAAAAAGAAGTGATATCAGTTTCATTGCTAGCTTCTACAGATACGGTTACCATCCAATCTTGTGTTGTTGTACCATCTTCAGCAGTAATGGTATAAACTGCAGCATTTGTGAAGTCTCTAGACACTCCACTTTCTACATCACTAGAAGCTCCTTCTGATAAAGTAAATGTAGGAGCCATAGAAGTTACATCCGTACCAGTCTCTACCTCAACAGCGATTGAATGTTCCGTAGCATCAATTACTGCTTCGGTTGTTTGCTCGTTAAAAGAGAAGGAAATGATATCTGTTTCATTGCTCAAATCTTCAGGTTCTACAGACACGGTCACTATCCAATCTTGTGTTGTTGTACCGTCTTCTGCCGTAATCGTGTATGTCACAGCATTTGTGAAGTCTCTGGCGACTCCACTTTCTACATCACTGGAAGCCCCCTCTGATAAAGTAAATGTAGGAGCCAAAGAACTTATATCCGTATCGGTCAATACCTCAACAGTGATTGAGTGGTCTGATGCGTCAATTACTGCTTCGGTTGTTTGCTCGTTGAAAGAGAAGGAAATGATATCTGTTTCATTGCTCAAATCTTCAGGTTCTACAGATACAGTCACTACCCAATCTTGTGTTGTTGTACCGTCTTCCGCAGTAATGGTGTATGTCACGGCATTTGTGAAGTCTCTAGCTACTCCACTTTCAACATCACTTGAAGCTCCATTTGATAAAGTAAATACAGGTACCAATGAAGTTACATCCGTACCAATTACTACCTCAACATTGATTGAGTGATCCGTTGCATCAATTACTGATTCAGTTGTTTGCTCATTTAAAGAGAAGGAAATGATATCAGTTTCATTGCTTTGTGATTCCCCTACGGTAACAATATTTGAATAAGCTGAATTTCCTGTCTCGTTAAATGCTGCAACCCTGTAATTATTCGAGTTACTCGTTGAAGGTGAGCTATCAGTAAATGTAGTTTCGTTAATTGTTGTGGTGCCTATTTCTTCAAAATCAGAAGTGTTTCCAATGCTTCGTTCAACGATAAAACCATTTTCATTATCTCCACTATGAGACCAGTTCAACTCAATGGTACTTTCATCAGACTGACTAGCAACTAAGTCAGTAGGGTCTGTAGGAACATCCACGGTTGAAGGTTCAATGGTGAAGTTCCTATCATTCACATTTAAGAATATATTATCTGCTGCCTTAACCATGATGCGAGCCTCTGTTGTGGCAATGTTTGGTAATTTGAATGTAGTGCTTCCATCGTTTGCTGTACTTTCTACAAGCACTGCATCAAAGCTCGCGCCTCCATCTGAACTGAACAGGATGCTTAGATTCTGACAGTTAACTGGTGCTTCATTGGTGCCAGCTACATCCCAGGAGAGTTCCACATTACTCAGCCCGTTATAGACTGCTTCAGAAAATTCTGTAGTTACAATAAATGGTCCGGCTGCTGTAGTCGAGTTAAAAGCGATAATTTCACTTGTTTTACCACCTCCATTAGAATTGTTATCTCTTACCGAGACAACAAAATTCAGTTCTCTTTCTAGAAATGGTAAAATTTCAAAGGGTGAGTCTTCAATAGAGGTATTACCAGCGATAATTTCGGATAACTGGGGGAAGTATCGACTATTCTCGTCAGTGGGAGGGAAGCTTCTGAATAGAGGCCCATCTCCCACGAATAGGGATGCAATATAATTATCCCGACCATTAATAGTCGCCTGTATGATTGCTTCCAATTGTTGTTCTGGAAGATCGGGAAATTGTGCGGTAAAGGCTTCTCGGATTTCTTCATCAGTTAGATAATCATCACTTGCCCGAAATTCTTCTTCAGTATAATATATGTTAACTGCACCTGTAATTGGATTTGAGTATGGCGTTCCTGGAGGGTTTTCCGCGTCTGGTGCTTTATCAAATTGCTCCCAACAATACGTAAGGTCATCCCCATCCGCATCTGATCCATTTGCTGTAAGTACAAATGGTGTATTGATAGGAATAAAAAAATCACTTTCTGGTATGGTTACTTGTGGAGGTGTGTTTCCAGTTGGGACTTCCACCGCACAATTTCCATTTCCATTGGAAAACTTCAGAATCTGTTGACTTGAAATTGTATGGAAATAGTGATCGGTTCTACTAGTGACATTTGGGTTGCACAATCCTGCATAACTCATTATGGTACTTCCACTACTAATTTCATAGGCAGATCTAACGGTAAAAGCGGTAGAACCCAGTGAACAAACATCGGCACTTGTGAACGTGTGAGTAGCACCAAATTGATGTCCAAGTTCATGCAGGAAAATATCAATGAAATTATCAATAGTAGAGGATGTCAATAAAACTGATGTCCCAGCTGTTGCTTTGCTACCGGTCTTACAAACTATCTCAACGCCTGCAAGGCCACCACCACCATCACCTCCAAAAAAGTGTCCGACATCATAGTTCTCATCACCAATTACTTCGTCAATAAATTCTTGATTGGCAAACCTATTAGAGCCTGCTGACCCTGAAGACTGAAATGGTCCAGGTTCACTTGCTGTGGTAATCAGCTGTTCATTATTAGCTACTAATTCAAACGTAATTCCTAATTCTTTTTCATATACAGCATTAGTCGCGTTTAAAAATGTTACAAGAAGGCTTAACGCTTCTTCTACACCACCTGCTCTTGTAGTAAAGGTGGCATGGGCAGAAAGAGCTATCCGATATTTTTTTAGACTTTCGCCAAAAGTAAACTGTGTAAATCTATCTCTGTTTCTCTGATGGGAATTTTGATCGGTTTTGTGAGGATGCTTTTCTAGCGAACAGTTTATGCCAACATCGCTATTCGCTTTCGCATAATAACTCTTATAGGTATTTGTTGATGAGTCTTCAGTCGCGACTCTGAATTCACCTTTAAGAGTAAAAGCTATTGCATGAATACCTTTCGGTGTTGATACCATTTTGAAAGTCTCCCCATGAGCATTAATACTTGAGTAAGTTTTAATGTTGGGAAACTTTTTTTGCAAGCCAGGGGCCATCACCTTAGATTTTCTGATATTAAACTGCAGTAACTCCCCTTCTGGGCTAGGGATTAGTAATTTAGCACTCCCGGTTGTTTCAACTTCTTTCAGAATTTGAGCAAGTCTATCTGTATTTAGGGCGGAGTAAGAGACTTTAGTGTTTTTTGAATCAATGCTTGATGAAGCACTCCAAAGTTCAGACTCTTGAGCTGCGCTGGACAATGAAAATAAAAGGTAAATAAAAATAGAAGATAGAAGATTCCTTGTTCGAAGAGATCGATTAGCTGATGGTGAATAAGAATGTTTCAGTATCTTTTTGAAACCATTCAACCACATGAATTTAATAGTATTAGAATTCATTGAGTAACTTGTTTTGTGTCTGTTGTATTTGTCAAATTTCCCGTTCGAGTTTTTTTAAAGAGCTAGTTTTTTATTGTTTTGTGAAACATTATCGAACGAATTGTCTGGTACAAAAATGGACATTGAGGCGGTTTTAGAGGACTTTTTACAGGCGTCAAATGCACTACAAGGAAGAAATAAAACGACGATTAGTGGAGAAATCGAATTGGTTGAGGATTATCTGTCTAATTATTTTTTTTCAGTACACATACGTTGTTTCTGGGCAGGACAAAGTAGATAGTTTAAGGCAGGTAATATTGAATGAGCCTGTAGATACGCTAAGAATAGAAGCGTTGAATTTACTTTCACAAATGCTCTACCGCTCTGAGGGGGATTCTTCAAAGATCTTTGCCAATAGGGCTCTTGAGCTATCTCAAAAAATTGGCTACAATCGAGGGATAGCGTATTCCTATCATAATCTTGCGACTAATTTTTTAACTAAAGGAGAATATGATAGTGCCATTTGGTACTTCGAAAAGTCACTACAACTTAAATTTCAACTTAACGACCTGAGCTCTGCCTCCAATACATTGAACAACATTGGGACGATCCATATATATAGAAGTGACTTGACTCGTGCTCTGAACTATATGCAAAGATCACTGAAACTAAAATTGGAAAATGGAGATTCATTATCCGCTTCAAATAACCTCAATAACATTGGAATCATTCATAACAGGCAGAAAGATTACGATTTGTCATTGAAGTATCACTTAGAAGCTTTGGAAATTAGAAAAGCTTATAAGGATTTCAAAAAACAAATCTCTTCATTAAATAATATCGGCTTAGTTAGTATTGAGAAAGGAAACTACTCTGACGCACTGATATACCTGAAACAGGGTCATAAATTGCTTGATTCTTTAGACTTGAAATGTCAAAAGACCGTAGTTGTTGCAAACATAGGATTGTGCAATTTGAAGCTCAATGAGTTGGACTCGGCACTGAAATACTTAGAACGAGCAAAAGATTTGGCTATTGCTTGTAATACTCCCTACAATCAAACAATTGCATCTTTAAATCTAGGGGAGCTCTACAAAAAACGAGCATTTTATAAAAAAGCAGAGATTGAGTTTTTGGAGAGTTATAGAATAGCTGTTGAGCACAATCTTAAGTTAAATGAAAAAGAAAGTTCAGAGGCTTTATATAATTTTTATCGATCAAGTAACGAACCTTTAAAAGCGCTTAAATACCTGGAAATATCCACTCAGTTAAAGGATTCTTTAACAAATGAAAACCTTACAAAGCAGCTTACTTCCATGGAACTAAATTATCAATTTGAGCAAGAGCGGGACTCATTGGAGCATCAGAAGCAAACGGAATTGCTTGTGTTAAATGCTGAGGTAGGAGAGCAAAAGCTTTATAAGAATATTATGTTCATTGGTGTGTTAATTCTCTTATTAGTAGTCTATCTAATCTATAGGAATTATCAGGCCAATAAATTAGCTAATCAATATCTCCGAAAAAAGAATGAGCTCCAAGAACAGAAATTGCAAATAGAAGAAAGAAGTCGAGAACAACTGGAGTTGGACAACAATCAAAAAGCAAGAGCTCTTACTGCCTCTTCAATTCAACTGCT
>JANSWY010000084.1 GCA_024743255.1 bacterium | reverse complement strand
GGGAGCAGTTTAGAGGCTCATTCCTTCATTTGGATTCTATCAATAATTGGATTGATGATGATACTCAATTAATAGCTGATGCAATCAACCGTAATTTTACTAAATGGGATGATTTTCTTGGAGAGTATATCTGGTATGAACCAGAACCATTGCCTGAAACATATGAAGAAGAGATATCTTATCTTAAAAACTGGATTTCCAACAGAGTCAATTGGATGGATAATAATATCTATGAATGTGGAAGTGAAGTTGTAGGAATCACAAACCTGGAGATGAACAATTTTAAAATATACCCTAACCCATCAAACGGTAGGTTTTACGTGGAGTCTAATGAGAAAATTACAATTGAGGTATTTGATCTATTTGGGCAAAAAATACTGCAAAATGAAGGAAAGTCGGTTGATCTATCAACAGTTAAAAATGGCGTATACATTTTTCGCATACAAAAGGGGAATACGTCTGTGAACAGAACAGTTATCAAGAACTGAATGCCATAAATATTGGTAGTTCTTTTAGACCATTCAGCTTGATGTAGACTTACTGGAAAGGTGTAATCGGATTCAATTCAATTAGTATATCTCCTTTCAGGAATTTATATTGACACTAAATTCTTGATTGAGATTTTGGTATGAGTTCATCTTTGGTTTTTCATATAATCATAGCATTTGGCGCGTTTCAAGCTCTTTTTCTTGCCTCGATAATATGGTTTAAGAAGGGAAAACTAACCGGTATCCTGTTCAGTCTTTTTCTTTTAATTGAAGGTTTGAC
This sequence comes from bacterium, assembly GCA_024743255.1. Lineage (GTDB taxonomy): Bacteria > Bacteroidota > Bacteroidia > Cytophagales > Cyclobacteriaceae > JANSWY01. Next base: position 23,966 of record JANSWY010000084.1, on the reverse strand, counting down.
TTTGATTGAAAGACTTATGGCGGAAACAGATCTAATGGTAAACTTCCCCCATCTATTGGGAATAAGTTATCCCTTAAATTTCATTAAATCACCCATCCTCTTTTTTCTGGCGATATCTATTACTAAGCCAGAATTCAATATTAGAGTTAAGCACTTAACACATTCAATACCGTTTTTTCTGATGTTGTTGATGAACGTTCCATTCTATATGATGTCTGGAACTGAAAAGATTGAGCAGGTCCGGACATTTATCAATTATGTGCCAGAGTATTCCAGTTTTAATTTCTGGTTCTTCCTATCATTTTTTGCTTATATAGGCATTTACTTAGGGTTAAGTATCAAAGAACTACGCAATTATAGACTACATATCAAGAGCAATAAATTAGCCAACTGGTATCTATGGGTGATCGTTTTTTATTCGGCTTTATTAGGAATTCAATTAATCCATTTCATTTTCAGGCCATCCGGACTGGTGGAGTTTCCGTTTATCAATGAGGCCAGCATGTTGTTGATGACTTTCTTAATTCAATCAATAGCCTATAGCTTTTTATCTCAGACTTCAGTATTCGATCAAAAGAATGACAAGTTTTTAAATAATCTCGATAGCTTATCAACGGACAGTACATTAATTCGGAATCAACTGGAAAAAGAGAAAGTGTTCCTTGATGACAATATTACATTAGATGAATTTGCCAGAAATTTAGGTTTCTCAAAGAAGCACGTCTCAGAGATTGTGAATCAAAGCTTTGGAATTACATTCAAGGAATTAATAAATAGATACAGGATCGAGGAAGCTAAAAAAATTATGAAGGATGAGATAAATTCAGATCCTAAGATCATTCAAATAGGAATGAGATCTGGATTTAATAATAAGGTGAGCTTCTACAGAACATTTAAAAAACACACTGGTAAATCACCTTCAGAGTATTTAAATGCACTTTCGAAGTAGCTGTAAAAAATAATTGAGGTTACATTTCTGTTTTGTAACCTATCGGATTTCTCATTTTCATACTTTAGTTGCAAACAGATAAATATGAAATTCAAAGGATCAATTATTGTCAATAAACCATTGGAAATGGTGACCAGTTATTTTGCTAATCCGACATATCTCAAGGAATATCAGGAGGGCTTTGTAAAGAAAGAATTGGAAAGTGGGAATGAAGGAGAAGATGGAGCTATCTCTAAAATGTACTATCAAAATAAGAACTATGAGATGAAATTGACAGAAACTATTATTTCGAATCAACTCCCTAATTCATTCGAGGCATTTTACCATCATAAGCATATGGACAACACCATGAAATGTACTTTCAAATCATTGGAAGACGGTAGCACACAATATGATACAGAAGTAGAATACACAAGAATAAATTGGGTGATGCCAAAACTTATGTCTATTCTATTTCCTGGTATGTATAAAAAGCCGGCAAGACGTTGGTTGGAGAATTTTAAAAGGTTTGTTGAAAGTCAGAATGATTAGAATATGTGGGAAGAGAAATTAGCTATTTACGATAAGATCATTGCAACGAATTCTAATTTTGAACGCAAAGGAAAAACCGTACCCTATACTTCTGCCAATGGACATATGTTCACACTCCTCAACAAAGATGGAGAAATAGGGTTCCGGCTTTCAATGGAGTCGGGGGAAAGGTTTATGGAAGAGTATAATACTACCAGGTTTAAATCCCATGGAGCATTTATGAGGGGATATGTCTTGATTCCTGAGAGGCTTTATGATGATATGGGATTGCTTTCAAAGCTGTTGCAGGAGAGCTACGAGTATGTATTGGGTTTACCTCCTAAATAAATCTGAATTCTATTATTCTAAACTATCCTTGAATTTCGTAAATTCAATTGAATAATACTCATCCAACTAAATTTTACGATTATGCCTACCGTTAATGTTTACCTTACTTTCAATGGAAATTGCGAAGAAGCCTTCAATTTTTATCAGTCCGCCTTTGGCGGAGAATTTGGATTTATGGGTCGGTTTGGAGATATGCCTTCCGAAGCTGGGGGCGATACCATTCCGGATGACCAGAAAAATCGAGTAATGCATGTTAGTCTACCAATAAGTAAAGAAACGACCCTAATGGGAAGCGATACTGGAGGAGAATGGGCTGCAAATTTTAAAGAGGGTAATAATTTCTCCGTATCAATTAGTGCAGACTCCAAAGGAGAAGCAGACCGATTATTCACGGAGCTCTCGTCAGGTGGAAATGTCACAATGCCCATGGCTGATACTTTTTGGGGTGATTATTTCGGGTCCTTTGCTGACAAGTTTGGAGTGAATTGGATGGTGGGATACAATGATGGTCAGGGGCCTTCAATGTAGTTTTCTATCAGTCGTGCAACCTCAGAGTTTTATACTGCATCTACAGTTAGTATAAAACTCAAAATACTTTGGAAAATAATAAAAAAATTGGCCGCATCGCAGGTGTATTCCTGTTTCTGATGATGGCAGCTGGCTTGCCTGGCGTAATGTATAGAGGACTAGGCTCTTCTATGCTGGAAAATCAAGACCTTTTAAAATTTATAGTAGACAGTTCTGGTGAAATGAGACTATCTATTTTTCTCAGCGTCAGTGCTGGAATTATGGGAACAATTTTCTCGGTTATTGTTTATAAGGTTCTTAAGCAACACTCAACTATCACGGCAACACTTTTTTTAGGGCTGTGGCTCATTCAGGTTGCCATTTCGTTAGTTGGAGATGTAAGTCATTATGTAATGTTGGAAACAGCTCAATACTTGAATGATACCAACCAATCTACTCAGGACTTTTTGCCTTTTGCAGCATTGGGAATCAAAGGCTATATAGGATCTCATTTTCTTGGGTTATTATTCTTTAGCGGATCATTTGTATTAATTCATTCCCAATTTTTGAGGTTTGAACTTTTGCCTAAATGGATATCCATTTGGGGTATGCTCGCGACAGGTACCGTTTTTACGGTAACGTGGTTACAGATATTTGATCAGGATGTAAGCTTTTATTTCTACCAACAGAATGGAATATTTATGTTGAGCTTTACTGCCTTTATGTTGATAAAGGGGTTTAGTAATACTGAAACAGAGAACAGTTAGATACAGGGATTTTAGTAATTAGCCGGCAACTTGCTTTTGTATTTCATTAGCGGTTGCCACAGCTTCCTGTAATCCACTTGCGTCTTTTTCAATAGCAATTCGTGCATCTGTGTATGCTGCATAGGATCCATGAATTGCTCTTGTTACATGTCCGCTTGTCTTAGCATCAGCACCAGCTTTAGCATCCAACACTTTTTCTCCAAACGGATTAGCATCTCTCATTTCCTTATAAGCTTTATGACCTTTTTGTTTTACATTCATAAACGCTTCTAAAGTGAATTGTAGTTCGCATATATGACCTGTAGATTCTTCTTTAAGGTTCATTTTAATATCACCATAAAGAGTTTGTGACCCTGTATTTCCTTTATCATCAAGGTAGGTCTGCTTACATCGAACTACGGAATAACCCAGTTTCTGCTCATTTGCATTAACCACCTTCAAGGCATGAATCATTCCTTTGAAATCGGAGAAAGTCAATGTTCCTCTCACTACATCGAGAATTTTGTTGTAGTTACCACCATATTTACCTTCTGCTTTTTGATCTGCTCTGGCCTGGCCCTTCAATGGAGCAACTTCACTCAGACTATGCTCTTGTTTTTCGTATTTCCTTACTTGACCCTTCTTACCAGTTGGGTTGTCCACCATTTTTACTTTCAGCTTTTCGTATTTATCAGTCTTAGCTCCAGTGGATTGTACGAGTTGGTCAAAAATATCTGAGAACTTAGGTAAGGCCTCCTGAGCTTGAGCTTCCAAGGCACCCCAGCTATTCTCTTCAAGATCTTGTTTTGCTCCTGCACGTTGTACAGTTTTACCTTCAAGAGCAGACATTAGCTGCATGGCATCTTTGTTGCTTTGGCTTTCATTGGCCATCAATTGTAAAGCCTGTTGGTTTTGGCTCTCTTGTCTTTGATCAACTAAATTGATTGACTGAGTTCCAGAATCAGCAGCGGAGTTTTGCTGGCTTTGCTTTTTCTCACTCTCTTTGATATTTCCCGATAAAGTTCCCATTTGTACAATATATGATATTTCAATAAAAATAATGGGATATCTTTAATTACAACAATTTGTAAGTTGACAGGTGGTAGACACCTTAAATATTGAAATATCAATTTAAACCAATTCTGTTTGCGAAATAATCTTTAATTCGGTCAACCATATTATTTGCTGCTTCCTTTGCATTCATTGATTCGAATTCGAATGATTTTATCACCTCACCATCCAAAAGCAGGTTGGCTTTTAAGAGAATTATGTTTCCTTCCATTTGATATCGGCCTTTTATGGAATAAGCATTTGAGAATTTTGCAATGTTGATATAGACCAATTTGTCTTCATCAATTTGGAGCGCCTTTATATTTTGGTTTACAATTTCAGCAATTTCAAGGTTGTCTTCGAATGTTTCGTCATTTTGAAAATATGAGCGTACGAAGAGAGGTTTCGGGTAGGGCAACTTGATTGACTTTTTGTCATCATCATTTAAGACTCCAATATCAAAGGACTCTCCACCATGAGGAATTCTAATCTCCGGCTTTTGAATTCCTCCAATATCCGCTGCTAATTCAGGCACTTTGTCTGCTGCAAATTGGAATAGTCTAGAAACATCCACAAACTTTTCATCCCGTAGGGAAGCTCCCTTCAAACCAAATAGTAGTGCATATGTCAACAACCCTTGCCCATAAACGCTTGCCTCATAACTAACAGCATCTGAAGCTGACCCAGATAAGACATAAACTCCTGTTCTATCTCTTAATCTCTCTAGAGCCTTGATTTCATCAGTGTTTCTTGTTGTTCTATTTTTCATTAAATCCTCAGCGAATTGTCCGGAATGACAGGCATCAAAAATTATGATTTGTTTCAATGCAGCTATTTCGTTAATCCATTCTGTGATTTCCAGGCTAGAGATACTTACTCTTTTACGGATTTCAGGGTCCTTCAAAGAAGCACTTGCGGCCTCAGATGTGATGTAATAAAAATCTTCTTCCCCTGTTCCGTAATTAGTTCCATGCCCAGCAAAATACATGATCACTGCATCGTTTGGTTTAGCTAGTTGAGCTATCTCTTTAAATCTTTTTCTGATATTGGCTTTGGTAGGTAAGTTTTCGTTTGAGCTGGCAGTTGTGAGAAGCTTAAAATTCGTTCTTTCTGTTCCTAATAGATTTTTTGCAGCAAGCTCCAGAGATTCTGATATGGTAGCAGCATCTTTGTCAGGAAAGTCAAGGTCTAAATTCACACCTAGATAATCAGAGGTTCCTACAATGATACCGTACATTGTTGGGTTATAAACTTCTTTTTCCTCTTCAGAAAGATAGAAGATTTTTTGAGGCCGGCTTGCTACAAATTCTTTGTAATTATATGCAATAACCTCTACCGTATTCAGTTCTCCCTTTTTCAAAAATGGATGCCCCTTAATGGTATATTCAATGTTGATACTATCCCTTGATTGATCAAATTCGCTTCCTCTGAAATCCTTATTTACTTCCTTTCCATTAATCTTTATTTTGACTTGTCCGTAACCTCCTCCACGATTAATCAGTTGTATCCCAAGCCTATCGTAATTCTTTTCTGGGTGCTTGAGTTTTATTGTGGGGTGTAATTCTAAGGAGTTTGAATTTGAACCGTAGTAGTCTGGCAGAGGTTTCTGCATAATAACTTTTTCCCAAAGCCCGGGAATCCAGAACCGATCTTTTAACTGGGAAAATTCAATGATGTCGCTCCCGACGGTCCAGTACATCATCTCCATTGCCTTGGGGGATGCGTCAAAGAACTTCCCTTTTCCAAGATGAACCCATATTTCTGGATCATTGTCAAAATAAAATTGTCTTAATATTGGTTTGGCTGACATCATATCCCAAAGGGTATTTTGCCCGTCAGAGGAAGTAGTAAGGAGAAATTTATCATTTTCTAGGAACCTCATATCCGTAATCCTGAAATCATGTGATCGTTGAGTTATAAGTAGTTTATTGTTCTCCAAATCCCATATGTCAATCATATTGTCTTCATATTGGACTACCAGTCTAGTGTCATTATTATTAAATAGAACATTGTTGGTGAATTGCTCCTTATCGTGAGTGATTGGAACTTTTTTTCCGTCGATAAGATGGTAAACTTCCTTTGTGTGAATTCCGCCTTCAAGATAATATTGGTACTCCCGCGCATTAATCAAATATTTATCTGTATTTGATAGCATAAAGCCGTTTCCATCCATATTAGGCATCCTCATTAAGACTTCATTTGTTTTGAGGTCATAAACCACTAAAGTGTCAACTAAATATTCATCAAGAGAATTTGTTATGTACTGATATGTGTCGTTTAAATCTGAATCAATTTCCGGTAGCACTTTTACATATTCAAATGTGTGTGCAAATAGTTTAGTAGAGTCTTTACTAAGGGTAAGTATTCTTTCATCTACTTTTTTATTTTGATAGTTCATGAATAATTCATTTCCATTGGCATCCATCAGTTGACTTACCTTTTCGTCAAGGATTATGTTGAATTTTGGAGCAGAAATATTAGAGTTTTGCTTGTTTTCGTTCTCGTCATGAGACAGGCCGAAGTAGGTCGCTAGATCGGATTCAACAGGTGTCTTGAGATTGAACTCATGACCTAGTTCTCTCGGTAACCTATCTTTTAGATCCCATATAGTAGCAGATTTCGACTTGTCATTATAAGCTTTCAGATATTGTGAATCATCACTAAATTGGGCATGTACATCCGCCCATTCCTTATTTACTTTGAGCTGGTGTAGCAACTTTCCAGTTGTTGGATCCCAAATTTTGACCTTGTTATTGTAGGAAAGAGCCAATGCGTATTTACCATTTGGGCTAAAAACTACTTCATCGATTTCATTAAGATTTCCGTCGAGGGTGTGTAACAACCTGCCTGTCTTAAAATTCCAGATTTTGGCAGTTTTATCTCTTGAACCAGTGAGGAGATATTTCTGATCTGGAGAAATTTCGTATGACCTAATCCTTCGCTCATGTCCAGCAAAGTGACCTGTTACAATACCTGTTTTCCAATTCCAAGTTGCAAGTGTGTTTTCCCTCCAGTTCCAGGTGGTAAGAAATTGATCGTTCAACGATTTGGTAAACGAATAATCTGCTACTCGTTTGTTTTTGAAATTTTGTAACAATTTCCAACTTCGGATGTCTCTTAGTTCTGCATTTCTTCTAGATGCAAAAGAGTAATTAGCAATGACTTGTCTGTTATTATTAATGAAGGTATAATCAAAACCACGACTAATAGAATGTATAATTTTACCATCCTTCAGGTCCCAGAGAGATGGTTTTCCCTTATGCGTATCTGTTACGAGATATCTTCCATCGTTACTTAAGTTCGTTCGCCAGATTTCCCATATTTGGGCGGAACCCTGTGATTCTAGTTTTACGCCTGCATTATCCCATATATGTAGCATATCAATACCTTCCTTTAAAGAATCAATTGAAATAGCTTTTGAGCCATCCCTCGAAACATTTACATGCTTTGCTTTAAGGACTTCATGTATTTTGTCTGCCCCTATTCGGTACAATCTTCCATGGTTATACCCAAAATTTAACGCAATGAGGTTTCCACCAGAAGTGAACTTAAAACTATTGTAGTATGTACTTGCTAAATTGGTTCGGTGGATATCAAGTGTCTTACCAGTTCTCAGGTTGATAAGATGAAGATTCCCAGAGGTATCGGCAATTAGTATTTTATCCTGATGTGGCACAAATGTGAAGCCGTTTACCTGAAGTTCTTTTGAAGTGAATATCCAATTCCAATTGTACAGGTCTAAAACTTTTAAACTTTTGTGGTTTCGCGCCATTAGGTATTTCCCATGTAAATGTTGTTGCAATCCAACACTTCTGTAACCCTTTGGGATTTTAAATTTCTTTGTCCTTCTCTTATCAGGATCAATCAGTACTGCACCAAATTCTGTTTCGGCTATGAGGTAATTGGTTCCGGAAACTAATGATAAGTTTTCAACTTTAAATTTGAATTTAATCTCAGAAACTTGCAACCCGCTACTTAATTCTGATTTCATGATTGTGCTTCCATAGCTTACGTAAATGAATTTTCCATCATCACTAAACGCAGCGCCTTTTGCAGAATCATACTGATAGAGTAGTTTGGTGGTACTGACGTCCCAGACCAAAGTCTTTTGATAACTCTCAGTTATAATGAATTTTTCATCTGTGGAAACAGAATTGAATGAGTAGTTATCGTTGTGTCCATCCGGCGTGCCCATTTTCAGGATCTGAGCATTTGAGTTGATGCAAACAAATAAAATAAGTGAAGTAAGCAATTTATTCATCACAGCATTGAGTTTGGTTCAATAATTTAGATGCAGATGCGATGGTATTCCATAAATCTATAAAGGTTTTATTGAGATTTTTACCATTTATTGGACTAATACTCGTCTTTTTATAGTCCAACTAAATCTGAATTCGCTGTAAGGATTTCTTGCTAAATCAAGTTTTTTCTCTCATTTCTTAAAACTGAGAAAGACACCCAAATGATTTTAACCTTTCAAACTAACTCGCAATGTACTTTTCATGAAAAACTTAAAATCTCATGAAACAATACATTTCTTACATTTATTTATTGGTCTTTTTTCTTTCGGCATGTGATGGTGGAGACAAGGATGTTTGTGGAAACAATACAGATGTTTCGGTTACCGACAAAAGATGTCAGTACAAAGTATCTACATTAACTGAAGAATTCAACGGTAGCGGAGGTCTTACCGTTGATGATGAAGGGTTTATCTACGTGGCTGACTTTGGAAACCAAATTAATAATGCCGATGGAAAAATAGTTTCAAAAATCGATCCCATATCAGGTGAAGTATCCGAATTTGTAACAGGTCTGGATGGCCCTTCCGGTAACACATTTGATAGTGAAGGCAATCTTATTCAAGCTAATATTCAAGGTAATTATATTAGCAAAATAACTCCGGAAGGTGAGGTGTCTACTATCATAAGCAGTGGACTACTGAGCCCAGTTGGAGTAGCTGTAGATGATCAGGGTGATATAATTGTTTGCAATTGTGGATCCGGTAATGTTACCAAGTATCTCTCTGATGGTTCAATCACTATTTTGGGTCGTGGTACAACTTATAGATGTCCAAACGGACTTACGATGGACAATGACGGAAACTTTTATGTTGCTAATTTTAGCAATGGCAATGTTTTAAAAATTGCTCCGGACGGAACAGATGAAGTGCTGGCTGTTTTACCTGGTAATAGTAATTCCCACCTTGTTTTTGATGGAACTGACCTCATATATGCGTTGAGTAGGGGAGGCAATAAGTTGTATGAAATTACATTAGAAGGAGAGGTGTCCTTAATTGCTGGAACTGGGAGTGATGGAAATAAAGATGGCAATGCTAAAAAAGCTACGTTTCACATCCCAAATGGAATAGGAGTTAGTAATGATGGGTCAAAAATATATGTAGTCTCCAGGATAGTTGGAACCGGCAGTCCATTAAACCCTGTGGTTGTTAGGGTCATTACAAGAAAGTGATTCTATGGAATGAATGCCTTTGGAGTTTTTCCTTCAAGCTTCTTAAAAGCTCTGTAAAAAGTGGCTACACTGTTGAAACCAGAGTCATTGGCGATTGATTGGATTGTAAATTGTCTGCTCAAGGGGCTATTGAGTTTTTTCTTTGCTTCTTCAAGCCGGAATTTGTTCATATAGTCCCGAAAATTTAGCCCGGTTGATTCCTTGATCAACTGGGCTACAAAGTGTTTTGAATAGCCCAGGTCTTTTGCTAAAGTCTGAATATCAAAGGCTGGATCTATATAGGGCTTGTCTGATTTCAGATAATTCAACATGTTTTGATAAGATTCGCTGAGTTCAGGGTTAATTCCATTGGGTTTAACCAATATCGGACGGCCTACCAGATATAATTGATGAGGGGCCTTTATGCTGTTAATAAAAAGCATCAACAGAAACATTGAAATGACTACAAAATACAGAGATCCAGACCACCATGTCTTTTCAGCAAAGTTATTCATGAAGAATACTGAAGTAACACTGAATACTGCGATTAAGCCTAGAATTGCTGTTAGTTGAATCAATAATTTTCCCTCTATCTTTTTAAATGATTCGTATTTCCTTAGCAAATATCCACTCACAACAAGGTAGGAAATTGATTGAATGGAGTATATGATGAAGTTAAGATTATGAATAGGTGCCACATTTCCATTTGAAGCTTGTTCAAAGTAATAAAGCTTAATCTCTGCATCAAGACTATAGAATTCAATGGTACTTACAAAGACCCAAAGACTTGGAATAAAATGCCAAAAGTCCCTAATTGTTACCCCTCTGCCAGTAGAATATAGTCTTATATAAAGAAATATTACCGGAGAGATTGCATACCAAACAGGTCCTGCTGTGAAAATGAGATGAGGAAAATCAGTATAACCAAATACCTTGTCAAATAAGCCCTCAATGAGCAAAATTGAACACAATAACGAGGCAACTGCTAGAATCCATTTAGCTTGCTTTTTTCCATTGCGATAGGTGGGGAATATCAGAAACAATAAGATTCCCTGAATCATAGAATAGGTGATAATACCTGTCCAAACTATTGTTGTAATGTCAAATTGCTTCATAAGTTATTTGCTCCTCTAAAGGCAACATTCAATGGATTGAATTACCTTATTTATGAATACAGATTGTTTTGTAGTATTCTATCTTTGTTTTCAATGAAATTGATGATGATCCTCAAGAGCTTTCTTACGAAACCGCATCCATTCATATTCAATTGGTCCAGTATTGTGATTCCAGGACTAGTTACATTTTTTGTGGTTTCGGTATTCCAACCTTTTGGACTCAATTCTTTGGAATCTTATTTGATCCTCAAAATTTCCGTGTTTCTGATGGTTTTGGTGTCTGCTGTCGTTTCGGTAATGGTACCGTTAATGCAAAAGTTGTTTCCCACCTGGATGGACAAGGAAGAATGGACTTTAGGAAAAGAAGTTCTGCAAATTATTGTTGTCCTTACAGTCATCACCTTCATGATATTCTTGTCGGTCAATTTGTTTCTGGAAACTTCAATTAGTCAATGGTCCTTGTTTACAATTATTTTGTTGAAAACACTCTCGGTTAGTATTCTTCCCATACTTCTAATGGTTCTTTTTGAGCAATATATGCACAACCGAAAAAAACTTAATGAAGCTATTAAATTGACGAAAGAACTTGAGCAGACAGGACAACCAGAAGTGTCGAGAGTGATCAAACTATTTGCGGAAAACGGGAAACTAGCACTGCAAATGGAGACAAATGAATTGGTCTATATGCAATCAGACGGAAACTATGTTGATGTCTTTCAATTAAATCAGGGTAAGCTGGAAAAATCGATTGTTAGAAACAGACTTAAATCACTGTTAGAACTATTGCCAGAAGAAGAATTTTTTCATTGCCATAAGAGATATTTGATCAACGGCCATCATGTCTTGAAAGTAGAAGGTAACGCAAGAAATCTGGAGTTGTCTATGAGAGGAGTTGAAAAAAAGATTCCTGTTTCAAGGGCAAATAATGAGGCGGTTAAAAGTTTCCTCGCTAGTTTGTCACGATAGCTTTCCCGTACATACCTCATCATTCCCAATGATACCAAATCGGCTTATTTGGGTGAAAAAACTAGCTTTCTACCTCAACTTTGCATCGTCAAAAATTTGAAATTATGAATGCAAGTAAGCTCGTACTCGTAGTTGTGCTTATCTCGGTTGCTCAATCAACAATAGCACAACTTTATCTAGACGACCGATCTCAACATCGTTTTGCCCAAACTTATGTAGGACTTAATTCTCTGATAATTCCCTCTCAAGGAAGATACACTTGGAACCAAACTGAACATTCATTTCCAGTTACTTCAATTCCAAGATTCACTATTGGCGGATTGCATTTTTGGGGAAAACTCGACTTCAACATGAATATAGCTCTTGGTTTTATTGGTGACGATGATATTGATGGTAGCACCAAACTAAAGTACGCTCCAGGTGGAGATTTAAGTGCCCGGTTCTATCCCTGGCGGATGGAATTTGGAAAGATAAGACCTTATGGCGGTTTATCGTTAAGTCAAATGGTTTTTGGTATTGAAACTGATGAGTTGGGAGAAAGAAAAGATGTCTTTTTAACCACTTCCACAGTAACTGGTTTAGCCTATGCTTTTAATGGCAATCAAATTAATCTAGAAATGTTGTGGACTCCACTTAATGATCGTGAATTCTATAGTGATAGGAGTACTCAGTATGATTTGAAGTTGCCCCAATTATTCTTTTCGCTGGGGTTTGTAAAATATTTTGATACTACTATCAAAAACGAAAAGGAGAAATTAAATGGAAGAACTGCAGAGTTAGAAAAGAAACTGTGTAAGAATGGCAAGTTGAATAGCTTATCTATTGGAGTTGCTCCAAGCTGGGCTTACTTCCTAACCTCACCGGAATATTCAAGTGTAGAGCGACAATCTGTTCCAAGACATGATGCTGATTTTGTATGGGAATTTGGAGTGGGATATTTACTTCATAATCAGGGGATGCATTTTGGAATTAAATACAGGGATTATACCTCCGGTAGAGAAAGTTTCGGTTTAGATCATTTAATGCGCAGAACATCTATTGCATTTGAAGGTTTTAAATTCCTATGGGATTATAATGGTTTTGTCCCTTTTATCGGTCCAAGTATCAGTTATGAGAGATGGGCAGTGGGGGAGTTTGAGTTCAACGAACAGGTGGGTAATACAATCAGAACGAGCTTCGTGTCTCCGGGAGTCATATTTGGATGGGACATAGTAGCTTCTCCACTGGAAACCTGGATTTTACGAACTAATCTTAGGTACTACCCATTCCAGAAAGTGAGAGACCTGGAAGGTAAGAAATCGCGAGTTGATCAATTCGAATTCAACTTCATTGAAGTTGTCCTTTACCCAGGACGGATGGTCAGAATTTCAAAAGCTAAAGCTAAGAATTTATGAAACTGAAGATTATTATCAGTTTACTTACTGTTTCGTTGCTTGGTTGCAATTACAGTAAAAATGTTTCGCTCTTACTCAGCGGTAGTGTGGACAGAAAAGACTTTGTACAGGAAATTCCTTTCGAATATCGCAAAGGTCTGATTGTAGTGAAAGCTGCCATTAATAACGATACAACGCTTCGTGAATTCATTTTTGATACAGGTGCATTCAATAGCAAAATAGAAAAGCACCTTGCTGAACAACATGGGTTAGAAACAGTGGCCACAAAGGAGAATTCCACAGCACAAGGCAATACCAAATTTATTGATGTAGTGCAAATAGATTCTTTGATAATAGGGGAGACAGTTTTTAGAAAGATTGGTGCAGGGAAAGTGGAATATTCAGAAAACTCGGCCAGTCCTTGTATTGCTGAGCATGGGATAATTGGAGCCAATTTGATCAAGTTGGTCAACTGGAAAATTGATTATCAGAACAAAAAGATCTATTTCTCAGACTTGCCATTTGAAACTGGAGAAGGATCTATTGTGATAGGGTTTGATAGGCCGGTATTTTCAGCTACTCCAAAGATTGATATCAGCTTAGAGAACAAAACTGTTAGCGGCGTTTTATTTGATACTGGATTTAATGGAGGACTTATTCTGCCTAGAAATGTTTCGTCAAGCTTTGCATCTAATTCCAATGTATACATAGATCAATCAACCACTGGTATCTACGGATCAAATATTGATACCTTGATAGAAAAAAAGCTTTCATTAGATCTGGATAAGGTAAGCGCCAAAATACAAGTTGAATTCTCTTCATTAGGAAAAGGGCTTATTGGAAATGAGGTGCTCGAGCATTTTGAGGTAATAATTGATAATCAGGACAATGAAATACTATTGAAACAAATAACAGATATAGATATTGGTAAATCACATGAAATGATACCTGGGATTTTAAATGATTCTCTTTGGGTAGTAAATAGAATTCAACTCAATTCGAATACTGACCTTAAACTTGGAGATACATTGAGCACAATTAATGGTTATCACCCCAAAGAACTATTTTCATCTCATTGTGACTATTTTATGCGGATAGGAGAGATCATCGCAAATGACACATCTAATCTAACTTTCACAAGAGCAAAATGAATCTGTTTTAAATCACCCATGTAACCCATTTGATACCCTCAAAATCCCCTCTGTTTAAAGATTAATAAAAATATTCGAATCGTAATTTGATTATCCCGCACATATCCTGGATTTCAAATTATTTACACCACTTGCATGTGGCTATTAATACCAAATAGTCACATTAATAGCAGAAAATCCCATTTCCTTAGAGATGGGATTTTTATTTGCTCCACACCATATTTCTCAATATTTCATTCAGCTCCTATGACCTTAATAGTTATATATACTTCAATTAGAATAAAATAATTTTATTATATTTACTTCATTGAATAGTAAATCATATGAAAAAGACTAGACTAGGAGAGTTTCAAGAGCTGATTTTAATGGCTGTCATTGTTCTGGGGGAGAATGCTTACGGTAATGAAATTCAGCGCGAACTGGAAGGCAGATTGGATGAAAGACTAAGTACAGGAGCCATTCAAACTGCACTTAAACGCATGGAAGATAAGGGTCTGGTCAAATCAGAGTGGGGTGAAGCAACTCAGAAAAGAGGGGGAAAGCGCAAAAGAATTTATTCTGCCACACCTGTTGCTCACAAAGCGCTACATGAAATGAAAGACATAAGGTCACAGCTTTGGGATGCTATGCCAAAACTGGGTATCAACAACGCATAAATAAAGGATATGGCTACTAAATCACCACCAAAATGGCCATTTAGATTATTGAGAAAACTCATTAATCCATGGTTTTTGGAGGAATTGGAAGGAGACTTAAAAGAACGTTTTGAGGACAATTGTGAAGCTTTTGGATCGGTCAAAGCCAGGAGACTTTACATCCTTGATGTTTTCAAGCTTTTAAGACCTGCCCTGATAAGAAAGCCTGGACTCAAAACTCAAATAAATCTTATCGGTATGTTTAAACACAACATTCTAATCTCATTAAGAAATTTCAAACGCTACAAAAGTACGTTTCTAATCAACCTTTTTGGTCTGGTCACAGGTCTGGCAAGCGCATTATTGATCTTCCTGTGGGTCAATGATGAATTGAACATGGACCAATATGATGAAGTTGATAGTCAAAGGCATTATCAGGTTCTCATAAGCAGTGAACACCCAAATGGTGTTGACACCCATAACTATACACCCACTCCACTAACTGCTGCGATGGAAGTAGATTTACCTGAAGTGGATTATGCTTTTCAAATTGTGGAGAGCACACATTACAATGGAGTACTTTCATTCAATAATCAATTTATAAGGGCTGCACCAAGATTTGTTGGAAATGGATATTTCAATGTGTTTGAATGTGACTTTCTGTTTGGTAATAAGCAAGGTGTTTTTGCTGACAAGAATAATATTGTTATTTCCGATAAAGTGGCTAAAACTCTATTTGAAAATATTGATGAGGCTGTAGGTAAAACCATCAATTTGAATGGAGAATACTTTAATGGTCCCTTTGTAGTATCAGGGGTATTCAAACCAACGGGGACTGGTTCTTCTGGATTTGACATGCTACTTAGTTTTGAGCAATTTCTTACAGGGAGACCTGAGATGAATGAATGGTACAACGAAGGTCCTCAGGCACATCTGGTTTTGAAGGATGGTGTTGATTTGAGTGATTTTAATCAAAAAATTGAGAATTATCTGAGTACTAAAGATGAGCATAATGACAATAAAATGTTCGTTCAATATTACCCTGAAATGTACTTATACGGTAAATATGAAAATGGATTTCCGGTAGCAGGAAGAATGGTTTATGTGAGGATCTTCTCTTTGATCGCACTATTTGTATTATTGATAGCATGCATCAACTATATGAATCTCTCCACAGCGCAAGCCTCAAGACGATATAAGGAAATTGGAATTAAAAAAGCCATAGGAGCAAGACGCAATGCATTGATGATTCAGTATTTGGGAGAGTCAATGGTGATGTCAATTCTGGCCTTAGTTCTTGCTGTTGGAATTGTGATTTTGTTACTCCGACAATTCAATGAAATTACAGGAAAGGACTTGTCATATACTTCGATGTTCAATCTCATCTTACCTATCCTGTCCATCACTTGTGTAACCGGAATCATATCAGGTGTTTATCCTGGTCTTTATCTTTCTAATTTCAGACCCTTACAGGCATTGAAAGGTAAAGTGTCTTCTAATGCTGGTGGTCTTTGGGTAAGAAAAGGTCTTGTGGTATTTCAGTTCACTATATCAGTGGTTTTGATCTTTACTGTTATTGTGATTTACAAACAGGTAGAATACCTAAATAAAGTCAATTTGGGCTACAATCAGGAGCATATTATTTCCTTCCGACAAGAAGGTAAACTTGCTGGTGATTATGAGACTTTCATTGATGAATTAAAGAAAATTCCAGGGGTTTCAAATGCTTCTTACATGTGGGGCAATCTTGGTGAACGGGTGAGCTCACGATATAATTTACAATGGAAAGATCAGAATCCTGAGGATAGAAGTACCTGGTTCCACTTTATAGAAGGTGGACACGGAATGGCTGAACTGATGGAAGTTGAGCTGATAGAAGGAAGGTTTCTATCTAAAGATTTTGTATCGGACGAATCTGCAATTGTAATCAATGAAACAGCAGCGAAAATTATGGGGTATGAAAAGCCTGTTGGTGAAAAGTTATACTCAGGAGATATGTACAACATTGTTGGGGTGGTGAAAGACTTTCATTTTCAGGGAATGTATGAGAAAATCAAACCATTCTACTTCGTTTTAGATTCCGACGGGAGCAATTTTATTGTAAGAATTGATTCAAGGAACCAATTTGAGACTGTGAGTCAAATAGAAAAGCTACACAATACTTTCAACCCCGGTTATCCTTTTGAATTCAAGTTTGTTGATGAGAATTATCAGAAACTGTATCTGGAAGAGGAGAGAATAGCCACACTTTCGAAATACTTTTCAACAATCGCGATACTCATATCCTGCCTTGGACTATTGGCATTGACAGCTTTTAGTACACAAATGAGAATTAAAGAAATTGCTATCCGAAAAGTACTTGGATCCAGCAGCTTTCAAATATCGAAGTTATTGTCAAGAGACTACATCATTTTAATAGTAGTAGCAATAGTAATTGCCTTGCCATTGGGAAGCTACCTAATGAAAAATTGGTTAGACGGTTTTGCCTACAGAATAGATTTAAGCCCGATATATTTTATTCTATCAGGAGGTCTAATGATTTCAATTGCATGGTTTACAATCATCTCCCAGGCTGCAAAATCTACTAAAATCAAGATAACGGAATGTTTGAAAGAAGATTGAAGTATTAGTGAAGGAGGTTAGTCTTTAAGATCAAAGATTGCCTCCATACTCACCCAATATATATTGGAAAATGAAGCGTTTTGCCATTTGTCTCTTCTTGAGAAGAAAAGATATTTCTCATCCGGAGAAATGTACGGAGCAAATTCTCGGAACTCTGTGTTAATCTTATCACCCAGGTTCATGGCTTTTCCCCAATTTCCATTGCGATCTTTAAAACTGACATATAGATCACTCTTTCCATAATTGGTACTGTCAATTGCTGCAAAGATTATATAGTCTTCATTGGGTGAAATGCAAGGATCCCGCAAATCGGGATTACTGAATGGAATCAATACCGTATCTCTCGAATTATACTCTTCACCTGATCTAAAAATTGTTCCATTTGTGAAATAGACGTTATTGTACTTAGAAAACGTGGGATACCAATCATCTTTAGTAGTATTGATATCATCCAGTTTTGTTGGTTTGTTCCATTCTCCAATTTCATTTCTTACTGACCTCCATAAATCTGGTGGATAATCAGCAACGAAAAACAAGTGCTTATTATCAGGACTCAGCATAGCTTCTCCGATAAACCATTCATTTTGATATTCAAAATCCTTTACAAATTGAGGCGTGTCAACTGCGATTTCAGTATCCATATTCTTTATCCTAAGTATCCTCTGATACCTCCAAAGTGCTGAGTCCGTAATTGTAATGAGATGTTCCTTACCGTCAGAAGTCATCGTTAAATTCTGCTGGAACCGATTGTTTAGATTAATGATTCCTTCGGCATAGAGTTTAGGAGTTTTATCAGGAAAATCGATATCCAGATATTGTCCTAAACTATTACCAGAAAGAAAAATGGTAATTCCCAGAATCAAAATCACTGCACGTGTCATGTTTAGGTAATAATTGAATTCATTGCAACACAATTAAATTTAAATAATTGCCTGTAGCTCGTCAATTCAATTCGCATTGTTAGGCACAAAACCGGACTTCTTAATAGGGTTTAAGCACTCAAAAACTGAATCTATTTCAAATTTAAACTTACAACAACTGCATTATGATCCGAAACTTGATCATCAGTAGTTTCAATAATCCTTGTTTTAATTCCTTTTGAACTGGATAACCCTGGAGAAATTAAGATGTGATCAATTTGCTCAGGTTCCCCTCTGAAATTATAGGTCCATCTTACATCATTAGATTCAAAATACCGACTTAACCCAGTTTGAATAAGCTCTTCAAAAACATCGTCAAAACCACGTAACCGATATACTGATTCACTTCTTTTTTCAGAGTTAAAGTCTCCGGCAACTATGACTTCCCGACCTTCATTAAGTTGTTTGATTATCGCTCTCCTGGCAATATTGGCCTGTGCTAATCTTTTTGCATCACTTTCAAATCCTTTTCGCTCACTGATCAGGTGTAACACAAACACATCTATGTCTTTATTCTCAACTGTAACAGTTACTTTAAAACCTTTACTAATGCCTGTCTCTCCTTCTGAATCACCATCGGGTTCTTCTAAGTACAATGCTCTGCCAGGTATTTGCGGCCATACTTCTTTCAATGGAAACTTAGATAACACCGCCACATGCTGACCAGTGAAACTATCAGTACAATCACAAACTTCCCAGTGATCATAAGTGACTCCTAGTTTTTCAAGTTCTTCCACTAGAATTTTAATGTCTTCTTCTCCACCAACTTCTGTCAAAGTCATGATATCTGCATTTAGTTGTTGCAAGTGTTTTGCCACAATAGTTGAGGCCTCTTTTAATTTGGCAGATCTATTTTCATCATCATTCCAGAATTTCTGTTCTTTTTTGGATTCTTTTGTTATATCAAATGACTTTCCAAATTTTAGATGCACTCTTGATTTGTTCAGAAATTCCGCATTAAACGTAGCAACAGTAATTTCTTGAGAGTTGGCAAAGTAGATTCCAGAGAAGAGTAGATAGCTTAATAGTATTAGTCGTTTCATAATTGTTTCCCGAATGATTCTTAAATAGTTAAAGGGCAAGGAGTTGGTAATTAAAATCACCAATTCTTGCCCTTCGGAGAGTTTATTCTTTTGGTTATTAAAGTTCTTTTACATTGACCACTTCAAAGTTTCTCGCATCAAAGTAATCATCCAGACCATAATCAGTATTAATAATGATTCCTCCTAGTAGAACTACCTTGTCAACTGGAAATTCATCCTTGCAGGTTTTTATGTGATCATGAATTTTTTGATCAATCACTTCATAAGTTGCTTCAGTAATGGCCTTTGCCTGATTATCGCTAGCCAGGATTTGATCTCGGTAAGGCAGGAGATTAGTTTCAAGGCTCATTTGCTGGTAATCATCCTCATTGATCACAGGCTTGTAATCAGCATTCTGAATTCGACTTAATGCTAGCATTAATGCACCACATGAGTTTCCAGTTTCCTCTTGTCTTGGTCTGTACATCTTTCCTAAATCACCTTCCAGAGTTACTCCAATATGTGGGCCGTAAAAAATGAAAGCACTTCCTTCATCTGGAATGTGGTGTGCAAAAGCAGTCATACCCGTCTGACCAGCAAAAGGTAATCCACCTAATCCACCCATAATGAACGGCCCGAAAAGGACATTGAAAAAGGTAGTTGATGGCACATTTATATCATCCGAACAAACAGAAGTTGCCATTAATACCTTGGAAACGTTGATATTGTGATCTATTTGCATCTTTCCCAGATAGTGAATGGAAGTGTCTTTTGCATCCATCGCATTCGGAAAATGTTCTCTTACAATCTTGTCGAACTTTCTTTGTAGCATTTTGAATTCTTTTAGAAAAATATTTTACCCACTCAATTATATCTTTTTTAATTGTATTTACGCAACAATGTTGCATTTAATTGGATTTAAGGATGGTTTTTTGACTAGAATAAATTTTAATATTACTCTATTACAGATTGTAATCACTGTTTAGTGAGCTTCTGGCGGTTGTGATTCTAAAATTGAAATTCTATATTGCGAGGTATTTATTTTGCTAACCAAACCCTATAATCATGATTCGATTAAAGTCATGGAGGTCCTATGCAGCCACTGCACTAGGTGCTTCCGCGATAGCGATTGTCTTCACATTATCTACAAGACAACAAGGATCAATTCCTATTGGTGATAGCACCAGTAGCGAGTTGGAACAAATCAATAATACCCCAAAGTACGATAGACCAGACCTGGCAGTAAACCAAAATCACGATATGACTCGTGATCCTGCAACAAACACGGTTCCGGTTAAAAGAGCATTACAAGCATTCAGGGAATTGAAGAGTTCTTCAGCAAGAGCTCCTTTGTCTGGTGTAAACTGGACAGAAAGAGGTCCTGACAATGTAGGTGGTAGAACTAGAGCCATTATGTTCGATCCAAATGATGGAACAGGTTCTAAAGTTTGGGCCGGAGGAGTTGCTGGTGGACTGTGGTTCAACAATAACATTACTTCCTCTTCTACTGTATGGCAAAACGTGGATGATTTCTGGGCTAACCTGGCAATCAGTACAATTGCTTACGACCCAACTAACACTCAAACCTTCTATGTTGGAACTGGAGAAGGGTTTTTTAATCTTGACGCGGTAAGAGGAGCTGGTATTTGGAAGTCTACAAACGGTGGTACTACATGGACTCAATTAAGTTCAACCGACAACAGTGGATTCCACTATGTACAAAAAGTAGTAGTTACTCCAACAGGAACTGTAATCGCAGCAACAAGAGAAGGACTTTACAGATCTACAAATGGTGGTTCAAGCTTCACGCAGTTACTAACAGGAAGATTTGCAGATGTAGAAGTAGCTTCAAATGGAGACATATATGCAAGTGAAGGTATCTTCACAACAGGTGTTGTTAGAAAATCTACAAATGATGGAGTTTCCTGGTCTGATGTGACGCCAGCAACTGGTGGTGAGAGAATTGAATTAGCAGTAGCACCTTCAAATGCGAATGTTGTATATGCTGTAGCTTCCAATAACACTACTGTTGCTTGGTTTAGAAGATCAACTGATGGTGGTAACTCCTGGAGCACAGTATCTATTCCTAATTACAGAACACAATCATGTACTACAGATAGTCAGGACTTCACAAGAGGTCAGGCGTGGTATGATTTGACTTTACAGGTTCATCCAACAAATTCCAATATAGCTGTAGTAGGAGGTATTGACCTTTACAAGACTACAAACGGTGGTAGCAGCTGGGGATTAATTTCCTACTGGACGGGATCTTGCGATACTTATGTACATGCAGATCAACATGCTATCATGTTTAGTCCGGTTGATCCTAATGCAGCAATCTTCGGAAATGATGGTGGAGTTTACTACTCATCAAATGTTGGAAGTGCTTCAAACCCTACTATCTCTGCAAGAAACAATGGTTACAATGTAACTCAGTTCTATGCAGCGGATCAGGCTAACTCTAGTGGCAGTAATTACATGCTTGCAGGTGCTCAGGATAATGGTAGTCATCAATTCACAACGAGTGGTGTTAATTCTACTAATGAAGTAACTGGTGGTGATGGAGCATTTACTCACATAGATCAGGCAAACAGTAATTATCAGATCACTTCGTATGTTTACAATAGCTATTACAGATCAACAAATGGAGGATCATCTTTCAGTACAATCTTAAGTAACCAGACTTATGGAAGGTTTATTAACCCTACTGATTATGATGACAATGCAAAAGTACTTTACTGTGGTGCTAACGAAGATCAGTATATTAGAATAACTAACATGACTGGTTCCACTTCACCTTCACTTAACACAGTAAGTCTTGGTGGCTTTAGAGTATCAGCAATCAAAGTTTCTCCATATACTAATAATAGAATATTCCTTGGAACAGGTACAAATGGAAGTTCTGGAGGATCAAAAGTATTCAGAGTTGATAACGCAAATGGCAGTAGCCCAACGGTAACTGAGATTGGAACTGCTTCCCTTCCGGCAACAGGTTATATTTCAAGCATCGATGTAGGATCGAGTGATAACCAGGTGATTATTACTTATTCTAATTATGGAGTTGTCTCAGTTTGGGAAACAAGAAATGGAGGAAGCTCTTGGAGCAACAGAGAAGGAAACCTTCCCGATATTCCAATCAGATGGGCGCTTTACAATCCTTCAAATACTGATGAAGTATTACTAGCAACTGAACTTGGAGTATGGTCAACTGACAATGTAAACACTTCTTCGCCTTCATGGGGTTCAACAAATTCAGGATTGGCGAATGTAAGATGCGATATGCTTCAGTACAGAGACTCTGATGGAGTAGTACAGGTTGCAACTCATGGTAGAGGAGTTTATACAGCCTCTCCATTTACAGCAGGTGGGGACACAGACCCTCCATCAACTCCAACAAGCTTAGCTTCTTCTGGAATTAGCTCAAGTGGCTTTAGTGTTATCTGGTCTGCTTCTTCGGACAATGTAGGAGTTACTGGTTATAATGTATACTTAAATGGATCTCTTGATGGCACAACAGCTTCTACTAGCTATAGCTTCTCGGGATTATCTGCATCTACTACTTACTCTGTGGCAGTTGAAGCTACTGATGCTGCTGGTAATACCTCTGGTCAAGCTTCAATTAATGTAACAACAGATGGAACCGGTGGACCGTGTACTGCTTCAGTATCTACATTCCCATACAGCGAAAGCTTTGAAAGTGGAATAGGAGACTGGAGTCAGAATACTGGTGATGACCTGGATTGGGTTAGAGATTCCGGTGGAACACCTTCTTCAGGAACTGGACCTGCAACTGGAGCGGACGGTTCATTCTACTTATACATTGAAGCTTCAGGAGATGGAACAGGTTTCCCAACTAAAAACGCAATCATTACACTTCCTTGTATGGATGTTTCAGGTTTAGCTTCACCAAAGTTGAACTTCTCATACCATATGAATGGAACAGCAATGGGTAACCTGATTGTTCAGACAAGTACTAACAGCGGATCAAGCTGGACAAATGCTTGGTCAATTTCTGGAAGCCAGGGTGATCAGTGGAATGATGTTTCTATTGACTTACCATCTTCAAGTGGAATCCAAATAAGATTTAATGGAACCACTGGTAGCAGCTGGAGCAGTGATATTGCTATTGACGATGTAAGTGTTGCTGATGACTCAGACACTCAAGCACCATCAACTCCATCAGGATTGGCTTCTTCATCTGTTACAACCAGTAGCTTCAATGTTAGCTGGACAGCTTCATCAGATAATGTAGGTGTAACCGGATACAATGTATATCTAAATGGATCACTAGACGGTACAACTGCTTCTACAAGTTATAGTTTCTCAGGATTAGCGGCATCTACAACTTATACAATTGCTGTGGAAGCTAATGATGCAGCAGGAAATACTTCAGCACAAGGTTCTATTAACGTAACTACTTCTTCTGTAGGAGGAGGAACATGTACAGCTACGGTTTCAAGTTTCCCTTATACTCAAAGCTTTGAGAGTGGAATAGGAGACTGGAGTCAGAATACAGGTGATGATTTGGATTGGGTCAGAGATTCTGGAGGAACACCTTCTTCAGGAACAGGTCCTTCAACTGGAGCTGATGGCTCATTCTACCT
>JANSWY010000190.1 GCA_024743255.1 bacterium | reverse complement strand
GGTAATCACAAGAAGGCAGTTGCAATGGGTGGCGCTTATTCCGATAAAGGACTGAGCATCAGTAAAATTGATAATGGATTTATCTTATCAGGAAAATCTAAAAGCTTCGATGATTTTGGCGAATATAAACCGTACTTATCCTTTATCAATATCGAAGCTTTAAGTGCCTGTTTGATAGATATTTCAGACCAAATAACCCAGACAGATGTTACAATGTCTATCTACGAAGGAATTTACTCCCAATCAATTTTTCCTAACTTAGAAATTGGCAATTTCAATTCCATTACTCATGATATGCCAGCAACTACTGTATGCTGGGAATGCCCAACGGGAAGTTTGGATACGATAAATATCTGTTATAATGAGCCTTATACAATCAACTATGAAAATTCAAATGCCACTTCCTTTTTTTGGAATAACAACTCTACCGAGAGCTCTTTAACTGTTGCACAACCGGGGCATTACTGGGTAGACTTATTAGTTGGAGCATGTACAGTTCGTGACTCCATTGTGATTAGAGTTACACCTGAAATTCCTGATATCGAAATAGAGGAAGAAATCGTCCTTTGCAATGGTGATTCTACATTAATAGAACTTCCTTATGATAACACTTTTCAGTACGAATGGAATGATGGATCCTACCAACATAGGCGTTTCATCCAGGGTGCAGGGACATATTCTGGGAAAATTGAATCAGTATGTGAGACCAAAACTTTCGAGGTGTCAGTAAAAATATATGATCCAATTTCATTTATTCCGAATGCATTTTCTCCAAATAACGACCCTTATAATCAGTATTTTGTAATCGATGGGATTGTCGATAAGGTTTCCTTACACATCCTTGATAGAAATGGCAGAACGGTTTTTGAATCTACGGATTATAGAAATAATTGGGATGCCGAAGGAGTAGAATCAGGAACTTACTTTTACATTGTTCAGGACCAGTGTAGAAATGAATCAATAAAAGGATGGTTGCAAATAATCAAATAAGTCACATTCATTATATTTGATAACCGCCAGATCAACATGAAATCTTAAAAGTCTTTTCAGACTTATGGAAAAATTATTCGATTCAGATAATCTATCGATTCACTATGATCATCAACGGTCTCTTATGGTCGTGTTTGGGAAGAAGGAGTCCATAAAAATCCCTCCTGAAATTGGCGCACTATCAGTCGTTGAAGTGGCAAAAGAATTAGTCGCAAAAAGACCCGATTTTTTCTTTGTGAATGATGAAGAACGTACATACATTTTTTCTGTAGAAGAACAGTCCTGGATTGCGACAACCATTGCAAAAGCAGGAGCGGAATGCGGACTAAAGAAGATGGCGTTTCTAAAGCCCAAAGCCTTTATACAGGAGTTATCAACTGAACAAGCAATTGATGAGGCTGGAGATCTCACCTTTGAATTTAAGTATGTTAAATCTGAAGAGGAGGCGATGAAATGGTTCGGTTTAAGCTAATTGTTCTTGATGATCTTTTCTAAATGCAGATGGAGTCTTGCCCACTTGTTTTTTAAAAGCTGCATTGAATGAGGAAAGTGAATTAAAACCACAATCAAATGCAATACTGGCGATTTTCAAATGTTGCAACGAACCATCAATCAAATCGTTCTTGGCCTTTTCAATTCTAAATGAATTTGTAAAGTCATTGAAATTCTGTTCAAACTGTTCAGACAATACCTTTGATAGAACATGTTTCGGAATGCCAGTCACATCAGATAGTTGACCAAGATTAAAGTCACCATCCAAATACAATCTTTCTTTCAACATTGCATTCTGAATAGCAGATCGATAATCTCCCAACTCATCCTCCGAAAAGCTCAGGTTCTGATATTTCTCCTTCGATTTAAAAAGAACTAAATCGGATTTAGCAAATACGGTAAAACTGATCACATAAATCAACAAGGAATAAACGATCGGTCCGGTTATGTAAGAATTGATCCCTAATATGTAATTGGTAAAATAGGCCAAACCAAAAAGTGTCACTAAAAGATAAAGGTTTCTAATCCAACTAAACCCTGGACTCTTCCGACCTTTGAATAAAATGTATCCTGATAAAACTATGTAAATAAGTGTTTCATACAGCAAGGCATGATAACCTCCTCGATACCAGAAATTTGATAAATCGAGCCAGGGAG
>JANSWY010000060.1 GCA_024743255.1 bacterium | reverse complement strand
TGTTGAAGGAAGGGATTTTGATCCAACTTTCGCAACAGACTCCAGTGCAATTATATTAAACGAAAAAGCAGCAAATATCCTGGGGTTTGATAGTTCAGTGGGCATTAGCATAGATTGGCAGGGTGGTACCTACAAGGTTATTGGCGTTGTGGAGGACCTTCAAAATGATTCTCCCTTTAAGGAAGTAGGGCCTACCTTTTATTTATTTGGATCGAGAGCTCGTTCTAATTATAGTTTGCTTCGATTAAATAGTAACCTATCTCAAATTGATGCAATCAATCAAGTTGCTGAGATTTATGAAAAAATGATTCCCAATTCTCCTTTTGAGTTTGAATTTGTGAATGATGCCCATGAAAGAAAATTCCGGTCAATAAACAGGATAGGTTCACTTTCATCAATCTTTTCATCCTTCGCTATCATTATTAGCTGTCTTGGGCTTTTTGGGTTGGCTTCTTTTATGGTTGAGCAAAGGACCAAAGAGATTGGCATCCGCAAGGTGTTAGGCGCATCTGCAATCCAATTGTGGAGGCTTATTTCGCAAGAATTTATTTTGTTAATGATTATATCCAGTGCAATCGCAATCCCAATTTCAATTTGGGTTTTGAAGGGATGGCTAGAAGATTATGAATACCGAATTAGTTTACAATGGTGGGTATTTTTGATTGGTTGTTTGGGTGCACTTGTTTTGACTATTTTAACAACGAGTTTCAAGTCACTTACGGCTATAAATTTAAATCCAGCAGAAACGTTAAAGGATGAGTAGCTAACCCTGAAATATAAGAAATGAAGGACCTACATTAAGTAGGTCCTTTTACTATCCTTTAATGCTTTCAGTTACTGTCTCTAAAACCTCAAATGCCGTCTCAGCCATTTTATTGCCTTTAGTATCAAGGCAAGGATTTACTTCTGTCACTTCTAAACAAACAACTTTACCAGTTTTAATTATTCCGTTGATAATATCGATTGCTTCCTGAGGGTCGAAACCTTTAGGTACGGGAGTTCCAGTTCCCATTGAGATCATATCGCAATCAAGGCTATCTACATCAAAAGAGATATAAATTATATCACAATTATCCAGAGTTTGCATTGCTTCATTAACACAAGTCTCAAGACCCCTATATCTTACTTCATGGACCATGTAATTTCTGATTCCATGTTTTTCTCGTAAAGAATCCTCTGGCTCCTCAGTATCTCTCACACCAAAGAAAATCAAGTCCTCTGGTAATATTTTTGATCCTTCCGTTCCTATATTCTTAATATTATTCCACTCATCAACAGTTTGCTCTGCCGGATCATTGATTTTGTGATCCATGTTGTCATAGCCAAGAGCAGCAGCCAAGGGCATTCCGTGAACGTTCCCAGAGGGTGAGGTAAAAGGTGAATGCAAATCCGCATGAGCATCAATCCAAACAACACCTAAACGTTTGTCAGGATACTGTGCTTTGATTCCGCTTATAGTTCCCAAAGCTGAAGAGTGATCTCCTGATAATACGATAGGAAAATGCTCTTCCTTTAAAGTATTAGAAATAGCGTCAGAAACTCTTTCGCATTGTACTCTCACATGACTGATTCTCTTTGCGAAAGTCGTTTTTACTTTGTTGTAGATAGTTTCGTTGTGAGTCTCAACATCCAGATGAGGAAACTGAATGAAATAGTCACTTTCTTTATTGATAGCAGCAATTTCAATGGCATCAATGCCCATATCAGATCCTCTGGTACCAGCACCTATATCGGACCTGTTTTTGATGATTTTGATCGGAAACATTTTAAGGGTTTATTGTTATGGCTGCAAAGCTAGTAAATTCTTGTTCCTGAATCTGCTAGAAGTTTAAACAAAATATTAGTCAAGGGCTTCCAGAAATTTTTGTTGGCGACTGGACCATCTATAGCTTTTCTTTGAAGTGCTCGAATAGACCTCTGCACAATCCTTATATGTAATTTCCTCAACAACGGTGCGCACAAGTTTTTCACCAACATCTGTAAAATCTAATTCGTACGTTTTATGGGTATAAGAGCATGATCCATCATAGTGATATTCAAATTCCAGATTAGTAGGTTCTATAAGACCTGAGTTGATGTCAAACTTTGAAATACGATGAATTATTTCCTCGTTTGATCTAAAACTATTGGATATTTCAGAGTATAGAAAAACCTGATCGCCAATGGTGAAAACTTGTTGCCCAGTACCAGCATTGATTTCACTTCCTTGCATATCATAACTATGTTCAAGCGCCACCCATTTTCCATTTACATTTTTATGGATTACAAAATAGCTCTTGTACATAATTGAGAGCTGATTTATTTCCAAATAGATATTGTGAATCTGAAGTTCATCAGTGTCGTAGTAGTTGTCAATCTTAATATTAACCTGCTCTTCAGAAAGCCCGTTATCCGTTAGAAATTTTGACTGAATAAAGCCTGGAATCTGTTTTTTAATCTTTTCATCTTCCTCTTTGAATGCTTCTTTCTGTAAAGATTTTAGCCAATTCTTCATTTCTGAGCTCCCAGCTATCTTTAGGTAGTAATCATATGTGGTCCCCAGTTTACCCTTACTATGCAATAATTGAGCATGTGGCACATGACCAGATATAACAATAAGACTTTTATAGTCGCTTCTGCTAACACTTAGATTTGACTTGTAAAAAGGATATTCCTGATATAAGTCGAGTAGGTTGTTGTCTAATAAAGGTTGAAAATTTTTAAGATCTCCTTCTTTTATATAGTACCAAACGTAGGTGGGGACAACACTTTTTCTAGATTCAAAAGACACTGGACTTGATAAATTCTGGAATTCAAGTCTCTTGAGATATCGATCTGAAGAAACTCCTTCCATTATTACTCTATCTCCTTTGGTGAAAATATTTCCTCTAAAACTCTCGAAAAACTTGGTCTCAAACGTAGATCCATCAATCTGTAATATTGTGTCAATCAAGCTTGAAAAGGGTTTTGACCTCAGTTTAGTTAACTGAAGCTGATCTCCACATAGATTAAATTCATAACCAGTTTCAGTGAATTTCACAATGGAGTTGTTCACCAGATCAATCTGAGTGCCATTTCCTAAAGCAATAGGAGCAGGGTTTTCAATTTTATTTCCTCTCTGGAATGAAGATAGAATCCAATCTCCCTCTGACTGATAAGATCCCTGATTTAATGAACCTTCCGTATCTGATAAGGTGAAGGCGTTTTTGTCCTTTTTCCAAACGTAGGTCTTTTTTAGTTCTCCGGTGTTTTTACAATTTGATGAACTGGTGCTTGTAACCTCCATAAAAAGAGACTTACCTTCCGAGATCATTTTTACTTTTGTGAAGACATCCATCCCAAGACAATTTGTATGAACTCCTTTTGCATCAATATCTAATTGTTTGATTGGGGCACGCCAATCTTCATAATAATAGGCGTAGTACTGATATTGGCTGGATTCGTAGAAGTGGGTAGAATCTTTTGTAACAATAACAACCCCTTTACCCACACTTTTGCTATCTATCACCTTTCCTTTGAATAATGATTCTCCACTGAATTTGTAGTCAGGAAAATTATAATTACTCAGAAAGTAGCCCAATATACTTTTTGGAAGGATTGCAGAAGCGGTATACTCGCGGTTGCCAGATTGATGTTCATATTTTATGTTTATCAGCTTGTATTTCTTCTCCTTAGAATATTGTTCAATAGATACTTTAGTTGAAATGTTTTTATTCTGTTCCATTAGAGAATCTTGCAAAAACTCTTCTGTAATTCCGGTTTGAGCTGACATTTGATGGCAAATGCAAATCAAAAAAATGATGATGCTGATGTATTTCATAAGAGATTAGATAGTAGAAGGTGTTAGATTTGGTCTTTACTTAATCTAACATTTAATTAGATCAACTCAAAAAAGCCACCATTCCATTCGCAATTCATCACAATAAGTTCTAGATTCCAGATTCAATTAAAATAAGGGATTATGCCTATCGAACTATTGATTTTTGCGGGTGTTGTTTTGGCCGCTATGTGGATCATTTTCACCATCATTCCGGTGAACCTTTGGATCACAGCACAATTTACAGGTGTACGTGTAGGTTTATTTGAATTGGTATTCATGAGATTTCGAAAGGTGCCACCTAAAATTATTGTTAGATCACTGATTCTGGCAAGAAAAGCGGGCTTGAAAGATATCACAACTCAATTACTGGAAACGCATTATTTAGCGAAAGGAAACTTGGTTAAGGTGATAAAAGCACTGATAGTTGCTGATAAGGCGAATCTCAATATGGACTTTAAGCAAGCAACCGCAATTGATTTGGCAGGACGAGACGTACTTAATGCAGTACAGGTTTCAGTAAACCCTTATATCATAGTAGTTCCAGCTATTACAGGTGTATCACCTGATGGAATTCAGCTCATTGCTGAGGCCAAAGTAACAGTAAGGACCAATATTGGACAATTGGTAGGAGGAGCTGGTGAAGAAACAATTAAGGCAAGAGTAGGACAAGGAATCATTAGTAGGATAGGTGCTGCAGGGAATTACCTTGAGATATTGGAGAAACCAGAAGAAATTTCAATGGAAGTGCTGAAAAATGGCCTTGATGCCGGTACTGCGTTTGAAATCTTATCTATTGATATTGAAGATATCACAATTGGAGAAAACATTGGGGCAAAGCTTCAGATTGATCAGGCAAAAGCAGATTTAGATATTGCAAATGCAAAGGCTGAAGAAAAAAGAGCCATGGCTGTCGCAAAGGAGCAGGAAATGTCAGCAAGAGTGCAGGAAGCCAGAGCAAAAGTGATACAGGCTGAGGCACTAATTCCAGCAGCATTGTCTGATGCATTCAGGGAAGGTAATTTGATGAAAGGTTTTAAGCCGCCTGGAAAGACTAAGAAGTAAATAAAGAAAAGTTATAGAAATAAAAAAAAGGTCGGGAATACCGACCTTTTTTTATTTATTTCAATTTGTTTCTCATTAATATCAATCGTTGGAGCCTGTCAACCTCCATTTCCAGCTTTATCAAATTTTCCTCTGATTCTGATCTTCTTAAAGTCATCAACTGTTCCTGAAGAACTTGTAATTGACTTTGAAGACCCGTAATCTCGGCTGGAGAATGGTTTTCGATTATTGTGGCAGTGGAGTTCATAGTGTTAGCAGTGTGTTTATACATTCAATATACGATTTCTCAATAAATTGTTTTCGTCATAATCGATCAAAGGTCATTTTGACCCGACGAATTTTTCATTGATTTCACAGGGCAAATAACGTTCCAAAAACAAGTTTATGATAAACTGAGGTTGCTAAGATTTCATGTGTTAATTTGCAAGAGAATTGTTAATACCCAATAAATAACTAATAGCTTAAACCTAAAAATGGATAATCTTCAGATTTTCAATAAAATCCTTGTTGCAAATAGAGGAGAAATTGCAATCCGAGTCTTAAGAGCAATTTCGGAACTACACATCAGATCAGTCGCCATCTACACACATGAGGATAGATACTCATTACACCGATATAAAGCAGATGAATCATACCAGATTGGTCATGAAGATGATCCGCTAAAACCTTATCTGGATATAGAGGGCATCATTACTATAGCCAAAGAAAATGGAGTTGACGCAATTCATCCTGGATATGGTTTTCTTTCAGAGAATGTAACTTTTGCTACGAGATGTAGAGAGGAAGGGATCGTTTTCATCGGTCCTTACCCTGAAGTTATGGCACGATTGGGAGATAAAGTGATGGCAAAAACAGTTGCAAGAGAAGCAAATGTTCCTGTCATAGAAGATAACAAGTCTCCACTGACTAGTGATGCAATTGCTAAACAGGAAGCTGCTGCTATCGGATACCCTGTGATATTGAAAGCTTCCGCTGGTGGAGGAGGCCGTGGTATGCGTGTTGTAAGAAATGAAGAGCAACTTATTAAATCTTTCAACGAAGCAAAATCAGAAGCTGGTAAGTCATTTGGTGATGATACCATCTTCATTGAGAAGTATGTTGAAAACCCAAAACACATAGAGGTTCAAATTCTTGCGGATACTCATGGTAATATTGTTCACCTTTATGAAAGGGACTGTTCCGTACAAAGAAGGTTTCAAAAGGTAGTGGAAGTTGCACCAAGTGTTGGCTTGAAGGAAGAGACCAGAGAGAAACTATATCAATATGCTACACAAATTGCTTCCCATGTAAATTACAATAATGCGGGTACAGTGGAGTTTCTTCTTGATGCGGATGAAAATGTCTATTTCATTGAAGTAAACCCAAGAGTTCAGGTAGAGCATACGGTTACGGAGGAAATCACAGGTATTGATATTGTAAGATCACAGATTTTAATAGCCTCTGGTTGCCAGTTATCTCATCCGCAGATATTTATAAAATCTCAGGAAGACGTTAGCATAAGAGGTTTTGCTGTACAGTGCCGAGTTACAACTGAAGATCCCGAAAAAGACTTTAAACCGGATTACGGAACAATTATAGCCTACCGAAGTGCTGGTGGGTTTGGAATCAGGCTGGATGCAGGAAATGTTTACAATGGTGTAAAAATCAGTCCATTCTTTGATTCGCTCTTGGTAAAAGTTACCGCTTCAGGTCGAACGTTGAAAGGTGCATCAAGAAGGCTGCACAGGGCTCTAAGAGAGTTTAGAGTAAGAGGAGTGAAAACTAATGTCGGTTTCCTCCAAAATGTTATATATCATGATGACTTCTTCAATGGTAAAGCGACAGTGAACTTTATTGCAGATCACCCGGAGCTTTTTGATATTAATATTGGTTTTGATAGGGGTACTAAGACACTAACATATCTTGGTGAAGTTTCTATAAATGGAAACCCAGATGTTAAATCGTTTGATCCAAATAAAACATTCAGATTACCGAAAGCACCAAAGGTTTCTTTAAATGCTGAAGTGCCTAAAGGGTCGAGAGATCAACTTAAGGAATTAGGAAGGGATAAATTCCTGGAGTCACTTAAAAAAGACTCAAAAGTTCACTTTACAGATACGACGATGAGAGATGCTCATCAGTCGCTTTTGGCAACAAGGTTCAGAACTCAGGATCTGCTAAAAGTAGCAAGGTCTTATGCGGTTGAGAACCCAGAAGTTTTTTCAATAGAAATGTGGGGCGGAGCTACATTCGATGTGTCAATGAGGTTTCTAAAAGAGAGCCCATGGAAGAGATTAGAGCTGTTAAGAGAAGCTATTCCAAATATTTTGTTTCAGATGTTATTAAGAGGATCAAATGGGGTAGGTTACACTGCTTACCCTGATAATTTGATTGAGAAGTTTATAGAAACTTCAGCTGAGAAAGGAATGGATATCTTCCGTATTTTCGATTCTTTAAACTGGATTGAAAATATTAAAGGCAGTATCAAAACAGTCAGAGAAAGAACAGACTCTATTGCTGAGGCTTGTATTTGCTACACTGGCGAAATTTTAGATGCTGAAAATGATAAATATACACTTCAGTATTATGTTGATTTAGCAAAACAACTGGAGGATGCAGGAGCACATATTTTGGCAATCAAAGACATGGCAGGCCTTCTTAAACCAATTAGTGCTTCTAAACTTATTACTTCATTGAAAGAAGCTGTTGATCTTCCAATCCATCTTCATACTCATGATACCTCGTCGATTCAATCTGCTATGTACATGCAGGCAATTGACGCAGGTGTTGATATTGTTGATGTTTCTCTAGCGTCTATGTCCGGACTTACATCGCAACCAAACTTCAACTCTATGGCTGCAGCACTGGAATTCCATGAGAGAGGAAGAAAAATGAATATGGAATCATTGAATGCTCATTCCACTTACTTTGAGGATGTTAGAGAATATTATTATCCATTTGAATCTGGACTAAAAGCGGGAACAGCAGAAGTTTATGATCATGAGATACCTGGAGGACAATATTCAAATTTGAGACCTCAGGCCATTGCATTGGGATTAGAGCACAAATTTGAAACTATCAAAGAGAATTACGCAGCTGTAAACAGGCTGTTTGGGGATATTGTAAAAGTGACTCCTTCATCCAAAGTAGTTGGTGATATGGCAATGTTTTTGACAGCCAATGATCTAACTGCAGATGATGTCATTACCGAAGGAGGAAAGCTTTCTTTCCCAGAATCTGTTGTTGGGTTCTTCAAAGGAGATTTGGGACAACCTTATGGAGGATTCCCGCAAGAGTTAAGCAAAATTATTCTTAAGAATGAAAAAGCTTACAATGGAAGAGCAAATGAACACTTAGAGCCAGTAGATTTTGATAAGGAATTCGAGGACTTCAAGAAAGAATTTAATTCGGATTCATTTGAGGATTTTCTCAGTTACAAACTCTATCCTAAAGTTTACAAAGATTATTCTGATCATGTAGAGCAGTATGGTGCGGTAACTGATTTACCAACACCTGCATTCTTTTACGGAATGAAAACAGGTGAGGAGATCATGGTAGAAATTGCTCGTGGAAAGAATATTATTATTGAGATGCAATACATGTCTGAACCAGATGAAGAGGGAATGAGATTCATTTCTTTCAGCATGAATGGTCAGACGAGAAAGATCAGGATCAGAGACAATAATATCAAAGTAGATAAAGTTTCCAATATAAAAGCAAAATCTGCAAATGAGATTGGATCACCACTCCAGGGTAGAATAGCAGAGATTAAGGTTAAAGAAGGTGAGAAAGTCAAAAAAGATCAGATTCTTTTTGTGATTGAGGCTATGAAAATGGAGACCTCTGTGGCTTCTCCAGTAGATGGGATGGTGCATAAACTACATTTAGCTGCAGGACAGCTTGTTGAGCAAGATGATCTTGTAGTTGAGTTCATTTAGACTTAATGAGTCAATTGATTGTGTTTATCAATATCAAGAAATATCGATTTGTCCTCTAATACAGCGTATTTGTTGAAGTACTTTTTAGTTCCAACAAAATTCGCTGTTCTGATAAATCTTAATTGGGT
The DNA here is from genome assembly GCA_024743255.1 of bacterium. Lineage (GTDB taxonomy): Bacteria > Bacteroidota > Bacteroidia > Cytophagales > Cyclobacteriaceae > JANSWY01. Next base: position 23,584 of record JANSWY010000060.1, on the reverse strand, counting down.
TAGTCTTCTTGCATATTCCAGACTTGAAATGGAGTTTTTAGAGTATTCCAGAAGTTTTTGACCAGTAATTTTGGCCTGTTGGTTGATATCCGTAACTGTCCAACCAACAGGCTGAAATTTGACCAGATAATCATGTTCTACAACCATGGGTACGTACCAACCTGTAATCGGTACAATCCATCTTCCAAACCAGGGTGAAGTAGCAAGGTCTGTCAGGAACCCCTCGGGGATATTAAATGAACCATCCTTTAAATGACACTTGATTTCAATGGGCTCTATCACCTCATAAATATTTTGGATGGAGTGGTGTCTTAGACTTGTAGTTAAATTAGGTGCCGACATATATTCTTATTCAAATCTTGTGCTTAATATACTAATTTTTATTCCTTATTGGATTTAACCACAATTGTTGCTGCAATGGAATTATGTGTCTGATTATATTATTTTATTTGAGTTATTCACTGTAGAACTTCTTCATAGATTCACCAATGTAGAAATTCTTGTCATTTTGATTCGTTGGAATTTTGTTGATTATAATAAAAGGATCAATCTTTGAGTCAAATTTGGATGAAATGAAAAAGACTGTATTGGTTACTGGTGGGACAGGCTACATTGGCTCTCATACTGTGGTTGAACTACAAGCTGCAGGATATGAGGTAGTAGTGGTTGACGATTTATCTAACAGTAAGGAGAATTCACTGGCAGGAATTCAGGAAATAACTAGTACCAAGCCAAGGTTTTATAAGATTGATTTAAAGAACAAGGAGTTGAGTAGTGAAATTTTTAGTACTCACAAAATTGATGCGGTGATCCATTTTGCTGCCTTCAAGGCCGTTGGCGAATCAGTGGCGAATCCACTGCATTATTATCAAAATAACCTGGGTACATTACTAAATATACTGGAATTAATGAAGCAGTACGATTGTGAGAATTTAGTGTTCTCTTCGTCATGTACGGTATATGGACAACCTGAGAAGTTACCTGTTACGGAAGATACACCTATTCAACCAGCTGCATCACCGTATGGAAATACTAAACAGATTGGAGAGGAAATTATAAGGGATACAATCAATTCCAGTGATAAGCTCTCATCGATATCTCTAAGGTATTTCAATCCCATCGGAGCGCACGACTCTGGTCTAATTGGCGAACTTCCGCAGGGGGTTCCAAATAATTTGGTTCCATATCTCTTGAAAGTTGTAGGAGGAGAATTGGAGCAATTGTCTGTTTTTGGTGGGGATTACAACACAAAGGATGGAACCTGTGTTCGTGACTATATTCATGTAGTAGATTTGGCGAAAGCTCATGTTATAGCAGTCGACAAACTTTTAGACAAGAAATCAAAGCGGTACGAGGTTTTTAATTTAGGAACCGGTGAGGGATATTCTGTATTGGACCTGATAAAAACATTCCAGGAAGCAACTGGAGAAACGATCAATTACAAGATCGTTGATAGACGTCCAGGGGATGTGGAACAAATATTCGCCGATACTAGAAACGCAAATGATAACTTAGGTTGGAAAGCAGAAAGAGACTTAAAGAATATGCTTTCAACAGCCTGGAAATGGCAGCAACATTTGATGAGGAAAAGCTAGTTTTGCAATAAATTGAATCAAGGTTCAAGGGGGGGTATTGACTTAATGAAGGCGTCTTAAGGATGTAGAGAGAATCCAAATAATGAAATTTTCATGAAGCATTTGATCAGATTATTTATCCTATCAGCAGTAGCAACTGTTCTATTTGCTTTCGAAGGACCAGCGGTAACTTTGATTAATGAGGAACCTAAACTAAACATTGTCCTCACCAGTATCGAAGAGATTTCCATTAACGCGGAAGAAGAATTGGTAGATCAGTTTTTTAAAAATGAAAGCTCCAACGCTAAAAATAGAAGGGGTTCTGAAACCAATTTTACTTACTATTTAATAATGCTATTTGCCACTTTGGTGATAGCTCAATTAGTATTAAGGTATCAAATGAAGAGAAAGAATATTAAGTCTTCTGTTTAATTTCAATTTGAAAATCTTCGCTCTCAGTACCCATCCATTTATCCCAAAATGTAAAATATAGTCCGTAGTTACACCTGAATTTCTTGTGGTGAAGATCATGATGTGTAGCTCCAATTAGCCATTTGCCTAGCCAGTGAGTGTGGAAATTATTAGGGTATAATTCCACTCCGGCATGATTTAGCGTTCCACTAATCGTCATTAGTACTAAAATCATGAGCAATACATAAATATTGATAGGAAGAAGAAACACTATCAACGGAATGATAATAGCCTGCAAGACCGATTCAAGTGGATGAAATGAAAATGAAGTAAGAGATGTGGTTTCAACACTATCGTGATGAACTTTGTGCATAATCCTGTAGACTTTCGGAATATGCATCCATCTATGCAACCAATAGTAATAGGTTTCATGAAGGAATAAAGCAATTGCCAGACTGATAGGTAAATACCAAAGCGGATACTCATTAATTTCAATATATAATGCGGTATTGCCAGATTGCCATAAAATGACCATAACCGTTCCTGAAACAGCAAATAGAAATGATGTGATTGACGACCACTTTATCTCAGAGATTACTTGCCTCTTATTCTTTAGATGCCCATTTATAAGTCGATTTTCGAATTTGTTTCTAAAAGCCCGGTAAAAAACAAAGTGAAATACTCCTGAGATAAATAAGTATCTGAGAAATACAATTATAAATAGCAATCCAGTTAGAATCAAAAAGCTAAATGGGTCCAAGAAGTCTGTATGTGCTAAGCTCTTAAACATTTTCAAATAACAATTATCAATTCGCTTTGTTTCAATCAGAATCCGAAAGTAGCAAGTTAAACAATGATTGAAGAAGAAAATGCCTAGATTTGTGGAGGTCTATAAATTGAAACTCAAATGTTTAGGTTCTTCCCTCTAGTCTTCATAGTTCAGGCGTTTTGTGTTTATCATGCTTATAAAACCAAGGCTGAACAGAAGTGGTACTGGCTCATTCTATTTTTTCCTTTGATTGGATGTGGTATTTATTTATACCATCATTTTTATAATCGTCAAAACCTTGCAAAGGTTACGGAAGGCATAAAAACTACTGTAGATAGCTCATATACAACTACAAAGCTGGAAAAGGAATTAGATTTCGCAGACACTATGGATAACAAAATGGCTCTTGGTGATCATTATGTTAAAATCGGTAGGATTCCTGAAGCTGTGCAGTTGTATGAATCATGTTTGGAAGGTTTTAATCATGACAATATTGATGTTTTGAAAAGAGTGGTAGTAGCATGTTATATGAATGAAGACTACTTAACGGCAATTAAATATGGTGACAAGGCCAATCAGGATAAGGAGTTTTTCAAGTCTGAGGAGAAATCGGCCTATGCCTGGTCTTTGTATGAGACTGGAGAGATAGAAAGAGCTGAGAAGTGTTTTCAGGATATGAATATCAGCTTCACCAATTATTCACAACGAGTAGAATATGGCAAATTACTCCAAAAAGAAGGACGTTTTGAAGATGCCAAGAAGCTGCTAACAGAAATGGCCCAGGAATATAATCAGATGGAGCCGCGGGAGCAGAAGATGAATAAGCCACTGGCGAGAGAAATTCAGCAGATGTTATCGGTGGGGAATTAAGGATGATCAATGAGTTATCTATAATTACCAAAATTTTAACGATTGCGTTTAGCCTTGTAGTAATTTTGATTTTTGCAGCTCTGGTCGTTCCAGAAAAGTACCTTGCAGAACGACTATTGCCTGGAGGTTGCGCAACAATTACTACTGATTCATATCTACCTACACATCCACCTATTTTGAAAGACCTGGAAGGCTATAAGCTTTATAGTCGAAATTGTAGTCCTTGCCATGGTGTCTACAATAAGATAATTGGGCCAGCATTGGGCCAAGTTGCGGGACGTAGAGACTCATTGTGGATTACCCAATGGATTCAAGATAATGAGTTGCTGAGGTCAAAAGATCAAATAGCACAGGAGCTTTACTTAGAATATAACGAAACTCAGTGCCTCAAAAATGACTTTTCCAAAACAGACATGTCAGATCTAATGACGTTTCTGTATGAACAAAATAAGGTTAGCAAGTAATTAAGTAAGTAGGAAAATATGTAAACAAACAACCCGTAACCCGTAAATCCTCCGAAGGAGGAAAACCCGCAACCCCGTTTCAAGTTTCCTGACAACAGACAACTGACAAAAGTTCAAAAACCAAACTGAATCTTCTCACCATCCGGCATATCCTTAATCTGAAAAGCCATTTCACCACTGAACCTAATAAGCGCCTCGAGAGATATTTTCCCAAAGTTCCTTTCTTCAAAAAGTCCACCAAGAATAAGAGGGAGTTTTAAACAATACTTTTCACCCTCGTTCAATTCTCCCAAGGTATTTTTAGCTGCCTCAACTATCTCTGTCATTTCCCATCTAGTTTTAAACTGTTCTTCTTCTTTTACATCCTCCCAAATAACAGCATTAGGTGCAATCATTTCACATTGTAGTTCCTCCGGACAAATTCTCCAGTATTGTCCCTTGTCGCTAACAAAGACGATATTACCAAACTCATTAGTTGCTGCAATTGATTCAGCAGTAACTCCCATCCATTGCCAGAATTCATTAATCTTATCCACCATAATAGTTCAAAGATATTACAACTAAACTTCACTTACAGTAGATTGCGATAATGAGAAATTGGAATTACATCTTGCTGTTTCTAACGCTAGCTCTGGTGCTGACAAATTGTAGCGAAATAAAGGAGAAATCAATTTCCTTTTATCACTGGAAATCCAAAACAAGTCAGGATCCACTGATTGATAGCGCACTCGTAAAAATGAGCTCCAATAGAGTTTATATCCATTATTTTGATGTAGACTTAGTCTCCAATGGTCAGATTTTTCCAGTGTATGTGCTGCAAGAAGTATCCAACAACTTTAAGGCTTATGAGGTAATTCCGGTTGTGTTCATTACGAACAGAACTTTAAAGAATTCAAACAACATAGATGATCTTGGTAGAAAGATAAAGGAGCTTACGACACAAATTCACCAGAAGCACTTTGGTAGTCAGCCAAAGACCATTCAATTGGATTGTGATTGGAGTAAATCTACAATGGATAAATTCTTCAAGTTGGTAGAATTTTGTAAGAAGGATTTTGAGATAATTACAACAATTAGGCTGCATCAAATCAAATATCAGAATGAAACCGGAGTGCCTCCTGCTGATAGAGGAGTACTCATGCTCTATAACGTAGGAGATTTAAAGAATGAAAGTGAAAACTCTATTCTGGAAACATCAATAATTAAAAGTTATATTTCAGAGAATTCAAGATATCCGATTCCTTTGGATTTGGCGTTACCACTGTTTTCGCAAACAGTAATCAAAAATAACAGAGGGGAAGTAAGACTACTTAACTTGACAGATCAAACAGGGATAGAATCATCAGCTCATTTTAACAAAATTGGAAATGACCTTTATGAAGTTTTGCAGGACACATTGTATCATGGCTTCTATCTTTCCGAGGGATACAGATTGAAACTTGAAAAACTTACAGAAAATGAAGTTTTGGAGGCCTATGAAATTGTGAAAAGTAGTAAATTAAATGTTGAGGAAGTGATCTTCTATCACTTAGACGAAGAGATTCTCAAAAACACTGATTTGAACTTTATTGTAGATCGATTATGAAAAAGCTTATAGCCCTGGCCCTGATTTTGGCATCATTTGAAGTGTTTCCTTGCGGAGGCGGTTATGGTCTCGACTCCTATTTTTTCTACAATATATTTGAGCAGACCAATATTAATTCAAGAAGCTACATCCCATTTCTTAGAGACGGTTACAATACATTTTACTCCGGACAAGATGGACAACTGGAATTAGATACTAGGTCTGGGAATATTAAGCTATGGAGAGATATATTACCTGGTTGGAGTCCTGAGGAAATTGAAACAGCACTTTATGCAGAAAGTGAAAATGACTTTCAATCGAGCTGGAACGGTAAAAAGCAGGGAGCGGAAAAACGCTACATGCAGTTTGCCAGAAGATGTAGTAAGCTGTTTGAGTTCCGCTATTCTTGGAATTATGAAGAAATTCTAAACAGAAAGCAACAAGACATCAGTGATTTATTATCCACAGGATTGGATTTGAGGAAAGCTGCAAGCAACAAACAACTCTCTTTGAGATACAGCTATCAGATTATTAGAATCCTTCATTATAGCAATCAATACCAGGAAGCAATTGATTATTTCAATTCTAACATAAAAGGCCAATTTGAGAAAGATGAAATGTACTGGTATACATACGACCAGGTAGCGGGTTGTTATTATAGTATTGGTGAATATGATCGTGCAGCTTATATGTTTCTGCAGGTATTTGAAAACAGTCAGGATAGAAAACCTTCCTCATATTTAAGCTATGGCTTCTGCGTTAACAAAGGTTATGAAGGGCAGTCTTATTTTCAGGGTACTAAGGATCAGGTTACCTACATCACATTGAAATCATTAAGAGGTTTCTCTGATGAAATCGCCGGCCTTAAGGAGTTGTATCAAATATCTCCAAAGAGTAGCAAAATGGAGCTTCTATTCATGAGAGCGGTCAATAATTTTGAAAGAGAGTTGTGGCCAACATATAATGGTATTAAGGATGATGTTTTGCCGGAGGTCGATGATAGAGATATGGCAACCATCAAGGAATTGCAAGGTATTGCCAATGAAATGGTTGGCATGTCTACTCCTCGAAAAAAGGCGTTTTGGCAATTGGCAGATTCTTATTTGACTTTTTTGACTGGAGATGTTTTACTAGCTACATCTAAATTGGAACCAATCAACGGGAGCAGGAAATTTATCCGTCAGAAAGAGATTTTCGAAGATATTTATAAGGTGTTTTCTTGGGATATTATAGGCGAACAAGAGGAGCTGGCTATTGCTGCAATGATGGATAAAGTTGATCGTACCAAGTCAGATTATGGTTCTTTGCCCGCTTGGAAATATCTCATTCTTGACCATGTTGCTCATCTGTATTATAAAAATGAACAATTGGCCAAGTCTTTTCTAATTCACAATGGGATAGGAGAATCAGGTGATGTGGCGAGTTTGGAATTGATAGAGGATTTAATTGCATTTGAAGCCAAACCTTCAAAAAACAGATTCGAAGAAAGTTACATGTCAAGTAATCCTTACAATAACGGGTCCAAGGCTGATTATTTGAAATTTGTTAAAGGACATTACTACCTACAACAAGGTGATCCAGCTTCCGCACTTCCCTTATTGGAAAATAACTATTTTGATTCAAGGGGATATGGACTTTCACAGTATGTTTCAGCTTTTGTATTCAGTAACAACACAGAAGAATGTTTCAGCTGTCCGATTAATCAGATTATGGTTGATTCAGTGTTTCTTGCTGGTATATATGATTTTATTGAGCCGGAGTTTTCCAAAGCTGGTTTAGCACGAAACCTGTTGCAATTGGAAGAAATGACTACAGATGAGAAGCAGTGGAAAAGGAAGCTTGCCCATTATTTATTAGGTAATTACTATTACAATGTATCCACCTCTGGTTATTTCCGGGGAACACTTACCGGCGAAGATAATTGCTGTGAATATAACTTTTTTCCATACCACAGAAACGAAAGAACCGCTGAGCAATACATTGAAAATAGGGAAGGTTATAATTTGAATAATGTGGTAGGTATTGCCCGGAAAAACTTCGACCTGGCAGACCTGGCTTATGATCATTATGAGCAGGTGTTGTCCTATTCTTCTGACAAAGAGTTGAACGCAAGAGTACTTTATATGATGGCGAAATGTGAGCTCGATAATATGTACCAGAAATACAACTACTGGGAATATGAAGGCCAGGTAGGAGAGAAGGAGCTTCCATATAAGCAAAGCTTTGAGAAGTTAAGCCAGGAATATGCGGATACGAAATTCTATAATAAGATCTACCGCGAGTGTTATTTCTTTAGGGAGTATGTGGCGTATTAGAATTTGCCATTTCTTGTAGTTAATACTAAATGAGATCGATGAGGCGTTGATAAGTTGTTTTACCTTATATTCTAATGTCAAATAAACTATTCTATTCAATCTCATTTGTGCTTGTCTTTTTGTTTTGGTTTCTATTAATAAACCCATTTGGAAATAAGACTGATTTTGATTCTGAAGCCTGGCAGAATGCAGATTTTACCTCTTCTGATAACCTGATGACCAGGTGGGAAATGATTGATGACCTTTTGGATAATCATTTAAAAAAAGGATTAACACAAGCAGAGGTTATACAACTTCTAGGTAAACCAGAGATCAAGCCACAGGGAGTCTTTCATTACATTCTGGGACATTCCAAAAATGATAAGGGAACTGGTGCCTTAATTCTGGAATTTAATGAGTCAGGTATATTAGCTGATTTCTACGTTTGGGATAGCTAACTAATCAAATAAGGTCAATTTAATCTTAATACAAAAACGGTCATTTCCATTCTTGCATGGACGGAATTTAGTCACAGATTCAACATGGGATTTTTCGATTTTTCCATTCATGTCATCCCTGCATGTTTCTCCGTTTGATCCGATTTTGTAAGTGTAGTAAGTGTCTTTGTCTTCAAGACTATTGCATATGATGCTAGGCATGGTGTTGGTGGATTTTTGGTTAAGTGTATTATAAGATAACTAAAATCCGGTTCAATTGCATGAATGTAATGTTAATTCGTATTGAACACTTTGGTTAATAAGCCTCTATCATTTCCTTGGAAGCCATTTTTGATATACAATTTGTGCGCTCTTTCGTTGCTATGCTCGACTTCAAGATGAATTGCATTTACCTTCAATTTATCAGCTTCTTCTACCAGTAAAGACATTACTTTATTCCCAATTCCCTGCCTTCTATAACCATCTTCAATAAAAAACTCATCAATTATAGCATCTCGTCCCCCATACTCAAAGCTGAATCCAAATGTCAGGACCAAATAGCCAACTACATCATTCGATTTCCTAATTAACCAAAGACGACCCAAATAAGGGTTATTGATGAATTCTGTGATGTTTTTTGTTCTCTGATCTTTATCAAATGGATAGTTGTCAATGGCATTGAAGGATTCCATCATTGAAAGAATCTCTTCAATATTTTCATCAATAGAGTCGATTAGATTTACATCTTGGGAATTCATAGAGCTTGTTTTTAATGATTTTAAACGGAAATAGAGATTTCTGTACTATCTTATTCATATTCAAAACGGAACTATTACACACATGACGCTTAGAGGATTACTTTTCCTTGTTTTTTCATTTATTATTTTCATTTCACTGGGGCAAGATAAAACCGATCAGCAAAAAGAACTTGAAGCATTAGAAGCCGAACTTAATTCTCTTAAGCAGCAAAAAACCGAAAGAGAAGAAGAGGCACAAATCAGAGAAGAGAAATGGATTCGGAGAATGAAGTTGGTGGACAAATTGGATAGTCTGAATTCGCAATATATAAAAGCGATTCAGGTAGCAGATTATAATCAGATTGATCTGATAATTGAATCAATTAAGCCAATTCTATTAGAATCTAAAGAATACGATTGTCATTATACCTCAACACAGGCCGTTGTTAATATCTGCGATTATTACACTTTACAAGGCGAATACGATAAGTTTCAAGAGGCGATGAGCTGGTTGCCAGATGATTGTGATGGTTTGGTGAAAGAATACATCGAATTAACCTATTATAATTCATCTGGAAAAATTACAGAAGCCAGTGAACTAGTAAAATCATTTGAAGTTGTGCTTCCGGAGATTTGCTCTGAAAGAGGTATATCATACAGTCAAAAAACAACTTGCTATAATCAGGCCACTGAAATTGTATCTCCCACCATTGTATATGGCTTTTATTTGAACCTATCCTTGTATGAAAAGCAAACTGGAAACCTTGAGGAAGCTATAAAATATGCACAGGTAGCGATTTATTTTGCAGAGTTACTTGGAGCAAAAGACAATGTTTTTGTGTCGAGTCTCACTCTGGCCGCATTACATTTTTCAATGGGAAATCTGGATATGGTTTATGAGTTGATACTTCCTTTTGAGGAATCGGTTGAGTCGTACCTCCCCATTTATCAAAAAGAGTATTATCGACTTATTGCAGCTATTGCGGCGAATAAAGGTGATGTTCAGGAACAAGAGAATGCAGAGAGGAAAATGACCGATATTGATACCAGAGGGAACAAGGTGCTATCAATAGAGGATCAGATAAATGAGGCCTTTATGTCTTTCAAAACCCAGGATATGATCAAGGTGTTCGGTTCTGGAGAATATGATTTAGGGGAGAGTTCACTTGAACGATTGATTCGGGAAATGGAAGAAAGAGGAGAGGTTAATTCCATTTACTATGCAAAGGCACTGGTGATGATGGCCATTAGTTACAAAAATTCTTATTCCCTGTATGCGCCAGATCCAGAAACATATATTTTGGAGAAAGCTGCAGGAGTGAGTGATTCTCGTGTATTAGCGTTGCTATATTATTTTCTAGGCGAAGTTAAATACAATGATTTAGATGAAAAGGCATTTGAGTATCTCGAAAAATCATTGGAACTATACAAAGATCAAAATGATAAAATAAGCTCATTCAAGATTAGGCAGATGTTGGCTTTTCTTAATGACATGCATGAGAACAAGATTGAAGCAACCAAATACTATAAACAAAGTGTAAATGAAGCTCTAGTATTAATCAAAGGCTACTATCCTTTCTTGAGTGAGAGGGAGCAGTATTCATTTAATCTACAGTGGATTTCCCCTTTAGAGAAATCAGTTTTTGCGTTCTATTCCAGGTTGAGTGAAAAGGAAAAGAAAGGATTTCATGAAGGCATACTTAATTTTAGGTTAGCGACTAAAGGCTTACTGCTACAAAGCTCAGCTAAGACAAAATTGGCCATTCAAAACTCAGGAGATGAGAACTTGAAAAATGAGTATGACAAGCTCGTTTCACTCAAGCAGCAGCTTTCTATGCAACAGGAGGAAATGGATTGGAAAGAGAAACAAAATTTGGTGAGAGAAATTGAGGAAAAGGAAGATAGAATTCAATCTAAATTGGGAATAAATTCAAATGCCGAAAACAAAACGGGAATTGATATTAAAGCTCTCCAGAATAATCTATCAGATGGCGAATTCGCATTGGAAGTAGTTCGGAATCAAATTGCTACTGGTGAATTCTTGACCGACACAGTTGACTATCATTTTTTTATTATTCCGGCAAAAGGAGAGGTGAGCGTTTTTTCATTAAAGAAATGTGAAGACATGGAGAACAAGTTCTTTCATTTCTACAGAAAGGCGATTCAGTTTAAGGTTCAGGATTCTAAATCCTATCAAAATTATTGGGCTTTTATTGATGATCGGTTTAAAGGAGCTCAGCGAATATATATGTCTCTGGATGGGGTATACAATGGCATAAACCTGGGCGCACTCTATGATTCGAATCAAAAAGGATATTTGTATGAACGATACGATATTATTCAATTGTCCTCTTTACGTGATCTTACATTGAGAGGTCAGAAGCAGGAATTGATTGGAAACAAGAGTCTTTTTGTAGGCAGACCAGATTATTATTTAAATGATACGACAGGTATGTCTACTGATAGGGGAGCAAATATTACAGATTTGCCTGGAACGGAAATTGAGGTACTGACAATAACTGATGAGCTTAAAAAACAAGAGGTAAACTTTGAAAGCTACCTGGGCAAAGATGTAACTGAAAATTTGTTGAAATCTGTTGCGTCTCCTTCCATTTTGCATATTGCGACTCATGGATACTTCGAGGATAATGGCAATCCAGATGATCTGTTTGAGAGTCCAATGCTGTCTTCTGGCCTTTTACTCTCAGGGGCAGGTGTAAGGAATGACGGTTTTGGTCAAGATGGAATTTTAACTTCTTATGAAATCACTAGTCTGGATCTGAGCAAGACTTCACTTGTTGTGTTGTCTGCATGTGAGTCCGCACTTGGTGAAGGTAGAGATGGGCAAGGTGTATATGGGTTGTCACGTGCTTTTTTTGTAGCTGGTACGGATGCAGTTATTTCAAGTCTGTGGAAAGTGGATGATACTGCTACACAGAAGTTCATGATTTTATTCTATGATAGCTGGTTGGATGGCGCAGATATCTCTAAATCAATGTCTTACGCCAGAGAAGAATTAAGAAAGGAATATAAAGACCCGTATTATTGGGCGGCATTTATTGCAACCGGAGGTGTAAATTAGTTGCAGGTTTTATCTTCCCAAATACCTTCAATATCGTCATACATATTTTCATTAAAATAAGTTTGGGAGCATGTTTTGACAGTTACTCCTTGTTTATTAAGATACTGTACTTGTCGCATTTCACCATGATCAGGATACATTGGACTTTTGATGACCTGTGAAACCCGATTATTTTCGTAGACTTTAATTGTTTGATTGGGATACTCTTCGGTAACAAACTCAGTACGGGCCAATTTATTATTGCTATAATGGAATAACCAATAACAACAAGGATCAGACAAATCAGTATCCTCCTCAATCTGGGCAACTTTTTTCTTAATCATGGCTCCACTTCTATCATAATATGACACCTTCATAGAATCCTCTGGTAACCTTTTGATATCCCATTGAATGGTTTCTGTTTTCTCTTTGATACTACCATCCTCGTAATAGTCAATCGAAGTGTGTTTTCTATCATCAATAAACCATTCAGAACTCTTAGTTCCATTTTCTCTGAAGGAGGTGTTTGCTACCAGCTTGCCAAGTTTATAAACGCTTTCGTACCGTTCGCCAGATAAGTTGTCAATAGATTTCCCATGCAGTTTGTCAAATTTGTAGCCTTCCTGCTTGATGATATTGCCGGAGGAATCATATTCTACATGATTGCCATATTTATTACCATATTGATATAACTCAACCTTACTCACATATTTATCGCCATTTTGGAGTTGCTCATGTGTTTCTACTTTACCATGCATCTTGCCTTTCCGGTAAGTGATTTGGCTTTCCATTTTTCCAGCCATTCGTGTAATTTGCTCAGTACCAGTTTTCAGTCCGTATTTATAGATTACAGAATCTGTTACTATCCCGCGGGTATAATCATAGACTAGATAAAGCCCATGTTCTTTCCCGTTTCGATAATTTTTCATTGTAACAGTACCTCCACTGGCTTCCACAACAGGACCACTTAATACTCCTAATTCGTAATTTTCAACTGATTGAAGGAATCCGGATGCATCAAAATTATATTGCGTGCCATGCAAGTAACCGTTTTTGTAGCTTCTCAAGTCCGATTCAGAAGAATTGCCAAAGTAGAAGTCGTAATCACCATTTAAAGGTTGCCCTGAATTGTCTGTAAAGAAATATTGACCATTTCCCAGTTGCCGAATTTTATAATCCAGGTAGCTCGTTAATTTCTGAGGGTATTTTGTAGTGTCAAACGCACTTCTTGTTTGCAGCTCTTGGAGAATATCTCCCGATGAATTGTAGACTGTAAGTTTCCTTCGCTGACCATTGTCATATTCTGTTTGACTAAGCTTTTGTCCATTTACTCTATACTCTTCACAAATTCCATGTCGCCTCAAATCTTTGATGCGAATTATAGAATAATCTCCATAATCTTCCTGATTAGCCAAAAATGTGAGTTTAACTTTTCCAGAGTTTATACTGCCGAACTTGCTTTTTTTACCTTCCAGGATTTCAAGATTTCTGTAAATCTCTTGATCTACTATATTGCCTTTTTTGTCAAGCTCTTTGTATGAAATAGCTGTTCCCAGGAAGTATTCACTTTCGTATTGCAGTATGTTGTCATAGTAAGTTCTGTGAAATCCATGCATTTCACCTTTTGGGTCAAAATAGGCAGTTGAATAAACTCCATCACCAGTGATTTTATAGGGTCCGTTTAATAAATTCCCAGAACTGTCGTAGAAGACTCCATATTCTGAATAAACAGCTAAATCAGATATTGTTTTTTGTGCATGTAAGGAGTTTGATAGCAGGGCTATAAGCAGGATAAGGTAATTTCTCATCAACTATTAGTTTTGCTGAATAATGAGTTTCTTCACTCTTATCAATTCCTGAACTGCATTTAGATAGTCATCACTATCCTTGCCATTTGAATACTCCCAAAAGTCTTTGATGATTGTTAGGAATTTTTCAGCTGATGCATAATTCTCAAGTTTCTCCTGTAACGCAGCAATCTTTCTAAGATAATTTACACCGTCATAATTCATCGCTTCAATTGTAAAGTCGGGATTGTTAATGATCGCTTCAACATCGGTGGCTACCGGACTCATCAATGAATCAGCGGTGGCTATTTCTCCACCAAAGTAATTGTATTCTATTAAAGTCAGTGAATGGAAGTTTCCCAGTGGGTCATAAGAGTTGTAGTCATTCTTTTTGACTTTTCTGTAGTAGTTTAATGCTTCCTGGTATTGGCGATTATCGTAGTACACATATGCGATCATGCAATTTAGCTTATTTACTTTCTCATCGTTGGTGATTGCATTTAATCCGCCCTTTAGCGTTTCAAGTGCTATTTCATTTTGGCCTTGTTCAATATAGTAGGACGCCTTTTTCTCATAGAAAAACAACGGGTCATAATAAGTGTCTTCTAAAATTTCCGGATTGCTTTCAATTAGTAGAATTCCCAGATCAAGTACCTTTAGCCGTTCAGGGGTGATTTCGGTGGAGGTTGAGTAATAATCACCGCGAAATGCTTTCATAACATCTTCCAGTGAATATTGAGGTTGATATCCCTTATATAGCAGATCGGAGTTACTCAGGTCTTTGTCCTCATATAGGTCAAGCGTTCTTATTTGAGTTAATTTACTATCTGGGTTTGTAAGAGATCTCTTGGTCCAACCGTTTTTGTTTTTATCGAGGATCTTGAAGGTCATTTCATTAGTTTCTTTGTTACCGTCAAATGTCGTGTTGTCTATTTGTTTGACCATATCGAGACCTTTGTATTCGTAAGTGGAATTTGCGGAATAATTGCCTTCAAAAGATTGCCATTCAGAATTGATAATTTGACCTTTTTTATTGTATTCGGCCAGATAAGCACCTTGTGGGTCTTTATTGCATAATGCATCAATTTCAGAAAAATAGTAGGTTGTTTTGTTGTGTTTTATAGCGTTGTGCCAAGTGTTACCAATTCCTACCTGAACTATTTCGCCTTTGGACATTGTATGAAGGATCCATAGAGAATCTCCTCTGTAGTGATAAACAAATGAACTGGTATTCCAAAAGCCATCTCCCTCTGGTGGCTTAATCCAAATTGCTGTGTAGTACTCCTTTAATTTTCCATCTACATAGTAGGTTAGAATTGTGGAGTCAGCCACATTTGATTCATTATCTGTGTAACTGATTATAGTTTCCTCTTTAACCTTTAAACCTCCATAATTGGTGTCCCAGGCAGTTTGAGAAAATAATGTGGTGGATATTAGTAATGAGATAATGGAGCAGACTACTGCTTGTGGAGATAGAATTGGTTTTAGCATGTAATGTTAAATATTAGATTTTAGTTACCGTAATAAACTATAATCTAATAAGTTTTCATCAGTTTCTGGGAAGCATGCTTTGGGAATGCTTGAATTTTATTCATTCAATCCCATACTCTTCCAATAAAAATTGCAATGAACGATCCAGAACCAGGTCTGTGTTATCGTTTAGGGCTTCTTCAGTATTTCTAATGAAAATATCAGGTACATGGCCGATACCATCCAAGCTGCTTCCATCTGGTTGTAGAAACATCATAATAGAATATTGATACATCCACCCATTTGGTAAAAACCTTCTCATGCTTGTGTCTGAGAAGTCACCAGCAGTCGAATCTCCTATCTGCGTAACATGTTCAAATGATTTCATGTGCAAAAGGAATACTTCCGCAGCACTTACTGTCACTACATCAGTCAGTACAACTACCGGTTTAGTAAACTGACTTTTACCTTTGGGTTCTGTATAGTAGAATGTCTTATCCGCAAAGTCCTTTTTTCCTGGACCATTCTTTTCTTGAACAGAATATATCAAATTCTCTCCATCCGCAAAAGATCCTGCAACTCTTGCTGAAAAACTATCTGTTCCGCCAGTATTATGTCTTATATCAAATATAAGTGCATCAATATTTCCTAACTCCGATAGAATATGGTCGATTATTTTTGGGTCTTCATTATCCATATCAGTCAAAACGATGTATCCGATATTTGAATTTTTCATTTTGCCATATTTCCAACCAATCACATCAGAAGCATCTTTGGAATATTCCAGATAATGATTGTTGATGACATCCCAACTAATGACCTCCGAAGCTGCTTCTTCATCCTCACTACCCGATGCATAAAACAAGTCTTCATCAGGATTGTAAATAAAAGTATGGCTGTCATCCAAATAAGTAATCATATCATGAAAAATTGACCATAGCTCCGCATCACTGGTTTGAGAATTGACCATTGGTCTGTATACATTGTATATGCTATCCCAATTCCATCCCCTGGCTTGAAATAAACCGTAGTGTTCGTCAAAATCCTGCCAGAATATCTCGAAGTTGCTTTCAGGGGCATTTGTAGGTTCTTCACCAAGGACCATTTCCTCACAAGAGAGCCCAATAAAAATGATTAATGCGGTTAATAAGTATCTAAGTTTCATAGTGGAATTAAAATTTGAATGAGCTACCGATTTGAAATTGATTTCTAAGACTTGTAAGTGATTTCCTATGCTCAGTGGACTGATATTTCAATTGATAATCAGCCGTAAGTGTAAACCTCTCCGAAATTCTATATTGATATCCAAGTTTGAAGTTGATACCGATATAGTCTTGCAAGGAAGTAATATGTCCATCGGTAATAAGTCTGACTGGATTGTCGGCATTCTCGTCAACCTCTTTATCCCAGCCTGTAAACGGAGGTCTGGCAAGTACAAATAGAATAGGAATGCTGATACCGGAATTAAATTGGTGTTTTGCTGAGATTGAATATTCAATGTTTGATGCCAGTGCCAGTCCGTTTAAAAAAGTGAATGTTACTGCCTCTGTGTCATCATAGAAAACCATGTCGGCTTTAGAGAACAGCAAACCACCACCCCTTATTTGTAGGTTTTGAGTGTTTTTGAGACTCTTTAAATAACCAATTTCCAGATTAGCCAGGATTGGTAGAGCATCAAAATACGGAGAGACTTCCGAACTTAATACACCTGACGAGAAGTCTAACAAAAAATGAAGATTAGCATTATTTCGCAAGGTGCGATCGTATGCTAGAGTTACCAAAAGACCACTTTCCGTATAGTTGAGTGGTGAATAGTTGATGTCTTTAAAATAACCTTGATTGTATCCTAATTTGAGTTGAAGTTCGTTTTTAGATTCCTGTGAGTAACAATTCGCAAGACACGAAATCATCATGAAGGATGTTAGTAGAGTTTTGAGTTTCATTTTGACCTTGAGGATAATTTTCAAATATTATACCCCAAGGACATATATCAAATGAAATGGTTTATACCCTTGCTACAAAAAAAATAGATTCCTATGATTTCTTAGAGATCAAGTATTCTGCTAATCTATTAAACACTGACCCCCAACCATTATAAAAACCCATTTTCTCTTGTTGCTTGCAATATTCCTCAGTTGCGTGTACTACATTGAAAGTGAAGATTGTTTTGTCACCATCTTTTTCAAAAAGTGATTGTAATTCAACTCCTTCAGTCATGGGTCTGAAGTTTGCCTCCGATATGATTTTCTCAAGCTCAACTATATCTGTGTAAACTCCTTCTCCAACGAATACATTTCCATCAGGCATGGTCATAGAGTAATTCCATTCACCACCTACTTTGAATTCGTGCTTATTGATGGTTGTTTCCATTCCCGGAGGTCCCCACCAGTGTACAATATGTTCTGGTTGAGACCAGGCATCCCACACCAATTGAATTGGGGCTTCCAAAACTTTTTTAATCGTAAGCGTCCTGTTGGACAGGTCATTTGGTTGGCTCATTTTTATCTTGTTTTGCTTTTAACTCCATTACGTACTTTTCAAAAGAGTCTAACCTCTCTTCCCAAAGCACCTTGTATTTTTCAATCCATAAAAATGCAGGAACAAGGTTCTGTGGCTTTATCTCACAGTATCGCTCCCGACCTTTTTGGCTGATATCTACAATTCCACATTCATTCAAAATTTTCAAATGCTTGGAAATTGCTGGCCTGCTGATATCAAATTTTTCGGCTACTGAGTTAACAGTTAGTTTTTCTTCCTCCGCAAGCAACTCTATAATGTCCCTTCTTACTGGATCTGCTATCGCTTGAAATACATCTCTTCTCATATTGCGTAACTGCTTGGTTACAAGATATGACTTAATAATCATATATTCAAAATATGGATGTCCAATTTTTGTAAATCTGATTAGGATAAAATGGAATTGATGACGGTAGTTACTTCTTCTCCTTTATCATAGACCATAAAATGGCTACCTTTATTGATTTCCCATTTGTTCTCTGTATCCCAGCTTTTGACCATTCTATCAGCATTTCCAACTATTAGAAACAAATTATATGCAATTGAATTTGGCCTCCTCGATAAGGCGATTTGATGCAGTGACCATTTTGATACTTTGTAGTCAGTACTAATAAGCATCTTTTTGAGGACAACTTTACTTTCCCTGGTACCAGAATTTAAAAAGCCAATAGCCGTTTCATCAATAAATGGGATTCTAAATGAGGGTTGAAGTTTATAAAGGCCGAGTTTTAAGCCTAGTTTGAATGGCCATCTTAAATCGTTTTTGTCTCGAAAGCTAGAGATTAGAATTACTGTTTGGTTGCCATTCATTTCTGCTATTTTCTGACTTAGCAAACCACCAAAAGAAAGTCCAATTAATATATCCTCAGATTGAATATTGTATTGATCTATAAGTCTTCTTGCATAGTGATCAATTGTCTCTTTTTTTTCTGGAACCAGCCAATTGATAAATACCCTATCATAAGGTAAGTCCCCAATTTTATCGAATGCTGTTTCGTTTGCTCCAAGACCGGAAATCAAATGAATTTTCACTGTTGTTTTCTGAGTTTAATTATCCTTTGGTTTTTATAAATTCTTTGAGTCAAAAACAGAATAATACCTATCAAATAGAAATCAAGGCTTAAGTATAACTCTTTACCTTGTAGAAGTGTAACAATTGTTGTCAGCGTTAGGATTATGACTACCGAAACTATCCGATCTGCTTTGGCTTTTGATATATCAAAATACCTATTTTCCCTTTGGAAATCCCGAAATTCTGCCTCTGTTAACTCAGTAAGAGTCTTTTTCTTCAGTTGCTTGAGATTGGTCAACAATTCGATTTCCAGTGTGAAAAAGTTTAAAAACATACTTTTTCTGAAGGTTATGCTCTTTTCTTGATCTATATGTAACCTTATAGCTTTCCATCGATAGCGATAATTAGGTTCGTAGTGAAATTCATATGATATTCCTTTAAGTCTACTCAGCTCGAATGATTTTAGGTTTCTAAATAAGCCTAGCATATTCAGCTGGCCGTTTTCGAAATAGATTGTTCTGTAATTGGAAAGTACAAATGAGGATATGGCTCCAATTATAACAACTTGATGAATGATTATTAACAAGTGGACACCTAAATAAAGTTGATAACCAATAGAACAATAAAAGCATACTAGCACAAGAATAAGAAGATAGTTAGGTCGATGAATCTTCATTTTGTATTCTGAGCTTATTTGTATCTATATACCTCATGATCCCCATACTCTAAAAGAGGAATGACTTTGTCAAATTTAGCTCCCAATTTCAGTGCAAGTTTTTTGGATGGCTCATTTGTCGAGTCGATGTAACTGACGAGTGATTTAAAATTGAGATCATTTAGAGCATAGTCTCTCACAGCTATTCCGGCTTCCTTAGCATAACCTTTGCCCTGAGCCCATGGGAGAAGCCAATATCCCAATTCGGGTTCTGGCCAATTTGGAGAATTATACAGTCCCACTGTTCCTACCAACTGCTCACTTTCTTTTTCGATTAGGGCACAGTATGAATAACCCTGTAAATGGTACTGGCCTATGTAGGTAGCAAGAAGTCGCCATGATTCTTCAGGAGTTTTTATTCCTCCAACATATTTAGCATTTTCCTCAATAGAATAGAATTCAGCTACAGTTTCATAGTCTGATTCTTGCCATTGGCGGTATTTTAGTCTTTGAGTTTCTAAGTGAAGCATAAGTATTGCTATGGTTATCTGAATAATTGCTTTCTGTTCCTTTATATCAGAATCAAAAGTTTCGGAAATTTAGTCAGGTTGACCATCAAATACATTTAATAATGCATTGAATTACCGAAACCCCGATTCTTTAGTTATTTTTATTAGCTGCAATCGAAGCTTAATGGGTGAACATAAAAAAAGGCGGTCGGTACTTAAGTCCATGTTTTTCTACATATTTCTGGGCATTACTGTGTTTACGGTCTATCTGGGATTCAGTACCTGGAAAGACATCAAATCCGATCGACTAGTTAATCTTAGATATACCGCTGAAGTAATAAAGAGTTATTACGAGCTAACCTTCCGACAATGGGAACTGACTCTTGTAAGTGTTGGCAAAAGACTTGCTGAAATTCAAGGGCCAGACCAGGAGGTTGATAGATTAACTTATGCCAATGAGGCATTGGGTTTATATGACGAATTGCTTGCTTTTGGTTATGCCGATACGACTGGACAACTTCTCACCTTCACCAGTGCCGCTATTGGTGATTCCTTACCCAATTTAAGTTTGGCAGAGAGCTCTAAAAGATCTTTCAAATTGGTGAGCGCTAATTCTGGCTTGGTGATTGGTGAATCTTATTATTTCCCAAATGTGAATGATTGGATTCTTCCTGTTAGAGTACCAATTCTTAATCAGCAAGACGAATTAATCGCTATCAATACAACAGCTATTGATTACAGTGGTATTCATAAGGAATTGGAAAGTTTTAATATTGATAAGAACTACAAAATTCACATCATCAACAATTATTTCGATGTTAGCCAGATATACTTTCCTCTTGCCCAAGATAAATATGACAGTATACTTCAGAAACCTGCTGATATCTATCGGGAGGTAGAGATCTTAGATAATTCTCATCCGGATCTGGTCAGTTTTGAAGGGGAGAATTCATTCGAAAATTACTCTGTGATTGGAGTTGAAGGCGCATTGGACAACCTAAATCATAATTTGATTATTTCTGTATCCACTGAAGTCATAAAAGGTGAGTTTATCGGTGTATTTACCTACATTCTCATAGTTTATGGCATTCTTATGATTTTGACTTATGCCTTGTTCAAATATTTTAGTTTAAAAGAGGATCGCTACTTTAAAGAGATTCAGGATTCTAAACAGCAACTTGAGGTTTACAACAAGAACCTTGAAATGACAGTGATGGCAAGAACGCTGGAACTTCAGGAGAAAAATCAGGAGTTGACAGAAGGTAATGAAGAGCTACAAAAGGCACTAAACGATCTGCAAAGTGCTCAAAAACAACTTGTTCAGTCTGAGAAGATGGCGTCATTAGGGATTATGGCAGCTGGTGTTGGGCATGAAATTAATAACCCACTCAACTTCATTCATGGAGGTATCAAAATTCTATCTTCTAAGTTTTCTGAACTAGAAATAAAGGATGAAGAAGAGACCACCAAGCTGTTTGAAGTAATTGATGAAGGAGTAGAGAGGATATCGAAGATTGTAACCAGCCTGAGTCATTACAGCAGGCCAAGTAAAAGTCTGGAGGAAGATTGTGAAGTTTGCACCATTATTCAAAACTGCTTGCTTATTCTTCAAAATAAGCTCAAGAATAGAATTGAGCTTACAGGGAACTATGAAGATAAATTTCCATCTGTGAGGGGTAATGAAGGGAAGCTTCATCAACTGTTTTTAAATATAATTTCTAATTCAGAGCAAGCCATTGAGAAAGCTGGCGAGATTGATATTAACCTCAAAGCACACAAAAGTCATCTTGAAGTCATCATAAAAGATACTGGAAGCGGGATAAGTGAGGAAAATCTGTCAAAAATTTCTGATCCATTTTTCACTACAAAAACTCCGGGGAAGGGAACCGGATTAGGTATGTTTATTGCTCATTCCATTATAGAGGAACACCAAGGGAATCTTGGGATAGAATCGAAGTTAGGAGTGGGTACAACAGTTTCAATAAGCTTACCGTTCCAGCTTGGAAATTAAGAATCCATCTGTTTAAAGTGCTTGTGTTCCATGTAAAAGGTTCCAAAAGGAACTATGGAAGCAAGAAGCGAAAGGAATGTTAATTTGTTTTCCCATCCTTTTTCGAATTTAAGTTGAATAACCATCATAATGTATGCTATGAATAATACCCCATGAGCCATCCCAACATACTTATTTGGCATAGGTTGATCAAATCCATATTTCAATGGCATAGTGATGAATAAAATGGCAAGAAAAGACAGTCCTTCAAGAAATGCAACAATCCTAAATCTGCCTAAAGCGGTTTTTACTAATTCCATTTGATCAATTTTGCAGCAAATGTAACATCGGGATTCTGACTTTGGAATACACGCCCAAAAAAAATCATATTTTCAATTTTGACGAGAATACTGTACTTTGGATGCCGCTAATCACAACTTTCATCAATCCGATTAAATCATTATGACATTTTTACTAAGGTTAAAGCACTGGCAACTATTTCTGATGACCTGGGGAATAGCCTTGGGAATTAATATTGTGACAATGGGAAGCCTGGAGTATTTAATGCTCACATTCCCAATAATGATGATCTTTTTTGTGATAGGTACTTATGGTTGGGTTTGGGCAATTGCCGTAGGTTTGCATTCATTGCTTCCAGAAAATGTTAAACTAAAAGTTACGCTGTTTAAGGTCCTGTTTTCTATCCCAATAATCTACATTATAGCGATATTGGTGTTTATAGCTACACAAAGTTTTCTGATAGGTCAATATGGAGATGCAAGTCCTGGATTTGGTATTGAACCAGCCTTTGGAATAATTGGGTTTGTTGTTTTGCATCTTGCATCACTATGTATTGCAATTTGGGGGATTAGGTTTGCCGCGAAAACTTTGAGATCAGTTGAACTTGGTAGGGAAGCTCACTTTTTGGATTACATGGGAGAATTTTTTTTGATTTGGTTCTCAATGGTGGGTTTCTGGGTAATTCAGCCGCGATTGAATAAACTGATTGAGAACAAGAATGATAGTGATCAGTAACTGAGTTATTCTAGTATAAACCCTTTACCATGCACATTTCTTATCTCTACATCACTTGAAGAAAGATATTTTCGCAGCTTCGATATGAAGACATCCATACTGTTTCTGCTAAATTCGTCAGTGGATTCCCAATGTTTTTCCAGTAGGATATTTCGTTCTATCAGTTGTTGAGGTTGTCTCATTAAGTCTGCTAATAAATCACATTCCCGATTACTAAGATTGGTGGTTTTGCCAGCCACAATTAATGATGAATTCTGCGTGTTTAATTCGACTCCTTTATACTCAATTATGGGACTTTGATTGGTAGATGACCGACTTAATATGGCTTCAATTTTTGCAAGAAACAGTTCCTCATCAATTGGCTTGGTGACATATTCTGAGGCTCCCAACTTATAGCCCTTCAATTGGTCAATTTTCATATCTCTGGC
>JANSWY010000167.1 GCA_024743255.1 bacterium | reverse complement strand
CAGGCCTGGGACCCAACAGCTCCTTTAACAAATCCTGACGGAAGTTATACCAACCCATTCGACTTTAATGGTTGGTGGGCATTGGATAATCCATTGTACATAGCAGAACAGTATGTAAATAACTCTACATCTAATAGAATCTTAGCTTCCACATATGCAGAATGGCAAGTAGCAAAGAACCTTATCTTCAAATCGACTTGGTCTGCTGACTATAATTCGTTGATTGAGGAATCTTTTACTCCTGTTGGAAGTAATGAAGCTCCAACCGGAGCTGGTATTTATGCCACATTGGAAGAATTGGTTTGGATCAATGAAAACACATTGACTTATGCTACTACCATAGGAGAATCACACAATATCAATGTTCTTGGAGGTTTTAGTATTCAGGAATCAATCATGGATTTCTCAGAGATTGATGGAAATGGATTTCCAAACAATCAAATCATCAAAATTGGAGCAGCCGCGAATACTACCGGATCATCAAGCGCTACTTCTTATGGGTTCCTATCCTATTTGGGAAGAGTAACTTATGATTACCAGGGTAAGTATTTGGTGCAGGGATCATTCAGAGTTGATGGATCTTCAAGATTTGGTCCGGATAATCGATATGCTTTGCTTCCTTCGGGATCGTTGGGATGGAGATTTACGGAGGAATCATTCTTCCAGGGAATTTCAAGTGTAGTATCAGAAGGAAAATTAAGAGCAAGTTATGGTGTGGTTGGTAACGCAGAGATTGGAAACTTCACCTGGCAAGGATTATGGGGTGCGTCTTCATATAATGGTGTTGGAGGATCCAATCCTTCAGTACTAGGAAACCCTGAATTGGGTTGGGAGCAAACGACTCAATTGGACATAGGATTGGACCTTACCTTATTCGGAAAAGTTGGGATCGTTGCTGACTACTTCCAGAAAAACACAACGGATTTACTATTAGATGTTGATGTTCCTGGATCATTAGGATTTTCCAGCACTACTTCCAATATCGGTGAGATCGAAAACAAAGGATTTGAATTTGCAATCAATACGCAAAACGTCACTTCTAAAAACTTCGATTGGACTACAGGTTTAAACTTCACTACTCTAGAAAACAGAGTTGTTGATGTATTGAACAATGGTCAGATTCTTAGTAGAAACTTCATCTTACTAGAAAACGAATCACTCAGTCAGTTGAATCTGATCAAGTTCCTTGGTGTAGATCCAACTACAGGTGATGCAGTTTTTGAAGACTTAAACAGTGATGGTTTAATCAATCTTGATGACAGACAGCCAGTTGGATCCGGTTTACCAACTTATTTTGGGGGACTTACTAACTCTTTCAGATATAAGGATTTTGGTTTAAGTGTATTCTTTCAGTTCGTAGGTGGCAACAAGATCTTCAACCAGTCGAGACATGCTTATGAGAACTACGGAACTACCAGAGGTGGAATTCCATACGGTAATCAAACCAGAAGAAGTCTGGATTACTGGAGAGAGCCGGGTGATATTACAGCTATTCCAAGACCATCATTGGTTGGTCCAGAAGATGCAGGAAACCCTGAATTGCAATGGCAAAGATTCAGTACACAATACCTGGAAGATGGTGACTTTGTGAGACTTAAAAATGTGAAGTTCACTTACAATGTGCCTGCTGATATCTTATCCAAGTTCAAGTTGACAAGTGCTGTATTCTATGTTCAGGGACAAAACCTGTTCACGTGGACTGATTACCTGGGATTTGATCCTGAAGTAAGCACCAACACCAGTGGTGAAGGTCTGAATACTTTACAAGGAGAAGACTTTGGAACGCTGGGTCAGGCAAGGACTTATTCAGTTGGTTTAAATATTGAATTTTAAATAGGAATAATCATGAACAAGCAAATTAGAAACACGATATACGCGATAATGATGCTGGCATGGATTGTTCCGGCATGTGATGTCCTGGATCAGCAGCCAGAAACATTGATTTCCAACGAAACAGCAATAGTTGATCTACAGACTGCAG
Organism: bacterium; assembly: GCA_024743255.1. Taxonomy (GTDB): domain Bacteria; phylum Bacteroidota; class Bacteroidia; order Cytophagales; family Cyclobacteriaceae; genus JANSWY01. Next base: position 2,839 of record JANSWY010000167.1, on the reverse strand, counting down.
AAGCAGCAGTGATTGGGATTTACAATGCAGTTCAAGATGGTGATTACTATGGAGGTCGTTTTATCATGGCCACTGAAATGGCTGCAGGAAATGGTAGAGCAGCAGCATTTCAGCAATTCTGGAAAGAGCTGGAAACAGGAGTTGTTCCTACATCCAATTTCCATGTAGAAGACAACTGGGTGGCCATTTACAATGTGGTAAATGTGGCTAACAGTGTAATTGGCAAAGTGCCAGAATTAGGTCTTTCAGAATCGGATGAAGCCAGATTAATGGGAACTGCATACTTCTTAAGAGGATTGGCATTCTTTGATGCTTTGAGACAATATGGAGAATTCTTTGACGCTTCTTCGACTTATGGTATTCCATTACCATTGGTAGCTTCTGGAGAAATTCAGGAGACTGGAAGAAACACGGTAGCTCAATCATACACTCAAATAGAAGAAGATCTTCAGAATGCGATTGATTTATTAAGTGATTCTGGAGACAAGTTTTTTGCTTCTTCAGGAGCAGCTCAGGCTTTAAAGGCAAGAGTTCATTTGTATCAGGAAGAGTATGATTTGGCAGAGCAGCTGGCTTCAGCGGTTATTGGTAATTCCAACTACTCGTTATTAGACGATTACAATGAAATCTATTCTTCAGAAGGAAGCGCTGAGTCGATTTTTGAATTGAATTTCATTGCATTGGAAGACCCAAGTGCATGGGCAATTGAGATGTACATCTCCCCTCCCGAAGTAACGGTAAGTGACGACATGATTTCCTTCTTTGATCCTGCAAACAGTAGTGATACAGAAAGAGGTCAGCAGTTTGAGGTAGTTGGAAGTTTCATCAGATGCACCAAGTACGGAAGCGAACCGGCAGATGAAGGTGGAAATACTATTCTATTAAGATTATCTGAAATGTATTTAATCAGAGCGGAAGCTTTGGCAAGAGGATCTAATGATCCAACTGCTGCATTAGCAGATATCAATGTTGTAAGATCAAGAGCGGGATTGACAGACCTTACGGCAGCAAATGTTACTTCAGAAAGTGAATTGATTGATGTGTTGTTGGAAGAGAGAAGAGCAGAATTTGCTTTCGAGGGACATTATTGGTTTGACCTGGTCCGCACTGGCCGACTGGAATCCACCAGAGGATTGGAATCTTTTAGAAGAATATTCCCAATACCTCAAAGAGAAATCAACATCACGGATGGCACATTGTTGCAAAATCCAGAATACTAAAACTAAGCAATCATGAGACTTAATAATATCAAAACATATATATATCAGTTATTCGCTGTTTTATTGATCAGTGGAATTTTTGTAAGCTGTAACGAAGATGATGAAGCGGGACCAGATCCGGTTGCAGCATTTGAAGTTACTACAGACCCGGAGCTAAGAGAAGGAGAAACCATTACTTTCTCGGCAACCAGCTCTGAGAATGCGGTAACATTTAATTGGTCTTTTGGAGATGGTAATTCAGATGTGGGAGAAACGGTAACTCACGTTTACGAAGCACCTGGAAGTTATGAAGTAACGTTGGAAGCTAGTGCTGATGGGAAAAGAGATGTTACTACTCAGACAGTAACTATCGGAGGCATCATTCCTACTCCATCATTCACTGTAGAGAATGCGGATAATCTAAAAGTTGGACAAGCAGTTGCTTTCACAAGCACTACAACGGATGCAACGAGCATTGTTTGGAATTTTGGAGATGCTGGAAACTCAACAAGCACTGAAGCAAATCCAACTTTCACTTACCTGACTCCTGGCGATTACACCGTAAGTCTAACTGCTACTGGAACAGGTGGAGAAGCAACTTCAGAGCAAACAATCACTATTCAGGCTAATCAGTTTGAGTTGTATTTCATTGATAATGACAATTTGAAAATTAGAAAGATTGCATTGAGTGATACAGAAGTTATTGTTGATGTATTTGATCTTCCTGGATTTAGTTTTGGATTGGCTTATGATGATGTGAATGAGGAATTGTATTTCACTGATGATGATAATGCTACTCTTTACAAAAACAGTTTAGACGGAAGTAGCCAGACTGAAATTGCAACTGGCTTAAACGGAGGAAGAGATATTGCTTTAGACATTGCAAATGATAGAGCTTATGTTGTTGAAAGAAGTTCAGACCAGATTACTCAGATTGATTTGACTGACAATAGCACTTCAGCACTTTATAGTGTAAGTGATGATGAATTCTTCTTGTTACCAGTTGGATTAGATATCCATAATGGCGAATTATTTGCCACTGCAGTAGATTTTGACGCTGAAACAGTTTGGACTGGAAACACAGACGGTTCAGGAATCTCTAAAATCATCGATTATGGCGGTGGCGGTTTCGGATATGGAATTGAAGTCGATAAGGTCAATGATAAAATCTACTTTGATGACAATGACGGAGGTCAGATTTTCAGATCTGATTTAGATGGTTCCAATGTCGAAAAAGTAGGAAACACTACAGACAGAACTTACGGAATTGCAATCGATAGTGAAAGTGGAAAGTATTACTGGGCAGGAAGAGATGGAATCATCAGAGTGGCTAACCTTGACGGAACGGAAGAAGAAATTCTTGCGGAGACTGGTGTAGACATCAGAGGAATGATCATTAGAAAAGCAGAATAATAGAATAATGAGATATCTAAAAATACATTTAATAGCCATATGCCTCCTGGGAATTCTCTGGAGCTGTGGTGAGGATGATTTCCCGGTTCCACAGGCCAGTTCTGTGGTGGCTGATTTCGGTTATTCCATTTCTAATGAAGGCTTTGCTCCGGCAACAGTCACTTTTAGCAATGAGACTTTCACAACAGAGGATGCTGGATCAGTTTCGTATGCCTGGAATTTTGGTG
>JANSWY010000064.1 GCA_024743255.1 bacterium | reverse complement strand
CAGAAAACCTTACCTACATGTTTAAACATCAAATGGGACATATGTACCTAAGATATCTGATGTGGAATTTTGCAGGTAGGGAAGGAAGTTTTCAGGGGGCAGGTTGGCTAAGTCCCTTGGATTCATCATCTGAGATCCCGTCCATTTGGGCAAATGACAAAGCGCGAAATAATTACTACATGGTTCCACTTCTGATGGTGCTTATTGGTGCATTTTTTATGTGGAGAGCAGATCGGAAAATGTTTTCAGTAGTAGGTCTTCTTTTTGTTATGACAGGAATAGCACTGGTTGCTTATTTGAATGGGCCACCAACTGAACCAAGAGAAAGAGACTACATTTATGTTGGCTCGTATTATGCATTTGCAATTTGGCTTGGATTGGGAGTGGTGTCATTGTTTGTTGGGTTGCAAAAGTTTATTAAGAGCAGATCCAAGTTGAACATGGGAATTGCAATGAGTTTGTCTTTAGTAGTTCCGTTCTTATATTTCTTTACTAACTATAATGATCACGATAGATCAGATAGGTACTTTTCAGTAGAAACTGCCAGAAATACACTAGCCAGTTGCGAACCAAATGCAATCTTATTTACTGGCGGAGATAACGATACTTATCCATTGTGGTATGTTCAGGAGGTTGAAGGTTTTAGAACCGATGTGAGAGTAGTGGTGTTAAGCTATGCAAATGTGGATTGGTACATCAACCCAATGTTTAGACAGATCAATAATTCTGCCCCACTACCATTAACTCTGGAGGTTGGAGATTACAAGCAAGGAGGACCTAATGATTATTTACTGGTTTCAGAAAATCCAAAATTTAAAAATGGTATCAATCTCCATAATTATCTTGATCTCGTCAAAAGGAAGCACAAAGGTATTACTGCTCAATCTGAATCCGGGGAGTTTAATGTGGTCCCATCGAGGAAGCTTTATTTGAATAGTGATTCATCAAAGGTGCCAAGAGAGAGGACAATTCCTGCTAAGTTTGAGCAATTTGTAACAGACCATGTCGAGTTTAATATTAAGGGTAATTCACTTCAGAAAAGAGATCTTCTTATTCTGGATATGATTGATTCCAATAGGTGGGAGAGACCTATTTATTTCAACTATACTTCGTTGAATCAACTAAGTTTCGATGTAAGTCCACACACAATTCAAGTCGGTGATTTGATGAGACTACTTCCGATTACTAATCCTAACCCTGAAGAACAATTTGTAGATACCCAATTGATGTTTGAGAACATGGTTGACAAGGCTCAGTTTACTAACATGGATGATGCTTCAATTCACTATGCCGAAAATTACAACTTCTTTGCTGGTAATAATCGAAACCATTTTAATGTATTAGCAAGGGCATTGATATTGGATGGTGATAAGGATACAGCAAAGCAGGTACTTCAATACAGTGTAAAGGTTTTACCAGATGAAGGTGTGCCATTTGGAATGAATAATCTGGCCACAGTCCAATTACTTCTTCAGGTTGAGGATAAAGACACGGCTGATCATATCGCTGCGAAAATGATTGATAGAGCTGTGGAATGGTTGGATTATGGTATCCGGAATGAGATACCTCTTACTCATCAAGAGTCCAGAAGGAGTTTGGTTGCACTCAATGAAATAGCCAGATACTATCATCAGAGTGGTCATAGTGAGGAGGCGACCCGTTACGCAAAGTTGTTTGATCGCTATTTTAAGAGCTAAATTGCGATATGTATAAAAAAAAGGCCTTGAATCAATTTCAAGGCCTTTTTTATGAGGTAATGATTTTCTTTATTCTTCCAGTTTTACTGTTCTTTCAGAAACATTGTAAGGACCCGGAATGACTTCTCCATCTTTGTTTAGAAGCTCAAGTTTAATTTGAAGGTCTCCTTTTGGAGCATTTTCGATATAGTATGGAGCCCACTCATCAATCATAAACTCCTGATCATTTATTGTAGCTCTTACTTTATTACCATCTGCAGAAAGTTCTGTGTTCAATAGGAAGAAGTCTAACATTACTTTGTTTGTATCAGCTCCCTTGTAAGTACCTTTTGGTCTACTGTAAAACAAATGCTGAGCATTAAAATCAAATGCTTCTGCTGTAACATCTCCAACTGTTAACTGCTTAGTTATAAATGTTGCTGGACCTTTTACACTTTCATGATAAGATCTACTTAAGAATGCGAGGATAGTATAGTTCCCTGCCTCCAATGTTTTATCAAATTTATCATCATAATGAGCTGAGTATGGACCATTATTTATAATTAAGTGGACATGTTGTCCTTTTCCAGAATTGGCAATTCCTCGTTCGGCAGCATCACTGGTCTGTGCGCCCAGTTCATAATTGCTCACATTGAATTGGAAGTTTACTGCGCCAGTATCAGCACGATCCTGGTAAGGTTCTACCAGCGTAAGTGCCGCTTCTTCAAAACTTGGTGATTCCGGAGCTTTAGTAAGTTTTATCGGTGGGACATCAACTACTTCTTCTTTTGTTGACTCCTGGTTTGCTTTTTTTCCTCCATCACAAGACCACAATACAATTAGTGAAAGTAACGGCAGAATTCGCCAGAAATATGTTGCTCTTTTCATGTTTTAAGTACGGTATTTAGGTTTCGATACAATTTACATCAAAACTAATATGAACCATTCTTGTTTCGTCTTTTTTTAGTCGCTGTAAATATTGTTCATTCACTTAAAAGAGTCATTACCAAAGACCATTGACATAATTAGCTCAATCGTTGTAATGAATAAAATGATTGGTCGCGCTTTCTGTCAATTTCCTCATAGCTTCAAGAACACCTGCTTTGTATTTCTCGGGATCGCATTCTGCTACTTGCATTTTGGATGTGTTTACATCTGTAGAGTAAACGTTGACCACATGTCCCATTCTATATGCAGTGTTTGTTTGTGCTGCGGCTGAAGCTTTGAATTTAGCATCTTTAAAAACCCCATTTATCATCATTGGGTCTTTCATTTTTGATATGATTACCGCCAAAACCTCAGGGTCTGTAAATCTTATTGTACTATTTGACTCAATTCTTAGACTTGGACTCACCACAATTTTTGAAACTCCTCCAACTGCCTTTGTTGCAAGCTTACTAGCACCGGATTCACTATCCACAATAAATGGAATATTGAGAGTTATATCAGCAACGACAGCTCCGCATCCCTTCATTTTTCCAGCAAGTGGTGCTTTCCCATTGTCTTTTGAATAATAAGTAAAGCCAGTCGGTGTGGTAGAAATATACCCATCTATTAACTCGTAAGAAGGGGATCCACCAGAAGTTGATGAGAAGTTCTTGACGGCCTTACTATTGGCCAAAACATCTGATGAAATTACCTCATAACCCTCCCCATCAAGATACGATAAATAATTAGCATAGAGATCATCTGTTATTTTTTGATAATCTGCTTCTTCCATTCCATTAAACGCAACAGTCAATTCGGCACTTGTTTTACCAGTATAAACTCCGGCACGTGTTCCTTCCCAGTCGGTAAATAGAATTTGATAATTTACTCTGAAGGTATTGATTAGAATCTTCTTTGGTGATTTTTTCATTTTCTTTTCCAAAGAATTACCCGCAGCTCGTCCAGTTTTAAATTCTGGAACTTCAGAAACTTCTTGAGCTACGCAAAAGCTAATAGATAGAATAATGCAAATTAATGTGTGGATAGACTTCATAAGTTTTGATGTTTTAATATTACAAGATATTCCATGCAATAATTTGTGGTATGAAAGCTGGTCCTTACTTACATGGATTAATCAGTGATTATTGAATAACCACTGTACCTAGAATTTAATGAATTTTCATGTATTGAGCAATCGGATTTCTCTGAAGTTATCTTAGATGGATATTGGAACGAGGTTTTTAATTAATAATGGTTTCTTGAGTAAAAGGCTTAATTTTTCGTACAAGATGAGATTAGAGGTTAATTAAATTGCTGAGGTCAAATCGGACCTCAGCATAATGGGTTCTCAATTAATTTTTACTTTTTACGAACATACAATCCATTAAACACAGCTTGCCATGATTCACCGTCATCTGTGGAGTTTTCAAATAGCTGAGTCACAGTGTCATCTTTTTCATTGTAAGTGAATGTGAGTCTACTAAGGGTTTTTGTACCATTATTATCAAATTCAGCTAAAAACTGAAGCATCCCTTCCGCTGCATCTATTTCAGAATAGTTATACACATCACCTCTGGAACCTACCCAGTATTGCTTCCACAGATTGTCTTGTGGGTTTAAAAAGTTGATACTTTGTCCTGAATATTCTCTGGCAGTAGTATAACTCTCATGTACCGCACAACCGCCTTTTGCTTTGGTTATTTCACTATCGCCAGCTTTTCCTCCACCAGCGTAAACTGTCCAACTACCCACCCAGAAGTCGAATTGGTCAGCTCTTTCTTTTTTGAGACATGGGAAAGCAGCTTCTTTTAGTGTTGTGATCAGTCCCTGGAACCTATCTTCACTTCGGTATTTTTCGAATTGTTTATCATTTTCAAGATTATAAGCTGAAGCTGCACCGTTTGCAACTCCTGAATCAAGTGCAGCATACATCATTTCTTTGTTTTCATTCAGAGCATGGGCTCTGGCAATAAATAGCAGTGTGTAGACTTTATAGAAATTATTGTCAATAGCTTTTTGATAAGCCTCTACTGCCTCAGGATATTGCTCACTGTCATTGTAAGCTTTTCCTAATTTGAACCACGCAGAACTATCAGAATCATTCTTTTTCAAATGCTTTTTGTAAAGCTTAATTGCTTCCTTGAATTGTTGATTTTTAGCCAAAGTATCTGCTTCAGCAATTTGACCATAACTGATTGAAGCAAATAGAAAGAAGAAAAATGTTGTTGCAATTTGTCTCATAATTACTTTTTGTTTTACAACAACAATAGCCCTATTCAATAAGAAATAGGGCAATTCTTATCAAGGTTTACCTTTTTTAAGCCATTTCGTGGACTCCCTTTTTATAGAGTGATGGAGATTTGCCGGTTACTTTTTTGAATGCGTTGTTAAAGGTGACTTTATTATTGAATCCTACCTTTATAGCCAATTGATTTAGTTTGATATTGTAATTATCAGGTTGTTTTAGTATTTCAATTGCATCTCTAATTCTGTAGCTATTGACAAAATCGAAGAAGTTCATTTGAAAGCACTCATTGATAACCTGTGATAGTTGATGTTTGGAAATGTCCACCTTTTCCGCTAATTCCTGAAGACTAATACTATGCTCCAGATATGGTTTTTCTTTGTCCATTACCTCTTCAAGTTTGTTACCTAAAAACCTCAAAGCAGTATTGGTTAACTCAGAGTTGCTATATTTTTTCTTAATGAATAATTGCTCTTCATTGAATCCATAATATCCAATCGAATAAATAAATCCGCTTATAAATAGAGATATAATATAGTCATACGTCGGGTTTAAAAGACCTGTCCAAACCAAACTGAAGTAGGTGAGGTTTCCTGCTAAAAAACCAAAATATAAATAGCCAATGAGTCTAGTCCAATGATCAGAATGCGTCTTGTTAAATCTGAAAATCGCGAAAGCATATGCCATTAACTGAATAACTAACAACAAGTTGAAGTTTGCCCAGGCAGCTTGAAAAAAGCTTCGGGGTTCATAAACAAATGAAGCCACGAGAAGAAAACATAGAAAGACACTGAAAGGAATGTAGTGCCAATATTGAAATTTGTCTTTTACAGTGATGCTTCTGATGTATTGATAACAAATTGGGCCTACCAGCCAGGAAAAAGAATAGGGTATTCCCCAGAGTCTGTGAATTTGTCTACTATAACCAGTCCAGAATGCTACATAATAAAAGAGCATTAATGAGAAACTGACTATTAATATGGAAAGTAATTGAATGTTTTGAATCCTTGAGGTCTTTTTCAATAATAGTAATATTCCCAACATCAGTCCTTGTGATGCAACTATTAAAAACAGGATAGACCAAAAATTAAACGAGACCTCCATACTTCAATATAACCATTAGAATTAGGAAGAACCTTATAATTTCATATATTCAACTCATGAAACAACTTATCCCAATCTTACTATTCGCTATTGCTTGTAGACCTGTAGAAGTTAAAATCGATCCGGTTGCTCCAGCTAAGGGTGTGGACACAACTTTGGATGAGTGGCATAATGCCGCTACAACAGGAGAATATGAAAAGTATTTCTCATACTTTGAGGACTCAACTTCCATTTTTTTTGGAACAGATGCAACTGAAAGATGGACCGTCAGTGTCTTTGCTCCTTGGGCTAAACCTGCATTTGAAGATGGTATGGCTTGGGATTTCACACCATTTAATCGTGTGGTTTATTATTCACCGGATAGCGCTTTTGCATGGTTTGATGAAGAACTTGATACACCTAATCTTGGTTTGTGCAGAGGATCAGGAGTATTGAAAGTGGTTGGAGGTGAATGGAAGATTGCACACTATAATTTGGCAGTCCCTGTTCCAAATGAAATTGTGTATGAAGTGAGAGATCAAATAAGAGCCTTAGATACAGTTAAAGCGAAGGCAGATTAGTCTCTTACTCTGTAAGATTTTTGAGCGTCAGTTTACCATCTTTTGTGGTTTTATTACAACTGGCTCCTCGGGTACCGTTTATGCCATTTGCTCCTTCAGCTCTGAGGATATCTGAGTCTCCTGTTCTTATAGTTTCAGACTTTCCACCTTTACCTCCTTTTCCAGCTTTTCCCGGTTTACCGCAAGAGCCCGCATTGGTTAACAGGTATATTGAATTCTTATCTCCATTTCTATTAAAAACAGGATGTTCTTTGCTATAAGTATAAAACATAGAGAGGTTTCCTGAGTCTCCTCCCTGACCAGCAGCCCCACCATTTCCTCCATCAAACCCTGTTTGACCATTAACTTTTATCCTTGGTGGTGAAAATCCTGAACCTCCATTACCACCTTTGCCTCCTCTAGTAGATATTGTTAGTGATCCTACTTTATTGAAATTAATAATTAAATGAAGGTCATTTCCGTTTGTCGCATTAATTCCGTCGGTTCCGTGATTCCATAAACTTGTTCCGTTTTGGCCGTTAATTCCGTCTATTCCTTCTGAGGAGATTTTTGTGTTTTGACCAATAAACGAATTGTTGATTTTGACATAGGCATCACTCACAAAATATAATAGTGAGTTATCATGCATGATCAGCGAATCAACAACCAAAGTGTCACCAACAAAAGCCAAAGAATCATTTTCATTAATGGTAAGGACACTAACATGTTGATGTTCAAAGTGCTGACTAATTGCTAAAGATGAGGCTATAAACGTTAAAAGGACGATCAAAATAGATTTGTTCAACATGCGTAATTATTTGAATGAAAACATTGTATGGCCTCAATTTTAATGCCAGAGCATTCTTAGTCAGGGTAATCTAATCTCTTTTCTTTTTTAGGAATTCTTCAGCTATAGATTTAGCCTCATTGGTGAGGTTCTGAGGAAAGTTATTTATTTCAAGAATCTTGATGGCATTTGTATTAGTTAATTGGCCAGGCTTTAATTTGTAGTCAAATATTAGTTTATCCAGCTCAATATGCTCTTCGAAATGGAAGTAATTGTATTCATTCGAAAGAAATTCAGTCAACTCAAGATCATGGGTGGAAGCAAAAACTATATGATTATTTTGATTAAGTCGGCTTAATACTGCTTTTCCGGAAGCTATCCTTTCAATGGTATTGGTTCCTTTGAATAGTTCATCAAGTAAATACAGACATGCCTGAGATTCTTCGCTCGTATCTAACAGCTCCTTGATCCTTTTGACTTCCGCAAAGTAGTAGCTGGTGTCTTCTAATAAATCATCTGATATTCTGATAGCTGAATAAATATCTAGATGAGGACATTTTAGTTTCTTTCCAAATACCGTGTTAATAGTTTGAGCTAGTAAAATATTGACTCCAATAGTACGTATAAAAGTTGTTTTCCCTGACATATTGGAGCCCGAAATCAAAACGGATTTGTTAAGGATATTTAGATCGTTGGGAATTGGATTCACTAATAAAGGATGATATAGCTCTGATAATTCCAACTTCTTTTCGTTATCCAGAAATTCGGGTTTCGACCAATTCTTAGTTGAACTTCTCAATGCAGAAATTGATAAGGCAGCATCAATCAGTCCTATTGATTTAAATAGAACATCAATATCGTCTTTGGCTAATTCAACTTTCCTTAGAAATCGAAAGAACATTAATGTTTCCAATAAAAAGATTCCATTTATCAAATCAATCAAATAACTGAAAGCTTGACTGATTTCATCGGTCATTTTTGACTCCAATTTGAAGAAAAATGCCATTCTGCCTATTTTTCTGATGTTTAATTCTGATGCTGAAACCTGTTGTAGATCATTTTGGATAGCGCCACTTTTTAAAAGTTTACGAGTGGTGCTTTGGAGAAGTAGTAACTGTGGAATTGCGTTTGAGTATGCAAATAGATTAGTCTTATTCCAAAAATGAATGAAGGTATTGATGACAAGTACAGGTATGGCAAATAGAATTACCTGAGGTAAAAAGAACGAGCTGATTGCAGCTGCGATGCTGAGGTTAGATAAAATCGGAAGAATCCAGAACCATTTTGGATTTGGAAGTTGCTTGTCAAAAATCAACTTTTGAATGAAATAAGCGCCTCTGGTGTTTAGCTTTTTTAACTCCTTAACTGTTGATTCTTTTAGACCTAAGTTCTTCTCAAAATGCTCAATCTCTGGCTCGAAGTTTCTGGTGTTGGCTTCTGGAATTGTTCTTAAAGCAGAATATAGATATTGCTGCCCGATTTTGGAATGAGTCCTGTCTACAAACATGAATAATTCCTCAAGATCCAGATCATCCGCTGTATTCTGATCAATTACTTGTCTGGCATCATTATGCCTTGAGCTTTTGAAGTACAGAGATATCCGTTCAAAATCAAATTTTGAGGTCTTGATGCCTTGGTTAGTGGAATGATTTTTTTTCTTACCCAGTTTGAACATAGTTGAAGGATGCCAAACTAGTTAATTTCTTCAATAATTACACAGCTATGGCTGTTAGCTAGTTGAAAAAGCAATCACTATTATCTGCATAACAGAGCATTTCAAAAGACCTGAATATGCACAAGGCTGTTTCTTCGTCCATGGGCTGATCACTGATTTGACCCATTGTAAATATGAAGTCGTATGTATATTCATCCATATCAAAAAGCTTCACTTGAACATCTCTGATCCTCATCGCGTAGTTATCACTTTCATCAAGTGGTCTACAAAGTCAGCAGTGTATCCAAAAATGGTCTCTTGCCAAACTTCACATCTGCTATCCGTAAACAGACTATTCCCCCAAAAACCAAAATCAAATAATAAAGTATCAGTTGGCCCTTGCACCCAGCCTACCCAAGAGTCTATTCCATGTGAGGATACTGTGTTCCAGTTCTCAGGGATTTTTAGTTGAAACCTTAGCTTATAAACTTCAGAAACGATAATTGCTGTTTTAAAGTCTTCATAACAAGGGGTGGTCTCTTCTAAATCAAGGGTGTCCAGATTATCTTCATTATTAAGTGTATCAATGGGCTCCTCTTCCACTATTAGGGAATCACTGCTAAGCACTTCAATTTCCTCAATGTCATTGTCACTGTTGCATGCATAGAAAATTGTTGCTACTATTGATAGGATGGTTATGATATTTCTCATGGTTAGGTCAATTGAATGATTGAATAACTCAAAGTTAGAACAATCAACGATTGATTTAACCCTTATATCTACTTATTTGATGCGCTAAAAGTTTATATAATAGTTGATCATCCACCAAATACCATTACTGGAGTCAGTGGTGTAATTCGAAAGTCTATAATCAACCCCTGATTCCAATTTGTGTTTCTTACTAAAGTAATGCCCTATACTGGCAAGGACCCTATGTTCCATTTCCCATTTTTGATTTTGTAAACTCGAAATCAACTCAGTTGAAGAGATGATGTACCACTCATTATCATTAATGTCAAAACCCACCAATGGAATTTCCGCAGCAAACCGATATCTGAATCTAAATCTTACATCTTCGTTTTGAGCAAAAGTCTGATCTGTTCTAAATCTCTGGCCCAGTCGCGTCGAATAAAGTTTGCGTTTAAAGGAGATTTGTTGAATAGTCCTTTGAACCCAACCATCATCGGTGAATCTATTGAGCATGCCTATTCCAACTGAGGCTTGAGGCCTAAATTTGTAAGAAATGATGGTTGTCCAATCGCTTCTTATATATTCATATTCGTTGGATAATTTGGTGTCCTCGGTATTGACAAGTAGTTGCTGCATGGATTCAAACTGATTGGATAGTCTGATCCCGTTTTCCCAACTTTTTGATATTGCAATTTCAGGTAGGAGACCAATCGTTGTTTGTGCTACAAGATTAGTTGACCAAAATATGAGTATAAACAAGATATATCTCATAAGTCCATGTTATCTGAAGGTCTGAGATAGATTTGTCTGATTTGAATTAGCGTGCCATCAGTTTCAAAAAGAGCTTCCCAATAAGCATGGATTTCAGCCACATCGCCTTCAAACTCAACTTCATACCTTGTGGTTACTTTTTCTGTATTTCCGTTAACAACCGCATTTTGTACTTCTTTACTTTCTCCAGTTAATTGTTCCTGAAGCTTTTGCAATCGGAATTTTGGGTATTGGTCAAATGCTTGTTTTAAGGTCTTTCTGTGAGTTTCAGATAGATCATGTAGTTTTTTTGTTATCTCCACATCTTCTAAATCTCCGGTTTCTGAGAATTCAATACTATAGGCAGATCCGTGGAATTTTAGTTTTGCTTCAAAGCTGATATGTTGAATTTCATTGCTATTCGTAGGAGAGGCTACTTCTCTGAACCATTTAGTTTTGGGTGAAGATGGAAAAGCTTCCTTAACCCAATTGAAAGCTTTTTCAGGGACTAAGTCAATTTTGATTCTGGATTCTTCTTCGATTTTTAACTCCTGGGCATAGGTGTAACCAAAGAAGAATAGAACTGAGCAGATTGAAATAATTTGTTTCATAGCGTACCACTAATCTACAACCTTACAGATGTGAATCAAAAAAGCCATTTCAAATTAATGAAATGGCTTTTTTTTGATATCTATTTGATTTGCTTAGTTACCTTTCTTAAGTTCAGTCAGTTCTGAATTTAACTTTTGGTTTTCTGATTTAAGTAAGTTGATTTCCTCTTTTTGAGATTTCATTTCTTTGTTCATCTCAATCATATAGAGGGTAAGTTCTTCTACTTTTTGAAGAAGTTTGATATTCATTTCACCAACTTCCAAACCGTTTTCAACCATTTCGTCTGCTGAAGCAATTTCAGGAAGGTGATTGTTTTCTGTGATGAATTGCTCTGTTTCTTCCAAACTTCTTAGATTATAGTCATCCTCAAATACAAAATCTGCTCCTGCGTCTACGGTTACTTTTACTTCTTGCGAGTGGATGTTGCCGGCCACAGTAAACTTTGAGTCTGGTGAATTTGTTCCGATTCCTACATTTCCATTTGAGTTAACCGTAAAATATGAACTTTGAGCACCATTTAATACTTTGAAAATTGGTGCTGATTGGAGAGCAGAATTGTTGTCTACGTTGTAACCTCTAATTGATACAGCAGCATCATAGGAGTTATCTGCCACAAAATCTTTTGTGTATCCAGCTAAAATTAAAGTAGGTTGAGCTGTTGTAGCATTTTCAGTTCTGCCAGAGATCACAAGTCCTCGTCCATCCGTACTACTCAGTTTTCTAATTGAACCGATCTCATAATTTCCATCATATAGGTTTACACTATTTACAGTTTCAGAGGATCCAATTTTGATGTCTAATTTTGCATTGGGAGTGACCGTTCCGATTCCAACATTTCCGTTATTTCTTATGTGCATCCTTGTATTCATTGAATTTGATCCTGTGTTGAAATAAATACCATCGTAAGCATTAATAAGCATGGCATCTGGAGAACCATCTCCATCGTCATAATTCATTATGGATAGGTTGAATTTGTTTGAAGTGCTAAATCCTTCCCTGAAAAAAATTCCTTGTTGAGAACCAAGAGCAAATGAGTTTAAAAGTAAGTTGCCATTTAGATGTAGTAATTCTTGTGGGTCACTATTTCCAATACCAATTTTACCGGCAGAACTTATAACCAACCTATCTACATCGTTCGTCTCGAAAGAGAAATTTCTATAAATGTGAAGTTTGGATGTGTTGTTTCCAGTTTCAGTCACCTTAATTCCAAAAAGATCGCCTCCAGCTCCTCCTTGAGGATCAAAGTATATAGGATTATTCTGAGCATTAATTTGTGATACCGCCACTAATATACTGGCTGTAAATAATAGTCTTAAAGTCATGATATTATAGTTAATGAATAATTAGAAAATTGATTTCAAATCGCAAATCTAAAAAAAAGGTATCATAAAAAAAGCCGTTCCAATAAATCAGAACGGCTTCAATTCTTAAAAAATCTCGTGATTAATCTTTAAGGAAGTTTCTCAATACGTAGTTGAGGATACCGCCGTGTTTGTAGTACTCTACATCCACACCACTATCTAGTCTCAACTTAGATTTGAACTCAACCTTAGTCCCGTCTGCTTTCGTAGCAGTAACTTCAACAATCTTTCCTGGAGTTAGATCGCTATCTAGTCCAGTGATATCGTATGTTTCAGATCCATCCAAACCTAGTGTATCCTGGTTTTCTCCTTCCATAAATACCATTGGAAGAACTCCCATTCCTACAAGGTTAGATCTGTGGATTCTTTCAAAACTTTCTGTAATTACAGCTTTTACTCCTAGTAAAGTAGTTCCTTTTGCAGCCCAGTCTCTCGAAGATCCTGATCCGTATTCTTTACCACCAATTACCACAAGTGGAGTGCCAGCTTCCTGATACTTCATGGAAGCGTCATAAACGTACATCTCCTCACCGGTTGGGTGATACTTAGTCCATCCACCTTCTCTTGAAGCAAGCTTATTTTTGATTCTAACGTTAGCAAAAGTACCTCTCATCATTACTTCGTGGTTTCCTCTTCTGGAACCGTAAGAGTTGAAGTCTTTCTGCTCAATTCCGTTACCAGTTAAATACTGTCCGGCAGGGTGCTCTGGTAAGAACTTACCAGCTGGAGAAATGTGGTCAGTTGTAACCATATCTCCTAACTGTAATAATACCTTCGCTCCAGTGATATTTTCTGGATTTGGAACTTCTTCTGAAATGTCTTTGAAGAATGGTGCCTCCTGAATATAAGTAGACTTGCTGTCCCAGTCATAAAGACTTCCTGTAGGAGCATTTAGTGCCTGCCAGGTCTCATCACCATCAAATACAGTTTCGTAAGTTTTTCTGTAGTCTTCAGCTGTTACTACTTTGTCCATAACAGCATTGATCTCTTCCTGAGAAGGCCAGATGTCTTTCAAGTAAACAGGCTCACCATTTGGATCATGTCCTAATGGCTCATTGTTCATATCAAAATCCATTCTTCCTGCAAGTGCGTAAGCCACAACAAGCATTGGAGAAGCAAGGAAGTTCATTTTGATGTTAGGGTGAATTCTCGCTTCAAAGTTTCTGTTTCCAGAAAGTGCGGAACATGCTACAAGGTCATTCTCAATTACAGCATCCTGAACTTGTTTGATCATGTCACCACTATTACCGATACAAGTAGTGCATCCGTAACCTACAACGTGGAATTTCAATGCCTCGAAGAATGGCATCAATTCAGCGTTGTTTAGATATTCGGTAACAACTCTTGAACCAGGAGCTAAGGACGTCTTCACCCAAGGCTTAACATCAAGTCCTCTTTCAACAGCATTCTTTGCTACCAATCCAGCTCCGAGCATTACACTTGGGTTAGAAGTGTTTGTACAAGAAGTGATTGCAGCAATTACTACCGCACCGTCAGTCAAGTTGTACTCAAGATCACCAACTTTAATTGGCACACTCTTGATTTTGCTGTCAGCTGGAGCGGTTGCTACTGCAGGGTCGTTAGCCCATCCTCTTTCTTCAACCGGAACATAGTCTCTGCTGTAGTTATCTTTTAATAAGTTGATTACAGATTCTTTTGCCTCTCTCAATAAGATTTTATCCTGAGGTCTCTTAGGTCCAGAGATAGTAGGTTCTACTGTTCCAAGATCTAATTCTAAAGTATCAGTATATTCAGCTTGATCATCATCAGTTCTCCAAAGCATATTTTCTTTAGCATATGCTTCAACCATTGCAATGTGATCGTCACCTCTGTTTGTTTTCTTTAAGTAAGCAAGTGTCTGCTCGTCCACTGGCCAGTGTGTATCAGTACAACCAAACTCAGGAGACATGTTTGAAATTGTTGCTCTGTCCGGAATAGTAAGGTTTGCTAATGCTGGACCAAATACTTCAACGATTTTTCCAACAACACCGTAATCTCTAAGAAGTCTAACGATTGTTAATACTAGGTCAGTAGCTGTTGCTCCTTCTGGAAGTTTTCCGGTCAGTTTAAGACCTATTACCTGAGGAAGAATCATGTAGATAGGTTGTCCAAGCATTGCAGCTTCTGCTTCAATACCTCCAACTCCCCATCCAAGAACTCCAAGTCCGTTCACCATTGGTGTGTGTGAATCAGTACCTACAAGAGTATCTGGTAATAAATATCCATCTCTAGGAATTACAACCTTAGCAAGGTTTTCAATATTCACCTGGTGGCAAATACCCATTCCCGGAGGAACTACTGTAAAATTGTCAAATGCCTGCTGACCCCACTTTAATAATTTGTATCGCTCTTCGTTTCTTTGGTATTCCAGGTCAACATTCTTTTGGTAAGCATTTTGCGTTCCAAAGTACTCGATCATTACAGAGTGGTCAATTACCATCTCAGCAGGTACGATTGGATTAGTCTTACCAGTGTCTTTTCCTTTCCTGGCAACCTCAGCTCTGATAGACGCAATGTCCACTACAGCTGGCACACCAGTAAAATCCTGCATCAATACTCTGGCAGGGGTGTAAGGGATATCTTTATCTCCCGCAGTTGATTTCCAGTCAAGCAAAGTGTTTAGGTGCTCTTCTGTCACTGCAAAACCATCATAATTTCTGATAGCGTTTTCAAGGAGTATTCTAATGGAGTAAGGAAGTTTCTTCACCTCTGGCTTCTTTTCAGCCAAGTCTTTGAGGCTATAGTACTTATGCTCTCCAAGGGGGGTTTTTAGTTGTTTCTCAATTCCAAAGAAATCTTTACTCATGTTGATTTGTGTTTAAATCTGTTTGTGATACAAATTGTGGCGAGGGCCAAAGTTAATCTAAAAATGATAAACCTTTTAACCCCGGGTAAGTGTTTCGAAACTTTTAGGATTTTTTAAACTTTTCATTGAGAGAAAGGAATTAAAATTCACTGCCTTATTGTTGTTTTTTAGGTCTAAGGAACAAATGGAATCCTCCTTTTTGGTCAATCAGCTTAAATTCTGGGTGTTGTTTCATTAATTCTAATTTCCTCGGTTTCACAACCAGATAGCAATCTTTATCATCGTACTCTTTTAACAGTTCTTTGTCAGCATACCCACTTAGCTTTTTTGGTCTTTCGGAATAGAAGTATTTCGCATATGATTTGAACCCCAATGTCCCCAGAAATACATCTTTGTCTTTTAGTTTTTGAAAGTAGCTGATAGACGGCCCTTGTAAAGCGTTTTCAATTTTTGGGATTACCCAATAAAGTGATGCGTTTAGAAATATTCCAACTGATAAAGTATAGATAAGTAAACCAGAAAATATTTTATGTCTATTAAATAAGATAAAGGTGATTGTGATTCCCGCAAACCAAATTAGTCCAGAAATTGAATTCCAATAAGAAAACTGAATTGAGGAAAATGCTTCTCTTGAAAATCGATCATTGTTAAATATCGATTGGATGAAATCTTGATCACTGAATAAGATTGGAAATAGAATGGGGGCACAGCTAAGAATTATTCCCAAAATTAGGAACACATATTTGATCTTGATTTTACTACCCTCCAAGTATTGATAGAGCGTATATGCTGCTAAATAGGAGAGGGGGTAGTACGTCAGACTACTATAGTTGATGATTTTAGTTTTGACAATTGAAAACAAAATCAGCACTACCCAAAAGAGACAAATCATCCATCTGTTGAAATCATATTTCTCATTTTGGGTTTTAATGATATTCTTAAGTGCAAAAACCGAGATAGGGAAACAACCAATAAAAATCACAACAACATGGTAATAGAAAGGTTGAGCATGACTGGCTATATCTCTGGATAAAAGACCAATCATGTAAGAGATAAATTCACTAATAAATGCCGGCCCTCTAATTATCGTTTCTGGGATAAACCATAAACTAGAAATAAGTAAAACTCCCAAGCCAAATAGGATGATATTCTTAAATGCGATGAATTTTAATTGTCTATGAATCAGAACCCAGTAACTAAATCCAACAAGCATTAATATCAACAAAGCAACAGGCCCTTTTGCTAGAATTGCGGCTCCATTTATCATTCCCACAAGCAAATATTGATACCAGACATTTTGAGCTTGATTGATCAAGTGAATTAGATAAACAATGGAAATGAATATGAGAAGATTGAAAATGGGATCTATCAGTCCTGTTTTAAAGAAAAAGAAGGGTAGCAAGGATCCTGAATAGCATAGGACCCAGATCAATCCAAATTTATTGTTCTTTATTCTGGAGCCAACAAAATACAGCGTCATCAAACAAAGAATTCCAACTACCACATTGGGAAATCTTGCGGCAAATTCATTTATTCCGAAGACTTTAAAACTAATCGCTTGAATCCATGCAAATAATGGTGGTTTCTCATAAAATGGCTGGTAATCTATCTGGACCTTAAAATATTCTCCGGTAACCAGCATTTCTCTGGCAATTTCTGCAAAGTTGGCCTCATCCCAATCGAATAGGTGTACATGGCCAATAAAAGGGAGAAAAAGAGCTGCTCCAAATAGAGCTAGTAAGATGTATTGTAATTTCCAATCAGCTTCGAAGAACTTGTTCAGCAAAATGGCATTCATCCTACTTTAATTCTGTCAGAAACTTCATCGTATCAACCCCGTCTGCATAATCCCAAACTTCCGGGTACTGTGCTTCTCCAAAGTTGAATACTTCCAAACTAGTATTCTGAATAGCTTCACCTCCAACAATACACTGAATTTTTTCAGCGTTCTGGTTAATAGTAGATTCCAGCTCAGCTAAGTCATTGTAAGACTGGGTGTAGATCATACTGATTGGAGAAACAAATTGTTCATCTTCTTTGGTAAGCAGAAAGCCAGTATCAAGATGTGGCTCTTTGTTGACCAGGAGTATTGATTTGTTGTAATCGTAGTTGTTTCTGTATTTGTGATGATGAATAATTGGTTCAAATGGTTCGAATGATGGAAAAATCCTTGTGATATCAAACCCTTTCGGGTAGAACAGTTTTGATACATTTCTACATCCGAGACCAAAGTACTTGAATATATCTTCCCCGAGAGATTTTAGCTCTTCCTCAGTTTCATTACCGTCTAAAACTCCCACGGATGTTCGATTCTTCCTGATGATATTGGGTTTACCTCCAAAATAATGCTCGAAATATCGGGCTGTGTTATCGCTTCCAGTAGCAATAATAGCGTCCGAGTCTTTCAACGAATCAGGGAATAGAATCAAATCCTGAAATTGAGGATTAATATCACTAAGCCACTGACTTACCGTTTTTATCAAGAATACATCGTCAGAACTTGGTTTGATATCACCTTTGTGTCCCGATAGAAGTACACACATCAAATCATGGAATCCCACCATTGGGATATTTCCTGCCATCACTATTCCTACATGTTTCTGATCATTTTGATCAAATTGATATTTCGATAGCCATTGGTCAAGAACTTCCTTTTTAAGGAATTTGGAGATTCCTTTGAGTGCACTTGTTACACTTTCTTCTGTAAACCATTTATTCTGGCGATTAGCATTTTCGCAAAGAATTTGGGTTTCTGTTGAAGTTAAACTGTCAATTTTTTCACCTAATTGAATGAAACTGGATAATCTTTCTTGCAAATTCATAAAAATGAAACTCAAAGGAACTTGTCTGCAAACATATTGTTTATAATTTTGTTGAGCTATTTGAATGTATTAAAAACATAAATTTTGTGAGTAAATGGCAATAATAATCACAGATGAATGCATCAACTGCGGTGCATGCGAGCCGGAATGCCCAAATACGGCAATCTACGAAGGTGGAGTTGAATGGACCTGGGCAGGTGGCACAGAGCTCAAAGAAGTGGAGCTCGAAGATGGTACGATGGTTGATGCCAACGAACCCCAGGAACCCGTTTCAGACGAATTTTATTATATAGTTTCAGGGAAGTGTACGGAGTGTACAGGCTTCCATGAAGAACCACAGTGTGCAGCCGTATGTCCGGTAGATTGTTGTGTTGACGATCCTGATTATGTTGAAACCGAAGAGGAATTGACAGCTAAGAAGGAGTGGTTACATGATGAGTAATTGCGGCAGCATAGAATGAAATAAGAGAAAGACTGCCTCAAAAGGGTGGTCTTTTTTTTGAGTTTTGAGTTTGAGTTCAACACCAATTGTGTTTGTAAAGCTCCAAACTCAAAACTATTTCATTCTGGATCTTTTAATTAGATATGCTGAAAGGATTTTGTCAAAATCATCTTTTACGTCAGCTTCTATAAAGTCGATCTTTAGCTGTCCGGCTCTTAGTTTGATAGCATTGTAATACTGCGTCATTTTCTCCTGGTACATTTTCTTGTACTCAGTAGGAGTGAGTTTAAGTACAATGTCTTCTTCAAGATCGTAAAATTTGTAAGGTCTGTCTTCAAATTCAAAGTAAAGCTCCGTGGAGTGATCAGTTACATGGAAGAATAACACTTCATGCCTGTTGTGTTTTAAGTGCTGTAGACTACCGAAAAGGGAATCCAGATCATTTGCCTGGAAAGCATCTGTAAAAATGATCACTAGTGACCTTCTATTAATTTTGTCTGCAATTTCGTGAATGATGGAAGAGACATCCGTTTTTTTCTTTTTTGATTTGTCCTCAATTACCTCTTCAAGTTGAGTGAAAATCTTATGAACATGGGAAGCTGTTGATTTGATTTGCGTCTGTAATTCAACTTTGTCAGAGAATGTAATCAATCCTACAGCATCTCTCTGTCTGTGAAGCATATAGGCCAAGCAAGCAGCGCCGTAAGCTGAGAACAGGAGTTTTTCTCTTCCTGGAATTGGATACTGCATAGAAGAAGAATGATCTAACACTACATAGCACCGCAAATTGGTTTCTTCTTCATATTGTTTTGTATAAAGTCTGTCTGTTCTGGCAAAGACTTTCCAGTCTATGTGTCTGGTACTTTCTCCGTAATTATAGAGCCTGTGTTCGGCGAATTCAACAGAGAAGCCATGGTAAGGAGACTTGTGTAAACCTGTTATAAAACCGTCTACCAACTGCTTGGCTAGAAACTCAATAGAACCGTACTCTTTTGCTTTCTTAAGATCAAACTTCATATAGTCGCAACCTAATGTGTTTAAGAATCAAGTAAAAATGTTTATTTAACTATCACATAACATCTAATACTAAATCACTGATTTTTAGGAATATTGTTTCATTTTTTACAAGAATATGATTTTTCTAATGCTTTTTTGACAAACCAGTAGTTGCATTAATCATTTTTATTATGCTATATTTAGATTGATTTTTTGAATCTAAAATTTGCATTAAGCACCTTAAACGAACTATAAAGTGGAAGAGAATAAGGAAAAAGGAAGAGATGAAATCTATTCCGAGAGAGTGAGAGCAGGGAAAAGAACCTACTTTTTTGACATTAAATCGACGCGCTCTAATGACTACTACCTAACCATCACCGAAAGTAAGAGGAGGTATAAGGATGATGGCTTCTTTTATGAAAAGCACAAAATTTTTCTTTATAAAGAAGACTTCAACAAATTCATTGAAGCGTTGAACAATACAGTAAATCATGTGAAAGATGAGTTAATGCCAGAAGTAGACTTCACACAGTTCGAAAGAGAATACGAAGAGCAGGTTGTTGAAGATGAGGATACTGAACTTAAATGGGATTAAGTTTATCTAAGATATATTGAATTTGGAAAGCTCCCGATGACTCAGGAGCTTTTTTTCTTATAATGGAATGAAGTATAAGTTTTTTTTCATAATCGGATTGGTGATAGTGTTGTTGATAGCACTTGCATGGTACTTCTCAAGTATCTTCATATATCTGGTTCTTTCAATTGTAATTACTACTTTACTCAGGCCACTGGTCAACATCATTAGTAAATTTCAATTTCTTGGGGCAAGATTTCCCAGACCACTTTCGATACTTGCTTCTTTCCTTATATTAATAGTAGTGTTTAGTTCGTTTGTACTGCTATTCATTCCACTTATCATTGATCAAATAGAAATAATTTCAGGGCTCAATTTTGATCGGATTTACGCAACACTTTCTAAACCAATTGCATCCTTGGAATTGATCCTAATTGAATATGAAGTAGTAGATCAGGAATCAGGTTTTTTGGTTGATACATTACGTAAGGAATTATTTGGGTTTATCAGAAATATCGACTTTACCAGTATTATTAATAGCCTGATAAGTTTTACAGGAAGCTTTTTTGTTGGGGTATTGGCAGTATCATTTATGACGTTTTTCCTGCTTTATGAAAATGGAATTCTCAGAAGAATGATCATTTCCCTAATCCCCAATCAGTACTTCGAGGTTTTCATAGCGGCAATGTTTAAAACTGAGAAGTTGCTTTCAAATTATCTTCTTGGCTTACTATTCCAAATGATGGCCATCTTTTCAATTGCTGCTATTGGTCTATCCATATTTGGAATTAAATACGCCCTGACAATTGCATTATTTGCAGCCTTTGCTAACCTTATTCCTTACTTGGGCCCAATTCTAGGGGCTACATTTGGTCTGCTTGTAGGGTTTTCTACAATGGGTAATTTTGAGCTTACCCAGGAATCGGTAATATTCATTGTTGAGATAGTATCAGTGTTTGTTGTAGTGCAGATTACTGATAATGTAGTTTTACAACCATTAATTTTTTCAAAGAGTGTGAAAGCTCACCCTCTAGAAATATTTATCATTATCTTTGTCGGCGCTACGATCGGGCAGATTCCTGGTATGATAGCGGCGATTCCAGCATATACGATTATTAGGGTAACCGCGTCGGAGGTTTATGCAGGATTCAAAGATTATAGAGTATTTCAGACTTAAATAAAAGATTTAAATATTTATGGGATTACAATGTGGAATTGTTGGTTTACCAAATGTTGGGAAATCTACACTTTTCAACGCATTATCAAATGCCAAAGCAGAGGCTGCAAACTTTCCTTTCTGTACAATTGAACCAAATGTAGGTGTAATTACTGTACCAGATGAAAGACTTCAAATTCTTTCAGATTTGGTAGAGCCTCAAAAGGTTCTTCCAGCTGTGATTGAATTTGTTGATATCGCTGGATTAGTAGAGGGAGCAAGTAAAGGTGAAGGTTTGGGAAACAAATTCCTTGCGAACATCAGGGAAGTTGATGCTATTATTCACGTAATTAGATGTTTCAATGATGACAACATCGTTCACGTTGCTGGAAAAGTTGATCCTGTAAAAGATAAAGAAGTAATCGATACTGAACTTCAACTGAAAGATCTTGAGTCTGTTGAGAAAAAGATTGGCAGACTTCTAAAAATCGCCAAAACTGGTGATGCTGCAGCAAAGAAAGAATTAGCCATTCTTGAGAAGTACAAAGGACATTTAGAAAGTGGCAAAAACGCCAGAAATCTAGAAGTTACTGAAGAAGAGGCGGAAGCTGTTAGAGACCTTCACTTATTAACAGTGAAGCCAGTTATTTATGCTGCGAACGTTGAAGAGTCAGTAATCACCACTGGAAACGAGTGGGTTGATATCTTAAAGGAATCTGTTAAAGATGAAGATGCTCAGGTAATAATGGTTTGTGCTTCCATAGAATCACAAATTGCAGAACTTGAAGAAGCAGAGGAAAAGCAAATGTTCCTGGAAGAATACGGATTAAAAGAATCTGGTCTTGATAGATTGATTAGAGCATCATACGAATTGCTTGACTTAATTACCTATTTCACTGCTGGTAAGACTGAGGTCAGGGCATGGACCATCAAAAAAGGATGGAAAGCACCTCAAGCTGCAGGGGTAATCCATACAGATTTTGAGAAAGGGTTCATAAAAGCAGAGGTTATTAAGCTTCCGGATTATCAGGAATTAAAGACAGAACAAGCCTGCAAAGAGGCCGGAAAAATGGCGATTGAAGGCAAGGAATATGTCGTCTCTGATGGAGATATCATGCATTTCAGATTCAACGTTTAAAAAATCTCTAAATATTTTAAACATTTTTTTTTAACGTAAAGTTAACTGACTACTAAACAGGGGTTTGGGGTATTTTTTGTATTAAACACATTATCCCGTATGAGAGTCAGGGTCACTTTTAAAGTTAAAAATAGAGGAGCTTCAATTCCTTTTCATCATCAGCATTTAATCTCTTCGTTTATTAAAGAGAAGTTGAAGGATGGTGGTGAAAATGGATTGTCGGACTTCTCCTTATATAGTTTTTCTGGAGTAAAAGGTCTAACCAGAGTCAGCAGGCAAGGATTACACTACCATTCAAAACGAGTTTCTGTAGTAATAAGTAGTGTCAACGACCTATTCGTAAAAGCTGTTATTAAAGGTATTTTCAATTCAAAATCCATAAAGTTTGGTGAACTCGAGGTAATTCCAGAGTTAGTTGATGAAGAAATGATTCCTGAGTTTGGGAGCGAAACTAAAATGATTTGTATTTCGCCAATTATACCTCATGGCTCAAGTTATTTTGGTGAGGATAGTAAAAGATATATAGATCCGTTCTCTAATGAGTTTTCAGATCTACTCTTCGATATTGTAGCCACCAAATTTGAAGCAAATGGAGGCAACCCTGAGAATGTTCCTGATTTCAACAAATTTCAAATAGTTCCTGATAAAGACTACATCGATAAGATTAACAATAACGGGAAGAAATTCTCTAGAATCTACAGAGTAGTTGATAACAGTGCTGAAAATGAGGCTAGAGGTTATACATTTCCATTCAAACTTTATGCTCCACCAGAAATTCAGCAGTTTATATTTCAATGTGGAATTGACCAATTTGGAAGTAGAGGCTTTGGAATGGTAGATTTAGCTAATCAGGATCCTTTGGAACGAACAAAGAAAATGGATATTAAGACCTCAATCGTTGCTTGAGAATTCTTTGTAACCAACAATTCTATCATGGTATGTTCCGATTTCTCTATGATATACTAATACATCATAGTCGTTTTCAGTCTCAAAATATGACCCATCCACAGGATATGGATTGTCAGCCTGAGGAGCATAAAAAGTATAATTGTAAAATCCTTGTTTCAAGCTGGTTTCATATCTATATGCCTGGAGAGATTCATCAAAATACATCGCGTTTTTTGATGACGCCTGCCAATTATTAAACTCTCCAATTACATAAATCATCCCGTAAGCTTCCTTAGGTGCTAGTAGGGTGAAGGAGGTATAGATATAATCTGCATCCAGCTGATCAGCTGCAGGTTCCAGAGAGATAACAAAGAAATTACCGTTAATATCCTGGTTGATTGGTTGAGAATAAACCACACTTTCATTTATTTGAGAAGTCGCAATCAATGCAAAGCGTCTGTTTTCTGCTACATCTAATTTGGCGACATTCATTCCTGTCGCAGATGTAGTTCTCAGATCAAATAATCGAAACTCATTGCCTCCATAAAATGTATTCTCACCTGAGAAATAATTGAATTCCATTAACTTATTCCCAAACTGAATATTTGTTGGTTTTAAACCGATTTTTGCATTATCCCATCTTCTGTTTTGTCTTACGGTAACCTGTATTTCTGTATTTGGATTTTTGACATTGATTCCATCGTAACTTATTTCCATATCTACCTTTTGCCCGGTTTTTCTATAATTAACCAAATTTGGAATAATGATATCCGGAGTAATGGTGACGGCATTCTCTACAACCATAAACCTGCAGCTCAAAAGAAGATCCTGGGGATTACTATCTCGATAAACTGCGATAACGTAATTCCCTGAAAAATTTACCTGTGGGATAGGGAATGAATAATGTGTATAGAGCGTCAATGCATTTCTGGAAAAAGCATAATCATTTATTGGGAACTCATTATTCTGACTAATAAACTCTAAATCGTTAAGAGAGGACTTGGTCCAATCAGCATTACAATGATAGATTTTGGCATACAAATACTCATACTCATCACCTAAAACATCAAATTCCAACATCAATGAATTTTGAGAGGACAGGGTAGTGATAGGAGGGGTGAGGGCGTTTTGATTGTATACATAATATGTTCCTACGGTAGGATCATACTTAAAATCAGCGAACGCAATCTTTTTTGGAACAAAATTTGTGGAAGTTGATTGATCGATTGGCACACAACCAATGAGAAGTGATGCCAAGAGGTATAAGTAGTATTTCATTCCTAATTATTTGGACTCGAAATTAATTATTTTTAAAAAAAACCTGAATAGCGTTACAACTATTTGCTTCCTGATAGGGTCTACTTTGTAGGCGTTATTCGGACACACTAATTACCAAATGGCCGTAGACGAAAAGGAAATCATAAAAGGGTGCCACAAAGGTGACCGGACAATGCAACGTTTACTTTATGAAAAATATTGTAAACAGATGTATGTTGTTGCCTTACGGTATACCAAGATGCAACAGGAAGCTGAGGATATCATTCAGGAAGCATTCATCAAAGTATTTAAAAATATTAAGGGATTCAGGGAGGATTCTTCATTGGGGTATTGGATCAAAAGAATTGTGATCAATACAGCTTTGAACCACCAGAGAAGCAAATTGTACCTGTACCCAATGGTTGATGTGACAGAAATGGTTGAGACACCATCGAGTGAATTAACTATTTCAGATTTTAGTCACAAGGAATTGTTGGCAATGATTAAGGAGTTGCCATCAGGATGTCAGGTGATCTTTAACTTATACGCGATTGAGGGATATAAGCATCATGAAATTGCAGATATGCTTCAGATAAGTGAAGGAACATCAAAATCACAATATGCAAGGGCTAAATCCCTACTAAAGGAAAGAATTTTGGAGAACGAATTGATTGCATATAGAAATGTCGAGTGAAGAGAGAGGATCGTTTGAGGAGCAATGGCAAGATGCCTTTGAAGGTGCAGAAATGCAACCACCTGCTCATTTGTGGTCTGGGATAGACGGAGCACTCGCAAATGAAGAAGCTGGCAAGCTGAATAAGCAAGTGCAGATCTACAGGTATGTTGCTGCAGCTGCTGTATTGCTTTGTTTTTCATTAGTTGTTTATCTAATGGCTAATGATTTCTTGAGTGGAGAAACAGATAATTTAGCTGAGACGCAGGGAGTCTCAACGACATCCTCAGAGTCAGTAGCGGAATTGGATAGCAACAAGGGTAATGACATCTCAGGTATTCAAATAGCAAATGAGAACCAGGAAGAGAATAACTCCACGAATGAATCATCACTCTCACAACAGTTTTCTACTACTTCATCTCAGTCAGTAGCAGAATTAGAAAGTAACAATTCAGATGGGAGTAGTTCCGCTAATGAAGCATCTTTATTACTTCAGGCACCTAACAACACATCATCTCAATCAGTAGCAGAATTAAGTGGATCAGATAAAATTGAAACCACGAATGCACAACAAGATTTCACAACGAACAGCATAAATCCGGTAAACGAAAATAATACAATTGCCAAGGTAGAAAACGTTAATGTTGATAATACTCAAGGTTTTGAGACTAAGTCTATCAACAATGCTATGAACCAAAATGTATCTGACGAATTGACTCCAGGTTTTACAGCATATGAAGGTTCTGAAAGAACAATTTTAGCAGTAAATGAAATATCCAGAAAGGATAACAATGATCCTTTGTCAGTAGGAGAAGAGTTAGAAGTAGAGGTTGATGGGGTTGCGGTTTATTTGCCTGAGCTTAGAGATAAAAAACGTTATCTACAGGATGCCTGGGCAAGTGTGGAATTTGGCGGTGGATTGTTTGAGCCTAATTATAATGCTCAAGGTGGTGGCTTAGAAGCCAGATCGGCTGCATTTACCGCGGATAGAGAAATGAACTTACTTGCATCTGGCGCAAGATATGACAATTCTAGTGTTCAAAATAATGAAGATATGACCGCCGGATCATCCTATGTGATGGGAATGAACTACGGTACAAGACTTAATAAAAGAATTATTTTACAGTCTGGTGTTCAATACGGAATCTATGAATCAAGCTCTGTTACGAATACTGTTTTTGAAACTAGCGCGACAACCGGATACGCATTATCAGAACAAACTTTAAATGATCCCGCATTAAATAGAGTTGTTGCAGAAGGAAACTATCAAATCAGATACGAAAACGTAGAGCTGCGCAATACTTTTAGAATGGCGAGCGTTCCAGTAAAAGCAGGATATGTCATCATGGACCAAAAGCTGAATATTATGCTTGATGGAGGAATTCAGGCTAATCTTTTCTTGGGAAATGAATTGTCAGATCCGGACAACAATCTCGAAACAATAGAAATCAGACCAGGGGAAACTTCCCCATACAGAACAATAAACTTTAGTGCTATCACCGGGGTAACTCTTGGATATAGCTTTCTTGACAACTATGCGCTTACCGTGAAACCTAGCTACCAGCGATCTATTAACTCACTCACAAAAGAAACCAGCAGCTTCAGTGCAACACCTGAAGGATTCGGATTATCAGTCGGTGTGAGATACATATTTCAGTAATCTCACAGGGTTATTTTATGAATCAAAACAGTGATGTTATGAAAAGTCTAGTAAAAGAGAAGTTCAGTAGTTTAGTGCGATTATCCACACTTGCCATGTTGGTGCTTATACTATTAGCCCTTTTGTATAACGGCTGATGAGATAAGCTTTTTGTTACACCATCTACGGAATATTTTTACCGTTCAAAACAAATTCCAATACTTTTAGTAACGTGTCGGAGTATATAGAGTAAGGCTTAAGAGGGTTTTACCCTTCAAAAAAACTCAAAATCTCACCGACCAATGACTAAATATGCATTAGTAGTATTGATGCTTTTTTTGACTTTTTTTGCTGTATCGCAAGAAATACCAATAAAGAGCTACAATACTGCAAAATTAGAATCACCCGTTCAAATTGATGGCTTGCTAAATGATGAAGCTTGGGAACAGGTTGAATGGGGATCGGATTTTACTCAAATCAGACCTGATCAAGGAGAGTCACCTGCACAAAAGACTGCCTTCAAAATTCTTTATGACGAAAAAAATCTCTACGTAGCGATTAGAGCATTTGATACTGAGCCTGAAAAGATTGTCAAAAGAATGTCTCGTAGAGATGGGTTTGAAGGTGATTGGGTAGAAATCAATATTGATAGTTATCACGATAAAAGAACTGCATTTTCCTTTACAGCCAGTGTTACTGGAGTAAAAAGCGATGAGTATGTTTCTAATAATGGGAATAACTGGGATTCTAATTGGGATCCTATATGGTATTTAAAAACTTCAATTGATGACAAAGGGTGGATTGCTGAATTTAGAATTCCATTAAGCCAATTGAGGTTTGCTGACAAGGAAGAACACGTTTGGGGTCTCCAGATTAATCGAAGATTCTTCCGGGAAGAAGAGAGGTCTAGTTGGCAATTTATTCCTCCAGACAAACCTGGATGGGTGTATTTATTTGGAGAGTTGAGAGGTCTAAAGGGCATTAAGCCTCAGAAACAGCTTGAAGTTCAACCATATATTCTGGCAAAAGCAGAGACTTTTGAAAAAGAAGAGGGGAATCCATTTGCAGATGGTTCTTCATCGGATGTAAATGTTGGGATAGATGCTAAGGTTGGTATTACCAGTGATATTACACTGGATGTAACTATAAATCCGGATTTTGGTCAGGTAGAAGCTGATCCGTCTCAGGTTAACCTATCTGCCTTTCAACTGTTTTTTCGTGAACAGAGACCATTCTTTATAGAAGGGAATAACATACTTGATTTCCGTGTTACAAGATCTGAAGCAGGCGGCCCATATGGGAATGATAATTTATTCTACTCCAGAAGAATTGGAAGACGTCCAAGTTATCAACCAGGTTCTTTACAGGATACTATTTATGTGAATCAACCAAGGAATACGAGTATTCTGGGAGCTGCTAAAGTGACAGGAAAGAACAAAAATGGTTTCAGCTGGGGTATTCTTGAAGCTGTAACACAAAGACAATTTGCCACGATTGATAGCTTGGGAGTTAGATCAAAAGAAGCGGTAGAACCTTTTACAAACTACTTTGTAGGAAGAGCTCAACAGGATCTTAATGGTGGTGAAACTGTTTTTGGTGCAATGTTCACTGCGACCAATCGTAATCTTAGGGATGATCATTTGAATTTTCTACACCGAAATGCATATTCCGCCGGTGTTGACTTACTTCATAATTTTGCTGAAAGGAAGTATTATGTGTCATTTAGGGGTGTATACAGTAATGTAAATGGTAGCGAAGAGGCAATTTCTGACACACAACTTTCTTCAGAAAGATTTTATCAAAGACCTGATAATAACCATCAGGAGTACGACTCTACCTTGACTAGTTTGACTGGTACAGGTGCAACATTAAATTTTGGGAAGAATAGTGGGAACCTTGTGTTTCAAACAGGAGCCACATACCGGTCGCCGGGATTTGAGACTAATGATTTGGGGTTCCTAGTACAATCAGATTATATCACTCAATACACCTGGGCAGGATATCGATTTTTGAACCCATTCAGTGTATTTAGATCTCTTCGGGTGAATCTCAATCAATGGAATAGTTGGGATTTTGGAGGCGTCAAAACTTTCACAGCATTTAATACCAATTTTCATTCACAGTTTAAGAATTTCTGGAGACTAAGTATGGGATCAAATAGAGAATTAGAGATAATTTCTAATGCCGACCTTAGAGGTGGACCATCTATAAAATATCCGGGTAGCACAAATTGGTGGATTTGGGCACAAACTGATGAACGTAAAAAGTTTGTAGTCTCATATAATCAATGGTTTTGGTGGGGAGATGGCTCTTTTGGTACAGGCAGAGGAAGTAATATGAATATTAGATTCCAACCCACAAATGCACTAAGAGTATCTTTTAGACCTTCTTTTTCCAGTTCATCCAATGCATTACAATATGTAACAACATTTGAAGGGGATTCAGGTGATGACTACATTTTGGCTAATGTTAATAACACCAGATACTCTGCTTCTTTTAGAGTGAATTATAATTTTACTCCAAATCTATCATTGCAATATTGGGGTCAACCATTTATTGCCAGAGTAGAATATGACTCATTCAAAAAAGTAACTAACCCAAGTTCTGATAGCTATTCTGACAGGTTTCATCAATATTCGGGTGATCAAATAACGTTCACAGATATCTATGAAATAGATGAGAATATGGATGGCTCCATAGATCAAACATTGGACAACCCAGATTTTAATTTTATGCAGTTTCGCTCTAATATGGTTTTGAGATGGGAATATATCCCTGGATCAACACTTTTTGTGGTTTGGACCCAAGATAGAACAGGTTCCAGCGGATATGATGCTGAGAATGATTTTAGCCACCTTTATACGGATTTGTTCGATGTTAAACCTCGAAACATATTTTTGTTAAAATATACTTATCGATTTATTAAATAGCTTTTCTACTTACTGGTCAATAGTTAAATTTGGGCACCAAAAAATTTAATTAGCCCAATTTATGTCGAAAGTACTCATTATTGGCGCTGGAGGAGTAGGTCGGGTAGTGACCTATAAATGCGCACAGGTTCCGGAAGTATTCACAGAAATAATGCTTGCCAGCAGAACCAAATCTAAATGTGATGATATCGCCAAAGATGTAAAAAATGATATCGGTGTTGATATTGCTACTGCAAAAGTTGATGCGGATGTTGTTCCTGAACTGGTGGAGTTAATCAAAAGTTTTCAGCCAAAAATTGTAATCAATGTTGCTCTTCCATACCAGGATTTGACAATCATGGATGCTTGTCTTGAGACTGGAGTTCATTACCTGGATACCGCGAATTATGAGCCGCCAGAAGAAGCAAAATTTGAGTACAAATGGCAATGGGCTTATCAGGATAGGTTCAAAGAAGCTGGTCTTACAGCTGTTTTAGGATGTGGCTTTGACCCTGGTGTGACCAGTATTTTTACGGCGTATGCTGCTAAACATCACTTTGATGAAATTCAATACCTGGACATTGTTGATTGTAATGGTGGTGATCACGGTAAAGCGTTTGCTACTAATTTCAATCCTGAAATAAACATTCGTGAGATAACCCAGAAAGGGAAATACTATGAAAATGGTCAATGGATTGAGACCGAACCTCATGAGTTTAGTCAGATGCTCAACTATCCAAATATTGGAGAAAAGAATTCATATCTCATATATCATGAGGAATTAGAATCACTTGTGAAAAATTATCCCTCTCTCAAAAGAGCAAGATTTTGGATGACTTTTGGTGAAGAATACCTTACACATTTGAGAGTAATTCAAAATATTGGTATGGCTTCAATTGAGCCAATCAATTACGAGGGAAAAGAGATCATTCCATTACAGTTTTTGAAAGCAGTTTTGCCGGATCCAGGAGAGTTGGGTGAGAATTATGAAGGAGAGACTTCCATTGGGTGTAGAATTCGTGGAATGAAAGATGGAAAAGAGACTACTTATTACATATATAACAACTGTAAACACCAGGAAGCTTATAATGAGACCAGAGCTCAGGGAGTTTCATTCACAACGGGTGTACCAGCCATGATTGGAGCTATGATGGTACTTACTGGAGAATGGACAGGTGCGGGTGTAT
>JANSWY010000191.1 GCA_024743255.1 bacterium | reverse complement strand
AGCAAAAGTAACAGCACTATCAACATCTTTGAGTTTAAGCACTACATTATATAAACCAGAGTTTGAAAAAGTAATAGATGGACTAGCGCCAAAATACTCTTCATCAGTTTCTAATACTCTCCAAACATATTCGTTAATTCCAGTGTCATCACTAGAAGAAGTTGCATCAAAGTTAACGATCAGTGGAGCAACCCCTGAGAAGGTATTTGCAGAAATATTTGCCACTGGAGGACTATTTAAATTCACATCGATAGGTGCTGTTAAGTTTGCTGTCCCACCAGAATTATCCGTGATAGTTAAAGAAACCGTATAGCTGCCCGACGAATCATATTGATGGTATATTGGATTTAGAAATTCTTCAGGAACGATAGATGTATCTAAAACTTGAGAAGGTCTTCCGTCTCCAAAGTCAATTACTCCACTGACAACATCTCCATCGGGGTCATCAACATCAAGTGTGAATCTAGTTTTAAAAGGCCCACTTGTATCTAAAACATCGAAAGTAACACCATTTATAACTGGGTTTAAGTTTCCTTCAGAAACTGTTACAGAAATAGTACCCTCACCAAACAGACCAGTATCATCGGTAACTCTAACTGAAAACTGATCAGCTCCTAAATATTCAGCATTCGGTGTGTAGGTAAAGTTTCCACTTTGATCAATACTAACTGAACCATTGGAAGGATTTGAGGTAATTGAAAATGAAAATGTTTGAATGGCTTGATTTATATCACTCCAAGAAAGTTGACCATTAAAGGGAGTATTTTTATTTACAAAAATAGAATCACTACCAACTATTGGTTCCCCATTTTCAATAATTGTATAATTAAAAATAGCATTTCCTGAGAGGTTAGGATTACCATCATCGGTTACTTTAATTTCAAAGGTACCCGAGCCACTTTCTAGATTATCAGTAGAAAAATCCACATTGCCACTTTGATCAACACTTACGGCGCCATCCGTTGGAACTACGTCAACAGAATATGTCCAAGATTGGTTAGCATCAGGATCATTAGGATCTAGGAGGAAAGATTCATTTCTTCCCGCTAAAATTTCAATACTAGTACCAATTGGGTCTGGTGCACTATTTGACTGGACACTTACAGAAATTGATACAATTGCACCTAAATTGGGCTCACCATTATCAGTTACGGAAACATTAATAGTTTCATTCCCTGTAAATCCAAGGTTCGGTGTATAGGTAACAAGACCTGTAGAATCAACACTCGCTATTCCATTAGTCGGCTGTTGAAGAATTAAATAATTGTGTAAATTATTTAAATCAGGATCATTAGGAAAGATTTGAGTTGTTCCACTCGTACCAGCGAGAACATCAATATCATTTGCCGTTGGATTTGGTCTCGTATTACCTTTATCAACATTAATTGTTAAATTAATTACATCATTTAACTGCGGGTTACCATTATCGAATACAGTAATTTCAACTGAATCAAGGCCAACAAAGAACTCACCAGCACTAATTGTTAATAAACCAGAAGTTTGATCAATGAATGCATTTACTTCAGAGGGAAACTGGCTAATAGAAAAGATCAATTCTTGGTTTGGATTTATGTCAGTCGCAGAAAATTGATAATCAAAAGACCTACTTGTTAAAATCGTTACTTCGCTAGGTCCTAATAGCTCAGGAGCAGCATTAGGATCAATACTTATTGTTAAAACCCCTTCTCCAACACCTCCAGGAATAGCATTATCTATAACAGAAAATGTCACAGAATCAGCACCAGAGGCACTAAAGCTAGGCACATAAGTTAAAAGTCCATTTTGATCAATTGTAGCAGTTCCCTTTGCTCCCTGATTTACGATTTGGTAACTATGAGTTTGTCCAATATCAGAGTCATTAAAAGTAACTTGAACCGATTTAGAATTATCCGATTGTACAAAAGATAAATCCTTATTATCCACCTCTGGTAGAGAGTTGGCCTGAATTGAGATATTTACCAACTGTTGAGTGATACCATTAGGGTTAGCATCATCACTT
>JANSWY010000169.1 GCA_024743255.1 bacterium | reverse complement strand
TCTTTAAGAGATTCAGCGTCTGATAATGGATTAGCAAGATCCTGAATATCTTTATCTGAGTAGTCATTGATGCCGATAATGAGAGCGTAGTACTTTCTTTTCTTCAATTCAGCAACCAGCGCCTCTCCAACTTCATTATTTACTACGCCAGTGTTGTTAATGCTGGGTTCACCTTGAACTACTGGTTGATTCCTGAATACAACCAACTCTCCTCCTGAACCTGGTGGACATGTCTTAATGCTCCAATCTCCGGACCATCTTCCAATGAGCTTTTTACTATTTGATGGAGGAAAGCGAAATGTTACTTTAGAAAGACAACCTGGGCCAACTTTGTATTCGAATTTAGTCCCGGCCAATATGATTTCATTTCCGCTAACAAACCCTTCAATCAGGTATTTTGATGAATCTTTCCCATTTAAACTTTTATTGATCCCGAAACCAGTAATTAATGAATCATCCTGAACAAAGGAGTAATTTATCTCAATATCATTAGCCAGATTTACACTGGCCATCCCTTTCCATTCTCCAGATATATCTAAAATTTCTTGAGATACTGCCTCGTCACAAATGACAATAGACATAGAAACAATAAGAATCCTAAAAGCTTTTAACATGCTACTAATTTAACAAGTATAATCTCAACTCATTAAAAGTAGATTTAGTACATAAATTGGATTTCATCTCAACTATAAACATCAAAAAAAGGTGTAAGAACATCCTACACCTTCCTTTTTTATAAGAATATCTAATGTCAGTCCACCAATACCTTGTAAGAAGTGATTCCATACATGGTTTCTAACCTTACCACATAAACTCCAGATTGAATAACAGGAATGGACACCTTTCCTTTACTTAAGGACTCTGTATGTTGTTTTTTACCATCTAGAGAAACAATGGCCAACTCTCCCTCCAAACCACTGTTAATATTGATCATTCCTTGTGTACCATATACCAGAATATCCTTCTCAATTAGTGGTGTTTCTGTAACAGTAAAATCAATTGCTGAGGTCGTTAGGCTAAATCGATTATAGAAAATACCAGCCTCACTTGAGAAGCCATATGACTTTTCAGTTAATTCAATGGAAGTCATAAGTTCGTGATCATTAAGATATAAAGTCGCTCCTGAAGGGTACTCAGACCTCTGTATTGAGATTTGAAACTCTCCTGCTTCTTCTGCTAAATAACCAACTTGAATCATCTGGTCAGAATTTACATCTGTTGTCCAATTATCAGGTAATCCTTGTATCGCATACCTTGATTCATCAATGATAGTAAACAAACTGAATGCTTCACCATATTTAGTAGCATCAAATTTCTTATCAGCACCAATAGTAGCTTCTGGGTGAAATCCAATGAGTGTATTTGTTCCAACAAAGCTTCCATCTGATGTTTCAATTCCTACCCAGTACTTCTCAACCTCAATATTCTCAGTACGGTAGTAGGAAGCATCATCATTACCATCATGTGTTTTCATGGCCTGGTTAAATGTGATATTATCACTGGTAGAGGCTTTAATAAAAAACGCCTGACCTGAATTCATAGTCGCGTCCCAATCCGTTTCTCTTCCCCCTCTGCTGTCGGTATTTCCAAGGTCATTGATTGTCACATAATCATCATTCGTTCCTCCTCCAGCATCTGACGCTATATCATCCCATAGCCAAATACTTTCTTCTTCCAAAACACTGCTGTTAGTGCTCATGAACCTGTCAAACTCGATTGCACTTGTGAAGGGGTTCGCAACCAGGTTGAAACCTTTCACGTCATTCGCATCTCCCATATTACTGGTTCTTGTTACAGCGTACGTTAGATTTTTCCATTGAGGTGTTCCTGTAAACGTAATTTCTCCATTTGAATCACCGGTAAATGCACTGAAGTAGCCTTTACCCATTGTCATAGTGCTTTCACCAGGGGTTTTAAACCTTGCCGAACCATCCGAACCATACGCTTCTGTCTCATCATATTCCCAAATCCAACTTTGCGCGTTGGTTCCAAGTACCGAGAATCCATTATCCTTTAAAATCGCTCCCACCATACTGTATTTACCAGTGGAGCTATTGAAAGTGGTGATTCTTGAAACAGTAATATCGCTTATAGAAGATACATCTGACTTCAAGATAAGTGAAGCTCCTGATTCCAATATCAAATCACCTGCGTTAGAAATTGAAGTATTGACTGTCAGGCTTGAAGTATCTGACAAATATGAAGTATGATTGGAAGGAACAGTCAGATCATCTATATCAAACCCACCTTCTAAATAAACTTGTCCCCCAGCACCACTGACTTCCAATGCACTCAAAGACAATTCGCTATTGGTTTGAATGGTAACAGAACCACCATTATTAACAATAATATTAGCAGCATCACCATCGAGAGTTGCCTCGTTTGTTAAAGAAATATCTTTTAGCACCAGATTAATGCTACTGGACATTGTCATGTTGGTCCCAGAGGAAACCTTTACATGTTGAGCTGTAACCACATTGCAAAACAACAGTAAGCTTCCAAAAATTATGTTTAAACTTTTCATGTATGCACTGTTAGATTTAATATGGAGAAGAAGCGGGTGTGCCAATAGTGACCTCTGCCCAACCGGTGGTTACGTATACAAATAACTTATCACCAATGGTATCATAGTAAAGCTGACCTTCCGATGGGTTTGTAGGTACATCTCCGGCATCAGCACCAGTTGAAATAAATTCCATGATTTGCCATTGGGTACCATTGTAATACCAATGAGAAGCATACTCTGTGTCATATACAATTAAACCTGTAGCAGGTGTGGAAATTGCAGTCCTTTCTGCGGTTGTCATTCTGGGAACCAGAAATCCTTTTGTAGTAGATTTCACATCCAGAATTGCTGAGTCATCTGGATCTGAACCATCTTCATTGATTCCAACATTTTGGGAAAAAGCAGCAGTTCCCAATCCTGTTAATATTAGTATTAATACAATTTGTAAAATATTTTTCATCGTAGTATCTATTTAGATATTATCGTATTTGGCTATAATTTCTTTTCTTTTTTCACTCATTCGGAATGATCTTGTTTTGTCATGTAATTTGAATATGACAACATTTTCATGACCCTCAACCTGATCCAGCAAAACGGTATTCCAAACAGTGATTTTGGCTGATTTCGGTGAAAGTCCCTTGACCGCACATTTAATCTCAATTACCTGTTCTTTTAATTCGTATGAAACCGCTTTAACTAAAACCTTATTATCAGAAGTTATCTTAATGTGGGTAGAGATGTAATCATTGATTGATTCCAATGAAAGATCTGCTTCCAAGGCTTTTAGCATCTCAACCCTGTCCACCCGAAGTGCCGCTGAAATGGACCCATTATTTTCTTTAATCTCAAAAAATGCAATTTTCAGATCATGTGCTCTTGTAGCAGAAACCACAAACACCATTGAAAGTATTAGAAATATCCTCTTCATTAGCTCCCAATATTAAAATCATCACTTGGAGTACCCTTGAAGCAATTTGGAATGATTGGGAAATCTGTTGTGATCACATAATAGTAAGTGCCTTCAGGAAATTCAGGTGTTACTCCAGTTCTACCATTGCATTCATCTAAATCACCATCGTCATCAGTCCATTCATAATCCTGAATGTAAGTCCCATCATAAGTCCCATCAGGATAATCTTCTCCCCCGGTACCTGTTCCGGTTCTTGATCCACTTTTGAGGTCGTAATTGGAAATTAATTCCTTTATCGCACTGGTAGGATCATTTGCATCTGTGTATCCATACTTATAATAGATTGGATATCCATCTGCCGCCCATCCATAAATTGCTGAGTGTTTAGTTCCATCTTCGTCTGCGAGTCCCACAATATCGCCATGGTAGTGATATTTTCCTGCAGATGTAACATGTGCTCCATACATATCAATATTTCCTTCAGTCTCATCTATCAATGCTTCCTGCCACTCCCAATTCTCTTCGCCAGTATCTGGATTTTCCCATGGCTTTAATCCCATTGGGTTATAACCTATGCCATTGGTTGCAAATCCAAATCTCCAAAAGTTTGGGTTACTAGGAGTCGCTCCCCCAGTCTCGTTATATAAATATGTTGTACTTCCAGATAATGACGGAGTATAGTCAACTTCTGAGGTATGAGGGGTCGCAATGAATTCCTCACCACTAGGACCTTCGTAATTTGGAAAATCTCCTGTAGAATGGGTTGGAACCTGATTTGAACTTATAATTCTTAGATCCCCTTCTATACTAAAGCAAATTTCTGATTCTGTTTCACTATCGGTAGTACAAGTACTTGTAGATGCAGTTTGAGTTGGCTCACCATTATCATATACTCTACTACCTGTATAAGGAACAACCTTAAAGTAATATTGAGATTGATCCATGAGTAAAGTAATTGTTAATGCTTCAGAAGCAGTGCCGTCAAAGATTACCTGCTCTCCATTGCTGGCATAAGTGGTGCTTTCATATTGACCGTCACCGCTCGTTAAGTCAGCGAAACTGTTTTCTGAGTTTGCAAGAATTACATACCCTGCATAAGATGCATCAGTTTCAAATGAAGAAATGGTAATGCTATTTCCTGTTGAAGAACCAAAAGTGATATCTAATCTATCCCCATAAGGAGTTTCCATAGCCGTTCCGGTTATTACTTCGGCCCACCCATCTGAAGTATAGATGTAAAGGTCTCCACCTGTTTCATCGTAATATTTAT
>JANSWY010000021.1 GCA_024743255.1 bacterium | reverse complement strand
TTACAATAGTCAAGCAACTCGTCATTTGCCAAAGCATCATATAAAACCACGTCTGCTCGCTTTAAAGCTTTAATTGCCTTTAAAGTAATCAAATCAGCATCTCCAGGACCTGCACCAACTAGTATTAATTCTTTCATTTGATAAGCAATTTAGGAAATCTAAGTATCCTAACAATTACGTAAGCTAATTTTATGTTTTAATTGAAAATTATACGTAAAACTTTTGGTATGTAAATTAAAAACTACGTAATATTACGTAAATTAATTTAAGTAACCATGAAAGTAGTTGTCGTTGGAAACGGAATGGTAGGTTATAAGTTTTGTGAAAAGCTTAGAAAGAAAGCCACCAAAGAACAAATTGAGGTAGTTGTTTACGGAGATGAATCACTACCTGCCTATGATCGTGTTCACTTAAGTGAATACTTTTCTGATCAAAACTCAGATAAGTTATTAATGGCAGCTCGTGATTGGTATCAGTCCAATGATATTAATTTGAAAGTGGGTGAGCTTGTAACTGCAATTGATAGGGAGAATCAACAGATAACTACTCATAAAGGAAACACAGAATCCTATGACTATTTGGTGTTAGCAACCGGTTCTAGCGCCATGGTTCCTCCTATAAAAGGTGTGGAAAAGAAAGGAGTCTATGTCTACCGGAAAATAGAGGACCTGGACCAGATAATTGATTTTGGTAAGAAAGTAAAGAGAGCTGCAGTGCTTGGAGGTGGTCTTCTGGGATTAGAAGCAGCCAAGGCATTAATGGATATGGGATTGGAGACTCAGGTAGTTGAATTTGCTTCCAGATTGATGCCAAGGCAGCTAGATGATACTGGTGCTGAATTGCTTAAATCTAAAATTGAGTCACTCGGGATAGAAGTGCTCCTTAATAAGAATACAAAGGAAATTGATGGTAATGGAAAGCTGAATCGTCTTGTATTTGCAGATGATACAGAATTGCAAACGGATATGCTGGTTATTTCCTGCGGAATTGTCTCTAGAGATGAGCTTGCTGATAATGCTGGGCTGGAGAAAGGTCCAAGAGGAGGATACAAGGTTAATTCCAAAATGCTGACTAATGATCCTAAGATTTTTGCAATAGGTGAGGCCGCCAACTATAATGGCATGGTTTACGGACTTGTAGCGCCAGGATATGAAATGGCAGATACAGTTATTAGCCAGTTGCTAGAAGAGGAGACCACTCTTTTCGAGGGTGCAGATATGTCAACAAAATTGAAGCTAATAGGGGTGGACGTAGGAAGTTTTGGCGATGCACTGGGTACCACTCCTAACAGCATTCCTATCAGTTATGAAGACAGAAATACAGGAACTTACAAACGCGTCAACCTAAGTCCGGATGGAAAGAAACTTCTTGGTGGAATACTTGTGGGTGATGCAGAAGATTATAATATCCTTCATCAGTTTGCACTAAATGGAATGGCTCTTCCGCCAAATCCGGAGGACCTTATTCTTGGAGCCCGAGATGGAGGAAGCGACTTGGGAGGTATAGGTGCTCTTCCAGCAACTAGCCAGATATGCTCTTGTGAGAATGTAACTAAAGGAGATATTGAGGAAGCCGTGAAGTCACAAGGGCTTGAGAATATTGGTCAGGTAAAAACTTGTACAAAGGCTGGAACTGGTTGTGGGGCTTGTACTCCAATGGTAACTGATATCCTGAATGAGACGCTAAAGTCTATGGGTAAATCAGTTAGAAAGGTGCTTTGTGAGCATTTTGATTACACAAGACAGGAGTTATTTGATTTGGTAAAAGTGTCAGGGATTCAGGATTATGAAAGATTCCTGGATGAACATGGAGTAGGTGATGGATGTGAGGTATGTAAACCTGCTATGGCATCAATTTTTGCGAGTGTTTATAATGATCTAATTACAAAACAAGATACCATTCAAGATACTAATGACAGGTTCTTAGCAAATATTCAAAGAGGTGGATCCTACTCCGTAATTCCAAGAATACCAGGGGGAGAGATAACCCCAGAAAAGCTAATTGTAATTGGTGAAGTAGCAAAGGAATTTGAATTATACACCAAGATCACAGGAGGCCAGCGCATTGATTTATTGGGAGCTAAACTAGAGGATCTTCCGGATATATGGGAGAAACTAATTAACGCAGGATTTGAAAGTGGTCATGCATATGGAAAGGCATTACGAACCGTGAAAAGTTGTGTTGGCTCAACCTGGTGTAGATATGGATTACATGATTCGGTTTCATTTGCAATAGAAGTAGAAGATAGATATAAGGGATTAAGAGCTCCGCATAAATTGAAAAGTGCGGTTTCTGGATGCAGAAGAGAATGTGCAGAAGCTCAAAGCAAAGACTTTGGAATTATAGCAACAGAAGCTGGTTGGAATTTGTATGTATGTGGAAACGGTGGTGCTAATCCAGCCCACGCTCAGTTACTTGCAGGTGATATTGATTCTGAAACATGCATTAAATACATCGATAGATTTCTAATGTTTTACATCAAAACAGCAGAGCCTCTCAATCGAACTTCAGTTTGGTTTAGTAAGCTCGAGGGTGGCATGGACTATTTGAGGTCAGTTATTGTTGAGGACAGTCTGGGAATTGCCGAGCAGCTTGAGCTGGAAATGCAAAAACTAATTGAAGTCTATAAATGTGAGTGGACTGAGGTGGTAAACAATCCAGAACTCAGAAAGAAATTTACACACTTCATCAATGAGAAAGCTGGTGACCCAACATTGAAATTTGACAAGATGAGAGGGCAAAAGATTCCTACAGCTTGGGGATAAACTATTCAGATATAAAATATTAAGTGATGATAAATGAAATAATAGCAAACTATAAGACAGTAACTCCTGCCGATGTTAAGGTTTGGTATGAGGTTGCTAACGTTTCGGAGTTTCCAAAGAATGGAGGTGTCGCACTTTCCTACAAGGGACTGCAAATTGCGATTTTCAATTTTAGCAGAAGAGATGAATGGTACGCAACACAAAATTTGTGTCCGCATAAGAAGCAGATGAT
Organism: bacterium; assembly: GCA_024743255.1. GTDB lineage: Bacteria > Bacteroidota > Bacteroidia > Cytophagales > Cyclobacteriaceae > JANSWY01. Next base: position 67,822 of record JANSWY010000021.1, on the reverse strand, counting down.
TCTCTCCAGAGGAATGATTGGATCGGAAGGAGAGGAGCCAAAGGTAGCGTGCCCATTTCATAAGAAGACTTTTTCATTGAAATCAGGTAAAAATTTAAATGGTTCTGAATGTGATCTCGCAACATATCCCGTCAAAGTAGATGATGGTATGGTATATGTCGGGTTTTCAGAATAGTGAATAAAGTGAACATTTATGGAGAGGGCATTGTCTTCTCCTTTTTGCGTTAATAGCATCACCTTTATATTTGGTGAATACTTTACCAAAGTTGTATGCGAAGAACCAGATTCCGAAGATTAGGACTTTTATATATCACTGCTTTGTCAGGAATTGCATTAAGCATAATTGCCAGTCAATCCTTGGTGCAAAGCTTTATAGGAAGCCAGGAAGATGACTCCAGGGTGATCAATGTAGCAGGTCGACAAAGAATGCTTAGCCAGAAAATTAGTAAGCTGGTCCTAAAGCTCAATAATAAACAAGACAATCAAACACTTCAGGAACTCAACTCAACGGTAGAACTCTGGGAAAAGTCACATAACGGATTATTACACGGAGATATTGAACTTGGATTATCGGGGGAGAATAGTGATGGTGTAATCCAAATGTATGATGAAATAACACCCATTTATGAAGAAATGGTAACGAGTGTACATTCCATTATTGCATTATCTAAGGACTCAGTACCAAGCTTGAATCAAGATATACAGATTGTCCTGGATAATGAATCCAAGTTTCTTTCTACCATGGATAGAATTGTATTTCAATATGATGATGAAGCAAAAAGCAGAGTGATCAAACTGAGGCGGGTAGAGATAGGTCTTTTTGTAGTTTCTATGCTGATTATCCTGTTGGAATTACTATTTATTTTCCGTCCTATTGCAAGGAATGTGCAGCAAACTGTAAATGAATTGACTGATTCGGAGGAGTCATCTAACAAGATGGCCAAACAGATGAGTAAACTCTACGATGAGTTGGTGAAATCTTATCAGGATCTGGAGTCCGTCAATGTCAAGCCGGAAACGGCAAGTTTGTTACTGAGCATTAAAAAAGATGGAAGTTTCCTCAATAAAGCCCACAACTTTTTCCACCGACTTAATATTCAGAGTTCTTCTGATTTCAGGAACCTACTATTTTCTAATGGCTACAGTGAAGATTTTGTAAATGGATTGTTCAAAAATTTATCGAATGGAGAAAATTGGTTTGGTGAATTGAAATTCACTAGTCATGAAGGGGATTTTGTGTGGTTGGAGGCATTCTTGGTACCTATTGTTGGTTCGGATGAAATAAAGGTAATTGGGAGAGAGGTAACTGAAATCAAGGAAGCGAAAATGATTTCCAGGGAGATCAATAGTGAGAAAATTGAAAGGAAAGTAAAAGAACAACAATATCGATCAGTATTGATTCTTGAAGGACAGGAAGAAGAGCGTCAAAGGTTAGCGAGAGAGCTTCATGATGGGGTTGGCCAAATGTTATCTGCTTTGAAGATGAGTATTGAAGCGGTTAATATTCCGAAGGAGCCAGTTCATAATAAAAAGAGGTTTGACGATACCAAATACCTGCTAAAAAGGGTGATTCAGGAGGTGAGAAGAATATCATTTAATCTGATGCCAACAAACCTTGCGGACTTTGGGATTGTTCCTGCAGTAAAGAAGTTTTGTCAGGAAGTTAGTAGGCTTAGTAATCTACCTGTAACATTTGAGAACAAAACAAGCTTTATAAATAGACTGGAGCAACATGTAGAAAGTAATTTGTACAGAATAATCCAGGAAGCGGTGAACAATGCAGTTAAGTATTCGAAAGGTAAATCTATTAAGGTAGTCTTTGAACACTCAGTGAATTTACTTACTGTTTCCATAGAAGATAATGGCAAAGGTTTTAACTACGGAGATTTACTAGCAAAAGGGCATTTTAAGAGCTCTGGCCATGGTATTTATAATATGAGGGAAAGGGCGGCATTTATTGATGCCACATTTGAATTAGAGACTTCTCCAAATGGAGGTACGAAAATTTTCGTAAGTTTACCACTAGAATAAACGATTAAATACGTAGAAGATGATAAATGCAGTTTTAGCGGACGACCATGAGATTGTGAGAAAAGGAATTAAGATTCTTCTGGAAGATGATGGACACATTAATGTTGTAGCAGAAGCATCTGATGGGTTTGAAGCGATTAAAAAGGTAGATGAATTAAAACCGGATTTGCTAATTACAGACATTAGAATGCCAGAAATGGATGGGCTTCAAACAACACAAAAGGTGAGGTCGGCTTATCCTGATATCAAAATTCTTGTGTTAAGTATGCATGATGATGAAGATTATATTCTTAAATCTGCTGAATTTGGAGCGGATGGATATTTATTAAAAGACACAAGTAAACCAGAGTTCATTAAGGCGATTGATGCGGTAATGTCTGGGCAGAAATACTTTAGCGGTGATATCTCGAACATTCTTGTTAATTCTTACCTCAATTTCAAAAGTGGTTCTCCTGGAAGTGAATCTGGAGCGCAAGTTGAAAGCATTTTGACTAAAAGAGAAAGGCAAATTCTATCATTGATTTACAATGGTGTCTCCAATAAAGATATCGCTGAACAACTTGGTAAAAGTGTCAGGACAATTGAAACTCATCGATTCAATATCATGAAAAAACTGGAAGTAAAGAATATTGCAGAATTACTTAGAAAAATAGACAATGACCCAACTTTAAAGCAAGCTATTAATATTTAATCCTCAACCATGACCGGAGTAAAAGCAGATTGCAGCACATGTAAAAACAGCACTTGTCTTATCAAAAAGAACTATTTATCAGAAAAGGCGAAGCATCATACTGATAAGAAGGTGACTATCGCCTGCAAAAAAGGGCAGAACTTTATTATTGAAGGAGCACCGGTACATGGCTTGTTTTTTGTTTACAAAGGGAAAGCTAAAGTCGCCAAGACTGGAATAAATGGGAGAGAACAGATTGTAAGGTTTGTTGGTGATGGTGAAATTATAGGTCACCGTGGATTTGGGGGAGGACAGTTCTATCAGATTAATGCAGTAGCACTGGAACATACAGTTTTGTGTAATTTTTCAAATGACACAATGAAATCTATGTTGAAGGAGGTTCCTGAATTGACATATGATTTTATGCTTTTCTATGCAGACGAGCTTAACAGGAGTGAAACTAAAGTTAAAAAGTTTGCTCAAATGACTGTGCGTGAAAAAGTGATTGATGCTATACTCTACATCAACCGAAAGTTTGGACAATCAAATGGATTCCTTAACCTTCAATTATCCAGAAAGGAAATCGCTGACTTTGCTGGCACAACTGATGAACAAGTAATCAGAATCATCTCCTCGTTAAAGAAAGAAGGTTTATTATTAGCAGAGGGTAAAAAGCTTGGAATAGTAGATATTCCCAAACTCAAAAAGGAAATAGCGGATCACAACTTCTTTCTTGACAGCTAACATCAAAACTCCTGCGTTTTAACAGATTCTCGTCTGTATGAAAAGACTATTTCCTCCTGCGGGATTCCATTAATACTTCTAAATACTACGGATATATTTGTACGTATATATACGTAAATAATTTACGTATTTACTATTCAAAATGAGTAGAGTGCAAACTATACCAATATGACCGAAGTATTTAAAGTCTTATCTATAAATCACAAATTGGCGCCTGTAGAAATACGGGAACAGTTTACAATGAACCCCGATGAATGTTCAGACTTTTTATGTCTGCTTCGGGATACTTTTGGTCTTAGTGAAGGGCTTGTAATTTCAACTTGTAATCGTACGGAGATCTATTCTTATCATGATAATTTAACCAATACAGAGGTCTACAAATTACTATGTGCCACAAAAGCTATTAAGTCCTCAGGAGAGTTTGAAAAATACTTTGTGTTTCTGGATGGAATTGATGCGATCAATCACCTCTATAATGTGGCGATTGGTCTGAATTCCCAGGTTTTGGGTGATATCCAAATCTTTGGACAAGTAAAGCAATCTTATCAAACTTCCACTGACCTGGAAATGGCAGGCCCATTTTTGCATAGGTTGATGCATTCTATTTTCAATGTACACAAGAAAGTAAGTCAACAAACCAAATTCAAGACTGGAGCAGCGTCTATTTCTTACAATGCGGTGAAGCTTCTAAGTTCTAACACAATGCTCTCCAAAGATGTCAAAATCCTAATTTCTGGGACAGGAAGTATTGGAGCAGCAACCGCTAAGAACTTATTAAAATGTGGTTATAACAATGTTACATTAACAAATCGTACAATTGAAAAAGCTCTTGAAGTTGGAAAAGTCTGTGGATTTAATGTAATCGAATTTGAGGATCATATAAGTCAACTATCAGACTATGACGTTTTGGTGAGCTCAGTTGGGTCAGGAGATTATTACCCTGCTGAGGATTTGAAATTGGCAGGATTAATTGCTGCGATCGATTTATCTGCACCCCGCTCAATAACTAACAATGGTGATAGCTCAAATCTTCGATTATTTGATATCGATGATGTTGGAAATATGAGAGATGACACGCTCTCTATAAGGACATCAGAGGTTGAGAAAGTAAAGGAAATAATCCAATCTGGTATGGTGGAATTTGTGTCCTGGTCGGAAGAAATGAGCGCTACCGGATCTATTAAAACATTTAAGAACTCGCTGGAGAAAATTAGAAAGGATTGTATAAAAGCCAATCTGAAAAGAATGTCCTCAAAAGAGCTTCAGATGGTGGAACTTGTTACTTCTCAGTTTATCAATAAGATCGTACAGAAACCAATCATAAAACTAAAACAAGAGTGCAAAAGAGACAATGCAGATCAACTGTCAGAAGTGTTGATTGAGCTATTTGATCTTAATCAGGAATCATTGAAAGAATCTTAAACTATATCAATTATGAACTTTATTAAATCATTATTCAAGAAACAAGAATCGGGTCCTATCACTTCAAAACAGAAGGAATTGGTACAAAGCACATTCGCCATGGTTGTTCCAATCAAGGACAAAGCAGCTGAAATTTTTTATGCGAAGCTGTTCGAATTGGATCCAGCACTGAAACCTCTTTTTAAAGGAGATATGAAAGTTCAGGGTGACAAATTAATGACCATGATAGCGGCTGCTGTTAAAGGCCTTGATGACCTTGGAGGATTAGTTCCTGTGGTGCAGGATTTAGGGAAAAGACACGTTGGTTACGGTGTTGAAGATTCTCACTATGATACTGTTGCTGCTGCTTTACTTTCCACATTAGAGACCGGACTTGGTGACGCCTGGACGGATGAAGTGAAAGATGCGTGGGTAGCAGTTTACACAGTTCTGGCAAATACAATGAAAGATGCCGCTGCTACAGTAGCCGCATAAAAGAAACTATACAATCAACTCAACCTTACTACTTATGAATAATCTACATGAAAAATTGCTCCGGTATAGCCTAATGCTTGGTCTAACCGCTTGGTTAGGGTCATGCCAGCCGTTACCGGAAGAGACTGCTCAGATTTCTGGGAAATTATATTCCATTAAAGAAGCTTTCGAAATTGTTGCTACAGAAAATGATGTTGCAAGAACATTGTATACAAAAGCAATTGTAGGAGCAGGGAAAAAGAATGGTCTAAAATTCCACGAAGATTGGGAAAAAGATGAAGTGGAAGCCGGACCACTACCAGCTTTGTTTTTGAGAGGAATAGCTGGTGATATCAGAAAGAAAGGTGAAGTGCCACTAGGACTTTTCCTTGGTTCGGATTTTCCAATTAGAAAGTCTAACAAGTTCACCGGAAAGCAGGCGGAACTATTTGCGGAAATGCGGGTAGATGCAGAACCAAAATTCTTTTATGATGAAGAAAACAAGCTTTATACGGCTATGTTCCCAGATTTTGCAGTTGCAGCTCCATGTGTGAATTGCCACAATGATCACCCAGAAACTACAAAAACAGACTGGAAACTAGGTGATATTCAAGGTGCAACTACCTGGACTTACCCAGGAGATTCTGTTTCGTTTGAGGAGCTACAAGGAATTATCATGGCATACCGAAATGGAGCAAAAGCTACTTTCCAATCATACCTGGATAAAGTGCCATCATTTACTGAAAATGAAATTCCTGAAATAGGATCTACCTGGCCAGCAGCTGGGTATCAGCTGCCAACACCAGAAGTATTTGTGGATAGCGTAGGTGAGTTAGCATCTGCTGAAACCTTAAAAGGTATCCTTAAACTTTAATATCGAAAGATATTCTTTTAGTCTGACAGAGATTGTGCCTCAATCCGTTGGGGCCATTCTCAAATATTCCAGCCACATGAACAGAATTGTATTTGTAACAATAGGTCTTACGTTGTTTTGCGCATTCATTGCGCAGGATGTTTTCCAATTGAAATGGGAATACCTGGAAGCTCTTCAGGATGATCAGGCGTATAGAAGATGGTCAGGTTTAGGGTTGTTCAGTATTATACTTTTTCAATGGTCACTAAGTCTTGTTAGGGTCATACCAAAGTTAGAAGAGAAGACCCTCTTATTCTATTCAATTCACAATTGGTTGGGAGCAGCAACACCGTTGTTGTTTTACATTCATTCAACTCAACTTGGATTCGCATACCTCTTTTTACTGAGCATCACATTCTTTGGGAATTTCCTACTTGGACTTTTCAATCTGGACGTGATTAAAAGTAAATCAAAGTGGGTATTTCAAAGTTGGATGATCCTGCATGTAGCATTTTCATTTTTCATATCCTTCATCGCCATTTTTCACATTTGGGTGGTGTTCTATTACGAATAATACTATGGAAAGAATCGCAAAACTTAAGGTTGTAGATGTAATCAAAGAAACTAATGATGCAATCAGCATTCATTTCAAACAACCTTTCCTAAAGAAAATCAAATACACTCCAGGTCAATTTCTAACTCTGCTGGTTCAGGTAGATGGTAAGGTTGAGAGACGTTGTTATTCTCTAAATACAGCTCCAAAGGTTGATAGTACTTTGAGTGTCACAGTAAAGCGAATAAAAGATGGTAAAGTATCCAATCACCTGTTTGAAAATGTGAAAGTTGGACAGACCATGAAAATGCTCTATCCAATGGGGAGTTTTACTATTGAACCAAACCCGAAAGCTAAAAGACATATAGTGTTGTTTGGTGCAGGAAGTGGGATCACTCCATTGATGTCTATTCTAAAAACTATTCTGAATGTCGAACCAGAGAGCAATGTCTCATTGGTTTATGGAAATAGAGATAAGGAATCAATCATCTTTAGTAATACTTTGAATGACTACAAATCAAAGTTTGGTGATAGATTATCACTGTTACACATCCTTGAAAACCCTGGTGATTTTGAATCCTGCTACAAGGGCAGAGTGGAGCGATCACAAGTTCCGGGGATCTTAAGCGACCTACCTAAATTCTCTGAAGAAAATACCGAATACTACATTTGCGGACCTTCTGGCATGATGACTGAAGCTGAAGAAGGTTTAAAGTTTGCAGGGGTTCAGGAGTCTGCAATTCACATTGAAAAATTCTCTGCCACTCCACCAACTGCTGAAGAGAGTAAAGCTAAAGGACCATTGCTTGAAAACAGAGAAGTTACCATTATCAGCAAGGGCGTTTCTTATCAGGTACCAGTCAAAGCAAATAGAAATATTCTGGATGCTGCACTGGACCAAAAAATTAAACTGCCGTACGTGTGTATGGATGGGATATGTGGGAGCTGTAAAGCAGATTGTGTTTCGGGTGAGGTATTTATGAGAAATGGTCATGCTTTGTCTGATCAGGAGGTTGCTGATAACAAAGTGCTTCCTTGTATCTGTAAGCCTGTTACCAATAACGTGATAATAGAATACGCTTGACCATGCTGGGCAACATTGGACATATTGCAATCATTGTTGCTTTTGTGGGGATATTAATATCCTGTATTAGCTATTCACTTTCATTAAAACCTTCCATAAGTAACCAAGAAGGATGGATGATGCTGGGGAGGTGCTCATTCATTACGCAGTTTGGTTCGATAACTCTGGTTCTGATTCTATTATTTATAGCAATTTTCAATCATGATTATCAGTACTATTACGCCTGGCGACATTCGTCCAATGATTTGCCATTCTATTATGTGATCTCTAGTTTCTGGGAAGGCCAGGAGGGAAGCTTTCTAGTTTGGATATTCTGGAATGCCCTGATAGGATTCATTGTTTTGAGAAAAGCAGGAAAATGGGAACCTTGGTTATTTATAATAATTGGGGTTATCCAATTGATATTGATTAGTATGATCCTAGGTGTTTATCTTTCAGATACTTTTAATATTGGTATTTCACCTTTTCAATTACTCAAAGATGTCAGCTCAAACCCGATCTTTAAAATTGATCCGGGTTTCATTCCAAAAGACGGAAATGGATTAAATCCGTTACTTCAAAATATCTGGATGGTAATTCATCCTCCAATAATATTCTTAAGCTTTGCAGTCTCCTTGATTCCATTCGCTTATTGCATTTCTGGTTTATTTAAGAAAGACATTTCATGGATTAAGCCTGCTCAAATTTGGATGCTTGTATCATTAGCAATCCTGAGTGTAGGAATTATGATGGGAGCTTATTGGGCTTACGAGACCTTAAACTTTGGCGGTTATTGGAACTGGGATCCAGTCGAGAATGCAATCCTGATCCCATGGATTGTGATGGTTGCTTCTACACATGGAATTATTCTTTATCAGAAAAGAGGCAAAGGGCTTCTTTTGACAATTGGCCTTATAGTTAGTTCATATTTTTTGATTATCTACTCAACTTTTCTAACCAGAAGCGGAATCCTTGGCGATTCTAGTGTCCATTCTTTTACTGATCTGGGATTGTCAGGTCAGTTGTTGATTCTTATGGGAGCTGTGATTGCCATTATTGTTGTCACATTGGTTTATTCCTGGAAGTATGTGAAATCACTAAGAGAAACGTCCTCAGAAAATGTATGGGAGTTTCTTATGATCATTGGAATATCCATCTTGTTGCTTTCCGCCTTTCAGATATTACTTCCTACTTCAATTCCAGTTTTCAACAAGATTATCGAAGGCTTGGGATTCAATAGTAATGCCGCTCCACCTACCGATCCAGTTGGATTCTATTCCAAATTTCAAATATGGTTTGCTGTAGGTTTTTGCTTCCTAGCTTTCCTTGCCCAGGTTGTCTACTGGAAAAGAATAAGGGGTTTTTCTGCATATGAAAAAGTATTTTCAGTGCCGCTGTTTCTGACTCTTTTAACTGGTGGTGCTTTATTACTTAAAGTCGGGTATACTGATTGGAAGTACATTGTAATGATTTTTGTTTCCTTACTAGGAGCTTTCGTATCGATTCAAATCATATACGGGTTTGTCAAACAGAACCTGAAAGTATCTGGAGGAGCCTTTTCTCATGCAGGATTTATGATTATGCTATTAGGAATAGTCTTATCTGCAGGATATTCGAAAATTATTTCACAGAACATTTCCATCACTTCTCCAGAGAGTAGCTTACCGATACACACAGTTCAGGAAAACGCACTGTTAACAAGGAATAAACCAATTCCTTTAGAGGATTATCAAATTACGTTTTCAAACAAATACCTTCAGTCTATTGAAGGTGAATTGATTAGTTCTGCTGGGTTACGCAATACCAATCATGAAGATTTTAAAATTCTTAAAAGCGGAGATACCATTGAAATAAATAAAGAGAACACTTACTACGATCTAAAGATTCGGGATGCTGACAACTTGTATCATGTTCTACCAAGAATGCAAAACAATCCAGAGATGGGTTATATAGCATCTCCATCAATCCTTTCCTTCTGGGACAAAGATATTTACATTCATGTGACAAACTTTCCAGACCCTGAAAAACAGGAATGGCAAAAGACCGAACTTCTACAATTGGTTCCTTCCCAATCTCTTGAAAAGTTTGGATTGTCTATCAAATTATTGTCCAGTGAATTGTCCGCCATTGCTGAAGATCAATCAGAATTACTTATCACCTCACACTTTCAAATTGATGATCAGGGATATCAATATAATCTTGATCCGATGTATGGCATTTCAAATGGGAGAGTTCAGTTATATCCTTCATTATCAGAAGAGTTGGGAGTCAAAGTACTTGTTGAATCAATAGATCCAAATTCAGGGGCTGTTCAATTCAGATTAATCTATTCGCAAAGAGATTGGATTACTGTGAAAGCTATTGAAATGCCGTTTATCAGCCTATTGTGGATTGGTACATTCATTATGGTATTTGGAATAGGAATTTCAATTGTAGCGAAAGTTAAGGTTCCTGTTTTGAGAGTAACAAGAGGTCTTGGTGTAGAAGATTCAGGAGAGAAATGGAAGTCGGGTATGGTTTATCAAATCATAAATAAAAAGATAAAATGATCAATATAAGTAGAAGAAGGAAAAGACAATGGATAGGTTTTGCAGCAGGATTGTTTGTTACAGCGATAGCTTATGTGGTCTTATCAAGTCCGTCCAACGAGGAGTTCCTATCAAAAGGACCAATGAATAAAGGTCACGAAGGTTTCTCTTGTGAATCTTGTCATACTGATTCAAAAGGAAATGTGTTCCAACAAATACAGGCTAACGTGATGTTTGTTTTTGGAGCACGGAAAACTGAAGCTGATTTTGGAACAGAAAATGTCGATAATAATAAGTGTCTTGATTGTCATGATAGGGCCAATGATCGCCACCCATTACACAGGTTTACAGAACCTCGGTTTGTTGAAGCCAGAAAGAATATTGGTGTCACCTATTGTGAGTCCTGCCACCTGGAGCATAATGGTTTGAGAATCACCCAAGTTGAAACAGGTTACTGTGAAAACTGTCACGGAGATACAGACCTCAAGAACGATCCATTAGAGGTTTCTCATAAAGATCTTATAGCTCAAGAAATGTGGACGTCCTGCTTGCAATGTCATGATTTTCATGGGAATCACATTTATCATGCAGCAGAAAGCATGATGGACACAATACCACTCAAAATTGTAAGGGAATATTTCGATGGAGGAGCATCTCCGTACTCAGATAAAAAGAAATATTACGCTCTTACGGAAGAAGAATTAAATAAAAAATAGTCTTGAATTCCACTATTACTAGACTATAATTCAGTGTAAACTTCAATATATCAATTAGTTGCGATCAATTAGCTGTGTTTTCGCAGGTCAAAACATGGCATAAAAAGAGGTATAAACCTGATTGATTCCATGGAGCTGAGGATTTTGCCCTGCTATCTTTGCATCACTACTACTATTAAGGTTTGTGATAATCTAAACGAAGCGACATTACCCTCTAATGATTACCGCTAACCAATCCGAATCTTTTATCTTTTAATTGTGATGTGAAACCTGTGGAAACGCAGGTTTTTTTCTTTTATATACGTAATTACGTATTTTATTTCACTTCTACGTAGTTAAAACTCCCTTCGAAGCTCATAGTATTTTCAGTTGATAAGTCTCTGGTAAACAGGTATTAATAATCCTAAACCTGCTGTAACGCAGTTTTTATATTGTTAAAAAAGGGAATAAATATTGATTCTGAACATTGATTACTTAGAATAGCTAGTCTATAATTGTACGTATAAATACGTAATTAAAATAAGTAATAATACGTGATGTTCAATCTAATACTTACCAACTTAAACAATAAAGCAATGAAAGGACGCATACTATTGGCTTTAGTATTGTGTTTCGTAGGGATCACAAACCTATCGGCACAGTTAAAGATCTCAGCAGAGGTTAGACCTAGAACTGAGTTTAGAAACGGATTCAAAACATTAAAGACATCAGAAGATGTAGAGGCTGCTCTATTCACGGAGCAGAGAAGTAGATTATACCTCGATTATAAAGCGGAGAAGTATAAGTTCAAACTTGCTTTTCAGGACATAAGAGTTTGGGGTGAGACCAGTCAGATTTTCAAAGAGGAATTAGGAAAGACTTTTATAAGTGAAGCCTGGGGACAGTATTATTTCACTGATAACCTTTCAGTAAAAGCTGGACGTCAGATTATTTCTTATGATAACCAAAGATTTCTCGGTGGCCTGGAGTGGGCTCAGCAGGGAAGAAGACACGATGCGCTCCTTTTCATTTTTGATAAAGCTGAATCTAAAACAAAATTCCACTTAGGATTCGCTTACAACCAGGATGATGACAGAGCTGAACCAACCTTATTGCAAGGTGATGGTGCTAGATTCTATTCAGTTGGAGGTAACTACAAGTCTATGCAGTATGGATGGTTCCATAAAGACTTTGAATCAGCTAAATTATCATTGTTAGCGTTCAACGCAGGATATCAAAACGCAGACTCTACTGTTTCTTTCAAGCAGACTTTTGGAGTGATAGGTAGCAAAAAGATTGGTGGACTTACACTAGGAGGTGATGTTTATTACCAGACAGGTGAATTCGGAGGAAACAATGTAAATGCACTTCTAGCTGGTGTTTACGCAACAGTTAAGACTCCTGCAACTCCAGTGACTATTGGTTATGAGTACATCTCTGGTAAGGATGATGACGATACTTCAACAGATATCACAAACTTCAGCCCTGACTTTGGTACTAACCATGCACACAATGGTTTAATGGACTACTTCTTTGTAGGACCAGCAAACGGTAATGTTGGTGTGGCTGATATCTACTTGAAAACTAAATTCAAACTTGGAAAAGGTGCATTGCTTGCTCATGCTCATGAATTCCTTACTGGTTCTAAGCAACTAGACGAAACAGGAGGAGAGTTATCGAAAGCAATGGGTACTGAAGTAGACCTGGTGTACGTAAGAAAACTTGCTCCAGATGTAACACTTCACCTTGGATATTCACAAATGTTTGGTACAGATACAATGGAAGCACTAAGAGGCGGTGACGCTTCGCTATTCACCAACTGGGGATGGGCTATGCTAACATTCAAACCAACATTATTCAAATCAGAATAATCATTCTACAAATACACTATCAAAGAATTTAAATACCTAACGATTTTAAGAAAATGAAAAATAATATCTTCAAAGTTCTATTCTTGGCAGTAGTTTCCGCAGTGCTTTATGCCTGCGGAGGTACTTCTGCAAAAGACGCTGGCTCAGTAGAAACTGTAGCAACAACCAACAATACAGTACAATTAGAAATTGAAAAACCTCAGCTGACTTTCGGGTTCATTAAGCTTACAGATATGGCTCCATTAGCAATTGCTAAAGAGCTGGGTTACTTCGAGGATGAAGGACTTTTCGTAACTATCGAGGCACAGTCAAACTGGAAAAATGTTCTTGACAGAGTAATTGATGGACAGTTAGATGGTTCTCACATGTTAGCTGGACAGCCAATTGCAGCGGGAGCTGGTTTTGGTAGACAAGCTGAATTAGTGACTCCATTCTCAATGGACCTTAATGGTAATGGAATCACCGTATCAAACGATGTTTGGTCAAAAATGAAAGCAAATGTTCCGATGGGAGAGGATGGAAGACCTGCTCACCCAATCAAAGCAGATGCTTTAGTTCCAGTAGTAAAAGAATATAAAGATGCAGGAAAGCCATTCAAAATGGGTATGGTATTCCCGGTTTCAACACACAATTATGAGATTAGATATTGGTTAGCTGCAGCCGGAATCAACCCTGGTTTCTACACTGCAGATAACATCCAGGGACAGGTAGATGCTGACGTTTTACTATCAGTAACTCCACCGCCACAAATGCCAGCTACTCTTGAAGCAGGTACAATCTACGGATACTGCGTAGGTGAGCCATGGAATCAGCAAGCTGTTTTCAAAGGTATCGGTGTACCAGTAACTACCAACTATGATATCTGGAAGAATAACCCTGAAAAAGTATTTGTGATGACTAAGAAGTTCATCGATGAGAATCCAAATACTGCTGTAGCTGTAACAAAAGCATTAATCAGAGCTGGAAAGTGGCTTGATACTCCAGGAAACAGACCAAAGGCGGTAGGAATCCTTTCAATGCCTGAATATGTAGGTGCTGACTCTGTAGTAATCGCAAACTCTATGACAGGAACATTTGAATTTGAAAAAGGAGACAAGAGATCCATGCCTGATTTCAATGTGTTCTACAGATACAACGCTACTTATCCATTCTACTCTGACGGAATCTGGTTCCTTACTCAGATGAGAAGATGGGGACAAATTCCGGAAGCGAAACCAGCTGACTGGTACAGCGAAACAATCAAAGATATTTACAGACCAGATATCTGGGAAAAAGCAGCAAAACTTCTTGTAGAAGAAGGATACTTAGAAGCATCTGAGATTCCTGAAACTGATGGATATAAAGCTGCAACAGACGAATTTATCGATGGAACAACCTATGACGCAAAAGATCCAATAGGTTACATCAACAGTTTTGAAATTGGAAACAAGGACTGACCATTAATTAAGTTAGGTGTTCGGGTGGGAAGCAAGGCTTTCTGCCTGAACCTGACTTAAAAACATCACAATCAGTAGTAGACTTAACTTAATTAATTATGAAAGATAAAATTATTAACGGACTAAGATTTGCTGGATTAGGCTTTATGGAGCCTCTGGTACGTCTGATCAACGGGGAGGAACCGAAGAAGAATTCCATCAACCTGGTTAAAAGGGTTGTTATTCCTGTTTTCTCTATTTTCCTATTCATCATGATTTGGCATGGCGGTGCAACATACCTGTACAATGTTGAAGCTGATGCCAAAATTGAAAAAGCATTAAATGACCAAGGCGAAGAAGCTGCCAAAGAAATGGAAGCTTGTATAGCGTCTGGTGATGTAAGCTGTAAACCTAACGCACTACCTTCTCCACTAGAAGTATTTGGAGCTTACAAGAAATTAATGAAGGATCATGCTGAAATCAGTGTGAAGAAAGATGAGTTCAAACAAAAGGTAGCAAAAACAAACGAGCAAAGAGTCGCAAAAGGTCAAAAGCCAATTACTTATACAGGTAGACCGTCATTTGTAGATCAAATTGGCACTAGTCTAAAGACAGTATTAGCTGGTTTTGTATTAGCGCTATTAATTGCTGTTCCTATTGGAATTATCATTGGACTGAGTGATGTACTTAGAAACTCATTCAACTGGTTAATTCAAATTTTTAAACCGGTATCTCCTGTAGTTTGGTTGTTGCTGGTATTCATGATCGTAAAGACACTAATCACAGATCCAGATCTTGATAAGTCATTTATCATTTCTTTCATAAGTGTAGGACTTTGTGCTATGTGGGCAACATTGGTAAATACAAGTGTTGGAGTAAGTTCTGTTGATAAGGATTTTATCAATGTATCAAAAGTATTAAGACTTGGTGTTGGTAAAAACATCTTCAAAGTTGTTCTTCCTGCATCATTCCCTATGATTTTCACAGGACTTAGAATTACAGTTTCTGTTGCCTGGATGGTACTTATTGCTATTGAGCTTTTAGCACAAAGCCCTGGATTAGGTTCATTCGTATGGGAAGAGTTCCAAAACGGTTCAAGTGAATCAAATGCCAAGATCATTGTTGCAATGTTTGTTATTGGCATCATAGGATTTATGCTGGACAGAATAATGATCATGGTTCAGAAAGTTGTAAGCTTCGAGAAGACTGAGATTGCTTAATTAATTATTAGACTAAAAGACAAAGAAATGGCAATACTCGAGTTGAAGAATGTATCGAAATCCTACGGGACAGGTACTAACATAACAGAAGTTTTGACTGATATAAACCTGCAGATTGAGGACGGAGAATTTGTAGCGATTGTAGGTTTTACTGGAAGTGGAAAAACTACCCTGATCAATCTGATAAACGGACTTCACTTTCCAGATTCTGGTGAGGTACTGATGAAAGGAAAGCCAATCACCGGACCAGGACCAGATAGAGGAGTGATCTTTCAGAACTACTCAATTCTACCTTGGTTAAGCGTTTATCAAAACGTGAAACTAGCGGTTGATGAAATCTTTCCGGGATGGAGTAAAAAAGAAAAAGAAGAGCATGTGAGGAAATATGTCAATATGGTAAACCTCTCACATGCCATAGATAAAAAGCCTGCAGAATTATCTGGAGGAATGAGACAAAGAGTTTCTGTAGCCAGGGCTCTGGCTATGAATCCTGAAGTCTTGTTGATGGATGAGCCACTTAGTGCATTGGATGCATTAACAAGGGGAACACTTCAGGAGGAGATCATTAACATTTGGAGTGAGGACAAGAAAACTGCTTTGTTAATTACCAATGATGTTGATGAAGGAATCATCATGGCGGATCGAATTATTCCATTGACACCAGGACCAAATGCAACATTAGGTCCGGAGTTCAAAATCAATTTTGATAGACCAAGAGACGTAACGGAAATCAATAAGGATCCTGAGTACAAGAAACTAAGGAATGAAATTATTGAGTATCTAATTGATGTAGGAGCTACAAGAAAACAAAGCAATTCTGCAACCTACGAACTTCCAGACTTGAAACCAGTAATGCCTGGTAGGATAAGTTGGAGGAGAAAGAAGAAAGAAGAACAAGTAAAGTATTTCTAAATCAGTTATGTCATGGAAGTAATAGAACAAGAATCGTTTATAAAAGAATTTATTAAGCCAAAACTCCCGCAAGAGTTATTGAGCAGACCGGATATGCTTTCCTGTAATAACCTCAGAAAAGTCTATCCAACTCCAAAAGGAGATTACGTTGTGCTGGATGATCTTCAGCTCAGTGTAAAACAAGGAGAATTCATATCTATCATTGGTCATTCCGGTTGTGGTAAATCAACACTGCTGACAATGATCGCTGGTTTGAATGAAATCTCTGGAGGAAAAATTACAGTGGATGGAAACACAGTAAGAGAAGCGGGACCGGATAGGGCAGTAGTTTTTCAATCACCTAGTTTGTTGCCTTGGTTATCAGCTTTGGGAAATGTCATGTTGGGAGTAAAGCAGGTTTTTCCTCATGCAACTAAAAAGCAAAGGCTTGATATCTGTAAGTACTACCTGGACAAAGTTGGTTTGGGTAACGACTTCAACAAAAGAGCAACAGAGCTTTCCCAAGGTATGCAGCAAAGAGTAGGAATTGCCAGAGCATTTGCTCTCAAGCCTAAAGTATTGCTACTTGACGAGCCATTTGGTATGCTAGATTCGCTTACTCGTGGAGAATTGCAAGACGTTCTTTTGGAAGTATGGAATAAAGAACAAATCACCGCTGTAATGATTACTCACGATGTGGATGAGTCCATCTTCTTAGCAGACCGAGTAATCATGATGACCAGTGGACCATATGCAAAGATAGGTGACGAGTTGGTTATCCCATTTGAAAGACCTAGAAATAGAAGAGATGTTCTTGAGCATCCAGAATATTACGATTACAGAGGTTATTTGATGAATTTCTTAAATCACTAACCAACCTGGCTTCTTCCGGGTTGTCTCGTTCAATCCAACCCGGATAGCTTTTTCAACTTTACAAACACAAATTATTAATTACGCAGCTATGAAAACGCTAACCTCAAAGTACATCCTTGTACTCGGAATTTTGACTCTTGTAATTCTTGGTAGTCAAATCCTCATGCAACAAACAATCAGTGGAAGTGAAACAGATGCCAGAATAATCAACATCTCTGGTCGTCAGAGAATGCTTTCACAGAAAATCACTAAGGCTTCCTTAAAACTTACAAACTCTAAGACTGAATTTGAATTTACTCAGGCAAAAGACGAACTGGTGGCAGCCAGAGACCTCTGGAGTCAGTCACATATTGATTTAAGGTATGGCAGTGATGAACTCAACGTGGAGGAAATGAATCAATCTTCTACATTGAATCAACTATTCAAAGATATTGAGCCACTATTCAAATCAATGAAAGTTGCATGTGATTACCTTGTTGAATCAGAGTTTGAAGATTTACGTAGTGAATCGGAGTTATCGCAAATAGAATTCTACTTATCTGAAATAACATCACAGGAAGCCGACTTTCTTAAGTTGATGAATAAGATCACATTCCAATACGATCACTTAGCCTCAGCTAAAATTGATTCACTGTCAAATACTGAATATTATTTGATGGCTATCACTTTCCTATTAATCATTCTTGAAGTGTTCTTCATTTTTAGACCAATGTTTAAGGACTCTAAAAACAAAGACAAAGCAATTGAAGAATTAAACGAATTAGTAGATAGTAAAAAGTCTTTCGAATCTAATCAAATAGCTCAGGCGAACAAGACAATTCAGGACTTAAGAAAATACGCCAGAAAGCTAAGAACTGAAATGGAAACAAAGCAAAACGAATACGCTATCAAAACCACTGAACAAATGACTAAGTATTTAAAGATTTCTGCTGACTACAAAGAGGTATTAAACTTAAATAAGCTTTTGAAAGAAGAACTAGAGACTTTCAAAGCAAAAAGTCTGGTCAGTAAATAATTTAAGTTTTTCGCGGTGCGTTAAGATACTTAAAAATAATACGTAAAAATACGTATAAATACTTGGATTTGGGTTGTAATTACGTAATTTTGGATACGTTCATTCATAAAACCAAAAGATCAGAGCTTGCACCGGACTAAAACATATAAAACTACTTGTTCCTACTGTGGAGTTGGATGTGGAATTGAAGTTTCAACATCAAAAAACGGAAAGATCTCAGTCAAAGGTGATGAAGATCATCCTGTAAATAAAGGTATGCTGTGTTCGAAAGGAATGAACCTCAATTACACGGCAATGGACAAGTCGGATAGGTTGTTGCATCCTCAGATGAGATGGAGCAAATCCCATCCATTAGAGAAAACCGATTGGGATACTGCTATTCAAAGGACTGCAGCAGTATTCAGATCTCTGATCAATAAATACGGACCGGATTCAGTAGGATTTTATATATCAGGTCAGTGCCTAACGGAAGAATACTATCTGGTTAACAAACTAACCAAAGGGTTCATTGGAACCAATAATATCGACACGAATTCAAGACTCTGCATGAGTTCGGCAGTTGTAGGCTATAAGCAGGTATTCGGTGAAGACTCAGTGCCAATTTCGTATGAAGACATAGAATTGGCAGATTGCTTCTTGATTGCTGGAGCTAATCCCGCTTGGTGTCATCCCATCTTGTTTCGCAGATTGGAAAAACATAAAGAGAATAACCCGGATACCAAGATCATAGTCGTGGATCCGAGGGTCACCGATACTTGCTTATTAGCCGACTTACATGTTCAAATTAAACCAGGAACTGACACAGCTTTCTTTCACGGTGTAGGAAGAGCTCTAATTGAGCAAGGAGCCGTTGATATTGATTTTATCAATGAAGCTACAGATGGTTACGAATTGTACAGGAAGGAAATCTTTAAGACAACTCTGAAGGAATATGCAGCAATTTGTGATATCCCGGTTGATGATATTATTACTACTGCAAAGTATATCGCAAATGCCAATGGTTTTATCACCATGTGGGCTATGGGGCTTAATCAAAGTACTTCTGGAGTTAATAAAAACCTTGCATTACTCAATTTAAGTACCATTACTGGCCATGTCGGTAAACCAGGTTCCGGACCATTTTCTTTGACAGGCCAACCAAATGCAATGGGAGGAAGAGAAGTTGGTGGAATGGCGAATTTGCTCGCAGTTCACAAGGATTTAGCAAACCCAGAGCATAGACAAGAAGTCGCTGACTTTTGGGGTGTTGATAAAATCAATGAAAAGCCAGGACTTACAGCCACTCAAATGTTTGAAGCACTGGAATCTGGAAAGATGAAGGCAGTTTGGATAATTTGTACAAACCCTTCTGTAAGCATGCCAAATGCCAAATTGATTGATGCAGCACTGAGTAAGGCAAACTTCGTAATTGTTCAGGATATTTCAGATAGGAGTGATACTTTGAAATACGCTGATATTGTATTGCCAGCGGCATCCTGGCTTGAAAAAGAGGGGACAATGACTAATTCAGAAAGGAGAGTTAGTTACCTGCCAAAAGTAATTGAAGCACCTGGAAACGCATTGCCAGATGCAGAGATAATCATGAGATTCGGCCAACAAATGGGATTTGATGGTTTTGGCTTTGAGTCGGTAGAAAAAGTGTATAAGGAATACACCCAAATGACAAAGGGCACTAATATCGACGTAAGCGGTCTGTCTTATCAAAAGTTGAAAGAAAACGGGACCTACCAATGGCCTGTACCAAGTTGTGATAGTAACGGTACCTTACGACTATTTGAAGATCATAAGTTTTACACGCCAAATGGAAAAGCCCAGATTAAGATAAGCGGAGCAGGAGTAGAAGCAGAACCTGTTTCCCCTGATTTTCCATTAATTCTTACAACAGGTAGAATTAGGGACCAATGGCATACAATGACCAGAACCGGAAAGGTCAATAAACTGAATAAACATATTGCAAATCCATACTTGGAAATTAATCCTGTCGATGCATATGAAAGAGGAATTAAAGAAGGGGATCCCGTACTGGTTTCTAATGGTCGTGGAGAGGTTAGAGTAAATGCGAAGCTAACGGAAGGGATAAAACGAGGAGTAGTATTTCTGCCAATGCACTGGGGTAAAATCCTGAATAAAGACCATTCAAGAGCGAATAATATTACAAGTGAGGCTATTGACCCTCAGTCCAAACAACCTGGATTTAAGTTTTCAGCTGTTCAAGTTGAGCGGTATACTAAGAAGAAACAAAAGGTAGTGATTATTGGAGCTGGAGCTGCTGCCTTTAGGTTCATCAATACCTATAGGGAAATGAATATAGAGGACGAGCTTCATGTATTCTCGAAAGAAGAATGGCCATTTTACGATCGTGTGCTGCTTCCTGATTATGTCACTGAACATAAGTCGTGGGAGGATCTGCTGAAATTTAAATATGGTGAGTTTGAACGTCTAAATACACATTTGTATGTCTCAAACGAAATCACCAAAATTGATAGAGAAAGAAAGCTGGTAACAGATAGCCTGGGTGATGAGCACAATTACGATGTATTGATCATGGCTACTGGCAGTAGAGCATTTGTTCCTCCAGGAGTTCCAATGTATTTGCCAGGAGTATTCACTATGAGAGATAGGAGGAATGCTGACGACCTGAAGAAACACCTTGGAGGTAAGGGGCATTTGGTAATCGTGGGTGGCGGTTTATTGGGATTAGAATTGGCGGCAGCAATGTCGGAAGTTAATGTTGATGTGACTATAATTCAGTTGGGATCTCGCTTAATGGAAAGACAGCTGGATCCAATTGCAAGTTCATTATTAAGACAGTACATCGAAGAAGACCTCTCAATAAAGATTCTTACAAACGATGAAGTAAAGCATGTTGATCTATTAAAATTAAGACAGTACATCGAAGAAGACCTCTCAATAAAGATTCTTACAAACGATGAAGTAAAGCATGTTGATCTATTAAAAGATAAAAAAGGACTTCAGGCGTCTCTTAAAAGTGGTCAGGTTTTGGAGTGCAATGCAATAGTATATGCTATTGGTACGAGACCAAATGCCGAAATGGGAAGAGAGGCTGGACTTGAATGTGCACGTGGAATAAAAGTAAATGATCATCTCCAGTCTTCTGATGATTCAATTTTTGCGCTTGGAGAGATTGCAGAACATAAACAAAAGCTAAACGGAATTACAGCTGCAGCTGAACAACAGGCGGACATTGCTGCTCGGTTCATAGCGGGTGATGTTACGGCAATCTATGATGGATCAACTCCAATGAATATCCTGAAATTTCCTAATCTGGATTTATGTTCAGTTGGAATTTCTGAAATACCAGTAAATGGAAAAGGATATGACGAAATTCTATTTTTGGACAGGGCAGAGCTATATTACAAGAAATGCATCATTCATAATGATAAGCTTGTTGGTGCTATCCTGTTAGGAGACAAGGCTGAATTTGCTGAGTTTAAAGATTTGATTGATAGTAATACAGAATTATCAGAAAAACGTGTTCAATTATTAAGATCGGGTAAAGCATCAGAGCCTGTTATAGGGGAATTGGTATGTTCTTGCAATAATGTAGGTTCTGGAAATATTGAGAAGGCAATTGCTGATGGTAGCTCTAATCTCAAAGAGCTTTGCCAAAAAACAGGAGCCGGATTAGGTTGTGGAAGTTGTAAGCCAGAGGTACAAAGAATATTGAATGTTTCTAAGGAGCAGGTTACTTCTTAGATTTGAACCGGGGGTCACTTTTTGCATTAGAAATTAAAGTAAAGAAATATGCAAGTAAAAGAGCTTGTGCGAGTGTTTGTCAAAGGAGGGATTATTTCTCCAGGTGACTTTCTAAAGATTATTCATATCGCCGAGAAATTGGGTTCTGATAAAATCCACTTTGGATCTCGTCAGGATATCATGTTTTCGGCCAAGGAGAAGAGTAAGGAAATTCTGGATCAGACATTTGATGCCATTCATACTCAATATGAGATCAATAGGTTTGAGCATCAGAATATCTGTAGCTCATATGTTACTGTGGACCTCATGCCTGGAAAGCAGTGGCTTGCATCACATGTTTACATCAATATTCTTGAAAGTTTCACCTTTAAGCCGAAGTTAAGAATTAATGTAGTGGACCCTTCTCAAGGCCTTGTTCCACTGTTTACTGGTAATATCAACTTTATCGCTTCGGGTTTAGATAATTATTGGTATATCTATTTGAGATTTAAGAAGCTATTGCCAACACCCTGGCAGGTACCAGTCTTAGTTTACAGTGATGATATTCCAAGAGTAGCCGAAGCAATTCAGAATATGGAAATTGAATCCAATAACCTGGATTACCAAACGGTGAGCAAGAAGTTAGTGGAAGAAGTGAAAATGAACTTTCAGCCGGTTACGGAAGAACTAGTTCTGCCTGATACCATATTTCCTTACTACGAAGGGATCAACAGAATGTCTGACGGTAAATATTGGCTGGGACTTTATTGGAGGGATAACAGTTACAGTACCAACATCCTAAAAGCAATTTGCGAAAAGTGCCTGAGCACTGAAGTAGGCAAGATCTGTCTAACACCATGGAAATCCTTTGTCATCAAAGGGATTTTTGAAAAGGACCGAATTGGTTGGGAAAAGCTAATGGGAAAGTTTGGAATGAACTTGCGACATTCTGCGTTGGAGATGAATTGGCATCTACCTGCACTAGAGCAGGAAGCACTTGATTTGAAAATCTATCTGGTTAGAACACTTGATCAACAAGATATTAGTACCTACGGGCTGACCTTTACCATAAAGACAACTGACGATATCACTCTATTTACTTCAATAGTAATTGAAAAGTGTGAAGAATTAGTAGGAGGTGAGGCTGCCTATAATATTCTGTATTCAAAGGACTTTAATCCGAACAGCGGAGAATATAGAACCTACGCAAAGTCGGTTAATAAAGAAGTAATTGCTCCTTTATTAATTGAGCTAAGCCACCAATATTTTGACCAACTGGAAGAAGCTGTAATCGAGGAAAAAACACAGGCTCACGTGAATTTACAGGAGAATTCGTTGTATCAATGTAGCGGTTGCATGACGATTTACGATGAGAAGTATGGAGATATGCAGGCAAATATTCCAAAGGGAACAGCTTTTCGGTTGTTACCAAATTCGTATGAGTGCCCGGTTTGTGGTGGAAGTAAAGCAGGCTTTATTAAAATGGCTTAATTTCTCTTTTGGATTAAATTTCTGGCTTGCTCCAGATCCTGAGGAGAATTCACATTAAACAGGTCACCCAAGTTAAGTGGCTCTAGCGCGTTGATGTCTTTTGATGATTTCATGATTGATTGTAAGCTGTAATCTCCTTGATCATAACTTTCCAGGAACAATGAATAAGTTTCCTTTTCATAAATGGTAAAGGTGGTTTCAAGAAACTTTGGGCTTACTCTATAAGTGGTGACAAGATTTTTGGGATTTCTTTGATCAAGAAGGAATTTTATATTAGAGATATTTACGAATGGAAGATCACATGCTAGTACTAACCAAGCCGATTCTGGATAAGTCTCAAACGCTGAAAGAATTCCGCCCTTTGGACCAATTTCTGGATATTTGTCTTCAATTGTGGGCAGACCCATTAAGTCATTAGATTGATCTGAATTGCAAGAAATATAATATTCGATCCCCAATGTTTCAAGCTGATCACACAAGTATTTATACTGAGGTAATCCATGAAAATCGATTAAGTGTTTGGCCCTTCCAAGCCTTTTACTTTTACCACCTATAAGAACTAGTGCTTTGATCATTTGTCAGTAAATTAGCCTTATAAATAATAACAAAAAAGGAATTATGAAGCTTAGAATTCTTGGTAACAAACTTAGATACAGACTATCTCAAACAGAGGTAAGTGAATTAGAATCTGGTCAGTCTGTAACTAAATCCGTTGTGTTTCCTGCAGGAAATTCTTTTCAGTACTCCGTAGTGAATTCTAAATCTATTTCTCAACCGGAAATTGTATTTGAAAATCAAGTTATTCAACTGTCAATTCCCTCTTTTGAGTTACAGGGTTGGACTGAGGATAGCAGAGAAGGCATATATCACAAATGGGATAATGATAGTTTTGAAATTGCCTTAGAAAAAGATTTTCAATGTTTACATAAGAGGCCAGGGGAGGATGAAACCGATAATTATCCCAACCCTAGAGAAAATCATTAGATATACTATTCTTTATCTTGCATAATTTCTTGGATTTTCAAGTAAGATTCAAGCATATCTCGCTCGATCCAAATAAGATCCTCCATAATCGATAATATACCTGATTCACCAGAATAGAGAGTTTTTAATGCAATGTTGGAGGTTTCACTGTACAGGACTTGCAATTGGTTCAGCTTGGCAAGCTCTTCAACCAACTCATATTTCATTTCAACTATTGCACCAGTTGCCTGGGCTATTCCCCATGAGTTGTTGGTGATTTCAGCATTGCGTAATTGAATGTTTGACTGGCCAAAAAAGAATAGTGAATCATTTTTCTCCTCAATATGCAGTATATCTTTATCGATAATTAAAACCCTCTGTTCTCCTGACCTTTTTATTTCCACATTGTCTGGATTGACACCATTTTGAAATATTAGATTTTCAATCATTAGCTTCTTCAGTAGATCATCATTTTGATGATCAATAGGGAAATCATTTAATGGAATAGCGTAAACAAGATGTTGGTTGTTTTTTAGTTGATTGACTAAAGATTCACGATAGGTGTTTGAGGCTTTTACTAATTGCAAATTGGTTTCAACTTCCTGAGAAATGGTCACAAGAACACGATCAACTAGTTGATCCGTTTTTGCAGACTGCCTCCAGCCATTCAGCAAAAGTGCTAGTAAGACAGCAAAAACTACTGATATAAATTCTAGTGCCAGTTGAGATTTATTGATCTTGGAATTTCCCATATCCAATATTACAAATTCTTACTCGCTCTGAAATGTACTAGGTTCAATTAAATAGCAATATAATTGAATTGCAATCCAATTATTGACTCATAATCTTCACCGGTTTCCTTCATATCTTCATCAATCTCTTCAAAACACCAATTTACAACTACACGCTTTCCTGATGATTCTGCGGTTTTAAGTCTTTTAATAATATCAAAGACACATTTGCTTGAGCTGGTGTTGAAATACTCAAAAGCGAAATTTGCAGTAATGTTAGATTCTCCCTCATTGATATATTTATCTAAGGCTGAAATAATAGGTTGGTAGAAATGGAGAGACGTGTCTGGTAGGGATCTTCCTTTGATCTCGAAAACACCATTTTCTGGATTAAAGTAAACGTAAGGTGTTACGTTAGTAGGTTCATAGCTAATTGTATTCATTGTAAGAAGTGTTTAAAAGTTTTAAAACATTCATTAATGTCAACAAACTAAAACCGCATAATAGAATGAATGAAAATTAGTCGAATTGCTAATTTCCTGTATGGGTGCGCGTTATTAGTTTAATGTATAAGGACTAACCTTACAGATCAGATTGGTTCTGTAAGTAAAACGTATTCCTGGGAGCAGGGTTGTTTCTGACCAAATTGATCTTATACTAATTTAAACAAATAAACCCACAACTCATATACGAAGGGTTACTATCTTTGATAATATAATGGTATGCAACGTTATTGCACTTTAAGTAGATTTTAAGATTTGCAAATAACACTTAAGTGGTGTTAAGCAAAATTAAAAATTAATGGAAATGGCCTGCTTTTTTAAAAATATGGTCCATTCAAGGGTGTTTTCGACCAATCCAACCATAATTAATCACAATCGAGCATCGAAATTTGTATTTTTAGAATATTAGTGGCATTTTATTCACTACAATTCTAATAAATGTAGTTAATGAACAGACCAGCTAATTTTTTCAAGCTATGGAGTGCTCTGCTCACCATAATATTTATAACAGTCTTCCATACGTCGAAATCTCAGAATTTAAGTATTGGGTTCGATCACATTACCACAGATAATGGGCTTTCCACTGGTACTGTGAACTGTATTTTCAAAGATAAGAAGGGATACGTATGGATTGGAACTGTTGATGGCCTGAATAGATATAATGCCTACGAAATTGAAGTCTTCAAAAATGATCCAAAAAACGATCAGTCAATAGCAGGTAATGTTATCACTTCAATAGCTGAAGATGCTGATGGAAGAATCTGGATTACTACAAGAAATAAAGGGATAAGCATATTTGATTGGCAAACAGAATCCTTTACCAATCTTAATGCTAAGAATAGTAATCTCCCTGTTGATGAGATAAAGTTTGCTCACGTTGATAGTAGATCTGATGTGTTAATAGGCACCATTGGAGGAGGTCTTGCCAGGTACGATAAGCTGAAGAACGAATTTGAATTATTTCAACATGACTCAACAAACAGGTCTAGTATCAGTAGTAATGCCATTCACTCTATACTGGAGGACCAACCTGGTAAATACTGGTTAGGTTGTAATTCTGGTGCTGTTGACTACTTTGATATCGACTCAAATACGTCGAAGAGATACGTTTATAACGAAAATTATAATCTAAATGTCAACAGAAAGGAATTACTGAAAGATCAAAATAATATGATCTGGGTAGGTACTGACGGCAATGGAATTTACAAGCTGAATCCTACAACGGAGGAGTTTACCAGATTAATCAAGGAGAATAGTGGTCTGACACATAATATTATCACTTTTTTATTTGAAAGAGAGAATGGACAGATTTGGATTGGGACTGACGGAGAGGGGATCAATATCTATGATCCAATAGCAGATTCATTTCAATATATCAAAAGCAATACTTTTGATGCAAATAGTCTCAGTAGTAATGCTGTATATGACTTATACAAGGATGATTCAGGTCTATTTTGGATCAGTACATTCCGTGGTGGAGTTAATATGTACAGTCCTTTCAAATCCAAATTCAGACACTTCAAAAATATCCCAGGTAATGATAACAGCCTAAGCTTCAATTCAGTAATTAGTGTCGCTGAAGGACCTGGTGGAAAAGTATGGATTGGAACTGATGGTGGTGGTTTGGACTTATTTGACCCCAGAACTGAAAGTTTTACTCATTACAGACATTCAACTTCCAACAGAAATACGTTAGGGGGAAATGTGATTAAGGCCATTTATGAGGATAGTAGAGGCGTAATATGGACAGGCACTTATTCCGCAGGTATGACAAGCTTTGACCCATCTACAGGACGATATACCAGGTACAAAAGTGATCCAAATAACGATAACACGGTAGCAGGCAACAATATTTGGGCATTCCATGAAGATGATCAAGGTAACTTTTGGGTAGGAGTTTTAGGTGAAGGTCTGGATTTACTTGATCGTGAGACTGGTAATTTTATTCATCATAAAGAAAGCGATGACCCTACCAGTATCAGTGGCAACATTGTTAAAACCTTATTTGAGGATTCTAAGGGAAACTTCTGGGTTGGTACAGAATCTAAAGGTATTAATATTATGGATCGGGAAAAAGGTACGTTTCGAACCTTTAAGAATGATCCGGAAGACTCGCTTTCCATTATTGGAAATAATATCCACACCATATTTGAAGATAGCAGAGGACAACTCCTCATTGGTACCGGATCAGGCCTTTGTACATTTGATTATGCCACTAAGACATTTCGTGAACATCCGGCAAATAGGTTACTGCGAAATAATGTTGTATTGGGAATTCAGGAAGATGCAGGAGGTAATTTATGGATAAGTACGAACTTTGGCATGGCCAAATATGATCCGAAAGCTAAAGATAATGAGAGCCTAATCACGAGTTTTGATAAGAACGATGGCTTACAAGGAAATGAATTTAATTACACTTCGTCCGTAAAAACTTCTGATGGTTTAATGGTATTTGGAGGTACTGAGGGATTTAACATCTTCAGACCCGAGCGGATTAACTATAATTCCTATGACCCAAATGTAATTATTTCGGGCTTTAGTCTATTTGATACAAAAATAGGTCCCGGCGACAAGTTTAAGGGTGATGTAGTGTTCACTGAATCCTTAATGGAACTTGAAAAACTGGAATTAAATCACAAACAAAATGTGTTTGAAATCCAATTTGCATCACTTGACTATACTACTCCATCCAGAAATAAATATAAGTATAAACTGGAGCCATTTGATGATGATTGGATCATTGCAGGAGCTGATCAAAGAAGGGCAACATACATGAACCTTCCTCCAGATGAATACACATTCATAGTAAATGGAACCAACAATGATGGAAATTGGTCCAGTAAACCGAGAGTTTTGCAAATTGTCGTTACCCCTCCAATATGGGGAACATGGTGGTTTAGAATTTCCATGCTGTTACTGCTAGGTGCTTTACTAACCGCTGCATATCAGTGGAGAGTTAGATCATTAAAATCTCAAAGAATTCAACTTAGGACAGAAGTTGCGCATCGTACTGCCGAACTTGATGAAATGATTTCAATCATCAGAACGAATAGTGAACAGATCACAGAAACTGGTAACACACTAAAACTGAAATCCGGACAATTAGCCAATGATGCAAAAACTCAGGATGACACTGCAAAAGGAATTGTGGAGGATATAGAAAATGTTACTGTTCATACCCGCAAGAATGATGAAAATGCTCAGGTTACGAATGATATAAGTTCCAACACAGTTAAACAATTGGAACACATTCGTACAGCGACACTTAAAAATATTCAGGAAATTAAAGCCATCTCTAACAAAATTTTGGTTTTGGAGGAAATCTTTAAGCAGACCAATATTTTAGCAATCAATGCTTCAATTGAAGCGGCAAGAGCAGGAGAGTATGGAGCTGGTTTCAGTGTGATTGCTTCTGAAGTTAGAAAATTGGCAGAGAGAAGTAAGGAAGCTTCTTCTGAAATTGTAAGTCTGGCTAAAAAAGGAGTAATCGAAACGGAACAAGTAGGTGCTCTTATTTTAGACTTTATTCCGGAAGTTCAAAAATCAGCATCACTAATTCAGGAAATTTCAAGGTCTAGTCAGGAGCAAAGCAGTTCAATTGAAAATGTAAACAGGTCATTAAAATCATTCTTTCAAATATCCAGGCAGAACTCAGCTGTTTCTGGTGAAATCTATAGTATTTCTTCTGAATTGGATAGTTTGGCTAATTATCTTAATGATAAAGTGAAAGAGATTTAACTATCTGTTATGCTTTGAATGATGTTGCCCGTATCTGTGATAATTTGCGCGGTGTTTCTTTTTCTTATAACCCTTTTTACGATCTAACTCCTTTGTGTGGGCTTCAGCCTGCCATTCAAAACCTTGTTTGGCACAACTCATAAGACTCAATAATGACACAATAGAAAGAAGCATCAGATTCCTTCTGAATTGAAATGTTTTCATGATAAAGTTGGTATAAGTACCCGTGTTTCAATTCAAAAATATAAAAATATTGATAAAAAATATAATTATGCTGATTTATTTACTAAAAAATAGCATTTTATCGTATAGATCATTGTATTCATCGATAAAATCTGCCCTTTGGTGGTAGCATTTATTATCATATGATAATAAATTACGTGGTTTTTAAAGCAACTTTAAGGCTGTAGTAAAGAAGAGCAAAAGATATTAGCGCAATCAAAGCACCCCAAAACCAATAAGGTAGAAATAAATGCGAAGCGATTTGTCCTGTGTCTGAAAGCATTTGTTGACCATTGATGTTAGCAGAACCCATGAAAAGGTAATCAAGTTGACGATAGGTACTCATGACTGCCTGAACACCTAAGACCTGAACCGTTAAAATCCATACTTTGCTGTTGCCTTTCCATAAAATCAATAGTACCAAACCTCCAATTAAAAGCACCATCAATACTCCAATTGAAGTCCTCACCCAAATTACTACGGATAGAATGATTGCTGCTTCAAACAATATGAGACAAAGACGAGCGGCTGTTTCCCGTTTTGAAGAAAGCAGGAAGATGCTTCCAATAATTGGAGGACCCAATAAACCTCCAGCAGCAACCAACGCTCCCATGGTTTGCTTTCCTGCCGGCAAAGAGAAGAAGGCAACTCCACTTCCGGTATAATAGATTTCCAGCTTTTTAAAAGAACCTCCAACAAGCAATGCAGTTAAGCCATGTCCCATTTCGTGAAACCACGTTCCTAAAATCGAGAATGGATATAGTACATAGTTCCCAAAAGGCACATTCCACAACACAATTGTCACTATTGCAATGATTAGCAATGCATAAAATCTGCCTTTATGAAAATTTGATGAGTTTGGTATATTTTCCGTTTCCACTGTTGATTATTTAGATGGTTACAAGCTTAAGATAGCAAAATATTTATTCATAAAACTTCAAATAACTTATTTCGATGTATGAAAAACATTGAATTAAATCAACAAATAATTGCAATTTATTAATCTTAACACAGGGTCACTTCGTCGCTTTTTGTTAGGATTTGGAAGAATATTTTTAGTATTTGTAACCTTTTACATAATAGTTTGTTAATATAGAAGGGCAATTTGATTCAACTAAGGCTATGAATTTTTTTATTTGGCACCAAATAGGTGATAGTAACTATCATCTTTCAACACTTCAGCAACTGAAGCGAGCTCAGCAGGAAATTAGTGATCCTGAAGATATCTTGATCTTATATAAGTTCAAAGAAGAGAACCTCAAGCTCGCTAAGAAGATTATATCAGAACTTAATAAGGTGAACAACGATCTGGATATACCTGATTCAGGCAAACTTGCGTCTTAATAATCCTTTAATAAGTCCACTACTTGTCTACTTTGTAACATATTTTTTTGAATGACTATGAAGTAATATTACATTTGAGCAATTCAACAACACGGCAATTCAATCTCTTACAAAACTATCATCACTGGATGTAATAAGACTGATTTTTCTTAGTTAAGTCGGTATTATTCCAGTATATTAAATGAAATAACGGAACTTATAAAATGGGTCTATTTGTGAGGTTACCAGGTAGTTGGCTGATACTTCTAATATTTATATTTACCATTAGCATTGTTAAAGGACAAACGGGCAATGTATCGGGTACAATTTCTGATCAATTTGGGACATTGCCAGGAGCAAAAATTACTGTTGAAGGTACTCCAATTTCTGTTAGTACTGATGTTGACGGTAACTACAGTTTTGATTTAGCACCAGGAGTCTATGATTTATCAGTCAATTTTGTAATGTATTTGACGGGTAACAGTAATGTAATTATAAATCCTGGAGATTCTCTAATTGTTAATTTCACTCTAGAACCAGGTTTTTCGATTGATCAACCTATTTCTATTGGAGCCAGAGTAAAACCTCGTACCTTATTTGAAACCACCGTTCCCATTGATATTATCAGTCCTCAGGAAATTGAGAATTCCGGTCAAACAGAACTCGGGCAACTTCTTCACTATTTAGTTCCTTCATTTCATTCAACACATCAGACAATTTCGGACGGAACTGATATGGTGGATCCAGCCACACTAAGAGGATTAGGCCCTGATCAGGTTTTAGTCTTGATTAATGGTAAAAGGAGACATAGTTCTGCATTGGTAAATGTAAATGGTACAGTAGGTCGAGGATCCGTGAGCACTGATTTGAATTCAATTCCTTTGGCTGCTGTTGATAGAATTGAGCTGCTTCGTGATGGTGCCGCAGCTCAGTATGGATCTGATGCAATCGCTGGTGTTATTAACATAATTCTTAAGGAACAAACCAACATTTTAAATTTCAGCAATCACGTAGGTGTCAACACGGAAGGAGATGGATTTACTTCGTCATCTGCAGTCAATTTTGGTTTTGGCATTGGAGAAAGGGGTTACTTAAATATTACTGGCGAATTCAGAGATCGTAATCCAACCAATAGGTCAGGGGCTTATACAGGGACAGTTTTTAGTGACGACCTTGTGGTAGATCAGCAACAAATATCAAGTACCAATTTCTTTAGTAATACAGAATATGATGACAACAGGGTAATGGAAGTAGGTCATTCAGGAACTCAGAATCTGGGTTTCTTTTTTAACGGCGATATTCCGATTACAAACTCAGCATCTATTTATTTTCAGGGAGGACGAAATTTCAGAGAAGGGTTCTCACACGGGTTTTACAGGTTTCCGAAAAACCATGAGCGGGTAGTTCCTGAAATATATCCTTTAGGATTTTCTCCAAGATTTCAAATCGAGATTCAGGATGATGCGATCACTGCCGGAGTAAGAGGTGTTAACAAAAATTGGAACCTTGATTTTAGTCATACAATTGCCAATAACCAATTTGATATAAATCTTGAAAATACGAATAACGCAAGTTTAGGGGTGGCATCCCCTACAAGGTTTTATTCCGGAGGGTTCAGATATACCCAGAATATTACAAACCTTGATATTTCGAGAGCAATTAACCGGTTAGAGGGGATTAATATTGGTTTTGGAGCAGAACTCAGAGTTGAATCTTATGAAATCAACCCTGGAGATGAGTTCTCTTGGACCGATGGTGGTGAAGTACTGGTAGTGGATAATGATACAATCAGAAAAACTGCAGGAGCTCAGGTGTTTCCAGGGTTTCAGCCAGCAAATGAGTTAATCAAATTCAGGACTAATAAAGCTATCTATGGTGACATTGAAGCGAGAATGTCGAGCAAATTCATATTAGGAACAGCAGCCAGATATGAGTCTTACAGTGATTTCGGTGATCAGGCAATATGGAAATTGTCTTCTCGGTACACAATTGCGGATGGTTTAAGTGCCAGTCTGGGTTATTCTACAGGTTTTAGGGCTCCTTCATTACAACAAGTTTATTTTAACAATATTAGTACGCAATTTGTAAATGGAGATGCTGTGCAAGTTGGTACCTTCAATAATGAGAGTGCTGTAACTGAAGCATTTGGGATTGAACAATTGAAACCAGAACTTTCAAACCACTTCACTGCAGGTTTAGTAGCTAAATCCGGAAAACTTACCTTCCAATTAGATTACTACTATACCCAGATTACCAATCGAATTGTTCTTTCAGGACGGTTTGGAGCCGGTTATGAGGATATCCTCGACCCGCTTGGAGTAGGGGCAGCACAGTTTTTTACAAACGCTGTTGATACCGATACCGAAGGTGTTGATGCTCGATTAACATATCAAAACAATTTAGGTTCAGGGAACTTGGCTATTTCGGTTGGAGCAAATGCCAGTAGAACAGAATTAAATGGAGCCGTAAAAGTTTCTGAACAGCTAGAAGGTCAGGAAGATGTATTGTTTAACAGGGAAGAAATATCCAGAATTGAGTCTGCGCAACCAAATTTTAAAGTTATTGCGAATGCATCATATAAATACAGATCGCTCACTGTAAATCTGGGTAACACCTATTTTGGGAGGGTTGAATATATCCACCCGGGTGACGCAAATCCGTCAGATTGGGTTGTCAATGACTTTACGGATCAGGTTGAGTCAAGAGATCAGGTCTTTGATCCAAAGTTAATAACGGACCTTTCGCTGGCTTGGAAAATGAACGAACATATGAAATGGTTTGTTGGAGGAAATAATATACTAAATGTCTATCCTGACAAACACCAGCATTCGGCCAACGTTAATAATGGATTATTTGTATATAGCAGAAGAGTTCAGCAATTTGGTGTAAGAGGATCTTACGTATATTTGAGGTTACTACTTAGCTTATGATAAGAGGAAAATGGGATCTATTCCATTAAATAACAGTTCTGGGAAAAAGTTAACTTCAGTGATTTTAGTTTTACTGGTCACTATTGGTGCGCTTTTTTCATCCTTTCAATCCTCAGCTCAGTCCAAAAACGAAGAAATTCGAAGAAGTCAAAGAGCCATCTACATTTTCAACTTCACGCAGTATTTTACCTGGAGGAACTTCGATGAAATGGAAGCCTTTACAATCGGTGTTTTAGGTAACGATCCGATTTATAACAACCTCCTGACAATGGCCGAAAGCAGGACTGTAAGAAATAAGCCCATCAAAATTTTAAAGTTTCAACGAATCTCAGATATTGATAATGTACAACTCCTATATGTTAATAAGGAATATAATTATGACATCAATGATGTGATTTCAGGGATTCAAGGTGATAATGTTTTGCTGGTCAGTGAGAATTACCTGTTCAATGAATCCATGATTAATGTGCTGGATATGGATGATGTTATCCAGTTTGAATTGAATGAGAATAGATTAAGGAGGGAAGGTTTTATAGTACCGTCTTCACTAAGCAAATTGGCAGTCTCTTCATCTGAAGTATGGCAGGAATTATATCGACAATCTGAGAAGTCACTTTCTTCGGAAAGAGAAAAGGTTGCAGAGCAGCAAAAGATACTAGACGAATTAAGTGAGCAAATAAAGGTTCAACAGGCATCTTTAACCAGGCAAAAAGCAGAGCTTAATCGTCAACAGAAATTGATTGATTCTCAGAAAGATTCAATAGACATTCAAACTGCAGTAATCGATGAAAAGCTTCAGCAAATTGATAGCGTCCAAGCTGATTTTATCAATAAACAATTGCTATTGCAAGGTTTAGAAGATGAGATGAAAGGACAAATCAAGGAGATGGATGCCCAACAAAATCGAATTTTGGCACAGCAAGCAGACATTAGTAGACAGGATAGTATATTAATTAACCAATCTGAGTTTATTGATAGTCAGGAGTTTAAGATCTCTGAACAACAGACCAAAATTGATACACAAGAGAATAAACTGAACTTCCAAAGGAACTTTACCTATCTGTTTATAGGTCTTTTTACCCTTGGTTTGATTACTAGTTTTTTCATATTCAGGGGATATAGGTTTAAGCAAAAGGCTAATGAAGCTTTGGCGAAGAAGAATAAAGAAATTGAAACTCAGGCAATCGAACTTGCGGCCAGAAATGAGGAAATTCAGGAGTTTACGTCAATTCTAAGGAAGAGAGAGGCAAACTTAAATTCACTTCTTGAGAATACAACAGATATTATATGGTCCATTGACAGGGACCTGGAATTAATAGCTTACAATGAAGCCTTTCAGGATGTCCTGGAAAACCTTACTCAACGCAGACCCACTAATGGTGGCAAACTGAAGTTTGACCTATTGCCATACGAAATGGAGGTCTTTTGGGAGAAGAGCTATGAACGTGCATTCTTAGGTGAGCGATTTGTGGATGAATGGGAAATGAACC
Organism: bacterium; assembly: GCA_024743255.1. GTDB lineage: Bacteria > Bacteroidota > Bacteroidia > Cytophagales > Cyclobacteriaceae > JANSWY01. The sequence continues at coordinate 32,438 of JANSWY010000021.1, read as the reverse complement.
TTCCAGACAGAATTGTTACGTTTGAACTTTTCTTTAATCCAATTTTAGAAGATGGAGATGTAACAGGAGTTTCAGTTTTTGGTAGGGATATTAGCAAGCGTATCCTTGAAAATAGACAAAGAGAAAGATTCCAAAAGAGTCTAGAGCTGCTAAACAATCTGGCTTCTAAGGCTGATATTGATTTCCAACCTTTAATGGTAGAAGCTCTGGAATTAGCTATTAATATGCTCAATATGTCATTTGCTACTATATGCATTGTGGATCATATTGAATTCAAAGTATTGGAGTACAGCTTCTCGAGAGATCTCGAAATCAAGGATAAGAGTTTTGATATGAAAGACTCATTAGTGAGTTTGATTTACAATCATGATAAGCTCTTTTCGCAATCCAGTTTAAGTGGAAATGAATTTACAAGTTATCATTCCTTAACGGGAGATGCCGAATCTGTGATTGGCAATGTGATCAAAGTGGACCACCAAAAATACGGTGTAGTGTACTTCTCTGATTCGGCAACCAGGTTTGGTGGATTTGATAGTTATGAACTTGAATTTACGCAACTGCTCTCTAACTGGATCGCATCCGAAATTGCTAAGAGTAATGCAAATGAACAGCTAAGGCTGGCAAAAGAAAACGCTGAAGCAGCAAGTAATGCTAAAGCAAGCTTCCTGTCAACAATTACTCACGAAATCAGAACACCACTGAATGGTATAATTGGTACTTCTTACTTACTTCTGAATAAGGATCCAAAACCTAGCCAGTTGGAGTATATTAAGATGCTGAAGTACAGTGGGGAAAATCTACTTTCAATTGTAAACGATGTTCTTGACTACAATAAAATAGAACAAGGTAAGCTGGAACTTGAAGTAGTAGATATGAATCTCAGAGAACTTACTGAGTCAATTGTAAATACTGCCAAGATAGCAGCAGACGAAAAGGATATTGCCATCAACTTTGAGTATGATGCAGAATTAAAAGACTTCTATGGCGGTGATCCAACCAGAATTAGCCAGGTAGTGAATAACCTTGTTACCAATGCCATTAAATTCACCTCCAAGGGATCAGTCACCATAAAGGTTACTAAAGAAGAACCGATGGGTGGGGGAGATAAGGTGAAAATGGAAGTGATTGACACTGGGATCGGTATTAAGGATGAAATGCAAAGTAGGATCTTTGAAGAATTCACTCAGGCAGATACATCTACTTCCAGAGAGTTTGGAGGTTCTGGCTTGGGGCTTGCAATTTGTCAGAATCTTCTTAGGTTGATGAAGTCTAAAATCCACCTGCAGAGTAAGTTTGGAGAAGGGTCAAATTTTTATTTCAGTCTTTCGCTTCCTTATAGTGATGCTCAAGCGATAATGGAGCAGCAGGAGGGTGTATTTAGCGAAGCTAAGGATCTCAACGGAGTTAATATACTTCTGGCGGAGGATAATAAATACAATATGGTAATTGCAAAAGACTTCCTCAACTCTTGGGGAGCAGAGGTTACCACTGCCATGGATGGAAAGCAAGCTTTGGAATCAGCTAAATCAAAAGAGTTTGATTTGATTCTTATGGATTTACAAATGCCAATTATGGATGGTTATGAGGCCACAGAATCCATTAGGTCTTTGGAAGATCCGTATTTTCAGGAGATACCAATTCTGGCATTATCAGCATCAACCTTAAGTAGAGTAAAAGCAAAAGCAATGAGTGCCGGAATGAATGGGTTTATTACAAAGCCATTTAATCCGGAAGATTTTTTTGGAAAAGTAAGGGAGCATTCAGTTGCTTCAGTTGAACTAGTTATGGATAATCAAAATACACCACTTCATAAAAATGCAGGAGGAGCTCAGGATATCATAGAGAAATATATGGAGCTATTTGTGAAGAGTATGGAGGAATCAATCGTCGGTCTGGATGAGGCAATTAAGAAAAAGGACGGAGAACAAATCGAAGCAATTACGCATAAGGTAAAATCCGGTTTACGCTATGTTGGACAAAATCAACTAGCTGATAGGGCAGAATTTTTTGAAGAATCCTTAATAAATGGTACAGATATTTCCGAGCTTCTCTCGGAAGTGGAAAATTATTTGGTAGATTTGGTCAAAGCTGTAGATTCCGTCAAGTCTAAATTGAGCGACTCGAAGGAATCTGCTTAAAGAATTTACCAATATACCTAACCATTACTTACTATGGCTAAAATCAAATGTGTCGCTGTTGATGACGACCTTTTTATGTTAGCAATTATTGAAGATCTAGTCAAGCAATTTCCTGATTTGGAACTTGTTGGGTCTTTTCACAGCTCTGTAGAGGCTACAACAGGGATTACAAAACAAAAGCCAGATTTAATCTTCCTTGACATTTTGATGCCTGGACTAAATGGTCTCGATGTATTAGATGTAATGGATATTCGACCTTATGTAATAGTTATTTCCGGCAAGAAGGAGATAAAAGAGTCAGTTCTGGAGCATCCCCAGGTAGTGGATTTCCTGGAGAAGCCAGTTGAAACTGAGGTTTTTCAAGCTGCTGTTGATAAGTGCAAGCAAATCATTGCTGGCTAATGTCTCAAAACATTCTTGAAACATTAAACAATCTCGGGATACCATTCTTTGAGAAATCGCACCCTCCTGTGAATACAATGGAAGAAGCAGAATTGCACTGGGGAGACCTAGATGCTATCTTCTGCAAGAATCTTTTCTTAAGAGACTATAAAGGGAAGCAACACTATCTGGTCATACTACCTATTGACAAACAATTAGATATCAAAGAGTTTGCAAATCGCTTCGATATTAATCGGCCAGGATTTGCCTCTGAGCAGAGATTAGAAAAGTACCTTAAGCTAAAACCAGGTTCGGTATCACCCTTCGGATTAATAAACGATGAAGCCAATCACGTGATTGTTAAATTGGATCAGTCATTGTCAAATGGTAGGGATGTAGCCTTTCACCCTAATATTAATACATCGACTTTAGTGATTTCAGGACCAGATTTTAGGAAATATATGGAATGGGTTGGAAATACATTTGAGTTTGTTGATCTCTAATCTTAACATATTTTAACACTATTCATTCAACCTGTAATTGACCAAATGCATTCTGTAGTCAAAGGTCAATTATTATGTTCAAATACACACTATTGGGATTTTTTTTGATTCTAACACTGTCAGTTCTTTCTCAAAATGAAGTTCCCGATTCATTTATTATTAGTTCCATCGAGGTAGAAGGGAATATCACTACAGATTCACAATTGTTGAAGTCAATTTCAGGTTTGCAGATTGGCCAGAGAATTGATTCAAACGATGGAGATATTAACCAGGCCATTAAGAAATTATGGCAACAGGGTTTATTTGATGATGTATCTATTGAAGTTACCCCAGATAAGAAGGATAGGTATGGAATTGTAATATCAGTCATTGAAGTACCTAGGTTGAAGGATTTCGAATTCTCAGGTTTAAAAGCGAAAGAAGCCAATAGTCTTAAAAGCGATCTTAACCTAAGGAAAGGAATACGGGTTAACCGAAAACTGTTGGGCTACATAAGGAATCAGGTTTTGAATGATTTAAAAGACAAGGGATATCATCTTTCTGAAGTAACAATTGACCAGGAAAAAGAAAACGGTTTTGTTAATCTCAATATTCATGTTCAAAAGAATAACCGTTTCAAACTTTCCAAAATTCACTTTAGTGGTAATACAGCCATATCTGATAAAAAACTCAAACGAGCTATTAAATCGATTCGGCAAGTGGGAGAACTAAGCTTTGCGAGTAGAAAGTATACACCTTCTTCACTTGAAGAATTGGAGGCTGAACTCTCGCAAGTCTATCATTCCAAAGGACATATAGATTTCGAATTTATTAATGTAGACTCAGTATTGAACACTGATAAAGGAGAAGTGACATTAACAATTGAGTTGGAAGAAGGGAATCCTTATGTAATACGGGAATTAGTCATTGAAGGAAATGAGACTTATAGTGACACATTACTTAGGGAGATTTTAGGTGTCCAAATTGGGGATATCTATAATCAGGAGTTGATTGATTCCAGACTCAGGTTTAATCCTAAAGGACAGGATGTGTCTGGTCTTTATATGGATAATGGATTCTTGTTTTTTAATGTAAATACAACATTAATTCCAACTGATGAGGGTGAAGTGAAGCTAATTGTTAACATCCAGGAAGGGCCAGAAGCTATCATCGATAAAGTATCTATTGCAGGAAATACAATCACCAAAGAAGAGGTTTTGATGCGGGAGATTACAACATTGCCAGGAAACGTATTTCGAAGGAGTGATGTAATGAGATCTCAATCAAGTCTAGCGATGCTTGGTTTCATTGATCCTGAAAAACTTAATGTAGTACCTATTCCTAACCTCAAGAAGGGAACAGTTGATCTCGAATATCAAATCACGGAAAGACCAAATGACCGAATAGAGTTGACTGGTACCTGGGGAGCCGCTATTGGATTGACAGGTTCATTGGGCTTTAGCATGAATAACTTTGCAATGAGTAATTTATTCAAGCCTAAATTGTGGAACCCGTATCCAAATGGAAATGGGGAACGACTGGCTGTCAGAGTTCAATCAAATGGCAATAACTATAATAGCTACTCGCTTCAGTACAGCAATCCCTGGATATCTGAAACCAAGCCAGTTAATTTCTTTACAAATTTGGTTCATACCAGAATATCAAATGATGTAAGCGAAGAGCTTGAAGATGGCACGACAAATAGTTATACTGAGAGATTGAATATATCTGGAGTGACTTTAGGTTTAGCTAGAAGACTTGATTGGTTTGATAGGTATTGGTCGCTAAGTAATTCTGTTTCTTTCAATAAGTACACTTTCAATAATTACGATAACGCCTTGGATATACGAGATGGAGAAACTTACAACTTCACTCTAAACACCACATTATCAAGAAATAACCTAAATCATCCATTTTACCCAACTTCTGGTTCGAATCTGTCTTTAAGTCTTTCCGTGACTCCTCCATATTCTCTATTAACACAAAAAGATTACGGTGACTTAAATAATGCAGATCGATACAAATGGGCAGAGTATTTCAAATTCATGGCTGATTTCAAGCATCATAAATCACTTGTTGGGAAGCTGGTGTTGAAAACCGGGGCTCATTTTGGGATGGTTAATAACTACTCAAACAATAACCCTCTGGGACCTTTTGAACGATTCCAAATGGGAGGTTCGGGTCTTACAGGATTCAATCAGTTTTTAGGAAATGATATAATTAGCCTGAGAGGATACCAGGCTGATGCATTGATTCCTGTAACAAATGACGGCCTGGAAGGAGGTACTGTTTTCAATAAGTTTAATGTAGAATTGAGATATCCAGTGATACTTTCATCTGCTATGTCTGCTTACGTTTATGGGTTTGCCGAAGCGGGCAATACATGGGGCGAATTGAATACTTATGATCCTTTTAAATTATACAAGTCAGCAGGATTTGGTGCTCAGTTCAGTATTCCAATGATGGGGCAGGTTGGAGTTAACTGGGGATATGGTTTTGATAGAATTCCTGGTTCAAATAAAGTGAGCGGTAGTAATTTTCAATTTACTATTGGCGTGCCGATCAGATGATTAATTGGTCGTTAACCAGTAACTAGGTCTTGTATAAGAACTGTTTGGCACAGTTAAGCATTGCAAACACTGCTGAGGATAATCACCAAAAGGACGACTGGCATTATACTCACAAGGGTCTCTGAACTCATTTCTAACCTGATCTGGAAAAACTGCAAACCTGGTAGTGTCAGTCAACAGTGCCTGAAAAAAACCTTGTGCGCTTTCATTTGGATCATCAGGAATAATGTTTCCTAAAGCTAACCCTGGAGGTTGATCAAATAGTGAACCTTGATTTTCAGTCAACACTTTAATGTCGTTCATATAAGTGTAGCTTTGTTCTGACATTGATAGCTGATAGACACTGAATATATGCTTTGTAAGAAACGAATCATCCACAGGCCTTGAAAACAATGTAGGGTCGTTGTATACATTACCTTGGAATGATATTGTAGTAAAAAGCTCAATTGTTTGGGCACCTACTGGTTGAGTTACATAGCATGGTGGCGGAATGGATCCAAAAGGATCAGGGAAGTCGGTAGGTAAGAATTGATAGACTTCATCAGCAACCCATTGAATAAACAGCTCTTCGTCTGTGGATGGGATGGAGGAGGTGATTTCCGTGAATAATGTTTCTGTTTGAATATCAATACCCAAATCTGATGTTGAGGTTTCAAGGTCTTGTCTCCATGATAGCTCATCTTCCATTTTATAAGATGGCATAGTGTCAGGCACAGATCGGTAGGTGTTGCCTGTGACAAGTTGAACTTCTATATGATATGCATTACCTGGAACGCCCGGAACAATTGTGCCACTACTAAGGTATAAGCCATCACCTTCATCTTCGAGCTCTTCCGAATTACCTTCGTTATCGAACAACATTACACATGCCCCACGTACTGGTACTGGGATTCCACCAGTAGTCGAGGTTTGATTTACGTTTACTACTGCTTTTCCTGGAGCTTGTCGAACATTACCTGTGATTACTATTTGAGGTTCTGTCTTATCTTCAATTAAGAAAAACTCATCCTCACACCCAGCAAAAAGGAGAGCAAGTGCAAATAAGCTATATGTAAATTGTCTCAACTTCATTTTAGTCAACTTCATCAAAAAACGATGGTCTGGTGAATGTACTATTTGCCAATAAACTGCAATCCCAACAAGGAGGTTCAGGTCTTCCATCTGAACATCCATGAGTTCGTACCAGTGAAGATAGATTCGGAATCTCATCCGGATAAATTGCAAATCTGAAAACCGAGGAATTAACTGCCTGGAAATAGCCATGAACTACTGCATCGGAATTGGTACTTCTTAAATTCCCAATCACTCGGCCAGGTGGTGAGTCAAAGATACTTCCCGTGTTTTCGTTTAGTGTTTTGATATTTTCAAGGTGTCTGAAGTTTGATTCGGTAATCGATAATTGTGTGATGGTGAATATTCTTTTTCTAAGAAATGAATCATCTATTTCTCTCATGAAGAACTGATTCTCTTCAATAGAGTTACCATCAAAATCTTCTGACGAAAACAATCTGATTTCAGTGCTCCCAATTGGTCTTGTGATGTAGCATGGCGGGGGAGGAGTGAATTGAATAAATTGAATAAGCTGTAGAAATTGGTAAACCTCTTCAATTTCCCATAATACAAATGTTTCTTCCTCTGTGTTGATGTTATCGATCTTCAGGCTTCCATAGACAACAGGAGTCTCAACATCAATTCCCAGACCAGTAGTCGTTGTGATAAGACCTTGTTCCCATTCTATTGAAAAATCGGGGATCGTTGAAGTTGGTAATCTTTCTGGTTCGGAGACTATTTCTGTTCCATCTGGCAGAACAATTTCTACGTGATACGACATTCCTGGAGTTCCTTGTATAAGTTCTCCCTGTACTTCATAATTTCCAGCTCCATTTGCTCGAAATTCTTCGATGTTGTTTTGACTATCAATGAGCTTAATACAAGCTCCATTTACTGCTACCGGAACTTTACTTCCTTTCTTAGTTTGTTGTATTAGAATGTTGTAAGGACCATTGCTTTGATTAATTTCTCCAGTGATGACATATTCCATGTCGGAATTTGTTTGAAGGCCAAAGTCAAATTGTTCTTCACAGGAAATAATCAACACAGGCAATATGTAGATCAGCCTCTTCATCATTTTCCAAACGAGACTTGATAATTAAAGGCAGGAAAAGAGTCTCCCAATACTGTCAACTGGTAACTAAAAGGAATGATCGCCGTGCTATTCGGTTTTCTGTAATAAATCGAGAAAGCATTGTCCCTGGAGAATAAATTGTAGATCGAGAAATTTAATCGATCATCTAATTTTTTAAATATTGATTTGAAGCCACAACCAACATCTACCCTGGTGTAATGAGGAATTCGATATTTATTTCTTTCAGAGAATAGAGGGACATTGGCATTGTTTATTACGTAACTAGATTCAACTCCGGTGAAAGGTCTACCAGTGTTAAAGATTAAATTGAAGGAGAAATAGAAGTTTTTTCCTGCATCCCTATTCATTACTATCGACAGGTTGTGTCTTTGATCAAAATTTGATGCGTACCATTCTCCTTGATTGATTGTCTCCTGAGGGAAAGGATTATCCATTTTTAATTCAGATTTTGACCAGGTATAGCCAATCCAACCTTGCCAATTTCCTTTCTTTTTTTCAAACATCAACTCAAACCCATATGCTCTTCCCTGACCACTAACAATTTCTGTTTCCAGATTGCCATTCAGTAACAGGCTGGCAAAGTCCTTATAGTCATAAATGTTATGGATATCCCGATAGAATATGTCGAATGAATTTTGCCAACGTTTTTGTGTACCAGTAAAACTAAACCCAAAAGAATAGCTGTCTACTTCTTGAGGTTTAATATGAGTCGTGCTTACTTGCCACAGATCAGTTGGTGCTGCTGATGTGGTATTTGATATGAGGTGAATGAACTGCTGAACTCTATTATAACTTCCCTTAATAGAAATGTTTGGAGTAGGGAAGTAGTTAATTCCAATACGAGGTTCAAGGTTACTGTATTGAGAGACAGGTCCATTCTCTATGAATGTAGTGTCAATAATGGATAATTCAGATTTTGTTTGGCCCTCTTCATATTGTAGTACCCTATTTGTGCCTAACTGACGATAATCATTATACCTGATTCCTGCAGAGATGTTTACAGCATTGTTACCCCATTTGTTATCGATAAAAATACTTGAGAGAAGAGCCTCATCTTTTTCTATTTCCAATTCAGTAAATCCTGAGTCACCTCTAGGAATTCGTTTCTCTGGTTTTTGATCATAGTGTTTAATATCAAAACCAACTTTTAATTCATTGTTGGTTAAACCGTCATAGACAAGATGATCTGTGACAGATTTAAAGTCCATTCCATTTGCAATGCTGTAATTGACATCAAAGTCAAGTTGGTCATTATTATATTCGCTACTGTTAAATCGCAAGGAATTGAATAAATGATCTGAAATAGCCGATTTCCATTCTAGTTTGATCAATTGATTACTCCACTCAAATTGAAAATCATCACTGAATTTAAAGCGATCAAAGCTTCTGTAATAAGAACCAATTATTCTGTTCCGTTCTCCTAATTGATAAGATAAAATGATGTTTTGATCATCAAACCTGGCGTCACTTGTTTTAATGTCGATATCTTCTGTCTGTCGAAGTATCCATGTAGGGTAGGCAAATCGTCCACTTGCCATAACGGAAAGCTTATCTGAAATTACAGGCCCTTGCACCAAAAACTTGCTACTTACAAATCCTACAGAAAGGTCTGTGGACCATGATTGCATATTTCCTTCCTTTGTTTGAACATCTAAAACTGATGATAGTCGGCCGCCATATGTGGATGGTATATAGCCTTTATAAAGAGTAAAATCTTCTACGACATCTGCATTGAATACAGAGAAGAAACCTAATAGGTGAGAAGAATTAAAAATCTCCGATCCATCTAGCGTAATAAGGTTCTGATCGATTTTTCCACCCCTTACATTGAACCCTGAAGAGCCCTCACCAACATTCGTTACACCTGGTAACAAAAGAATAGAGTTTACAACATCCAGTTCCCCCATCAGCAATGGGATATTCTCTAATTCAGAAAAGGTTAGCTTTTCTATACCTGCGATTGATTTAATCCTGGAGTCTTCCCTTTCTGCAGTCTTGATAACTTCCTGCATTTCAATGGCTGCAGTTTCTAATTTTATGTTGATTCTTCGGTTACTGTTAAGCGTGATTTTAGCAGAGTAGTCCTTTTTACCAAGGAATTGTGCGACTAAGGTATAGGTGCCTGCTGTGGTAGAAAGTGTGTATTCACCTGTGTTATTGGTAGTGGTACCCTTATTTGTACCAAGGAACGCCACAGCGGCCCCAAGTACGGGCTTGTTATTTTCATCAGTTACAACTCCAGAAACAGAATACTGTTGTGCAAATAGTAGATAGTTATAGCTGAGGCAGACGAATGTGATTAATAGTTTCTTCATTTTTCCCTACACAGTCAACCAAAGGCTGATTAATAACTGTAAGCTACTATCAAAAGTTGATGATTTTAAGTTAAACAGGCACAAAAACGAACCTAATTGTCAATTAATTATATGATTGGTAAAATGAATTGATGACAAAACAAGTTGAAAACCGGTAATTTCCTGATCATGTCATGAATATGCTCCCTGAGTGGTTGGTTGTTTCAAAATCGTTATGCTATCGGTAGCTTAGTATTGTCGAAACAGTACGAAACAATCTAAAATACAAGCACATGCAATATCTATCTAACATTTTCAAGTACACCTACAACAGAGTAGCAAACAGATATCAGATTGTATTCAGAGAAGATTATAACAGTTGGATTGTGATGAGAGATAGTAAGATCTACTACATGGATACTAAAAAGAAATGTTACGAATTTCTATGTGCTGCTTAAAAATATTATGATGAATCTTTAGCTACGGAGCTAGATTAATCCAGAAGCCAAATTACAATGTAGTTTGGCTTTTTTTATGCAGCAACAGATTCAACTCTCGCATCATTAAGTCTGTCTACCACCTTTTGCGCAATTGATTTTGTATAACTGTTGAACTCATAAAGAATATCAAATTCTTCTTGTTTATACTCCTGAGCAACCAGATAATCAGACATACTTCCTAATTCATAATGTTGTTCTATAGTGTCAAACCAAATAACCATTTCCATATTGTTAACTTTAAAATTTCCTATTTCCTCAAAGTAAAGTCATATTAAGATGTAACACTATTGGTAAGAGTGTACATCTGGTAGACAGATAGTTAGGAGAGGCGTAACATTTGGTAAGCATCACATATAAATCCTTGTTTTTGGCTTAGTTGGACTAAATATCTAACTTGAAATGGTTAATTAAAACTCCAATTGATGCTAATTGAAACCAGCAGATTACTTATTTCAAACATAACTTCAAATGATTCGGAAAGCCTTTATCAGCTTCATTCAAATGTTGAAGCACAAGGGTTTACCGGCAAACCACCCATTACTTCCTTTGAAGATGTGACCGAGGCAGTAAGAAAAATGCTGGATGATACAAATAAAAGCTATTCCGAGAGGGGATATGGTAGGTGGAAAATTGTGAATAAGGAAACTGACGAGATGATTGGCTGGAATGGGTTAGTCTACAGAGAATCTGTTGGTGAAATAGATATAGGATACAGGTTTTTACCTGAGTATTGGGGTAGGGGAATAGCTACCGAATCTTCTGAGGCTATTTTGGATTATGGATTACATACATTGGGATTAGAAAAGATTATTGCTATCACAATGAAAGAGAACATTGGTTCCATTAGAGTATTAGAAAAGATAGGAATGAAGTTTGACCATTTTGCAGAATTCCAGGGATATAAAGATGCTATGTGGTTTAGTATAAAAAATAAGCCCTGATTAGAAACCAGGGCTTAATTCAATTGTGCTCTGTATTGATTGTATTAATCACCTTAGGACTTGTATTGCTTTTTAATACCCTTAAAGTTTTCTTTCGTTACTTTCTCTCCAGTCTTAACATGATGTTCTATTGCGATGAAGTAGTCGTCAATTAGTTTCATAAACTGATTCTTCATCATACCTCCCATAAATGATGGTTTTGTGCGATACTGCATATCAAAGCTCAATCGACTTTTACCATTTCCCAGATCTTCAACTTTGTATATCGCTTTCGTATATTCTGGATCTACCGGAAATTTACCTGCTTGATATACTGTATTAGTAAAAGACATCTCTGAAGGTTTGTAATCCACCATTTTTTCCTTCAGGTATTGTGTGCCTTTATCATTAAAATTACAAACCCTTTCAGCACCCTCTCCGGCTTCAAGAGATCCATTGATATAACTGGAGTTTACAATTTTAGGATGAGAATAAGCAATCGCTCCGTAATCTTCTCCAACCACTGCCCATACCTGTTCAGCAGGTAAATCCAAAACTTTGGAGGTTTTAAAAGTTTTTACTTTTTTCTGAGCGTCCGCTCCAAATGTGATTACTAAGGCTAGGGTTGTGATCGCGAAAGTTTTAATTAGACTTTTCATTTCTCAGTTTGTTTTGATTTTGATTCAATACAAAACTGGATCAATTACAGTCCAATTATTTTTATAGGAAGGTCACAAGTTTTAGGATTCAGGTCAATTCGCTCAAGGCGTCTGATTAATTTGATCTTTCAACAAGTTGATCAGGTTTGAATGCAGTTGTTCCTGTACAGTCACATATGATCTTTGATGGTAATAACCTTTTTCGTACAAGTCTAAAGCAATCTCCACATTCTTAATGGCACTTGATTTGTTGTTTTCTACTATGTCCAATGCTGCCAGATGGTAATAGAAATCAGCTAGATCTTTGTAGTACTTTATCCCTTTCTCGAAATCAATTCTGGCATTTTTAAAATCACCTAGTTTGGCATAAACTATTCCTCGATAAAGAAATGCATATACATCCACCCAGGATTCACCATCTTCAGCTGTCACTTCATTTATGTACTTAGTGAAGTATTCAATTGATTTACCATAATTATTCAATCCCAAGTAACATAACCCTCTCATGTAATCAACACTCTGACCTTGTGGATAATCCGTGTCTGAAGTCAATGTATCCAGTGCGTTAAAATCAGCCAGTGCTCTCTCATAATCCCTGTAGAAATAGAGATAATTGTAACCCCGGTAACCCTGCCATGCAACTGGATCAACTTTTATGGCCTTTTCAAAGTGATCATGCATTTGGATTCCAAAACCCCTTTTCAGCCATGCAACACCTTGTTCACGAAGTACTTTACTGTTTTCCGGATCCATCTGAGCAGCCTCAGCAAGTAGTAATTGTTCTGGTACTGTTCCCTGGTAGTATTTGCCGCTTCCATTAAAAAAGCGGTCTGCCCAGATCATTTGTTGAGAAGAATTCAATTCTCTTTTATACCATTCCTCTTCGGGCGAACATGATAAAAAGATGGATGCTACAAACAGTATGTTAAGGTAAAATTTCAATGAGCTCACCATCTTTGAATTTAAAAGTTATGTAAACGTATGAATCTCTGGCAGTACCATTTATTAAACCTGGAGTCCAGGAATCTACAGATACAAGAGGCTTCAATAAATGATCCACTTGGTCTTGACTAAAGTCTTTAGGTTGGTAATCTAAATCATATTGTTCCGTAACAAACCAGCCAGCCTTCCCATTGCAATTGACCACAAATCTGTAAACAAGATATCCAGATTCATTTTGAAACAGTGTTTTATCCAGATTGGACTTAATGTATTCCTGAAGTTTAAAGTTTCCTCCTGTGTATTGAGCATAGGGAGTAGTATTGTAATAATCCAAAATCCTCTGAGGTTTCAGGCAAGGTGAAAATCCTGAAATGGTGTCAATTTTCTGATCGGGGTTGATATTAGCTACCCTGGTAAGTCCATGGTTGCTACGTTGTTGGAATTCGCTTAACGAAAACTGCTCAATTAATTCGACTTGAAGTTTTCTCTCGCCACTTATGACTTCCTCAGCAAATAGACCTATCCCTTCCAGGAATGTGGTAGTTACAAGGCTCGTGCGTGGTTGGCTTGTTTCGTTAGCCAGATTCTGTGATGAAACATTAAATTCAAATGAAACACCTGTTTTATTCAAAGCTTCAATATCAAAGACTCTAAGTTGTTGCGATTTGGTTTGATACTTGGCCTTTTCGTTGTAGTTGACTGTAATACTGGAGTTTGCAAGATTACTCGGATCCCAGCTGTAGTAACTGGAGTTTGAGATAATGGCCTCTATTGTATCTCCCGCATTTTGAACCAATTGAGATTGAAGTATCATTTGCTGATTCTCTATTTTGAAAGTAGATTTTGATTCCAACTGATAACCAGCATTATAGGAAGTGACTTCTAATAAGTTATCGTCTATCAATTGGTAGCTTCTGTAGGAAATATCACCAGCATCTCTTTTACCTTCCCCTCTGATATCAGCTTTATAAAATTTGCTGACTACTCCCTGGGATAACTTGCTTTCGGAAGGTAACCATGTGGGTTTTTCATTGATGGAAAATGATTTTGGATTGGAACACGCGGATATTACTAGCAGTATTAGAACAGAGAATAAATACCTCATTGGGCTTTCTTTAGCATGTTGATTGAGAACAAACCCAAAACTATAATAATTGCTCCCATTATCAACCATAACCATAGTTTGTTTTCAAACAGTGCTGATACTTCAGGTGAGCCTTCTTTCGGGAGCTCAACTTCTTCTCCCATTTGCACCGCAGGTAAATCTGAAGGAATTTGGTCAAGAAATTGCTCAATATCATAGAATGGCCCAGTAGAGTTCTTGTCTGAGTAGTAGAGTGCATAATCTCTGTTATCTGAAACCCGGAACCTGAGTTTATGGGTAGGTCCCATTATCTCTGTTTTGAGGATATTTAAAGGTTCATTGTCGTAATTGGTGATTTCGATTCGTAATTGGTTTGCAATACAATGTCTGAATGAAAAAGCATCTTTGTTAAAAGAACTCAATGTACCTGAGTAAACAGTTTCATATCTTTTTTGCCAACCTGTTTGGTACTTAATGCTGTCAACAAGTCTTTCGATTTCTATTGGCCTGTAGTAATCAAATGTGTCTGCAACTGATAATTGAATCTGAGATATGGGAGCAACTGAATTCGTTTTTATATCAATTACCGTGAATCTTCCTGCATCAAGTTGAATTACTTTCTGGGTTACAACTGGTCTATTCTGAAGATTGCCATCAATTTTGGTGTAATACTTACTGCTTGCAGACTCAAGTGTTGGCCTGCTATTTGACTTGATTGATATTCTGTAAAAACGATACTTGGAGTCTGGAAATCTTAATCTAGTGTACTTGTAGTCAGTTTGGCTATTACTAATCCCGATGATTCGAAATCTATTAAGGATGGTAAACCAATCTTTTTGATCATTGCTTCCTTCCAGTGTGACTCTCCAGGAGAAGTTTCTTTGAAGTAATTCAAGCTCAATTTCATTGATGGTTTCAAGGTTTTCCATCTCAAGAGTATAGAAGTAGTTTCTTCTCTTTCTACTATTATTTATGATTTCATGGTTCTTATCCAGGATTTTAATGATGGGATTAGTCACATCAATTGTATATGGAGCCTCTGTAGTATCTCCATCTGATATAGCCATTATTCTGATATCATCTAAGTCTTCTTGAATTTTACTGTACAATTCAGTCGGAACCTCTAATTGATACCATCCTGGACCATTTATTCCTTTTAGAGGTCTTTTAAAATCAAATTCCTGAGCCAGGCATTTAAACTGGATCAGGCAAAGTATTATTAATACACTACTTATCTCCTTCTTCACTTGAAATCTTTTCTTTGTATTTGTTATATAAGAATGATGTGATCAACAGGATAACTCCCAAAGAAACCAGAACTATTGTTTTACGGATGTTACTTAAATCCGAAAGGTCATATGCAAAAAGTTTGACCAATGTGATTCCAAACCATGCCATTGCAATAATCCTGATATGCTTCTGCTTTTTCCATATTCCTATGGAAATTAAAGCTAGGGAATAGACTCCCCATAAAATACTTAATCCCAACTTGTATGAACCCGTGGAACCTGCCATGTCTAGCCAGTGAATCAATTCGCTACTAGATACCCATAGAACAGTGATATATAAGATTAAATCATTGAGTAAAGTCAAATTTGATTTCAGTACTTCCTGCGTTGTATGCTTTCGAATTGCCCATATTGATAAAGCTAGTACCAGAAGGCTTATATACCGAATTCCGATATGCATTGGGCCAGTCGGGAAGAAGACCTCTGAATCATTGAAAGATTCCCTTAGCTCACTGATTGAATAGAGACCACCTGTTAGGAAAGTTAAAATACCACATCCTCCCAAAATTAGAATGACAGTTCCAAAACCTTTGCTTTTGGTTCTTTTCCAATTAAATAGAGCCAGAGCGGAGATAAATAAAAGGAAATAGTTAACAGTCCAAATGGTTTTAAACTCTTCGAGATCCCAATTTCTGTTGAAGCTGTTTTCAAAAGTGTCGTCTATCTGAACCATCATCGAGTCTTCAATTTTCTGCTCCCAGTAAACTCCGATTTCATTTTGGAAAGTTCCAAACAAAGCAATCAAGAATAAGGTGGGAACCACGAAGGAACTTATGTTTTTTATTGCAGTACCAACATCCGGTGCTGGCCATTTGCTACTAAATTTCATGTAGGTAATTGCTCCAAGTGCAGTAGCGACAATCAATGAAGTCAAAAACTGAATATTAAACAGAGGCGTCAATCTTGTAGCAGCATCTAGAGGGTCATAGTAATTGATTTGCATTGCCCAATCATGAAGCAGGCTAAAGAATGCTACTAGCATTAAAGGATAAGAAAGTTTCTCATAAGTAGCCAAAGATTTGATTCTTCCTATACTAAATAGTAGAAGTGCCTCTAATGACCAAAGTATGGTTACCCAATTACCGTCAAGTTGAACAGGTATGGCAAGAGTAAGGAATGTCAGCACTAGTCCAATAACTAGATATAGTAGTGATTTGTCAGCAAGCTTTTGCCTTTGTATGAGAAGTCCCACTACAAAATGGACAACAGCGTTTGCCAATGTAAATAACCCTAGAAATTCCTCACCATTCTCAATTTGTGAAATGACATAATATCCTATCCCATAAAAGATGAATGAATTTGCCAATAACAACCAAACCGTGGCTCCAGTAAACTTTTGGTTGTTAATAAATTTATATGCTACAAATGACGTGTAGAAAACTATGTAAAATATAGATGCGAATAATAAAGCAATGTTTTGATGCTGGTCTATTTCAAACTGTGTCGATAACCACCCAAGGTATATTAACCAGGTAAATCCGAAGGATGAATAGTATAGCGATTTCCAATATTTCTTAAGCGCCAGAATTAATATTCCTCCATTAATGACGGTCATGTACGAAAATAACATCTGTATTTGTCCAGAACCATCGCTTAAAAGGAACGGAACTGCATATGCACCGACAAGTCCGATATTGGCAATTACAACCCGATTGTAATTAATGGCAGCTGCCACTGTGAATCCTGTGAAGATTACCATGATCGCAAATGCCATCAATTGCGGAAACATCTCATAGAAACTATAAGCAGTATATGTTATGAAATACAAAATGGCCATTGCCCCACTAAGCAGTACAGCACTGAAATTCTCGTATTTGGCTTTAAGCTTAAATGCAAAGCCTAATAACCCAAGCCCCACAAGATATCCCAGAATAATCCTTGTAAGCGGACTAACCATATCATGATCAATCGCATACTTTGCTCCAATACCAACTCCAATAATCGTAATACCAATACCAATTTTATTGATCAGGTTTTCTCCTATAAACTTCTCGAGATCTGATTTGCCCTTTTTAATTTTGGGCTTCTTTATTGGTTTAGGTTGAGGCTTAGGTGCTTTTTGTATTGGTGCAGCTAATTGAGTAGAAGATTCACTTATTGGTGGTGTAGCTGCCTTTGTTTCAATAGCGGTTTTTGGCTTTTCACTTTTTAAAGTTCTGATTTCCTGTTTTAAAGAATTGATTTCAGACTTAAATGATTCCTGTTGATTAAGGACTTCATCAAGCTTTTTCATTAACAGATTAATCTGATCTTCTTTTTCGCTCATAGTAGTGGAACATGTGATAGTTAGACAATATAACGGCTTTAGAACAATTTGTATGCATTCCTATTTAGTCTTTATGTGAGATTTTGACAATGAAAACTTAGAATAATTATATTTTAGTTTTTGGGGTTTATGTTGGGAATTAGTCCTCCATATTTGTCTACTTATCTACGGAATTTTATGTTTCATCGATCCTAAACATTGGATTAAAAGTTGTAAATACTTGTAAATCAGGTTGTTGAAAACTATCACTTGTTGGGATTGTTGAAGTGGTTAAAATTCTTCCTGTTCATCGGTGATTATTCCTATTCACTTCTTGGGATTAGCTCAATTCTGGAAGAAGTTATAATTTCAAGTAAACATTACCGCTATGAAAAGATTCTTCAAACAAATTCTACTAGTCATAATTCTTCTCTTAAGTCTTCAATTAATTGCTAGAGCTCAGGAAGGAGAAAGCGCCCTTCATAAATTGGTCGTAGAATATCCGTCCGTAACGTCTGCTGATGGATATGTAGTTACTCTTAAAGGAGATACTATAAGAGGTAAAGTATCTGGAGGTAAAATTGAAAATGGGTTGCTAAAGTCTATATTCTTTGAAAGAAGTAATGGATCAAAAATGAGGTTTACTTCTCATGGAATCAAAGCCTTCGGGCAGGTTACATCTGATGGATCTTTTTCAGAATACGTAAGCATAGCAATGAAGCACGATAACTTCTATTTCTATCATAAAATTCTAGAGGAAGAATTTACCATTTACGGATGTATGAAAAAGAATAAGGACTTATTGCTTATTGAAGCTGACGGATATATATCTAAAGTTGATAAATGGTTGAAGCAAGGTATAGCGGCTTACATTGAAGGAGAGATTGATCATGAAGAATTGTTTTTCCATCACAATCTTGCAGTTGCTGATACGGGTGCTCCAGGTCACTAAGTCTATATCAATCCAATTCCCAAAGCGATTGAAATAACGATAAGAGTTATTGCTACAAACGTGTGTAGATAGTCCAGAGTAACTTTCTTCAGTAGTTTATTCCCAATAATAGCGCCTATCATTGCTGAAAGTGTTGCTAATATTACAAGAAGCATGTTTTCATTTAATCCAGATGTACTAAATCTGGATGCATAAACTGATAACCTGGTGAAATCTATAAAGCATGCAATAATTACACCGGTACCAATAAAAGCTTCTTTGGAGAGACCCACTTTAATTAGAAAAGCACTTCTCAATGCCCCTTGGTGTCCTGATAATCCACCAAAGAAACCACTTAGTATTCCCCCAACTGGCAACTTGTTTTTATCAAAGCTTAGCTTTTTAAAGGTTTTTGTGAGTTCGAAAATTGAGAATGCTATAAGTACCACCGAAATGATCACTTTAACGGGAGTCACTTCAAATACTCTGCCCATAAAATCATAGGTAAACCAATTGTCCAACCCCGAGATATTTACCAATACCCATGCTCCAATAAACGCAGCAAGGACCGCAGGAATTCCAAATTTCAATAACACAGTTTTATTAGCATGCTTTCCCACTAGTCCCACTTTGAAGAGATTATTTAAAAAATGCACTACACCGGTCAGAGCAATTGCCAGGTCAATAGGGAAAAACAATGCAAAAATTGGAGTGAGTATTGTACCCAGTCCGAAACCACTGAAGAAGGTAAGGATTGAGGTTAAAAATGCAGCCAGGCAAATAATGAAATATTCCATTGTCAACTTTTATTGGGTACGAATTTGTATAATGTGAGTAATAATCTCAAACTAAACGTTAATTTATTAGTTGGACTTAATAGATTGGTTAAATAAGTATTGTGAATTCAATATGACAGAATCAGCTAGCTATGAATTTTGAACTAATAGTACAGAACAACCCAGAATATCTGGAGGTTTTATTTTCAGGGGTAATTGAAGCAGGAGATGGTCCTGCAGCATTGCCTGAAATCTTTGCGTTTGCAAACCAAAATAAACTCCAGGCAGTGCTTTTCAATATTGCAAATGCAGTTTTGAATGAATCCCTTGAAGACTCTTTTGAAGTGATATCCAAATTCTCATCTTATGGTCTGGATCACAATGTTCTCTTAGCACTGGTATTCACGCAGGATGTTGTTCAGATGCATTTTTTACAAACATTCGCGGCAATTAAACAACTGAAGAATGTGAAATTTTTCAGAACGAAAAACGACGCTGTTAAATGGCTTGATAAAAGGCAGGAATTAGGCTAATACATAAGGGATTCGTAGATAATTCTATGTATATTAAGAGGTAAACTACTCTTAATAAATACTATTGGACAGGACAGAACTCAGAAGAAGATTTTATTTCAGACTATTAATGGTCTTAGCCTACATTGGCACAATTGGTTTTGGGTTACTTTACTATCTTCTGGACCTTGATGTACTGTTTTACACTACTATTGTAGCATTTACTTTTTTTACCATATACACTCTTTTTTCGCTTTTCAATCAACAGCTAATTCTGCTGTTTAGATTATCCATTGTGGTGATCTTTACTGCATTTTTCATGCAAGTCTATTACACTGGAGGAATAGCTTCTCCTTCTGTTCCAAAGTTTTTTATTGCAGCAATTGTGACCCTTTTTTATAAGCCAAACATTGATCGGTATATCATGATAGGTGTTTGTTTCTTTGCTACCATCAGTATCTATCTCTTAACAATCAATGGTTATACCTATGATCTGATACCACCTGAAATGAAGCTTGTTAATAGCTTTGTTTGCTATACATTTATTATGGTCACATTCATGGTTTATCTCATCATGTTCCGTGATTCAATGATGAGAAAGAATCAACGGCTTTCTAAGTCGATCTCAGATTTGGAGAGCACCACCACAAAATTGATTGAGTCTGAAAAAATGGAGTCCATTGCTATGCTTTCATCTGGATTGGCTCATGAGTTAAACAACCCACTTAATTATGTTTCTGGCCTTCTGAAACCTATAAATGAGAACCTGGAAGAAGTGCGACCTTTGATTGCTGAAGAACATAAATCAAAAGCTATTCCTTTAATTGATGAAGTTCAGGAATTCTTATCTGTAATTGCGGTAGGAGCAGAGAAAGCATCATTCATCATCAAAAAATTGATTCATATATCACCACAGGGCGATGGGGAAAGTGTCGAGAATTTTGATTTGGGTGAAACACTAATGATGACAACTCAGATTATTAAAGATTCACACCCTGAAGTTGAGTTTGATATTGAATTAGGGCCAAACCTGATAATTAATGGCAATCAAATTGAGGTCAACCAATTGTTTGTAAACATTATTGAAAATTGTATTGAGGCCTTACAATTAAGTGACTCGGATGGTTTTCTGAAAATCACTGGGTCAAGTCAACAGAATGATGTTCTAATTACTATACAAGACAATGGTATTGGGATGACGGAAGATATTAAGCGAAGGATGTTTGAGCCGTTTTACAGTAACAAAGAACCTGGAAAAGGAGCAGGTCTTGGACTGTATATTTCAAAAAGTATATCAAATAAATTTGGAGGTACAATACAGGTCGAGAGCCAACCTAACCAAGGAGCAAAGTTTATTGTGACGTTTCCTTCTGTAGAACAGAAATCGTAAACTATTTGCCGTTTTTGGCTAGGACTTTTTCAATAGAGTTTTTAAGATCCTCTTTGTTCCATGGCTTTGTAATGTAGCTGTGAATTTTACCACTATTAATAGCCATAATTACATCGTTCACATCACTATATCCTGTTAATATAATTCTTAGGACCTTAGGGTAGAGGTCTACTATTTTTATAAGTAAATCTATGCCACTCATTTCTGGCATTCTTTGGTCTGTGATAATTAGGTCCACACTTTTGTCTGCGAGAATGTCTAATGCTTCTTGTCCGGAATTTGCAAGAGTAATGTCATATTCTCTCCTAAAAACTGACTTAAATGTGGTCAGATTATCTTCTTCGTCATCTACGTACAGAATTGATATTTTATCATCCATAGGTTTTGGCTGGGCTTATGGCTTAACGTTATTTAATTTTTCTTTCAATTTCAAATTTTCCTCTTCCAGTTCCTGGATTCTGGTATTCAAATTTTGGATCTGGGAAGATTCTTCCAGAGCTTCAGAGATAGTCTTCATTAATCCCTCTTTACTCCAGGGTTTGGTTATGTATGCATCAATTTTACACAGGTTGATGGCATCAATAATATCATCCATCTCGCTGTGTCCTGTTAGAATCATTCTTTTTGACTCTGGATATTCTATGATCGTTTTCTTCAATAATTGCACACCGGTCATTGCAGGCATTCTTTGGTCTGATATAATAAGATCCACCTGGTGCGACTTCAGAATCTCAAGAGCTTCTAAGCCAGATATTGCTGTGAGTACTTTAAACTCTCTGCGGAACACAGATTTGAAGGTGACCAGATTGTCATCTTCGTCATCTACGTACAATATGGTGTGTTTTGTCTCACTCATTTTTGATTGATTGGAATGGTGACATAAAACGTAGTACCAGAATCTGAACTCTCAAATTGTAGAACCCCCTGGTGATCATCAATAATTCCTTTAGAGATTGCAAGTCCAAGTCCTGTTCCTTCACCAACTTCTTTAGTTGTGTAGAAAGGGTCGAAAATCTTATTAGCATTCTCTTCTGGTATTCCGGTACCTGAATCTTTGATGGAAATAGTTACGGTATTGTCGGCTTCATTGAGCGTTGTTGCAATTTCAATCCGTCCTTTCTCTTCTATGGCTTGGATGGCATTGTCAAGTAAGTTCATAAATACCTGACTAATTTTTCCAGAGATGCACTGCACCTTGGGGATTTCACTGTAATTTTTAATGACTTCAATCCGGTTTTTATACTTGTTTGACAATAGCACAAGTGTTGCATCAATGTTTTCATTGATATCACTTGTTTTATATTCCCCCTGATCTAATCTAGAGTAAACTCTCAAGCCATTTATAATCTCAGCGGTACGTCCTACACCGTTTTGAATTGATCCCATCAGACTCTCAATTTCGGTAATTAGATAGTCAAATTCAATTTCTTCTTTCTTTGATTGAATCCGATGCATGGCTTTTTCAATCACTTCATTGCTATCCTGGATATCGCCTTTTTCTTTTCCAGTAACAATACTTTCGAACGATTCTAACTCTACCTGTCTTAAGCTTCTTATGTCGGATATATCCTGAATTAAGGCATCAATACCGGATTTGATAAAGTTCACAGGGTTGTTGATTTCGTGTGCAATACCTGCTGTCAACTGACCAATGAATGCCATCTTTTCATTGTGCACTAATTGTGCTTGTGCGTTTTTAAGTTGGTCTTTGGATCTTTTTTCTTTTTCTAAGGCTTTCTCAAGTATTGCTTGTGCTCGAGAGGAATAGTCAGCTTTTTCGCGAAGTTCTTTTTGGGTGACCAGTAATTCCTCATTGGAATCCTTTAGCATTTTGTTAGTAGTTTCCACTTCTTCTTCAGTGGCCATCGTTAATACCAATACAAACACGAATAGGAATATGTAATTGATGTAATCATATATTCTCTCGTACCTATCGATCACATTATGTTCCAGATTGATACCCATCTGTGGGAGAAACCAAAACACCAGAATTGTAACAAAGCTGAAACCGGCAAAGAAAATACCCTCAGGTTTTGATCCATATAAGAAGCCAAGCATTGGCACCACAATCAATTGTGGTAATACTGCAGAATTCATTCCTCCTGTGTCAATTATAGGAAACAGGTATGCCAGGTATATCACTGATAGGAAGAAGCGTAAGAAAACCTTAGTGCTCTTTATTTTCCTGGAAATGGCCAAAAATGTAATAAGTATACTTTCAAGAACTATAAGTGCGTAGAAAGTAAGCTTGATTTCAAGAAGGTATGCCAGCGTGATAAAAAATATTGCAGCGAAAAAGCAGATTAGGATAAATTTTATCAAAATACGGGACCGCACAAACTCCGTGGGATTGTCCTTAATTTCAGGTGAAATAAAGAAATTTGGTAATTTTCCTAGCACAGTCCTAATTGTCTATTGTATATTTAATATACTCACAAATAAAAATAATTGACTTAACTCTCAGGTAATTTCTCGTTAAAATACCACAGATTTTAGATGAGTAGAGGCTTTTTTTAGTTTTAGGCAAATAAAAAAGCAAACCCTGAATGAGGATTTGCTTTCTGTTCTGATTTTTTAGGCCATTATTCAATGTATATCCTTTGGTTTCTGGATTGAATAGATCCAATAATATTTAAGACATAAAGTCCTTTTGAAAGCCTCAGTTTACCAATTTCGATTACATTAATATCCTGATCCCTCAAATTTTGTTGAAGTACCATTTTTCCAGTTTGATCATATAATTGCAGTACTGCATTTTCTCCAAGTTCCTCAATATTCGAAATGTTCAAATAATCTTTTGCTGGATTTGGGAATACCTGAAATTCATTTAATTGTTCCTCAGCATTTTTCAGTTCATTCAATGGTTCTTCGAAATCCATTGATCCATTATCAACTCTTCCTAATGAATTGGCTCTCAATGAACTTTCAGGGGAGGTTGTCACAACTGATGTGTTTCCCGCTAAGTCAGTCGCAATGCTGAACAGATCTAATCCATCTGATGACGATGTTGCATAAAGTTCGCCAGCTCTGTCAAAGAAGTAATAGCTTTTATTCGATCTGCTTCCAGTTTTCTGAATCAAATATTGTCCATTCGATACCTCAATTCCGTTTTCAGTGATTTTATTAAATAAAGCTTCAGGGTCTGGAGCGATCACCTTTATTCGGTTTCTGTTTGGATTAAATTTGATTACTGATACCCAGTAGCTTCTGTAAAGTCGAACTTCTGGATTATTCAACTGTGGCGTTTCAATTGTAGAAATTACTTCGGTGCTATCACAGTTGTCAGTAACCTCACTTACCACTTCATGAATTCCATATGGACCATAAAAATATGTTGGTATTAAATCGGCATTAATTGTAGGTGGGGTCTCATCTATAACAGTAATTGTGAATGAACAGGATGATAAATTACCTGCTTCATCCGTGACTTCATATGTCACCTCAGTTGAACCTAAGCCAAACTCATCACCACTTTCATAATTGCTCGATATATTAGTGATGCCACAATTATCTGACAGTACCAGTTCTTCCCACGTTGCTACCGCTAAGCAGTTTTCATTGGCTGGAATTACAATATCCATAGGACATGCAATGACTGGCGATTCTGTATCTGTAACCTCAATTGTAAAACTACATTCAGAAGTGTTGCCAGATAGATCAGTAGCGGTAACTGTGACTTCTGTAACCCCAACTGGGAATTCCGAACCTGGTGCGTGACTGTAAGTGATTGAGGCGGAACAATTGTCAGTAGCAGTAGCTTCAAAATTCACTGCTGCTCCACAAGCATTATCATCATTTGCTACCGAGATATTAGCAGGGCACGAGATTACTGGTGCTTCATCATCAAACTCCTCAATAGTTATCTCAAGTGTAGATTGACAATCATTAGCATCGATTATATCCACTAAATAGCTCCCTGAAGTTAAATCAGGAACAGTAAATTCATTGCTATCAAAACTTCCAATTGATTGACCATTTAATTCTACAGTGAAAGGACTAAGTCCGTCAGTCATGTTAATCGTGAAATACCCCTGATCACTACCTGGACATGTAGTTCCTGAATCGATCAGAGTTGCTTCACATGTCGGAATCACAGGCTGGCATATTTCCATTGCTCCGATATATAAGTTACGCGGAGCATCAAAACCAGCATTGGAATTGAAGAATCTTATCTGTGCAGGTGATTGGTCAGAATTAGATATTAAAGTGCCACTTAATAAGTAGGAAAATCCATCACCTAAAGTTGTTACACTCGCTTCGTATTGAGCATTTTCTCCTAAAGTAAAGGTCAATTGAATTCCTTCATCTGTGAAGCCAATTCCAGAAGCATTTGCTCCATTACTATCACTGATGAAGTACTCTGGATTACCTGCGGCAAAGAAGAATTCTAATAAGTTTTCACCTACTGTGTTTTGTATTCCCAATCCAACTGCTCCACCGTTTTCGATCCAACCATTATCAATATTTATAGTCAATTCAGATCCTTCTTGTAAAGGAGTGGTGAATGGTCGAACAGCATTTGAAACATCCCCTGAATTTGCATACATTCCAAGTGCTCTT
The DNA here is from genome assembly GCA_024743255.1 of bacterium. Classification (GTDB taxonomy): domain Bacteria; phylum Bacteroidota; class Bacteroidia; order Cytophagales; family Cyclobacteriaceae; genus JANSWY01. The sequence goes on along the minus strand of JANSWY010000021.1, from coordinate 6,619 downwards.
CCTGCATCATCAATGTCACCATCACCATTGTTATCACCATCGCCATTAGCAGTCGAGGTGAAAACGAAATGACCTCCATTTCCAGGATTATTGAAATTTGTGGATAATGACCAAGGACCAAAACCTGAACCATCATTGTCTCCCGAAGACCATGCATCATCATAAGCTGAATCAGCTGGACTACTGTTGTCGCATATTTCATTACATGGTTGTGGTGCAACAAAAAGAGAAGGAATGGATAAAGAGCAATCTGTTCCTAATATAGAAACCTCAGCATCATAAGGTAATCCATTAGCTTCTGTTGTAATAGTAACTGTTTGAGGGCTTGTTTCAAGTGGGAAACTTACTCCGTTTACAACTAGTGCACCTTCACTAGGTGCATTTTCGAATGAGATAATTAGTTCTTGCTCAATTGTATTTGAATTGATATTGCAAGCAGATTGAGTTCCTAAAGAAACATCAGTTATAGAACAAGATTCAACACCAAAACCATTGATCAAGGAAATGCCACTACAATTGAATGTGTTTTCAGATGACGTGCTAACAGCAAATGTTGAAAAGTTTCCATTTCTGTTGGGGGAGTTTGGTCTATTTGGGGAAAAGTTAAATATCGAACCTGCAGATGCGTAAGTTAAATTGCCAATTGTAATTTCCTGGGAGTTGCTGGCATCATAGATAACAATTGAGATCACCTCATTACTGGCCATTCCATTAGAACTTGGAGCGCCAAGTAATTCAATGACCATATCGTGAACTCCATCCCATTGAAAACCCTGACCAATTCTTCCTATTCCAACAACATTACCATTGCCATTAACAGCAGCAACTTCATCACCTATCTCTATAGTGCCTCCATTAAAAACATAATTCTCTGAATTGCTTGCAGTTAGCGCAACAAAGTGTGTACATCCTCCAGGTGTAGCTTCCATAGTAAAATGGCTTGGCGATATTCCAGCTCCTAATGGATAAAGTCCTGTCGGTGCATACCAACTATAGTCTCTAGGTTGTGCCTTCACTAGCGCTCGTCCATCTCCGAATGCTTCAGATGTTTCAAACATAAACCCGTCTGAATAATCCTTTAGGTGTTTGTTGGTAAATGGCGTATTGACGAATACTGCATTGGTTTTTGATGGATGATCATTAAGACCTAAAATCAGCCCATCTGATTCACCAGATGTTAAACCATTTCTGATCATAGCGAACATATTGCCTCCGTTGTTTTCAAAATCGAAAGCACCATCCTGCGGCCAGAAGCCGTTAAGATTCTGAATATGATCTGACGTTCCGGTCGCTAATTCTTTTCTAAGAGCAATTAACCAATCGATATCTTTATCCAGACCAAACCAGAAATAGTCCTTCCAAAATACTATTGGTCTACCTTCAGCTGCTAACAAAAAAGGATATCCCATATCTTCCTTGTCTGAGAAAATGGGATGGTGATCATCTAAAGTTTCAAATCGCAGACAACTATTCCCAAAAGGAATTTCACAACCATTTGAATCTTCCACAAAACCAGTTCTGTCCGTGTCATGAGTATCTAACCATGTAACCACATCAAACCCAGACAAACTGGATCCCCAAACAAGTCCAGATCCTCCTAATGTATTGTAGAGGTCCTGACTTCCAGAGGGGTCATTTAAAACAGCTTCAAGTGATCCTCTCAGAGGAAAATCAAATAACGACATGGAAGCCCCTTTCACTCCACCTTGGTTACTCGAGTTGGTAACTGCCGAATGGTAAGAAACCAAATCATTGGTGTTGAAATCAAAGAATTCACCTAAAGCAAAAGGTTGATCTCCATTTTGAACTTCAATAATGAATTTCCCTAGATAGTCGGGTTCTATATGTTTTATAGCATCTAATCTAAGCTCATCAAATCCCAGATCATCCATTAGATATCGACCCCAACTAATCAGATCTACGCCCATTTCACCCATATACCCAGGAGCACCGAAATACCAGGTTGAAGGGTTTCCATCTGCGTCAGTTGGAGGGGTTGTTGTGGGATTATTGAAATAACAGATGTCCTCAAAGAACAATGGGTTATGGTAGGGCCCATCTTGGTCTGGATGGAAGTTATTGGGATGGAAATCCCCTGCATCTCCTGGGAGTCTTCCACTTGGAGGATTGAATTCAAGATATCCTGATCCACCACCTACTTCTCTTGGTACCAGTACATCTCCACCACCTCTGTGGTTAAGTACAACATCAGCCATCACATTAATACCATTATCGTGATAAGCCTGAATCATAGACCTTAGTTGAGATGCACTTCCATGACGAGTTCTAATAGTTCCTTTACTATCGTATTCTCCCATATCATAGTAGTCATAAGGACCATATCCCATATCGAATTTTCCAGCAAATCCTTTTTGTGGTGGTGGAGCCCAAATAGTAGAGAATCCAGCTGCTCCAATTTTTGGGGCCACAGCAGCGAGGGAGTCCCACCAGATCCCTCCGGTTTCGTTTTCTGATAGATCTCCTGGGTGGGTATTCCAATAAAAACCCTGGAGTATTACATCTTGAGACATTACAAGGTTGGTTGTCCCAATTAGACATACCAATAGTAGTATGCGAGTTAGGTTAGCGAGTTTCTTCACGTTAATCGACTTTAATCTTCACTTTATTACAAAATCATTGTAATTACCTTCAACCGCGAATTGATTGCAATTAACTGTAGTATCAATTTATGAATTGGTACATTATTTCGAGATGATAACGATTGTAAGTCAAATTCCTAGAATAGTATTGTCATTCAGAGTTTTTGGATTTGTATTCTGTTGGAGTTATGCCTTTTACTTTTTTGAACTGACGATTGAAGTTACTAAGGTTATTATACCCTGTCATTACTGCTACCTGAAGTATGGTGTGATCCTTATTCGTCAATAATTTACAGGCTTGATTAATCCTCAATTCCGTAATGAATGAAATGTAGGTTTTCCTGGTACGTTGCTTGAAGAATCTGCAAAATGAAGGCACAGTCATATTCGCAATGTTGGCAACCTTTTCCAGGGATATGGTTTGTGTGAAATTGTTGAGTGTATACTGAACTACATCATTTAGTCTTTTACCGTCATTTTCAGTTACTTTAATCATTCCATTCCTATTCATTAGACTCATGATTGAATCGGTGTTACTCAAAGCCTTAATTATCTGTAACACTGCAATCATTTTGTCCAATCCGCTCTTGCTGATGAGATTCTCAAAATTGGCTCTCAGATAATTCTGATTTACTCCTTTCAGGCATCTGGTAGATCTTTCCAGTAGACTTGAGAACTCGCTGGTTTCAGGAAGTTGGAATAATGTTTTTTTTAAAAAAGATTCATCAACAAAGATGGTCATTCCATGAGCATATAGGTTGGAGTTGGATTCATAATACTCCTCATCGTTCTTGAAGACATGAGGGACATTAGAACCAATAATATAAATATCATCTGGCACAAATGACCCGATGTAATCTCCTATATAAACAGTGCCAGTGCCTTTTAGAATATAAGTTATTTGAATTTCAGGATGCATGTGAAGGAAATCATACAAGTAAGGTTGCTTGTCTTCCTGAATCATCAATGACTCAACTGAACTTCGCGGTATTTTAAACGGAAGAGCCTTCATTGATTCAAATATAATTCTATATATTCCTAAATATTGACTTGTAATATCATAAGATGTTAAAATAGTATTATATCTCGATAATATACTGTGAACTTGAGATTTAAGGCCACTCTAGTTTTACGCTTATAAACAGATACGATTATGAGTATAACAATTGATTGGCAAGGGGTTTTCCCGGCGGTAACTACTAAGTTCGACGCTGAAGATGGTCTGGATCTTAAGATGTTTCAATTCAATATTGAAGAGCAAATTAAGGCTGGTGTTGATGGAATAATATTGGGTGGAACCTTAGGGGAAGCAAGCGGATTAAAGACTTCTGAAAAGGAGCAGCTGGTGGCTGCAGTTAGGGAAGTGAATTCTAATATTCCTATCATTATGAATATTGCTGAGCAGACCACAGAAGGAGCAATTAAATCTGCAATGCAAGCTGAGAATTGGGGAGCAAATGGTTTAATGGTCTTACCTCCAATGAGGTATAACGCAGATCAAAATGAAGTTTTTCATTATTTCAAAACCATATCCGAAAACTCTGATTTGCCAATGATTATCTACAATAATCCAGTTGATTATAAAATTCTGGTAACATTGGACACATTTGATAGGCTTCAGGAATATTCAACAATTCAAGGAGTTAAAGAATCCACAAGAGATGTGAGTAATGTAACCAGGATGATTAACCGATTCGGTGAAAGGTATAGTATCCTTTGCGGGGTTGATACGCTGGCTATGGAAAGCCTGTTGATGGGTGCCAATGGTTGGATAGCAGGACTTGTTTGTGCATTTCCAAGGGAAACAGTGGCGATTTACAGACTTATTAAAGCTAGTGAGATTCAAAAGGCATTGGAGATTTATCGATGGTTTCTGCCGTTGCTGGAACTAGACATTAATTCAAAGCTTGTCCAAAATATTAAGCTAGCAGAGAGTCTTACGGGTTTGGGGACCGAGTTCGTTAGAGCTCCGCGACTTCCATTACACGGGCAGGAAAGACGTGATGTTCTTAACATCATTAATCAGGCGCTTGATACAAGACCAAGTATTCCTGAATATTTAGAATTAGCTTATTCATAACTCTACGAAATGGTTAGAAATAACATTATTGGTTTTACCAATTCAGGGAAGTCTGATAAAAAGATATTTAGCTGGAACCCAACAAGTGGACTAAAGAACTCCGAGGAAGGGTTTGCGGTTGCAAATGATGAGGAGATTGAAGAAGCTTTAAATCTAGCAAAATCAGCATTCTCGGAATTGTCGGGAATGTCATCAATATTAAGGGCTGAGTTTCTAGAAGAAATAGGAAATCAGATCATACTACTTGGAGATCATCTGATTACGACTGTCGTATCAGAGACAGGGCTTCCTGATGGTAGAGTCATTGGAGAACGAGGCAGGACGGTGAATCAACTTAAAATGTTTGCATCTGTTGTAAGAGAAGGACTGTGGACAGAGGCGAGTATAGATGAGGCAATTCCAGATAGACAACCAAACCCCAAAAGTGATATCAGGAAAAAGTTGATTCCCATTGGTCCTGTAGTGGTATTTACTGCGAGCAATTTCCCATTGGCTTTCTCTACAGCTGGAGGTGATGCAGCTTCTGCCTTGGCTGCAGGAAATCCCGTAATTGTAAAAGCTCATGAAGCACATCCTGCAACTAATGCTCTTGTAGCAGAGGCTATTCAGAGAGCAGCGTCAATTTGCGGAATGCCAAATGGGACATTTAGCACTCTGTATGGAAATGGAAATGAAATTGGGGAGAAATTAGTTAGTCACAAAGAAGTGAAAGCAGTCGGGTTTACGGGCTCTTTTAGTGGAGGGAAAGCTCTATTTCATATTGCAAACTCCAGACCTGATCCAATTCCGGTTTTTGCTGAAATGAGCAGTGTTAATCCTGTTGTGGTGTTTCCAGAGATCTTAAGTACTGAATCTTCTCAAATTGCTGCTAAACTAGCAAACTCAATTACCCTTGGGTCCGGCCAGTTTTGTACTAACCCCGGTTTGATCTTAATAGTTGAGGATCGAGATACTGAAGAGTTTATTAACCTATTAGGACAAAAGATATCTGAGTCATCAGTCTCCCCAATGCTTACAAAGGGTATTCTCAATAATTATCGTGAGGGAATTAAACGAATTAAGAATAGTGACAAAGTCAGAACAGTTGCTCTGGTAGAAGGATTCGAAAATGGTACTCCTGCAATTTTTGAGGTTGATGCAGATGATTTTATTAATGATAATCACTTAGCTGAAGAGGTGTTTGGGCCATCTTCTTTGATTGTTAGATGTCAGGATACTCAGGTGTTGAAGTCAGTAATTGAAAAGCTAGATGGACAGTTGACAGGTACTTGTTTTGGAACAAAGGGGGAGTTGATTGGGAATGAGGATGTTCTCCAAATACTCCAGTCTAAAGTTGGTAGGGTGATCATTAATGACGTGCCAACAGGTGTTGAAGTATGCGACTCAATGATTCATGGGGGACCGTTTCCTGCTACAACAGATATAAGATTTACATCAGTGGGGTCAGATGCGATAAAAAGATTTGCAAGACCAATTTGTTACCAGGATTTTCCTGATAGCCTGTTACCGCTGGAATTACAAAATCGCAATCCTCTGAACATTATTAGAAAAGTAAACGGAGAATTGACAAGGTCTTCATTAGTTAAACTTTCTGTTTCAGGAAGTTAGTTTGGTTACAATAAAATGTTGGCTTCTCTGGGGCCAACATTTATCAACTCTCAAAACATGATTTCAAAATTTCAATGCATTGATGCTCACACATGTGGTAATCCGGTGAGGCTTGTTAAAAGTGGAGGGCCGGTACTGGAAGGTAAAAACATGAGTGAAAAGCGGCAGCACTTCATTTCAGAATATGATTGGATCAGAAAAGGCTTAATGTTTGAGCCAAGGGGTCATGATATGATGTCGGGTAGTATTGTTTATCCTCCTAGTAATCCAGAGAATGATGCTGCTATCTTGTTTATAGAAACCAGCGGATGCTTACCAATGTGTGGTCATG